>NZ_BAAGQD010000014.1:0-308273 GCF_054783655.1 Nocardioides salsibiostraticola | reverse complement strand
TCCCTCACCGTGCCCCTCACCCCCGGGCCCTACGGCTTCGACGTCATCGCCCGCGACGCCGCCCGCAACTGGTCCACCAAACCCTGGACCCCCTTCACCGTCACTCCACCGGTGAGAGCCGAGCGCGTCGTACTCACCCCCACCACGACACCCGAGACCTCACAGTCGGTCTCGTGGCTGGGCGGCGAGGGCGCCACGGAGCGGCTCGAGATCCGTCGGTCCGGCGACCCCTCGCCGATCGAGGTCACCGCCACCGCTCGCGGCACGATCAGCGGCAACCCTCGCCAACGATTCTCGACCACGGCCACCGGGCTGGCTCCGGCCACGGCGTACGACTATCGGGTGGGTCTGCCGGGGTCGTGGAGTCAGTGGCAGTCCTTCCGCACCGCCGATCCGAACGACGACGCCTTCACCTTCCTCTACTACGGCGACGCGCAATCCGGACTCGACTCAACCTGGCGTGACGTCGTGGCTGCCGCCGCGGCTCAGGCTCCCGATGCCGTCGGCTCGGTCCACGCCGGGGACCTGATCAACAACGCAGACAACGACGACCAATGGCGTGACTGGTTCGCGGGGATGAGCCGAAGCGCCGCCACGAGCAATGTGATGGCGGCCCCCGGCAACCACGAGTACCTGGGAGACCGGCTGCTCACCGCCTGGAAGTCGACCTTCGAATACCCACTCAACCAGCCGAACCATGCCTCGATCGGAACGCTGGCCGACCTCGCGATCGGGTCCGACCAGGTGGCCCGCCAGTACGCCGCCTACTTCGACCACTTCGAGGTCCTGGCGGCGGAGACCGTCTATTACACCGACTACCAGGGCGTCCGGTTCATCGCGTTGAACCCCACGCGCGACCAGACGTTCCTCCGGCCCGTGAACCTTCCCGACTGCGTCGACGCGGCTTGTCCCTCAAAGGCTCCCGGTGACCTGTGGATCCGCTACCAGGCGGCGTGGCTGGAAGGGGTCCTGGATCAGAACCCGGGGACGTGGGATGTCGTCACGTTCCACCAACCGGTCTACTCAGCCGCCGTCGGACGCAACGAACCCGCGGTGCGGCGCCACCTGGTGCCCGTCTTCGAGGAGTACGACGTCGACCTGGTCCTCATGGGCCACGATCACGTCTATTCACGCGGCTATAAGGACACCAGCGCCACCGGGACCCCCGGCCTCACCGTGGGGCCCGTCTACGTCGTGTCCAACGCGGGAGCCAAGCACTACATCCTGGAGACCGATCCCACGAAGAACGTCTGGGACGCCAACGGAGCCATCCAGGTCCGCACCGGGCAGGCCGTGACGACGTATCAGACCATCGACGTCACCGACTCGACGTTGCACTACCGCTCGTGGCTCGTAGAGAAGGGCCCCGGCGCCTCCACCACCCTTACGGACGGTTCGGTCTTCGACGAATTCACCATCACACTCCGCCCGAGCGGGCAGACTTGGGTCACCGAGCCCGGGGTCGACCCGCCGAACTGACCCGATCGCGGCCCTCGGCACCCTCCCCCCGCCCCCCCAGGAGACCGAGATGATCGCGCCCACCCGTCACCGACGTCGTGAGATCGATCCACGCCTGTTGGTCGCCCTCGTGGCCGCGGCTTTGATGCTGAGCGCATTGAGCATCCTCGGGTCCCTCTCCCCTGCACCGGCAGCCGCTGCGACCAAGGACAGGGTTGCCCCGAGGATCAAGGTGAATGCGCCCCACCGGAACCGGGCCGTGCAGGGTCCCGTTGTCGTGCTGCGCGGCATCGCCAAGGACAACTCGGGCGTCACAGCTGTCTACGCAAGAGTTCGTGACCGCGCCACGAAACGCTGGCTGCGACCCAACGGCACCTGGGTCCGACGCCCGTCCCGCTTGAAGACGAAGCTGCGCACCCCCGGCAGCACGACGTCCACGTGGGTGCGGCGTGTTCGTCTGCCCGCAGGCTCCTATCGGCTTCAGACCATTGCCCGCGACGCCACCCGCAACCGCTCACGCAAGTCCTGGTCTCGGTTCACCGTCAAGGCTGCCGCAGCTACGCCAGGTACAGCAGATACAGCAGCCGCCCGCGTCGTACTGACCCCCACCACGACTCCGGCGAGGTCGCAATCATTCTCTTGGCTGGGCGGCAGGAGTGCTTCCGAACACCTCCAGATCCGCTCCTCGGTGGGTGGGGTGACCAGGACGATCTCGGGCACGGCGCGTGGCACGGTCAACGGCAACCCCCGCCAACGGTTCTCGACCACCGCGACAGGCCTGAGCCCGGCCACCGAGTACGACTACCGGGTCGGACTCCCAGGGTCCTGGAGTCCGTGGCACACCTTCGGCACGGCTAGCTCTGCTGAAGACTCCTTCACCTTCCTCTACTTCGGCGACGCTCAGGTCGGGCTGGACTCGACCTGGCGACGGGTCGTTCAGGCCGCAGAAACGAAAGCCCCGGAGGCGGCGGGGTCGATCCACGCCGGTGATTTGATCAACAACGCCGACAACGACTCGCAGTGGCGCGACTGGTTCGCGGGGATGGCCAACAGCGCTGCCACCAGCAACGTGCTCGCCGCCCCCGGCAATCACGAGTACCTCGGCGATCGTCTTCTCACTGCTTGGAAAGCGACCTTCGAGTATCCCCGCAACCAACCCACCCGATCGACCATCGGCTCGCTGGCCGACCGCGCGGTCGGCTCGGACCAGGTCGCTCGGCAATACGCGGCCTACTTCGACCATTTCGCTGTCCTGGCGGCCGAAACCGTCTACTACACCGACTACCAGGGCGTCCGCTTCGTCACCCTCAACACCACGCGCGAGCAGGAGTTCTTACGTCCCGACAATCTTCCCGCCTGCTGGGATCCCGCTTGCCCGTCCAGCGGTCCGGGCGATCTGTGGATCAGGTTCCAGGCCGCCTGGCTGGAAGGCGTCCTGGCACAGAACCCGGGGACGTGGAGTGTGGTCGCCTTCCACCAGCCGGTCTACTCCTCATCCGTGGGACGCGATGAAGCCAAGGTCCGCGAGCATCTCGTACCAGTCTTCGAGTCGTACGGCGTCGACCTGGTCCTGATGGGACACGACCATGTCTACTCGCGTGGCTACAAGGACACCAGCACCACCTCGACTCCCGGCCTGACCTCCGGCCCGGTGTACGTCGCGGCCAACGCTGGCGCGCAGTACTTCCCCCTCGAGGCCGATCCCGAGAAGAACGTGTGGACGGCCAACGGAGCCACCCAGGCGCGGACGGGTCAGGGCGTCACGACCTACCAGACCGTGGACGTCACCGGATCCACGCTGCACTACCGCTCCTGGCTGGTGGAGAAGGGCAGGACTGCGACGACGCGCCTCCCAGAAGGTGCTCTCTTCGATGAGTTCACCGTCACCCGACGTGCCGGTGGTCGGACCTGGGTCACCGAACCCGGGGTCGTTGCCCCCGGCTGAGGAGTCAGGCCCTCACCCCCCACCAACGCCAAGGGCCCCGGATCACAGTGATCCGGGGCCCTTCTCAGCATTGAGGTCAGCGACCGGCTGCGCCCTCGACATAATCCGAGTCGTGGCTCTTCACCCAAGCCATCAGCTTGCGCAGTTCGCGGCCGGTGGCCTCGATCGGGTGAGCCTCGCCCTTCTCACGCAGCGAGTTGAACTCGGGGCTGCCTGCCTCGTGGTCGTCGATGAAGCGCTTGGCGAACGCACCGTTCTGAACGTCGGCCAGCACGGCCTTCATGTTCTCCTTTACCTCGGGGGTGATGACCCGCGGGCCGGAGACGTAGTCACCGAACTCGGCGGTGTCGGAGACCGACCAACGCTGCTTGGCGATGCCGCCTTCGTACATCAGGTCGACGATCAGCTTCAGCTCGTGCAGGCACTCGAAGTAGGCGACCTCGGGCTGGTAGCCGGCCTCGGTGAGGACCTCGAAGCCGTACATCACCAGCTGGGAGGCACCGCCACACAGGACGGCCTGCTCACCGAACAGGTCGGTCTCGGTCTCCTCGGTGAAGGTGGTCTTGATCCCACCGGCGCGCAGGCCACCGATGGCCTTGGCGTAGGACAGCGCGAGGGACCAGGCGGTGCCGGACTCGTCCTTCTCGACGGCGACCAGGACGGGTACACCGCGCCCGTCGACGTACTCGCGGCGAACCAGGTGACCGGGACCCTTGGGAGCGACCATGAACACGTCGACGCCCTCGGGCGGGGTGATGAAGCCGAAGCGGATGTTGAATCCGTGGCCGAAGACCAGGGTGTTGCCGGGGACCAGCTGCGGGGCGATCTCCTCGGCGTACACCTTCTTCTGGTGCTGGTCGGGGGCGAGGACGACAATGACGTCGGCCTCCTTCGCGGCCTCGGCGGGGGTCTTGACCGTCAGGCCCTCGGCCTCGGCCTTGGCGCGGCTCTTGGAGCCCGGCTGCAGGCCGACGCGCACATCGACGCCGGAGTCGCGCAGGGACAGGGCGTGCGCGTGACCCTGGCTTCCGTAACCGATGACGGCCACGGTCTTGCCCTGGATCAGGGACAGGTCGGCGTCGTCGTCGTAGAACATCTCAGCCACGTCAGGCTTCTCCTTAGGTTGGGGTGCTGCGTTGGGTGGTGCTGTGGGTTTGGGTCAACCGGCGATCGGCGGGGTGGGTACGACGACCGTGCGCAGATTGCGCTCGGAGATCGACCGGGATCCTCGCCCGATGGCGACCTGACCCGACTGGACGAGTTCACGCACCCCGAAGGGTTCGATCACCCGCATGAAGTCGGCGATCTTGGCGGTGTTGCCGATCAGTTGGATGGTCACGGCGTCCGGGGCGACGTCGATGACGCTGCCGCGGAAGAGCTGAACGGTGTCGAGGACCTGACCGCGGGTCTCGGTGTTGGCCGCGACCTTGACCATCACCAACTCCCGGGTGACCGACGACTCGGACTCGAGTTCGACGATCTTGATCACCTCGACCAGCTTGTTGAGCTGCTTGGTGACCTGCTCCAGGGGCGAGGAGGCGACATTGACCACGATGGTCATGCGTGAGACCTCGGCGTGTTCGGTCGGACCGACCGCCAGGGACTCGATGTTGAACCCACGCCGGGCGAACAACCCGGCGATCCGGGCCAGGACCCCGGGCTTGTCCTCGACCAGGACGGAGAGTGTGTGAACGCTCATTACAGATCATTGTCCTCGAAGTCGGGCGCCAGGTCTCGGGCGTACTTGATGTCGTCGTTCGACGTGCCGGCCGCGACCATCGGCCACACCATGGCGTCGCGGTGGACCCGGAAGTCCACGACCACCGGGACGTCGTTGATCTCCATCGCCTTCTCGATCGTCGCGTCGACCTCTCCGGGCGACTCGCACGACAGTCCCGCGCAGCCGTAGGCGTCGGCGAGCTTGACGAAGTCCGGGATCCGCTTGGAGTGTAGATCGGTGTTGGAGTACCGCTCGTTGTAGAAGAGCGTCTGCCACTGACGAACCATCCCGAGGGATTCGTTGTTGATGATCGCGACCTTGATCGGGATGTTGTTGATCGCGCAGGTCGCGAGTTCCTGGTTGGTCATCTGGAAGCATCCGTCGCCGTCGATGGCCCACACGGTCTGGTCGGGCATCGCGACCTTGGCGCCCATGGCACCCGGGACGGCGAAGCCCATCGTGCCCAGACCACCGGAGTTGATCCAGGTGCGCGGCTTCTCGTACTTCACGAAGTGGGCCGCCCACATCTGGTGTTGGCCGACCCCGGAGGTGTAGATGGTGTTCTCACCCGAGACGACGCCGAGACGCTCGATGACGTACTGCGGGGAGAGCGCACCGTCGGGCGCCGCGTCGTACCCGACCGGGTACTTCGCCTTCACCCCGGACAGGAACTGCACCCAGGCCTCGTAGTCGCCGGTCGTCCCGGCGTCGGACTCGGCCCTGAGCAGGGCGAACAGGTCGCCCATGACCTCACGGACATCACCGACGATCGGGACATCGGCGTGGCGGTTCTTGCCGATCTCGGCCGGGTCGATGTCGGCGTGGATGACCTTGGCCCCGGGGGCGAAGGAGTCCAGGTTGCCGGTCACCCGGTCATCGAAGCGGGCGCCCAGGCTGATGATCAGGTCACTGCGCTGCAGGGCGGCGACCGCGGCGACGGTGCCGTGCATCCCGGGCATTCCCAGGTTCTGGGCGTGACTGTCGGGGAACGCGCCGCGGGCCATCAACGTCGTAACCACGGGCATTCCGGTCAGTTCGGCCAGCGCCTTGAGCTCGGCCGAGGCCCCGGAGCGGATCGTGCCGCCGCCGACGTACAGCACCGGACGACGAGCGTCGAGGATCAGTCGCGCGGCCTCGCGGATCTGCTTGGCGTGGGGGCGGGTGACCGGGCGGTAGCCCGGGAGCACCAACTCGGAGGGCCAGGTGAAGGTGGTGTCGGCCTGGAGCGCGGACTTGGCGACGTCGACGAGAACCGGGCCGGGTCGTCCGGTCGAGGCGATGTAGAAGGCCTCGGCCACGGTGCGCGGGATGTCGGCGGGGTCGGTGACCAGGAAGTTGTGCTTGGTGATCGGCATCGTGATGCCACGGATGTCGGCCTCCTGGAAGGCGTCGGTCCCGATCATCGAGGCCCCGACCTGACCGGTGATCGCGACCATGGGCACGGAGTCCATGTGGCAGTCGGCGATCGGGGTGACCAGGTTGGTCGCTCCCGGACCCGAGGTCGCCATACAGACGCCGACGCGCCCCGAGGCCGAGGCGTACCCCTGGGCCGCGTGCCCGGCGCCCTGTTCGTGGCGGACGAGGATGTGGCGGATGGAGGAGTCCATCAGCGGGTCGTACGCCGGCAGGATGGCCCCGCCGGGAATCCCGAAGATGGTCTCGGTGCCAGCGCACTCCAACGACTTGATCAGGCTCTGGGCCCCGGTCATCGGGGTGCCCGCGGGCGTCCCGCTGGCTGACTCACTCATGTCGCTCCCTCGTTCATGGCGGTTCTGGCGTTCTTCGGCTCGATGGTGCATGTGGACCCCAACAAAAAACCCCTCGGTTGCCCGGGCAACGAGGGGTGGACGCGCGTGCAGCTGCTGGTCAGCTGGCGCGTCCGGTGCGTACTACAAGAGTCAGGTCCATGTGCACAGCGTAGCCCTCCCACCCATGTGGCGTCATGAGTGGCTAGCCAGTGTCCCACGATACGGGACGCGAATCCCACCTGGTGAAACAGGTGAGGCTTCTCAGCCCTCTTCGTCCGGCGAGACCGCCCGACCCAACCAGGTGGTGACGCAGGCCTGGTTGCCCTGCGCATCAGCCAGCACCCAGAAGGAGGGTGCCCGCCCGTCGGAGACCAGGGTTCCCCCGGCCTCGATGGCCTGGGCGACCCGCTGTTCTGCGACCTCGGGCGGCACCCGGATGTCGAGGTGGAAACGCTGGTCGGGGGTTTCGCGCGCACCGCCGGACTCGGATTCCTGGAACCAGAGCGACGGCAGCACCCCCGAAGAGTCGGTGACGTCGTCGTCCCCCTCCTCCATGCCGAGCACGGCCGCCCAGAAGGGCTTGACCGCCGACAGGTCCGGGGTGTCCAGGGCCAATTCGAGGACCTGCACGTTCTGCGGCTGGGCCGAGGCGCCGACTCGCTCGGCGGCCTGGCTGATGATCCGGGCCAGATCGATGTCGCGCTGGGTGACCCCACCGACGTCGTGGCTGGTCAGTCGGACGTCGACCCGGGGATAGGTCAGCGTCACATCGGGATGATGGTTGGCTTCCTCCGCGGCGGCACCGATCTGGTTGACCAGATCGAGTCCGGCGGCGAAGCCTCCGGTCTCGAAACGGGCGTGGAGCGTCGAGAACATCACCCGCCAATCGGCGAGCAACTCGGCCTCGATCTCGTGGCCGGTCAGGGTCTGCTTCGGGTCGCGGTCCGTCATGAATCCGACAGTGCCACAGGTCGTCGTGGTGGGCCATCACCCCCACGAATGAAATACCGCTACATTCGCCGGGTGACTACCCCCCGGTTCTGGCATCTGTTGACGGCAGTGGTCGCTGTGGGTGCGTTGCTCCTCCAGCTGATCCTGGTTCTCCAAGGGGGTCGGGTCCTGGACGAGCAGGAGATCCCCGGCCTGGGCATCAGGGTGGGCCGGTTGGCGTCGTACTTCACAATCCAGAGCAATCTGCTGGTCGCCATCACCGCGGCCATCCTCGCCGTTTCACCGCAGTACGACGCCCGCTGGTGGCGTGTGGCCCGCCTGGATGCGGTGGTCGGCATCGCCATCACCGGAGTCGTGCACTTCTTCCTACTCCTCCCCCTGCTGGACCTCTCGGGGGCCGACTACGTGGCCGACAAGTTGCTGCACATGGTGGTGCCCGCCCTGGCGGTGATCGGTTGGCTCGCCTTCGGTCCTCGACCGCGGGTGTCCGCGTCGGTGGTCCGGTGGGCGTTGCTCTGGCCGGTGGCGTGGCTGCTGTGGACCCTGTCGATGGGCTTGGCGACCGGGTGGTTCCCCTACCCGTTCCTCGATCACCGTGAGGACGGATGGGCCGCGGTCGTCGTCGTCTCAGTCGCCATCATGGCCCTTTTCGTGGGCCTTTCCGTCGCCGCGCGGTGGTGGGACCAGCGCTTCTCCCCCAGCCGTACGACGAGCACCTCGGCACCCCTGCGCCGAGGGTGATCGAAGACACCCGTCAGACGCCCTCCTCGGTTGTGAAAGCAACGGGTTCGCTGCCACCATCGGAACATGTCTAGTCAGTTCCCAACCGCGCCGGAGCAGCGGCGTACCCACCACGCTGTAGAGCTGTGTCTGCAGGTCGGCGAGATCCTGATGTCCAACGGCGCGGGTGCCGCCGATGTCTCCTCGAGCATGCAGCTTCTGGCCGGGAATCTGGGGTTGGTCGGGGTCGAGGTGGACGTCACGTTCACGTCCTTGTCGATGAGTTGTCAGGACCCGTCCGGGATCCGCCCGGTCGTGCTTCTTCGCCAGGTCAGCCAACGCGCCATCGACTACGAGGACCTCACCCGGGTCGATCACCTCATCCGACGGGTCATCAACGGGGACCTGGATCTGGAGGGGGCGCGAGCCGAGGCGTCGCGCATCTCGAATTCCGGTCACACGCATCCTCGGTGGGTGGTCACCGTCGCCTGGGGGATGATGTGCGTCGGTATTGCCATCATGCTCGGTGGTGGTCCTGCGGTGATCGCTCTGGCTGGCTTGGCCGGGGGAACCATCGATCTGTTGCAGCAACGGCTCGCCCGCCGCCGGCTCCCTGCTTTCTACCTGCAGGTGGTGGGTGGACTCACCGCATCGGTGATCGCTCTGGCAGCGGTCGCGGTCGGGCTGGATGTCGACCCCTCTCTCGCGGTCACCGCGAACATCATCATGCTGCTGTCGGGGATCGGCTTCATGGCTGCCCTGCACGACGCCCTGACGGGGTTCTACGTCACCGCCAGCGCTCGCCTGCTCGAGGCGCTCCTGGCCACCGCCGGGCTGATCGCGGGCGTCTCGGGTGGTCTGACGATCGCCTCGGTCGCCGGGGTCGAGATCGACCGTCTGGTTCCTGGGCGCATCATCGAGTTGGATGCCGTCGGCCTCATCGCAGCGGGAGCCGGTCTGGCGGCCGCAGCCTTCGCGGTCGCGTCCTACTCCCCCAAGCGTGTGGTGGCGCCGATCTTCCTGGTGGCCAGCCTCGGTATCGCCATCAGCCAGATCATGGGGTACTTCGGTTTCGATCGCCCCTGGTCGGTCGGCGTTGCGGCCTTGATCCTGGGCATGCTGAGTCACCCCATCGCTCGCTGGGCCAAGACCCCGCTCCTGGTCATCGTCGTCTCCGCCGTGGTCCCCATGCTGCCGGGAGTCGCGATCTACCGCGGTCTGGCGCTGCTGTCCAACGCCGACGACGCCGCCCCTGCGCAGGGCATCCTCTCGATCATGGAGGCGGCCTCGATCGCCCTGGCCATCGCGGCCGGAGTCATCCTGGCTGAATACCTGATGCAGCCGATCGACCGTGAGGTCCGCAAACTCGCTGCGCGCCGGCCGAATGCGGCGAACCGCCACTCCCCGATGTCGTCCGAGCCGCTCATCGCGCACTCGGCGCACCCTGCGAGCCCGGCTCACCCCGTCGAGCTCAACACCATGGAACTGGGGATCGACGACCTGGCCGAGATCGACGAACGGTTGCGAGGACCTCGACTGGTGGGACCTCGAGGAGACGAGGGATCGACCGACTGATCAGGTCGCGGCGAGAGCCGCTCCGATCGCGTCGATGCCCTCAGCGACCTCGGCGAAGGACGTCGACAGGGGTGACAGCCCGAGTCGCAGGCCGCCCGGATCGCGGTAGTCCGGGATCACGTCGCGCTCCCACAACGTGGCGGTGACCTCGCGCATCGCCGGGTGCAGAAGGGTCACGTGACCGCCGCGCCGACCGGGCTCCCGTGGCGAGGCCACCGTGACGTCGTACCGGGCCAGACGCTCCTCGGAGCGTTCCATGGCGAAGCCGGTCAGCAGGATCGACTTGGCTCGGACCGCCTCCAGACCCACCTCGGCGAGGAGTTCGAGCATGTCCTGCATGCCGAGCATGCCGATCACCGGCGGCGTACCGCTGATCATCCGGCGTACCCCCGGAGCCGGACGGTAGTCGGGCCCCATCGCGAACGGGTCGGCGTTCCCGAGCCAGCCCTGGATGGGCTGGACGATCTGCTCGTGCAACCTCTCCGCGACGTAGATGAACGCCGGTGACCCCGGCCCCCCGTTGAGGTACTTGTAGGTGCAGCCCACGGCCAGGTCGACGTCCCAGTCGTCCAACGCCACGGGCACCGAACCGACTGAGTGGGACAGGTCCCAGAGGATCAGGGCGCCGGCGTGGTGGACCGCCTGCGTGATGGAGGCACCCTCGGCGATCCAGGCCGATCGGTAGGCGACGTGGCTGACCACGACCAACGCCGTGTCGAGGCCGACCACCTGTTCGACCTGTTCGAGGGTCACGCCGGTGGCGGTGTCGACGTCGATCCACCGCACGGTCAAGCCGCACTCACGGGCCACGCCCTCGGCGAGGTAGCGGTCGGTGGGAAAGTTGTCCCGGTCCACGACGATCTCGGTGCGCCCGGGCCGCAGCGCCACCGCCGCCCGCATCGCCTTGTAGAGCAGCACCGTCGTGGAGTCCCCGACGATGGTCTGTCCCGACCGGGCACCCAGGCAGATCGAGCCGATCTGGTCCCCGATGGTCGCGCCGAGGTCCATCCACCGCTCGTCCCACCCGCGAATCAGCCGCGTGGCCCACTCGTCCTCGACGAACGTCTTGAGTCGTTCCCCTGTCGCTCGCAGGGGTCGACCCAGGGAGTTCCCGTCGAAGTAGACCAGCGCGGTCTCGGAGCCGACGAACCGATCGCGGTACTGCGCCAGCGGGTCAGCCGAGTCCAGGCTCATCGGGGTACTCATGGCGACCGTTCTACTACAGCCCATCCCCCACGAAGTGCGCCAGATGGGCTTCGAAGTTCGCCAAATGGGGCGAGCAGGAGATCTCGCGTCCCCATCTGACGAACTTCGCGTCCCCATCTGACGAACTTCGTGGTTATTGGAAGGAGAGGAAGTGGACCCGGGGTCGGATGGTGCGCAGGTACGCCGGGTCGATGAGGTCGGTGTCCTCGTCGTAGAACAACTTCATCCCCAGGTGGAACCGGTCCGGCTGCGCGAGCGCCTGGTAGGACGCCAGCTTCTGCGAGCGCGTGCCGAAGCCATCCATGTTCTGCACCATCGCCAGACCCGGTCGAGCGAAGACCTGGTCGAGCGAGCGCACCATCGATGACCGGAACTGGTGGACCACGAACAACTTGTCGGGAAGGTCCTCGTCGCGGACCACCTTCGCCAACCATCCCGCGACCCGGTTCACCTCTTTCGCGCTGACCGATCCGATCGTCTGGCCCGGCACCTCGTCGTCGCCCATGCGCCACTCGGGGTCGAGGGCCAACCCGACGGCCGGGTCCTCCAGCGCCCACCGCCAGTGCTTGGCGGCGCTGAGGAAGCCGGCCCGGCCCGGCTGGATGTCCAGCAGGACCAGGGCACCGCTGCGTCGAGCGGCGCGCACGTAGCGCTCCACCTTGCGCTCACCGATATGACGGCTGTAGTCCCCATCGACGCCCGGACGAGCATCGGCGACGGTGACGATGAGCTCGTAGACCGGCTGGATCCGCTGCCCGTCGCGGGCGAACGGTTCGGCCGCGCGGAGGAGCTGTCGGTTCATCTTCCCGATCGGGCTCTCGCCCAGCACACCGAGGGCACCGGTCCCCGGAGTGCCGTAGTAGGCGACGAGCAACGGGTCGTCGTGGAAGACGCCGGCCCCGTCGTGGTTCACGTCGGGCAGACCCTCGAACTCCAACGGCGCAGGGTCGTCATCCTGCGGGTCCTCGGCCTGCGAGTCATCCGGCTGCGAGTCATCCGGCTGCGGGTCATCCGTGTGAGGGGCGGCCGAGTCCTGGGTTGCCGGTGGCTCGGAGGTTCGATCACTCACCGATGATCGGTTCGCCCCGATGACCGCCGCCACCAGCAACACCACGAAGAACGTGGCGACGGCCACGATCCGACGCCGAGCGAGCACGATCTCAGTCCCTCATCTCCTCCGAGCGGTCAACTGGTGACCGCACCGTGTGCGGCGGACTGCACCACCTTGGCGTACTTGCCGAGCACGCCCCGCGTGTACTTCGGCGGGTTCGGTTCCCAGCCCTCCTGACGCGCCTCCAGATCGGAGATCTCCACCTCGAGGCTCCGGTTGAGGACGTCGAGGGTGATCGGGTCGCCGTCGCGCACGAACGCGATCGGACCCCCGTCGGCGGCCTCGGGGGCGATGTGGCCCACGCACAGGCCCGTCGTACCCCCGGAGAAGCGGCCGTCGGTGATCAGCAGGACGTCCTTGCCGAGACCGGCGCCCTTGATCGCGCCGGTGATGGCCAGCATCTCGCGCATCCCGGGGCCACCCTTGGGGCCCTCGTAGCGGATGACCACGACGTCGTTGGCGACGATGCGTCCCTCGGTCAGCGCGTCGAGTGCGGCGCGTTCCCCGTCGAAGACCCGAGCAGTGCCCTTGAACACGGACTCGTCGAAGCCCGCCGACTTCACGACCGCTCCGTCGGGAGCCAGCGACCCCTTGAGGATCGTCAACCCGCCGGTGGCGTGGATGGGCCGGGAGAGGCTGCGGATCACCTCGTCGTCCAACGCCGGCGGTTTGAGGTCCTCGAGGTTCTGGGCCAGGGTCTTGCCGGTCACGGTCAGGCAGTCGCCGTGCATGAGGCCGGCGTCCAACAGCGCCTTCATGACCACCGGGATGCCCCCGATCTTGTCCACGTCGTTCATCACGTACTTGCCGAACGGCTTCAGGTCACCGAGGTGCGGCACCTTGTCCCCGATCCGGTTGAAGTCGTCCAGGGTCAGGTCGACGTCGGCCTCGCGGGCGATGGCAAGCAGGTGGAGTACGGCGTTGGAGGAACCGCCCAGCGCCATCACCACGGTGATGGCGTTCTCGAAGGCCTCCATGGTCATGATCTGACGTGCGGTGATGCCCTGACGCAGCATCTCGACCACCGCGATCCCCGAGCGGTGCGCGAACCCGTCGCGGCGGCGGTCGACCGCCGGCGGCGCCGCCGAACCGGGCAGGGACATCCCGAGGGCCTCCCCCACGGCGGCCATGGTGTTGGCGGTGTACATCCCCCCGCACGCACCCTCACCGGGGCAGATCGCTCGCTCGATGCGGTCGACCTCATCCCGGGTGATCTTGCCGGCCAGGCAGGCGCCGATGGCCTCGAAGGCGTCGATGATGGTGACGTCGTTGCCGTCGACCTGTCCGGGCATGGTCGACCCGGCGTAGAGGAAGACCGAGGCGAGGTCGAGTCGGGCCGCGGCCATCATCATCCCGGGCAGCGACTTATCGCATCCGGCCAGGAGCACCGATCCGTCGAGCCGTTCGGCCATCATCACGGTCTCGACCGAGTCCGCGATCACCTCACGCGAGACCAGGGAGAAGTGCATCCCCTCGTGGCCCATGGAGATGCCGTCGGAGACCGAGATCGTGCCGAACTCCAGCGGGAACCCGCCGCCAGCGTGCACCCCGTTCTTGACGGCCTTGGCCAGCCGGTCCAGGGACAGGTTGCAGGGCGTGATCTCGTTCCAGCTCGACGCCACACCGATCTGAGGCTTGACCCAGTCGTCATCGCCCATGCCGACGGCACGGAGCATGCCGCGGGCGGCCGCTTTCTCCAGACCATCGGTGACGTCGCGGGAACGGGGCTTCATGTCGGGCTCGGTCATGCCGCGAGGATAGTCCCGTCGGAGCCACCCCTTGTGCGAGGGCTCGCTGCGGCAACCCCGCTACGTCTAACCTCATCTAGTGACTGCATACGACGACTCGTCCCGCTCACCGGGCTCACCGGTGACCTGGACCGACTTCTCCGCCGTGCTCTTCGACCTCGACGGCGTGATCACGCCGACCGCCGAGGTCCACATGCGCGCCTGGGCCGAGATGTTCAACGCCTTCCTCGACCAACTCCCTTCCGACGCCGCCGGTGACACCTCGGCGTACACCGACGCGGACTACTTCGCCCACGTCGACGGCAAGCCCCGCTACGACGGCGTCCAGGACTTCCTGACCGCCCGCGGCATCGACCTGCCGTACGGCGACCCGGCCGATCCGACCGACCAGTTCTTCGCCGACGCCACCGTGTGCGGCCTGGGGAACCGGAAGAACGACGCCTTCAACGCCGTCCTCGAACGCGACGGCGTGGTCGCCTACCCGGGATCGGTCGCGCTCTTGGACCACCTGCGCGACCTCGACATCCCCCTCGCGGTCGTGTCCTCCTCCGCCAATGCCCCCTCCGTGCTCGCGGCCGCCGGTCTGGCCGACCGCTTCATCACCGTGGTCGACGGACGCGTCGCCACCGCCGAGGGACTTCCCGGCAAGCCCGCACCGGACACCTTCCTGCGCGCCGCGGACATCCTCGGCGCCACGGCCGCCACCTCAGTGGTTCTCGAGGATGCGGTGTCAGGGGTCCAAGCAGGAGCGTCCGGAGCCTTCGGGTTGGTGATCGGAGTCGACCGCGGCGCAGGGTCCCAGACCCTCACCGACGCGGGCGCCACGATGGTCGTCTCCGACCTGGCCGACCTCGTCCCGAACGGAGCGGCTCAGTGAGCGGGCGGCACGGCGAGGCCGTCGGTTGCGACCCGATGGACCGCGGCCGCTTCCCTGCGGACCCCTGGCGCCTGGTCGAGACCTCCCACAGCCCGGAGGACCTCGGGGTCACCGAGACCCTGTTCTCGGTGGCCAACGGCTATCTCGGGATGCGCGGCAACCCTGAGGAGGGCCGCGACGCCTTCGCCCACGGCACCTTCCTCAACGGCTTCCACGAGACCTGGCCGATCCGGCACGCGGAGGCGGCCTTCGGGTTCGCCCAGACCGGCCAGACGATCGTCAACGTCCCGGACGCCAAGGTCCTGAAGATCTACGTCGACGACGAACCCCTCACCCTGGGCACCGCCGACCTCGAGTACTACGAGCGGACCCTCGACTTCCGCGACGGGATTCTGCGGCGCAGCCTGATCTGGCGTACGCCGTCCGGCAAGCGCGTCCAGATCGACTCCACCCGCATGGTCTCGATGACCCAGCGGCACCTGGCGATCATCACCCTCGAGGTGACGATGTTGTCGGGGAACGCCCCGATCGTGATCTCCTCCCAGATCATCAACCGTCAGGACGGTCGCGACGAGTACACCTCCTCGACCAGCGCCATGGGTCTGGGCGCGGATCCGCGGAAGGCCGCGGAGTTCGAGGACCGCGTGCTACTCCCCCGGGTCAGCAGCAACGACGACGACCGGATGATCCTGGGCTACCGGTGCGCCAACTCCGAGATGACGATCGCGATCGCCGCCGATCACCGGATCCAGTGCGAGGACCCCTACGAGGTGGTGAACCGGCACGAGGACGACCTGGCCAAACGGGTCTTCCGAATCGATGCGCGTGAGGGTCGTCCGGTGCGGATCGAGAAGGCCGTGGCCTATCACTCCTCGCGGGGCGTGGCCGTCCGGGAACTTGCCGATCGATGCGACCGGACCCTGGACCGTGTCGCCCGGCAGGGTCTGGAGCACCACCTCGTCGAGCAACGGGAGTGGTACGACGAGTTCTGGGCCTCGAGCGACGTACAGATCGACCTTCCGGCCACGACAACGGACGGCGAGCCGACCCCGAACCCGGAGGCGCTGCAGCAGGCGATCCGCTACAACCTCTTCTCCCTGGCCCAGGCCAGTGCCCGCGCCGACCAGCAGGGGGTGCCCGCGAAGGGTGTGACGGGTTCGGGTTACGAGGGTCACTACTTCTGGGACACCGAGGTCTATGTGACCCCGTTCCTGACCTACACCTCACCGGCCATCGCTCGCAACACCCTGCAGTTCCGTCGACGGATGCTGCCCGCAGCCCAGACCCGCGCCGGCGAGATGGCCCAGCGCGGTGCGCTCTTCCCGTGGCGCACGATCAACGGTGAGGAGGCCTCGGCCTACTACGCCGCTGGTACGGCCCAGGTCCACATCGACGCCGACATCGCCTACGCCCTGATGAAGTACGTCCACGCCAGCGGCGACACCGCCTTCTTGGTGCGCGACGGCATCGACATCCTCGTGGAGACCTCGCGGATGTGGGCCGACCTGGGTTTCTGGCGCCACAACTCGCATCCGTCGTTCCACATCCACGGCGTGACCGGCCCCGACGAATACACCACGGTGGTGAACAACAACCTCTTCACCAACGTGATGGCCCGGGCCAACCTCGAGGCTGCGGTCGAGGCGATCGAGGAGATTCGTTGCGACCACCCCGCCGAGTACTTCGCGATCGTCCATCGCCTCGGGCTGACCGACGCCGAGATCGGGGAGTGGCGTGCCTGCGCCGAGGGGATGGCCATCCCGTTCGATACCGGGCTGGGCATCCACCCGCAGGACGACTTCTTCCTCGACCGCGAGGCGTGGGACCTCTCCCGCACACCGAGCCACCTGCGGCCGCTGCTGCTGCACTACCACCCGCTGGTGATCTACCGCTTCCAGGTGCTCAAGCAGGCCGACGTCGTGCTGGCGCTCTTCCTCCAGGGTGACCGGTTCACCACCGAGGAGAAGAAGGCCGACTTCGAGTACTACGACCCGATCACGACCGGAGACTCCACTCTTTCCGCGGTCGTCCAGTCGATCGTCGCCTCCGAGGTGGGGTACCACGAGATCGCCTTGAGCTACTTCCATCAGGCGCTGTACGTCGACCTGATGAACCTGCACGGCAACACCGTCGACGGGCTGCACATCGCCTCGGCCGGCGGGGTCTGGGGCAGCCTGGTCAACGGGTTCGGCGGGATGCGCGACCACCGCGGTCGGCTGTCGTTCGACCCCCGGCTCCCCGAGGAGTGGGAGGCCCTGCGCTTCCCGCTCACCTGGCACGGGGTGCGCGTCGCGTTCGAGCTCACGGCCACCGAACTGACCGCCGAGGTCGTCGCGGTCTCCACCGACGCTGCCCACTCGGGTGCGGACGAGGTCACCTTCGACGTACGCGGGGTCGAGTTCGTGGTGCGCGAAGGCGCGCCCGTACGGATCCCGTTGGACGGGCAGGGGCCGCGGCTGGCAGGACAAGCGACCGACAAGCCCCAGCTCGGTGGCTCACGTGCCGACGGCACCATGATCACCGCCGGGGTGCCCCAGCCGGTGTCGTACGCCGACGCGCACGTCACCGGGGAGGTCCCCGCCGACAGTGAGTCCGCCCGACAGCACGAGGGGCGATCGCACTTCTGAGATCGACTCAGATCGGCTGGCCTCAGATCGCGGCGGCTCTGACCACCAGTACGTCGGGCAGGTTCGCCACGATCGGTCGCCAGGTCTCAGCATCGTCGGTCGACCCCCACACCGAGCCGTTGCGGGTGCCGACGTACAGGCCCGCCGCGGTGTGGGTGTCGGCGCACATCGCGTCCCGCATCACCGCGACGTAGAAGTTGTCGGGTAGACCTTCCCGCGACTCCTCCCAGGTCTCTCCCGCGTCGCGGGACCGCCAGACCCGGGCCCGACCCCCGGGTGGGTAGCGACCGTCGCCACCGCCGATCGGGAAGACGAAGATCGTCTCCGGTTCGTGCGGGTGCACCACGATGGAGAAGCCGAAGTCGGCCGGCAGCCCGTCGGCGATGTACACCCACGTCGCGGCCTCGTCGTCGGAGCGGTAGACCCCGCCGTGGTTCTGCAGGTAGAGCCGTTCGGGTCGCGAGGGGTGGCGGGTCACCTTGTGCACGCACTGTCCGTACGCCGGGAACTGCTGACCCTCCGGCATGAACTCCGCCCGGATTCCCTGGCTGCGGGCTTCCCAGGTGGCTCCCCCGTCCCTGGTTTGGTAGACGCCTCCGGTGGAGATGGCGGCGGTGACGGAGTTCGGATCGGTCGGGTGGGGCAGGATCGTGTGGAAGGCCTGCCCGCCGAAGCCGGCGCCCCAGTCGGGGCGGTGCGGGTGGTTCCACAGCGGCTCCTCGAGGGCGAAGGTGCGGCCGTCGTCGGTGGACCGCCAGATGGCGCCGGGTTCGGTGCCGGCGTAGAGGACGCCGGGCTCGCTGCCGGGAGCCAGTTGCCAGATCCGTTCCAGCGAAACTCCCGACTCCTCGGGGAAGCGGATCGCACCACCCGGAGTCTCCTCCCAGGTCTCACCCAGATCCGGAGAACTCCGCACCTGCGGGCCGAACCAACTCGACGAGGCCCCCGCCAGGAGCCGAGGACTCGGACCGCGGGTGTCGACCAGACAGGAGTAGACCTCCTCCATGTCGTGATGGGGACCGGTGAAGTCCCACTCCTCGCGCGCCTCGTCGGACCGCCCGATCCAGAGCCCCTTGCGGGTGCCGACCAGCAGAACTGTTTTCATGTCTGTCTCCCTACCGTGATCGCTCCACTATTACCCCCATTGATGAGGTTGACCAGATGACTTCGCGTTTCTCACCGGTCTGGCTGGTGGTGATCGCGATCATTTCCGTGCAGTTCGGGGCCGGGGTGGCGAAGAACCTCTTCGAGGAGGTCCAACCGACCACCCTGGTGTGGCTGCGACTCGCCGTCAGCGCCCTGATCCTGGTGCTCATCGCCCGCCCCGCGTTCCGTGGCCGCAGCCGCGAGGACTGGCTCACCGTCCTCGCCTTCGGCGCGAGCCTGGGTCTGATGAACTGGGCGATCTACCAGTCCTTCGCACGCATCCCGCTGGGCGTCGCGGTCACCATCGAGTTCATCGGTCCGCTGACCCTGGCCGTCATCGGCTCGCGACGGCGACTCGACCTGCTCTGGGTCGGTCTCGCCGGATTGGGGGTGCTGCTCCTGGGGGCGGGTCGCGCCGATCTCAACGTCGCCGGGGTCGCCTTCGCCCTGCTCGCCGGAGCCTCGTGGGCGGCGTACATCCTGATGAGTGCGCGGACCGGCCAGCGATGGCCCGGGCTGGAAGGACTATCGATGGCCAGCGTGGTGGCGGTCGCGCTGCTGACACCCCTCCTGATCGGCGTCGGCGGTGCCGGAGAGGCCCTGGACCTGCGGATCCTGGCGCTGGGGGCGATGGTCGGACTGTTGAGTTCGGTGGTGCCCTACAGCTGCGAGATGGTCGCGCTGCGCTCCTTGAGCACAGCGACCTTCGGCATCCTGATGAGCCTCGAGCCCGCGGCCGCCGCCCTCGCCGGAGTCCTGGTGGTTGGCGAGGTGCTCACCCTGACCCAATGGCTGGCCGTCGTCTGCGTGATCGCGGCCAGCGCCGGAGCCACCCGAAGCCGGGCCGTCATCACCGAACCGGTCCCCGACTAGGGGTCCGGCCAGGGACCGAGCTCGGCGCGTCGCTTCAGGGTTCGATCAAGCCGGCGCGGATCGCGTAGCGAGTCAGGTCGGTGCGGTCGCGCATGCCGAGCTTGGCGAGGATGTTGGCGCGATGTCGTTCGACCGTCTTCACCGCGATGGTCAACTCGTGAGCGATCTCCTTGCTGGACCGACCTTCCGCGATCAACTTGATGACCTCGTCCTCACGCGGGGTGAGCGCCGATTCCGGCACCCGCTCTCCGCGGCGCAGGCGGTCGAGGTAGTCGCGGACCAACGCACTCTCGGCGCCGGGGTAGAGGAACGTCTCGCCCCGCATCGCCGCCCGGCAGGCGCTGAGAAGGTCCTCGTCGGCCACGGACTTGAGCACGTAACCGCAGGCGCCGGCTTTGAGTGCTCCGAAGAAGTACTGCTCGTTGTCGTGCATGGACAACATCAGGATCCTCGGAGGAGAAACTCGCCGCGAGATCTCCGCGGCCGCCTGGAGACCCGTCATCCGGGGCATCGCGATATCCAGAATCGCCAGGTCCACGTCGGTCTCTCGCAGCAGCCGCACCGCCTCCGCGCCATCACCGGCCTCGGCCACGACGGTCAGATCGGACTCCTGCTCGAGGATGAGGCGTACGCCGCGACGGACGAGCGCGTGATCGTCGGCCAGCAGGATACGAATCACGCGGGCACCCGCAACCGCACCGTCGTGCCGCTGCGGGGCTGGCTGGTGACCGTGAGCTCCGCGTCGACCAGGGCCGCGCGTTCGCGCATGCCGAGCAGTCCCGAGCCCTCAGCCTGTGCACCGAATCCTCGCCCGTCGTCGCGGACCTCGAGCACCACGGCGTCACCCTGCCGACCCAACGACAGTTCGACGCTGCCCGCCTGCGCGTGGCGGGCGGCATTGGTCAGCGCCTCCTGGGCGATGCGATAGACCACCAGCTCGGCCTGCGCCGAGAGGGCCGGCAACCCGGGCGCGAAGTTGCGGCGGACCGACGCGGTGCTGCTTGTCGCGAAGTCCGTCACCAACGAGGCCAGCGCGCTGGTCAGCCCGAGATCCTCAAGCACCCCCGGACGCAACCGCCTGGCCACCCGGCGTACGTCGTCCAGGCCGGCCCGGGCACTCTCGCGCACCAGCGCGAGCTCCTCCATCACCTCGGGTGGGACCCGTGACTCGACCCGTTTCAGTCCGAGTAGCACCACGGTCAGGCTCTGACCCACCTCGTCGTGCAGTTCCTGAGCGATCCGGTGGCGCTCGGCCTCCTGAGCCGCGAGGGCCTGCACGTTGCCGGCCTGCCGGGCCGCCTCGAGGCGGTCGAGCAGCCCGTTGACGCTGCGGGCGATCCCGCGCACCGTGCCGGTGCCTTCCTCAGGCACCGCGCCGGGATGGAGTTGGTCCATGGCCTCCATGCTGCTGATCATCCGGTCCAACGGAGCCAGACTGCGGTGGATCAACAGCGCATTGGTGAGCACCACGATCGTCACCCCCACCGTCACCACGATCGCCTCGGACGGAACGACCCGCGAGGAGATGCTCAGCGGGGACAGGACGAGCACGAGGGTGCCCAGGAGAAACACCGTCGCGTTGATGAGGCTGATGTTCCAGACCAGGGGCAGATCACTCATGGGGCGCACACTCAACCCTCCCCCACGGGAGGATCGGTGTCCACGCCGGACCGCGGAGATGGGTGGTGGACCCCATTCGCTCAGGGCTCTCCGCCGCGAATACTTCACTCATGCCCCTCGTCGTGACACCGGACGATCTCAACCTCGTCCTCCTCGCGGCCACCGGCGTCCTCCTGGCCGCTGTCGCGGCGGTGCGACTGTTCGCGCGGGCCGGGTTACCCAGTCTGCTCATCTATCTCGGCATGGGGCTGCTGATCGGGGAGGCCGGGATCGGGCTGGAGTTCGACGACACCGACCTCACGCTGATCCTCGGCTCGATCGCCCTGGGGATGATCCTGGCCGAGGGCGGCTTCACGACCGACCTGCGCGCCGTACGACCGGTGGCTCCGTTGGCTGCCGTGCTCGCGGTGCCCGGTGTGTTCCTCAGTGTCGCGATCACCGGCGGGCTCGCCTACCTGCTGCTCGATGTCGATGTGCGGGTGGCGATCCTGCTCGGCGCGGTCGCCTCCTCGACCGATGCGGCTGCGGTCTTCGCAGTGCTCCGTCGGCTGCCGATCCGATCTCGCCTGCGGGCCACGGTCGAGGCGGAGTCGGGGTTCAACGACCCGCCGGTCATCATTCTGGTCACCGTGGTCTCCTCCAGCGCCTGGGCGGAGTCGGGCCTGGTGGGAGTGGGTGCTCAGATCGGCTACCAACTCGTGCTCGGTGCGGTCATCGGCCTGCTGGTCGCCAGGGTCGGCGTGTGGGTCCTGGCCCGGAGCGCGCTGCCGGCGTCGGGGCTGTATCCACTGGCTGCCCTGGGCATCGCATTCCTGGCCTTTGCCGTTGCGGGGGTGGCCGGAGCAAGCCCGTTCCTCGCGATCTACGTCGCCGGGCTCATCCTCGGCAACTCGCGGCTCCCCCACCGGGGCACCACCTTGGGATTCGTCGAATCGCTGGCCTGGCTGGCGCAGATCGGCCTGTTCATCATGCTCGGCCTGCTGGCCAGCCCGGGCAGACTGATGGAAGCGTTGCCGGCTGCCCTCGTCGTAGGCGCCGTGCTCACCTTCGTGGCCCGGCCGGTGTCGGTAGCCCTGTGCGCGACGCCCTTCGGAGTGCCCTGGCGCGAACAGGCGTTCATCAGTTGGGCAGGGCTGCGTGGCGCGGTTCCCATCGTGTTGGCCACGATCCCGGTGAGCGCCGGGCTCCCGGGAGCCGAGCGGATCTTCGACGTCGTGTTCCTACTCGTAGTGATCTTCACCCTGGTGCAGGGACCGACCCTGCCGTGGGTGGCCCGCGCGCTTGGCGTCGCCCGGGAGAGCTCACCCCGAGACGTCGCGATCGAGTCGGCGCCCCTGGACGACATCAACGCCATGCTCCTGCAGTTCTCGGTCTCCCACCAGTCGTTGTTGGTCGGGGTCGAGGTCGCCGAACTACGCCTGCCCGAGGGTGCCGGGCTGGCGCTCGTGCTGCGCCAGGGCAGGTTTTTCGTGCCGGGCCCGACCACCGCACTACGTGCGGGTGACCACGTCCTGATCGCCGCCGCCCACGAGCATCAGCCCACCATCGAGCGTCGCCTGCGTGCCGTCAGCGACTCGGGGCGGCTCGCCGGCTGGCACGCCGCCCTGTCCAGCCGATGATGTGGAGATGACCTCCGGTCGGCCGGTCGTCAGCAGGCGAACTGGCGCCGATACTGCTGCGGGCTGACGCCACGGATTCTGGTGAAGTGATGGCGCAGGGTCGCGGCATTGCCGAAGCCCGTCCTCGTGGCGATCCACTCCACCGGGTGATCGGACTCCTCGAGGAGTTGCTCGGCCCGCATGACGCGTTGACGGATCAACCAGGCGTGAGGAGTGGTGCCGGTCTCGGCTCGGAACCGGCGCGCGAAGGTGCGCGGCGACATCGTCGAGCGTCGGGCAAGCGAGGCGACGTCCAACTCCTCGTCGAGGTGCTCGACCATCCAGAGCAGCAGGGGGCCGAGGGTTTCGGCGTCACAGTCGACGATCGGGGTGGAGATGAACTGGGCCTGACCCCCGTCGCGGTGTGGGGGGACGACGATCCGGCGGGCGGCGGCACTCGCGTGTCGGGCACCGAAGACCTCACGCATCAGATGCAAGGAGGCATCCAGGCTGGCGGCTGATCCGGCTCCGGTGATCATCCGTCCGTCGTGGACGTAGAGGACGTCGGGATCGACGTGTGCCTCGGGATACTGCTCGGCGAGCCGGGCGGCATGGGCCCAGTGGGTGGTGCAGCGTCGCCCGTCCAGCAGACCGGCCTCTCCGAGCTGGAAGACACCGGAGCAGTGCGCCTGGACCAGGGCTCCCCGGTCGAAGGCGGCCCTGAGAACTTCGGCGACCTCGGGGCTGGGTTCCTCACTGTCGCGCTTGGGACTGGCGATGACCAGGTCGGCATCGTCGGCGGCGTCGAGTCCGTGCTCGACGTACAGGTCGAACCCGGATGGGCCACGAACTCGACCCGGCCGCGGGGTCGCCACTTGGAAGTCAAAGACGGGATTGTCGTCTCGGAGGTGGTACGGCTCGCCCCAGACCTCGGCATAGGTCCCCAGACCGAAGGGCTCTACCCCGTCCTGGACCAGGACGACGACCTTGTGCAGTTGCGGTTGTGGGCTCACAAGTAGCCATGATGGCTCGATGTTGGCAGTAAATCAATGCACAACGGCATAACTGCCACTGTTGGCGGGATCACGATAGAAGCATGATTACTGCCATGACCACATCAATGATCCTTCTGTCCCTGTTCACCCTCCTCAGCCTCGTCGCGCTGGCCCGCGAACTCCATGACGGCACCTTCGCCCGCTCCATCGAGCCCCCGCGCAGCCACGCCCCGGATGAGTTCGCCCGCACCGGATCCTCCTGGCGCTGACCCGGGCATCCTTGATTCCCAGGCGAACGTCCCCGGGACAACGCTCCAGTGGGGCACCGAGTCTGTGGAGGGCGAGTTCCTCGTCCTGACCGTTCGTCCGACCCGCCCTGGCCTTGCGGACATCGACTCGTTCACGTTCGACTACACCCGCGACGATGCGCACGGCGGACAAGGCGGGGTCGAGCGCCTCGACAATCAACAGTTCGTCGTCCGAGCTAACTGAACGCTCAGGAAGGGCTGTTGACTGATCCACCACGACTGCGCCCACCAGATCAGACCCGACGGCACCATCACGTTTCACCGACGAACCTGAGCGGCGGAGCACGACCGCGTGAAGAACGGGCCCGGGAGGACAGTGGAATACGACTCAGTCTCCAGCCCGACCGGCTCACGTGTCTCGCCTGGCCAGTCCGCCCCCATGAGACGTGCTCCTACGGCACAATCAGGGGTATGACGTCCTCTCCGGCCCGGGCCGCCGCGACTCCGACCATCGCGTATCACGACGTCCTCTCCGACGACGGGACCACGCTGCGTGCTTGGACCAACGACCCCGAGGGAACCATGGACGGGCCGACGGTCGTGCTCTGCAATGGGCTGGGTACCAACCCGTTGTGCTGGCCGGCACTGCTCGATCCGGAGTGCGGCGTGCGCGTCGTGTCGTGGTACCACCGCGGTGTCGGAGGCTCCGACCGACCGGTCGACCCCCGCCACGTGGAGATCGAACACTTCGTCCAGGACGGATTGTCGGTGATGGATCACTTCTCGATCGGCAAGGCGGTCCTGATGGGCTGGTCGATGGGCGTGAACACGATGTTCGAGTTGGCCGTGAGCCACCCCGAGCGGGTCTCGGGATTGTTCGCCGTCGCCGGTGTCCCCGGGGACACCTTCGGGACCATGCTGGCGCCCCTGCATCTCCCCCGTTCGGTGGCCCGTGCGGTCACGGTCAACGTCGCGCGGACCCTCAGCGTCGCCGGCCGTCTGGTCACCCCGATCAGCTCGCGGCTGCCCATCGGGCCCAAGGCCATCGACCTGCTGACCCACTCCGGTTTCATGTTCCCGGTCCGCGACCCCGAACTGGCCGCGGCCGCGGTGTCGGAGTTCCTGCGGGTTCCGATCGAGTGGTACATGCATCTGGCCATCTCGACCTCGAAGCATGCCCGGGTCCGACTGAGCCGGATCAAGGTGCCGACCCTCTTCGTCGCCGGAAGCTTCGACGTACTCGCCGGGGCCCGCGACATGAAGAGCGCCGCCGCGCGGATCCAGGGCGCCGAGTACGTCGAGCTGCGCGGCTCGCACTTCATCGCGATGGAGCAGCCCGAGCGCGTCCACCAACTCCTGGTCGACTTCATCGAGCGGGTCGGCTGAAGTGTCCCTCGCCTCGATGGGCAGGGTTGCGAAGAGTGGGGTTTCGAAGAGCCGGGTTTCGAAGAGCCGGGTTTCTAAGAGCAGGGTCCGCCTGATGGTCGCGGGCACCGCAGCGACGCTGCTTCTCGCCGCCTGCGGCCAAGGCGGCAACGAGAGCACGCTGACCATCACCGGCACCCCTCCCGCGGGGCCGGTCCCCTCGGGAGTTCCTCAGGCGCCGGACTCCAGCGAGAGCGCTCTGGCACCGGACGCCACGGCCTCCGGCACCCCCGAACCATCCCCTGGCGGAGACACCCAGGCCCCACGCGTGCTGGGGACCATCGCCAGCGGACTCCAGGCCCCGTGGGGGCTGGACTTCTTCGACAACGGCGACGCCCTGGTCACCGAGCGGGACACCCGTCGGGTGCTGAGGATCAGCGGCCGCAACCGGGTCGTCCAGCAGGTCGGCGAGATCGAGGCCGCGTCCCCGGAGAACGAGGCAGGTCTTCTCGGTGTCGCGATCTCACCGACCTTCGCGCGCGATCAGACGGTGTACTTCTACATCAGTGCGGCCAGTGACAACCGGGTCGTGCGGGCTCGCCTGTCCAGCGGCAAGCTGAGCCCCGTCGAACCGATCTTCACCGGGATCCCGCGCGGCTCCATCCATGACGGTGGCCGGATCGAGTTCGGCCCCGACGGCTACCTGTACGTCTCCACCGGTGAGGCCGGACAGCCCGACCTGGCGCAGGACCGTGACTCCCTGGGCGGCAAGATCTTGCGGATCACCACCGACGGGGATCCCGCGCCCGACAACCCCTTCGGCACTGCGGTCTGGACCGAGGGGCACCGCAACGTCCAGGGCCTGGCCTTCGACGGCAAGCGACTGTGGGCCTCCGAGTTCGGTCAGAACGCGTTCGACGAACTCAATCTCATCACCAGCGGGAAGAACTACGGGTGGCCGCAGGTCGAGGGGAAGGGTGGCCGAGACGAAGGTTTCGTCGATCCGCAACGAACCTGGAACACCGACAACGCCTCGCCCTCGGGGCTGACCTACACCGACGGCTACCTGTGGATGGCCGCACTGAAGGGCGAGCGCCTGTGGCGGATCCCGGTCAAGGGCGACCGGGCCGGGAAGCCGAGCAGTTTCTTCGTCGGGGACTACGGGCGGATGCGGACCATCGAGGTGGCCCCCGACGGACTGCTCTGGCTGATGACCAGCAACCGCGACGGACGCGGCGACCCCGCCGCCGAGGACGACCGGATCCTGCTGATCGCTCCCTGAGCCTCGCCCGAGCCGCTCCCAGGGTCAGGGGTCAGGGGTCAGGGGTGGTGATGGTGGCCCGGCGGGCCGCCCGCCGCAGCGTGGTCAGGACCGCGGGTCCCAACACGATGACCGCGACCGAGGTCGTGATCGCCCGACCGGTGTCGAAGGAACCGGTCGAGGTGATCAGCGTGTAGACGAAGAAGGTCTGCAGGTTCTCCCACAGCGGGGCGCCGGGAACGAAACTCAGCGAGCCCTCGTGCCCCGGCACCTGCACTCCGAGCAGGAAGGGCCAACTCGAGAGGTTCATCAGCAACCCGAAGACGTAGGCCGCGACCACGGCGTAGGCCGCCAGCATCGCGATCTCCCAGCGCCCGGAGATCCTGCGCGGCAGCAGGCCGGCACCCATCCCGACCCAAGCGGCGACAATCATCTGGAAGGGCAGCCAGGGTCCTACCCCTGCCGTCATCAACGCCGAGGCGAACAGCGACGTGCAGCCCAGCACGAATCCGAAGCCGGGGCCGAATACCCGCCCGGCCAGAATGAGCAGGAAGAACACCAACTCCACGCCGGCGGTTCCCGCCGACAGTCCTCGCAGGACGGCGTTGAGGGCGCTGAGCACTCCGAGGATCGCAAGCACCCGCGGATCCATCCCCCCTTCGCTGATCTCGGCCAGGACGACCAGCACCACCAACGGCAACAGCAGGAGGAACAGGAAGGGCGGGTCCACCCGCTGCCCCTCGGGGATCGAGAGCAACAGCGGCCAGCAGAGCATCATCAGACCCGCCAGCGAGGCGATGCCGAGCACCAGCGCTGATCGGGCCGAGACCCGGACGGCGGCCGGACGGAGCCTCGCCATCGGTGTCGGTGTCGGTTTCTGCTCGATGGTCATCGGTTCGCACTGCCCCCTTTAGCGTTCGGGGCGAGGGCCGCCTCGACCTCTTGGAGAGTCAGCCAACCAGCGCCCAGGACCTTGGTGATCTGGGGGGCGAATCCCGGGGACTCCGCGACGACGTCCCGCACCGGACCCGAGGAGACCACCTCCCCTTCCGCCATCACCACGACGTCATCGGCGGCGATGGCCACGAACTCCACATCGTGGGTGGCGACCAGGACCGCGCGGCCCCCGGCGACCAGGTCCCGCAACATGCGAGCGAGGTGCGACTTGGCGGCGTAGTCCAGGCCCCGGGTGGGCTCGTCGAGCAGAACCACCGCAGGTCGTGCGACCAGCACCAGCGAGAGCGCGAGTGCGAGACGCTGACCTTCGGAGAGGTCGCGAGGGTGGCTCGTCGGGTCGATGCCCGGAACCAACTCCTCCAAGATGTCGTGGGTGCCGGGACCGCCGGCAGCGCATTCCTCCGCCACGGTCTCGAGGTAGAGCAGGTCTGACGCGTTCTGGGGCAGCAGGCCCACCAGACCACGTCGCTGGGCCGGGTCCAACGCGGACGGGTCACGTCCGGCGAGATCGACCGATCCGCCGCGTCGTTCCGTCGTCCCCTGGAGGGTCCACAGCAGCGAGGACTTGCCGCACCCGTTGCGACCCATCAGCGCGGTGATGCGTCCCGCCCGCAGAGTCAGATCGAGCTCACGGACCGCGACGGTGCTTTTTCCGTGCACCACCGTCACCGAGGACGCCGCCAGGGCCACCGGGCCCGGTTCGGAGGTCATCTGGGTGGTCGGCGGGGTTCCGAGGTCGAGGCGAGCCACCCGACGCCGGGCGTCGCGCACGGTCAACGGCAGCGGATCCCAGCCGGCGGCCCGACCCAACTCGATCAGCGGAGGAACTACCGGTGAGGTCGCGAGCAACTCAGCCGGCTCGCCGGCCACCACCCGTCCGCCCCCGACCAGACACATCCGGTCGGCGAACGGGATGACCCGCTCCAAGCGGTGCTCGGCCAGTAGGACCGAGACCCCGACGTCGTGCACCAGCCGGGTCAAGGTGGAGAGCACCTCCTCGGCGGCCGTAGGGTCCAGGGCCGAGGTGGGTTCATCGAGCACCAGCAGTCGCGGGTGCATGGTGAGGACCGAGCCGATGGCCACCCGTTGTTGCTGACCGCCGGACAGGGTCCGCAGGTCGCGGGACCGCAGTTCCGCGATCCCGAGCAGGTCGAGGGTCTCCTCGACCCGGCGCCGCATCGTTCCCGGAGCCAGACCCAACTGCTCCATCCCGTAGGCCAGCTCCTCCTCGACACTGTCAGTGACGAATCCGGCCGCCGGGTTCTGGCCGACGTAACCGATCGCGTGCGCCCGCTCCCGGGGCGGCGTGCGCAGGATGCTCTCGCCGTCCAGGAGTACGTCGCCCCGCAGAGCCCCACCGGAGAACCGCGGCACGAGCCCCGTCACCACCCCGAGCAGGGTCGACTTCCCCGAGCCGGTCGGCCCGGAGACCACCATCAGCTCACCCTCGTCGAGGGTCAGATTCACCTCGTTGAGCACCGGGTCGGCCGGTCCGTCGCTGTCCTCGTAGGCGAAGGAGATGTTGCGCAGTTCGATCATGTCGTCACCACCGGAGGAGGGGCGGCCACCAGAGCAAGACCACCGATCGCCCCGCCGATCAAGGCGATAAGGCTGATCTGCGGCGCGCGCGCCACATCCGGGTAGGCGATGAGCAGCTGGTTCTGGCTGACCCAGTACCCGACGTACCCGACGCTGAGACCCGAGACGACCACGCCGAGTTCCGCCGCTCGCCACCGGTCGGGCCGGTAGATCGTGCGTTGCACCCGGCGGCCGGCGCTGACGAAACCAGCCGCGGCGAGAGCCAGACCGACGAGCAGCATCGGCGTCGCCAGCCAGCGCGGCGCGGTCTGGTCCAACCCGGCGTAGACCCCGACACACACCCCGATCAGCCCGGTCACCATCAGTACGCCGGTCACCCTGCGTCGAGCGGCGGTCAGGTCACCGGCGCGGCCGTAACCGCGGGTGTCCATTCCGGCGGCCAGGGAGAGGGAGCGCTCCAGGGCGTCCTCCATGACCGGGATGACGAAGCGGCGCAGTCGAGCGACCCGGCCGGTCTCCCCCGCCCGCAGGCTCTGGGCGGCGCGCACCCGACGAACGCTGTCGGCGAACTGCGGGAGCATGGTCACGGCGACCACCAGTGCGGTGCCGATCTCGTAGAGCGCGGGGGGCACCGAACGCAGCAGCCGTTTGGGGTTGGCCAGCGAGTTCGCTGCGCCGATGCAGATCACGATCGTGGCCAGGCGCAGTCCGTCGTACAGGCCGAAGAGCAACGCCTCCTGGGTGAGCGGTCCCAACAGGGTTATCCCCAGGACGAAGTCCGGCAACGGGATCGTCGGCAGGTCCCAGATGACCCTGCCGGGGAAGCTGCCTCCGAAGATGATTCGGAAGACGACCCGGATCACGATGATGAACACGCCCAACCAGACGTAGATCCGGAACGACGCCGCCCACGGCTGATCCGAACGACAGGTGAGGACGACCAGGGTCGTCACCGCCAGGATCAGCAGCAGGACCAAGGGGTTGGTGGTGAAGGAGGCGGCAGCAGCCAGCCCGAGAGCCCAGAGCCACCAGGCTCCGGGGTGGAGATCTCGGGCCAGCTGCGCACCCATCTAGGAGGTGCCCTGACTCCGTCGTCGCAGGTACGCCGCCGCTCCGGCCAGGCCGAAGAGCAGCACGATCAACACCGGGGCGGCCCAGCCGGGAAGGCCGTCGTCGGACAACTCCGAGGCGTTGGGTGACACGTCGTTGGCAGAGCCGTCGGCGCTCTCGCTGGCGGACTCCTCTGACGACGGCGACGCGTCGGCTGAGGCGGACGGGTCGTCGGCCGAGGTGCCCGGCTTCTGCTTCTTCCGATTCTTCGCAGCGTTGCCCGGCGAGGGTTTCGCCGAGGTCGATGCCGAGTCGTCCGGTGATGACTCGGCCGAAGGCTGGTCGGAGGAATCACCGGCGGATTCGGGCGACGAGGGGCCCCGGCTGCTGGTGCCGGATCCATCGTTGCCACCGCCGGACGTTCCCGAGTTGCCCGAGCCGGAGCTGCCCGAGGAGCCGGCGTTGCCCTGGTTGCCACCCCCCGCGGTGCCGGTCGAGCCGCTTCCACCCGGTGTGGACGGCGTCGGATCGGGCGTGGGGCTGGGCGAGGGTGCCGGGGAGGAGGAACCCTGGACCGGGGCCGGCGCCGACGGCGGAGCCGACCCGTTCACGTCGTCCCAGGAGAAGGCCACCGAGCCCCCGTCCGGGATCTTCAGCGAGGTGGCGCCGACACTGGCGTAGGTCCAGTTGCCCGACTCGCCGTCGGACCACCACAGGCTCCAGAACGCGTTGGCGGGTGCGGTCCTCGCACAGGGATCGCTGGCCGGCTTAGTGTCCACCCGGCACACGAAGCCGGAGCCCTGGACGTAGTCCAGCCGATCGCCGAACAGCGACGACGCGCTCTGGCCACCGCCGGAGGACGCGCAGGACTGCTGTACTTCCCCACCGAGGCTGTTGTAGTCCACGACCACGGTAACCCCGGAGGAGCCACCGCACGCGGCGGCCTGTGCCGGAGCAGGGGTGACGCCGACCCCCGCCGCCGCGGCCAGGAGGCCAGCGGCGGCGAGAGCCAGCGGTCGTACCGAGAGACCGAGCATGGTCAGCGGGTGACCTTGAAGCCGTCGAAGCCCTTGCGGTTGAAGAACTGGCCGATCACCTTCACGCGGGTGCGTCCGGTCTTCGTGCTCGCCTCGAAGCGGGTGAAGAACTTGCCCTTGGCGTTGGCCTTGCCCTTGGCGATGCGCTTGCCCTCGAAGAACACGCGGACCTTCTCGCCGCGCTCGAGGCCCCGCACGGACACGAACTGCTTGTCCCCACGCTTGACCTTGAACTTCGTGCGGACGTCGAAGCGGGTGCGGTCGAGCCAGCTGATGCGCTCGGTGGCCACGCCGGGACCGGTGGTGGCGCCGTAGTTCGCCTTGCCGGCCTGGTCCTCGCTGACCTTGATCTTCAACTGCGAACCGGTGCCGACCACCGGCTGGGCGGCGTTGACGTCACCGAAGCAGACGGTCTCGCCGGCTGAAACGCCGTTGAGCCGCAGCGTGCGGGTCTTGCCCACCCGACCAAACGCCGGGGCCTGCCCGAAGGAGACCGTCGGCTTCGCCGCGGACTCGAAGAGCAGGCCGGGGACGGCCTGGGCGGAGGCGCGACGGAACTGGTCGCGGTTCGAGGAGGTGATGCCATCGGTGGAGGCTGCGTCGAACGCGGCCTGGTCGTAGGCGATGGCGCCGATCTCGTCGGCCAGCTCGGTGCCGGCTTCATCGGCGCCGACCTGCAGGTCGCGCACCCATCCCGCGGCTCGGTTGGACGCAACGACCTCACAGACCGAGCCGAGAGCCGTGGCGGCCAGGCCGGTGCTGTTGGTGTTGGGCGACGAGGTGAGCTCGTCTCCACCGAAGGCGCCGTTGCCCTGCTGGACACTCTTCAGCCAGGCCACGCCCTGGGCGATGGCCGCTCGGGCCGCCGCGTCGTCGGGCCGCGCCTGGAGGGAGAGGATCGCCAGCGCGGTCGTGTCGGTGCTGGCGTTGGGATCAGTCGCTCCGTCGCAGGTCTGGTCCTCGGCGCCGACGCCGGAGAAGTTGGTCCGGAAGAACCCGGCGGCACACTGCTGCTTGAGCAGGAAGGCGGTGGCGTCCGCGGCCCGGGCGCTGCCGGCCCGCGTGAGACCGGCGGCGGCGAAGGACTGGCCCAGGGTGTTCGCGTTGTCACCGAAGGAGCTGGTGTCCTGGATGCGGCCCAGGGTGGAGGTCTCGGTGCTGGTCTGCGCCTCGAGCCGGCTCACCAGGTTGCGGCCACCGAAGTCCGTGCCGACGGCGCCGGTGAGTTGCGCGAGCACCAGTGACTTGGCGACGGAACCCGCGTAGGTGCTGCCGGTGTCCCCGAAGGCCTCACCGGTGATGTATTCGTCGATGTTCGCCGCGACCGCGTCGCTGACATCGGAGGCCCGGTTCGCGTCGACGTTGGCGGAAACGGCCGCGAAGGCCACGTCGATCGACAGGCCGTAGTCGGTGAAGTCGAACTGATCGTTGAAGATCAGGTCGTTCTCGTCGAGTTGGCCGACCAACCAGTTGCTCCCCGAGGAGCCGGACGGGGTGGGGTCGGCGTACGACGGGGTGGTGCCGGCAGCGAGGGCCGAGAGGGCCAGCGCCGGGACGGCGACCGCGGCCACGAGCCGACGGCGTCCGGTGAGAGAGGGGGTGTTCATGTTTCCTTCCCGCTGCACCAGCGGGAAGCACCCGACCGGTGTCGGGTTCGCCACCCGCTGTTTTCCACGACAGCGATGTGATCAGGACGCGTCGCGGCAGGTGCTCCGGCTCGTCGATCCTCGCGTCCCCCGGGGGGCTCGAGCGATCGACCTACGGTTGCGGGACAGCGCCGGATTCGGACCGGCTTCCCCCGCTGCGAGCGTATTGAATGATTTCGCCGCAGCGTACTACCTGCCGATGCTCCTCCACACCATCACGTGCAGTCGTCAATCTCACGCCGAGTCGGCGCTAAACGTGCAAAACGCGCCGACTGGGCGTCGTATGCGCGTCAACTTGCGCCGACTCGGCGTCAGGTGAGCTTCTCGAGGATCAGTTCGCGGACCCGGCCGGCGTCGGCCTGGCCGCGCATCTCCTTCATGACCGCACCGATCAGGGCGCCAGCAGCAGCGACCTTGCCGTCGCGGATCTTGTCGGCGACATCGGGGTTCGCCGCAATGGCGTTGTCCACGGCCGCACCCAGAGCGCCGTCGTCGGAGACGATCGCCAGGGTGCGGGCCGCCACGACCTCGTCGGGGGTGCCCTCCCCGGCGACGATGCCGTCGAAGACCTGGCGGGCCAACTTGTCGTTCAGGGATCCCTCGTCGACCAGGGCCTGGACGCGTGCGACGTCGGCGGGGCTGACGCCCAACTCGGCGATCTCGACGCCGGAATCGTTCGCCCGGCGGGCCATGTCGGAGAGCCACCACTTGCGGGCCGCCTGGGGGGACGCACCCTCGGCGATGGTCGCCTCCACCAGACCCAGTGCGCCGGCGCCCACGGTGTCGCGCATCTCGAGGTCGGAGAACCCCCAGTCGGACTGCAGGCGGGCGCGCCGCTCGGTCGGGTTCTCCGGCAGCGTGCCGCGCAACTCCTCGACCCATTCGCGGGACGGAGCGACGGGGACCAGGTCCGGTTCGGGGAAGTAGCGGTAGTCCTCGGCGTCGGACTTCTCGCGACCACTGCGGGTGGTGCCGGTGTCCTCCTGCCAGTGACGGGTCTCCTGCAGGATCGAGCCGCCGTCCTGCAGGATCGCCGCGTGCCGCTCCATCTCGTAGCGCACCGCGCGCTCGACCGAACGCAGCGAGTTGACGTTCTTGGTCTCGGTGCGGGTGCCCAGGGTTCCGGTGTCGATGGGGGCCAGCGAGAGGTTCACGTCGCAGCGCATCGAACCCTGCTCCATGCGGGCGTCCGAGACGCCTAGGGCGAGGATCAGGTCACGCAGTTGCGCGACGTACGCCTTGGCGATCAGGGGGGCGAGTTCGCGGCTGCCCATGATCGGCTTGGTGACGATCTCGATCAGCGGGATGCCCGCCCGGTTGTAGTCGACCAGCGAGTAGTCGGCGCCGTGGATGCGCCCGGTCGCGCCCCCGACGTGCAGGGACTTGCCGGTGTCCTCCTCCATGTGGGCGCGTTCGATCTCCACCCGGTGGATGGCGGTGCCGCCGTCGGGCAGGGGGACGGTGACGTCCATGAAGCCCTCGAAGGCGATCGGCTCGTCGTACTGGCTGGTCTGGAAGTTCTTCGGCATGTCGGGGTAGAAGTAGTTCTTCCGTGCGAACCGGCACCACTCGGCGATCTCGCAGTTCAGCGCGAGACCGATCCGGATCGCCGATTCAACGGCTATGCGGTTCACGACCGGCATAGCGCCCGGCAGCCCCAGACACACCGGGCAGACCTGGGTGTTGGGCTCGGCGCCGAACTCCCCCGAGCAGCCACAGAACATCTTGGAGTTGGTGTTCAACTCGACGTGGACCTCCAGCCCCAACGCGGGGTCGAAGGCCTCCAGGACGTCGTCGAAGGGGACGAGGGCGACCTCGGTCATCAGTGGGCTCCCGTCGTGGAGTCGGCAAGCAGAGGGGCACGGTCCAGGAGCGGGCCGCCCCAGGCGTCGTTCAGCATCGTCTCCACGGCGGCGCCGACCCGGTAGACGCGGTCGTCGGCCATCGTGGGGGCCAGGATCTGGAGCCCGGTGGGCAACCCGTCCTCCTCGGCGAGACCGTTGGGGATCGAGATCCCCGGCACCCCGGCGAGGTTGGCCGGGATGGTGGCGAGGTCGTTGAGGTACATCGCGATCGGATCGTCGAGCTTCTCCCCCAACTTGAACGCCGTCGTGGGCGCGGTCGGAGAGATCAGGACGTCGGCCGAGCCGAACGCGGCGTCGAAGTCGCGCGCGATCAACGTGCGCACCTTCTGGGCCTGTCCGTAGTAGGCGTCGTAGTAGCCACTGGACAGCGCGTAGGTGCCCAGGATGATCCTGCGCTTGACCTCGTCGCCGAACCCGGCGTCGCGGGTGGCCCGCATGACCTGTTCCGCGGACGGGGAGTCCACGCCTTCGGGCAGCACGCGCAGCCCGTAGCGCATGGCGTCGAACTTCGCGAGGTTGCTGGAGGCCTCGGCCGGCAGGATCAGGTAGTAGGCGGCCAGGGCGTGCACGAAGTTCGGGCAGGAGACCTCGACGACCTCGGCGCCGGCCGAGATCATGAGTTCGACCGATTCGGCGAACCGTGCCTGGACCCCGTCCTGGTAGCCCTCGCCACCGAGTTCCTTGATGATTCCGACCCGTACGCCGGTCAGGTCGCCGGTCGCGCCGCGGTCGACCGCGTCGGTCAGGTCGGGGACCGGTGCCGCGATGGAGGTGGAGTCGCGGGGATCGTGTCCTCCGATGATCTCGTGGAGGACGGCGGCATCGCGCACCGTGCGGGTGACCGGGCCGACCTGGTCCAAGGAGTTGGCCAGGGCCACCAATCCGTAGCGGGAGATCGACCCGTAGGTCGGCTTCACCCCGACCGTCCCGGTGACCGCCCCGGGCTGCCGGATGGAGCCGCCGGTGTCGGTGCCGAGCGCCAGCGGCGCCTCGAAGGCCGCGAGAGCTGCGGCCGAGCCACCACCCGACCCGCCGGGGATGCGGTCGAGGTCCCACGGGTTGTGGGTGGGGCCGTAGGCCGAGTGTTCGGTGGAGGAGCCCATCGCGAACTCGTCCATGTTCGTCTTGCCGAGGATCGGCAGACCGGCCGCGCGCAACTTCGAGACCACCGTGGCGTCGTACGGCGGCACCCAGCCGTCGAGGATCTTCGACCCACAGGTGGTGGGGAGTCCTTCGGTGGCCAGGATGTCCTTGACCGCGATCGGGACGCCGTCGAGCGCCGAGGCGGGCTGACCACTTTCGCGACGCTGGTCGGAGGCCGTCGCCTGCTCGAGCGCTCCCTCGACGTCGACGTGGAGGAAGGCGTGGATCGAGCCGTCGACGGCCTCGATCCGGTCCAGGTGGGCGCGGGTCAACTCGACCGAGGTCGTCTCCCCGGCCGCGAGTGCGGTCGCCAGTTCACCGGCGGTCTTGCGGGTCCAGTCGTTCGAGCTCGTCTCACTCACTGCTCTGTTCCGTTCACTCGCACTTCGACCGCTTCGGGACCCGCGCATCGAGCCTCTCGACCCCAGCGCTCTCTCGCTTCGCTCACTGCTCGTCCCCCAAGATCCGCGGCACGCTGAAGCGCTGTTGGTCGACGTCCGGTGCACCCGCAAGCGCCTGGGCGGCGGTCAGCCCGGGCACAGCGATGTCGTCGCGGAAGACGTTGGTCAGTGGCATCGGGTGCGAGGTCGGCGGCACGTCGTCGCCGGCCACCCCTTGGATGGAGGCCACCGATTCCAAGATCACGGTCAACTGGGGTGCGAGGTGGTCGAGTTCGGCGTCGTCGAGGTCGATCCGGGCGAGATCGGCCAGGTGCGCCACCTCGTCGCGGGTGATTTCGACACGCTCGCTCGTGCCGCGCGGGCTGCTCGATCCAGGGATGTCAGGCATGGCCCACATCGTAGTGGCGCAGGGGCTGCCACCGACGACGCGGTCGCGGGCTCAGCGTTCGGGGGCGGGATCGGGCGCGTCCTGGTCCTCCGCCGGCCGGAGTGCTTCGACCCGCCCTCGCGCCAGCAGTTCGACGAAAGCTTCCTCGCCGATGACCGGGACACCGAGGGATTCGGCCTTGTCGGCCTTGGATCCGGGGCTGTCCCCCACCACGACGTAGTCGGTCTTCTTCGACACCGACGAACTCGCCTTGCCCCCTCGGCTCAGGATCGCCTCCTTGGCCCCGTCCCGGCTGAAGTCCTCCAGCGACCCGGTCACCACGATGGTCAGACCCTCCAGGGTCCGGGGCACCGATTCGTCGGCTTCCTGCGTCATGGTGACGCCCGCGGCGGCCCACTTGGCCACGATCGAGGCGTGCCAGTCGTGGGTGAACCACTCCGTCACGGCTTCAGCGATCGTGGCCCCGACGCCGTCGGCGGCGGCGAGCTCCTCCAGGGAGGCCCCTCGGATCGCTTCCATATCACCGAACTCTTGGGCCAGAGCCCGGGCTGCGGACGGTCCGACATGACGGATCGACAGGCCGACCAGGACGCGCCACAGATCGGTCTGCCGCACGACGGCGAGGTTGTCCAACAACCGCCGTCCGTTGGCGCTGAGCACGGGATGATCGCCCTCGCCCTTCTTGGGCGCCCGGGTGAACAGCGGCACCCGCAGCAGATCCGCCTCGTCGAGGTCGAACAGGTCGCCCTCGTCGGTGATGACGCCCGTCTCCAGCAGCGCCATCGCGGCCTCCGAGCCGAGCCCCTCGATGTCGAACGCACCTCGTCCCGCCACATGGGAGACCCGGTCCCACACCTGGGCCGGGCACGACCGGTGGTTGGGGCACCGGAGGTCCTTGTCGCCCTCCTTCTGCTCGGCCAACGTGGTGCCGCACGATTCACACTCGGTGGGCATCACCCACGCGGGCAGTCCCTCCGGTCGCAGGGCGAGGACCGGGCCGAGGATCTCGGGGATCACGTCGCCAGCCTTGCGCAGGATGACGGTGTCCCCCGGCCGCACGTCCTTCCGGGTGACCTCGTAGGCGTTGTGGAGAGTGGCCCGCTCGACGGTGGAGCCGGCCACGAGGGTCGGCTCCATCACGCCGTACGGCGTCACGCGACCGGTGCGACCGGTGTTGGTCCGGATCTCGAGGAGCTTGGCGTTCACCTCCTCGGGTGGGTACTTGAACGCGATCGCCCAGCGGGGCGCTCGACTGGTAGATCCCATCCGGCGTTGCGAGGAGACGTCGTCGACCTTGATCACCACCCCGTCGATCTCGTGCTCCACGTCGTGACGATGCTCGCCGTAGTAGTCGATGAACTCGGCGACCTCGGCCAGGGACCCCAACACCTTCGCGCGTTCGGAGGTCGGGAATCCCCAGGCCCTCAGCGCGGCGTACGCCTCGGACTGGGTCCCGGCGGCGAAGCCCTCGCGGTATCCGATGCCGTGGCAGACCATCCCGAGGTCTCGGGTCGCGGTCACCCGCGGATTCTTCTGCCGCAGCGAACCGGCCGCGGCGTTGCGGGGGTTGGCGAACATCGGTTTGCCAGCATCCATCATGCTCGCGTTGAGACGTTCGAAGGCCTCGGCGGGCAGGAACACCTCACCCCGGATCTCGATCACTGCGGGAATCGGGTGGTCCGCCGACCCCTCGATGCGATGTGGGATTGAATCGATCGTCTTGACGTTCGGGGTCACGTCCTCCCCGGTTGTCCCGTCGCCGCGGGTGAGCGCCCGGACCAACCTGCCCTTCTCATAGAGAAGGTTGATGGCGAGGCCGTCGACCTTGAGCTCGCACAGCAACGCCGGGTCCGTGACACCGTCGCGGGCCAACCGACCGTGCCAGGCCACGATCTCCTCGGTCGAGAAGGCGTTGTCGAGGCTCTCCATGCGGGCCAGGTGTTCTACCGGAGTGAACTCGGTGGAGACCGCACCGCCGACCTTCTGGGTCGGCGAGTCGGGGGTGCACAACTCGACGAACTCCGACTCGAGCTCCTGGAGACGTCGCAACCGCTGGTCGTAGTCGGCGTCGGACAGGGTCGGCTCGTCGCGCACGAAGTAGCGCCAACGCGCATCCTCGATCTGCTCGGCCACCAGTCGGTGCTCCTCGCGCGCCGCGTCCGTGGCTGGGGTGGGCTCGTCCATGGTGACCATCTTGCCGTCCGGCGCCGACGGTGTGCTCCAGGCCTCAGCCAATCGGACAATCCGAGACGCTGGTCCGGTCCGAAACACCGGTATGGCCACCCCCAAGCACCGCGCGTCCAGCCCTTCACTGACGCGCCTCGATGTGGAGGGTCGCCCGAGGGCGGTCATCCTGATGCTCCACGGCGGTAAGGCCACCAGCACTCAGCCGGTCGATGAGCGCAGCGCCTCCTGGCGTCGAATCGCCGCGATGCAACGCAGCGTGACCCCCCTCGCCCACGAAGCGGGCGTCAGCACCTGGCTGCTGCGCTACCGCGAGCGCGGTTGGAACGGCGGCGCCCCGGTCCACGACGCCCGGTGGGCTCTGGAGCAGATACGCCGCGAGCACGGCGAGATCCCCGTCGTCCTCCTGGGTCACTCGATGGGCGGACGCACCGCGGTCCATGTCGCCGACGACCCCTCCGTCGTGGGCGTGGTGGCGCTCGCTCCGTGGTTCTCCCCGGAGGACCCCGATCGCACCCTGACCGGCAAGCACCTGCGCGCAGCCCACGGACGCAGCGACAAGATCACGCTGTTCGGGATGACTCGTGCCTACGTGCAGCGAGCCGAACAGTCTGCATCCTCGGCCACGCTGACGAGCATGGGCCGGGTCGGCCACTACATGTTCCGCAGGATCTCGGCGTGGAACGGATTCGCCGTCGACAACGCGCTCGCGCTGTTGGACTGATCCGCCATGGCCGCCATGGCCGTTGCCCGGGCAATCGACAGGGCCGCCGGCACCCCGTTGGCCTCACCTTTCTCGAAGTCCTCGCCATCGGTGGCCATGGTGTTGGTGATGTGGGCCAAACACACCACGGCGCGCCCACGGGCCGCGGCGTAGGCGTACAGCGCCGCCGCCTCCATCTCCACGCACTCGATGCCCGCCTCCTGAGCGGCCTGAACACTCGAGGCCGTCTCCCGGTACGGCGCATCGGTGGTCCACGAGCTGCCCCGGTGCACAGGTTCGAGGCACGCCTCGTAGGCGTCGACGAGCCGGTCAGCGAGCGAGGGGTCCAGCCTGCTCCACTCCTCCGGCGGCAGGTAGTGCTGGCTGGTCCCCTCGTCGCGGAGCGCTCGCTCGATCAACACGAAGTACGGCGGTTCACCGGCGGCCCGGATCAGTCCCGCCGAGGTGATGCTGATGACCAACTCGGCCCCGCTGACGCCCAGTTGCTCGGCCACCAGGACCGCGAACGAGGCCCCCACTGCGAACCCGACCACCCCGATCTCGACCCCGTCGAGGTCGGTGACCCACATGTCGGTGTGGTAGCAAGCCCATCCCGGGTGACGGGTGCCCGAGCCGCTCGCGGCCAGGTGTCGCACGATGTCCCCGTCCGGATCCAGAACGACCACGGATGGCACCGGGACGTCGGGCAGTGACTTTTGTCTGCGCGCTTCTCGCAGGAGGTTCTCCGGCTGGAAGACCGATTCCTCGTCGTACGCCTTACCCGGGAGGCGATGCATGACGTCACCCTATGTCGCGCGCTCGGCGGATTGAGGAAAGTTCGCTACAGCGGAATGAACTCACCTGCCCCGTGGTTCGATGGAACGGAACCGTACCGTTTCGTCAACGTGAGGCAGGTGGATCGTGAACAGCATGTCCCCCGGTCGACCCCGCGTCGAGGGTGAGCGTGAGCAGGAGATCCTGGATGCCGCGCTGACCGTGCTGGCCGAGGTCGGGTTCGACAATCTGACCATGGACGCGGTGGCCCGTGAGGCTCGCGCCTCCAAGGCGACGCTCTACCGACGCTGGGACGGCAAGACGCCCATGATCATCGAGGCGCTGCTCTCCCACCGCGGTGAGGAGCGCGTCCCCGACACCGGCAACCTGCGCGAGGACCTGATCGAGTCGTTCTGCGGGCAGGGAGGACTCGACGACCCTCACCAGCTCGACGTGTTCGCGAGCGTCATGACCGCCGTCACCCGCGACGAGGAATTCGCCGCAGCGTTTCGCCGCGACTTCGTCGGCCCCAAACAGCGCACCGCCCGCACCGTCTTCCTACGGGCCCGCGACCGGGGCGAAATCGCTCCCGACGCAGACCTCGACCTCATCGCGCCGGCGCTGGCCGGCGTCGTCCTGCACCGAACACTCCTGCTCGGGGAGCCCCCGAGCACCGCCCTCGTCACCCGCGTCATCGACCAGATGATCCTGCCTGCCGTCACCCGCACACCGAACCAGAAAGAATCGTCATGACCCATCTCGACCCGCCCCTACCTCCGGAGCCGGACATGGAGACCGCACGCGATTCGGGAGTCGCCGGCCGTCACCTCGGCTGGGCTCTGGCCCTGATCTCGACCGCCCAGTTGATGGTGGTCCTGGACGGCACCATCACGAACATCGCGTTGCCCTACATCGGACGCGACCTCGACGTCACCCAGGCGAACCTGTCCTGGATCGTCACCGGCTACGCCCTGGCCTTCGGTGGGCTCCTCCTGCTCGGGGGGCGCCTGGGCGACCTCTACGGCCGGCGACGCATCTTCATGACCGGCCTGACGGTCTTCGCGATCGCCTCGCTGATCGGCGGCCTCGCCCAGAACGAGGCGATGCTGCTGGGCTCGCGTGCCCTGCAGGGTCTCGGCGCCGCCATGGCCGCCCCCACCGCCCTCGCCCTCATCACCACCACCTTCCCGGCCGGCCCCAAGCGCAACCGGGCCTTCGCGGTGTACGCCGCCATGTCCGGCGCCGGCGCCGCCATCGGTCTGATTCTCGGTGGCTACCTCACCGGCCTCGACAGCATCCTCGGCCTCGAACTGAGCGGATGGCGCTTGACCTTCCTGATCAACACCCCGATCGGTCTGACCGCGGCCGCGCTGGCGCCCCGGTTCCTGCCGGAGTCGGAGTCGAGCGTGGGTCGCATGGATGTCCCGGGCGCGCTGACCGGCACCTCCGGCCTCCTCGGCATCGTCTACGGACTCACCCGCGCTGGCGACGAGCGCTACGGCTGGGGCGACCCGATCACCCAACTCAGCCTCGGCCTGGGCCTCGCCCTGCTCATCAGCTTCGTGGTGATCGAGAAGCACACCGAGCACCCGCTGCTGCCGATCCGGATCCTGCAGAACCGCACCCGGGCGGCCAGCTTCGTAGCCATGTTGATGGCGCCGGCGGCGATGTTCTCGATGTTCTACTTCCTGAGCCTCTTCGTTCAGCAGATCGTGGGCTACAGCCCCCTGAACGCCGGTTTCGCCTTCCTGCCGTTCTCGTTCGGCATCGTCATCGGGGCGGGGCTCTCGTCCAACCTGATCAACCGCATCGACCCACGGTTCATCGCCGGTTCGGGGACGCTACTGGCCTCCTTCGGGTTGTTCATGTTCTCGCGTATCGCCATCGACGACTCCCCGCGATCGGTCGTACTGGCCCTCGCGGATGGTCAGACGGCGGGCACGGCCTTCAACTACTGGTCCTCGATGTTCCCGTGGATCGTCGTGATGGCCATCGGGATGGGCATGGTGTTCGTCCCGCTGACACTGACCGCGGTGCACCACGTCCGCGCCGAAGACTCTGGCATCGGCTCCGGGGTGCTCAACACGATGCAACAGGTGGGTGGAGCCCTTGGTCTAGCGACTCTGAGCACCGCCTCACTGTTCTTCGCCACCAATCGGAGCGAGGAGATCGCCCCCGCACTGTTGAAGGCGACCACTGACGCCGGGATCGATCCCGCAATGCCGGTGGGTCAGGGTCTGCCCTTCATCGAGGCGGCCAACTTCCAGGCGACCTTCCTCGAGGGAGCCAGCCACGCCTTCCTGATCGGCTCGGTGATGATGCTCGCGGCGTCGGCGATCGTGTGGATCTTCCTGGACGTCAAGCACGAGGAACTGGCCACCGACGGTCCCGAAGCAGTCCACGTCGGCTGATCCACCCCTCGGCCGCGGTCGCCGGTCCCCTCAGCTGAGGTGATCGGCGACGCGGTGCGCCTGGTTCAGCAGGCTCTTTGCGGAACCCGTGGCTCCCGCGAGGCCGCAGGAACTGGAGACCACCAGGCGTTCGCCCACCTCGGCCATGTCCAGCCCGAGCGAGTCCAGCCATCGAAGAACCCGGGCGACAACCGCACTGTCGTCGGGGGCGGTCACGTCGTCCGCGCTCGGTAGCACTCCGAGCATCACCCACTCCCCCGCGTCCAGGGCCTCGGCCAGGACGTTGTGGCCAGCCGCTCCGATCCGATCCAGATCGACCGCGAGCCCGGTGGCTCCAGCACCCCGCAGAAGGTCTAATGGCGCATCGTCGGCGCAACTGTGCACCCACGGGTGCGCACCAGCGGCGGTGATGGCATCGAAGAGCCCGGTCAGCGTCTCCGAAGCCTCGGGCGGGTGCACCGTACGGTGGCGACCGAACCCGGATGCTGTCGGGACCTTGCCGGCCAGCACCGCAGCGAGAGCAGGTTCGTCGACCTGCACGATCAACCGATCAGCGCTCGGAAGCCGGCGGCGTAGATCGGCCACGTGCTCACCGACGGCGAGGGACAACGATTGGGCCAGGTCGCGTCGGGCGCCGACGTCGCTGAGCACCTTGTCGCCCCGGGGCTTCTCCACCGTGGCCGCGAGGGTCCACGGCCCGGCGATCTGCACCTTGAAGACGCCCTCGCGTTCCTGTGCGAGTTCCTCCAGCCCGTCGAGGTCCTGCGCCAACAGACTGCGGGCCCGGCGATGGTCCACGCCCGCCGCGTCGGTCATCCGCCACCCGGCCGGCTGGAGGTCGATCCCGACCTCGGTGATGAGCCCGAGGGTCCGACCGATCATTCCTGCGGCCACACCCCTGCCGGGCACCTCGGGAAGAAAGGCGACGTGGGGAGGCTCGGCGAACTCACCGAGCACCACGCGCAGCCACTCGGAGTAGGCGCGTTGGTCGGAGCCGGGCAGGGACCCGACGCCACTGGCGGCGGTCACCGCGTGGCCGCCACGGAGGTGGTGCGCCGGACCTGCGAGATCGTCGCCGAGCCGACCACCCGCGTGCCGTCGTAGATCACGGCCGCCTGACCCGGGGCGATGCCGTACGCCGGATCGTGCAACTCGATGTCCACCTGCGCGCCGTCCTCGCTGACCTGCACGCTCGCCGAGTGCTCGTCGCCGTGCGCCCGCAACTGGACGGTCACGCCGGGATCGGTGGCGCCGTCCAGAACCGTCGGCACCGTTCCGCACCATCGCGGGCGGATCCCGGTGAGACCTTCGACGGCAAGCCGATCGCGGGCTCCGACGGTGACGGTGCCCTGGACGGGCTCGATGTCGAGGACGAACCGTGGTTTGCCGTCCGGTGCGGGGCGTCCGATCTTGAGCCCCTTGCGCTGTCCGATCGTGTAGGCGTAGGTGCCCTCGTGCTGGCCCAGCACCTCGCCGGTCACCTCGTCGATGATGTCGCCGGACTGGTTGGGGGCGCGATCACCCAACTTCTCCCGCAGCCAGCCGGCGTTGTCCCCGTCAGCGACGAAGCAGATGTCGTGGCTGTCGGGCTTGTCGGCGACCAACAGGCCCCGTTCGGCCGCCTCGATCCGGACGTTCGGTTTGGTCGAGTCGCCCAACGGAAACAGGGAATGCGCGAGTTGCTCCTGATCCAGGACGCCGAGCACGTAGGACTGGTCCTTGCCGTGGTCCACGGCCCGGTGCATCTCGATGAGTCCGTCGGCCCCGGTCTCCAACTGGGCGTAGTGCCCGGTCGCCACCGCGTCGAAGCCCAACCCGATGGCCCGGTCCAGCACGGCGGCGAACTTGATCTTCTCGTTGCACCGCAGGCAGGGGTTGGGAGTCCGCCCGGCGGCGTACTCGTCCATGAAGTCCTCCACGACGTCCTCGTGGAAGCGCTCACTGAGATCCCAGACGTAGAAGGGGATGCCGATGATGTCCGCGGCCCGCCGGGCGTCGTTGCTGTCCTCGATCGTGCAGCAACCTCGCGCACCGGAGCGGTAGGACTGTGGGTTGCGGGACAGAGCCAGGTGGATCCCGGTGACGTCGTGGCCGGCTTCGTGGGCACGGGCCGCCGCGACCGCGGAGTCGACTCCTCCGGACATGGCTGCGATGACTTTCATCGACGACTCCCCCTCGCGCGTTCGACGACCGGTCCCATCGCCTCGACCAGGGCGTCGACGTCGGCCTGGGTGGTGGTGTGGCCCAACGAGAACCTCAGGGAGTGTCGGGCCTCCTCCTCGGAACACCCCATGGCCAGCAGGACGTGGGAGGGCTGAGGGACCCCCGCCGAACAGGCCGACCCGGTCGAGCACGCGATCCCTCGTGCGTCGAGCAGCATGAGCAACGAGTCACCCTCGCAACCGGCGAAGCCCAGGTGGGCGTTGCCGGGCAGCCGCTGCGTCGGGTGTCCGTGCAGGTGAGAGTCGGGGACCGTGGCCAGCACGCGGGTGACCAGGTCGTCACGCAGGGCAGCCAGGCGACTCGCGTGCTCGGCCTGGTGCTTGACCGCCAGTTCCACTGCGGCGGCGAAACCGGCGATGGCGGGGGTGTCGAGGGTGCCGCTGCGGATGTCGCGTTCCTGGCCGCCACCGTGGGCCAGCGGCGTCACGGCGAGCTCCCGGCGTACCGCCAGGGCCCCGACACCGTAGGGTCCCCCGACCTTGTGTCCGGTGACCGTCATGGCGTCCACACCACACCCGGCGAAATCAAGGGGAACCGCACCGAGCGCCTGCACGGCGTCGGTGTGAACCGGGATGTCGTGTTCGGCCGCGATGGCCACGATCTCGTCGATCGGTTGCAGGGTGCCGACCTCGTTGTTGGCCCACATCACCGAGATCAGCGAGACCGGTCGTTGCGCAACGACCGCCCGCAACTCGTCGACGTCGAGCCGTCCCGTGCCGTCCACGCCCACGAGGTGGACCTCGGCCTCGCCACTGTCCTGCAACCAGTCCAGAGGGTCGAGCACCGCGTGGTGTTCCACGGCGCTGGAGATCAGCCGCGGGGACGGACCCAGCGCAGCGGCACGCGACCAGTGGATGCCCTTGACCGCGAGGTTGTCGGCCTCGGTGCCCCCCGAGGTGAACACCACCTCGCCGGGACGGCAGCCCAGGGCTGAGGCGATGGTCTCGCGAGACTCCTCGACGACGCGGCGTGATGAGCGTCCGGCCATGTGGAGCGAGCTGGCGTTTCCGACCTCGCCGAGGTGCCTGGTCATCGCCTCGATCGCCGCCGGGTGCATGGGCGTCGTAGCAGCGTGGTCGAGGTAGACGACCGGTCGAGATTCCATAACCCGCCCAGCCTACGACTCACCGGTTCGGGAAGCCTCAGCGGCGGGCGATCACCGCGATCACCGGTCGGTGATCACTGGACGGAAGGTCCGCCGTGCCGGTCTCCACCACCGCGATGTCCGAACTGACCAGAACATGGTCGATCGGTGCTGTCGCAGGCAACCATCCGAGGATCGGGTAGCCCCCGTTCGTGGGCCAGGTCGGCGCGATGATCCCGTTGGTGATCTCGACCGAATCGCGATAGCCGTTGTCGGACAGTCGTCGCATCGGCGGGTGGTCGGGGGTCGCGTTGAAGTCACCCAGGATCAGATCCGGGTCGTACTCCCCCACCGCGGCGTAGACCGCGTCGTGGTCCGCGCGCCAGCCCACCGGGTCACCGGGCGGACGGGGATGAACCGCGATCACGACGAGGTCCTGGGTGGTGGCCACCAACGAGTCGAACTCCGTGTCGATGGACTTCACGTCGGTCAGCGGTTTGCGGCTGAAGACCATCGTCCCCTCCACCCCCTCGCCCGGCGTACCTGCCTGAAAAGGGAGCAGTGCGGTGAGGCCCACCCGCACCATGTCGCGCACAGATCGGTCGGTGACCTCGTTCACGACGAGCAGGTCCACGTCCTGGTCGCGCACCAGTTCCACCAGGGCCACTGTGTCGGCCTCCCCCGCCAGCAGATTGGCTGTCATGACTCGCACAAGGGGGGCGTCGTCCGCGGGTTCTGGGGTGGCGCCGAGGAACTGCGGGGAGAGCCAGTAGAAGTGCGCGCCGAGGCCAACGACGACCAGGACGGCTGGGACCAGGAAGGGAGCGTTGCTCTCGCTGCGACGCACCGCTGTGCCGGCCAACAAGATCAGCGCCAGAGCGTACAGAGGCAGGGCGTAGGGCGTGAATGCCTCGATCTGCAGGGCCCGGCCGCTCTCCGGCTCCACCACCCGCACCACGGTGAGGGTGCCCGCCGGGACGATCAGGACCACGAAGGCGATCCAGAAGGTGACCTCGATTCCCCGCACGGGTGAAATCTACTCCTCGTCAGAGGACGACGAGGTCATCTCGGTGGACCACTTCTCGGTCGTACGACGGACCCAGCGAGGCGCGCAGCTCTGCGGTCGAGCGACCCGCCAGTCGAGGGATCTCCTCCGCGTCGAAGTTCACCAGTCCGCGTCCGATCCGGGTCCCGTCGGGACCGCGCAGGTCGATCGGATCCCCGGCGACGAACTCCCCCTCGGCGCCGGTCACCCCGGCGGCCAGCAGCGAGGCGCGGCCGCCGACCAGGGCACGAACCGCGCCGGCATCGACCTGGACACTCCCCCGGGTCTCGGTGGCGTGGGCCAACCAGAGCAGCCGGTTGGATCTGCGCCGTCCGGTGGCGTGGAACAGGGTGCCGACCTCGTCGCCGGCCAGTGCCTGGGCGGCCTGGGCGGCGCTGGTGAGTACGACCGGGATCCCTGCGCCGGTAGCGATGCGGGCGGCCTCGACCTTGGTGACCATGCCCCCCGTGCCCACTCCCGCTGCGCCGACACTTCCGACCCGCACGGCGTTCAGGTCCTCGGTCGAGGTGACGTCCCGGACCAACGACGTTCCGGCCTCGTCCGGCGGGCCGTCGTAGAGGCCGTCGACGTCGGAGAGCAACACGAGCAGGTCAGCACGCACCAGGTGGGCGACCAGCGACGCCAACCGGTCGTTGTCACCGAAGCGGATCTCGGTGGTGGCCACGGTGTCGTTCTCGTTGACGATGGGCAGCACGCCCAGCTCGAGGAGTTGGGTGAAGGTCGCCGAGGCGTTGCGGTAGTGCGACCGGCGCGTCAGGTCGTCCAGGGTGAGGAGCACCTGACCGGCGATCAGGCCGTGCCGGGCGAGTTCCTCGGTGTAGCGATGCACCAGGATCCCCTGTCCGACCGAGGCGGCCGCCTGTTGTGCGGCCAGACCCTTCGGCCGTCGCTCGAGCCCGAGCGGTGCCAATCCGGCCGCGATCGCTCCCGACGAGACGAGCACCACCTCGCGACCACGGGCGCGGGCGTCGGCGAGGACGTCCACGAGCGCGCGCAACCGAGCCGGGTCGATGCCACCGCGGGCGGTGGTCAACGACGACGACCCGACCTTGACCACGACGCGCTGCGCGGTGTGCACCGCAGCGCGCCCCGGACTCGAGCTCATGACCCGGGGTCCGACTCGTCCCAGTCGGGGTCCTCCGCGGTGCCGATCTCGTAGGACTGGGGGCCGGGCGCCGTCTCGGGCTGGGCGTACTTCTCCGGCTGGTCCAGGCGTCGAGCGACGTCCGCGCGGGTCTCGGTGTCGGTGCGGTCCGGCATGGACTCCTCGATGGCCCGACGCCGGGCAGCGGCCGGGCGGGACTCCTCGAAGCGGGTGTCCTCTCCGCGGCGGGCGAGATTCTCGCCTCCCGAATCGATCCCGGGCTTGAAGTCGAAGACCACGGCCTCCTCGCCGGGTCCGATGAGCACGGTGTCGCCCTCTTCGGCACCCATCCGGACAAGGCGGTTCTCGACCCCCAAACGGTTGAGCCGGTCGGCGAGGAAGCCCACCGCCTCGTCGTTGGTGAAGTCGGTCTGACGGACCCAGCGTTCGGGTTTGAGTCCCCGCACGACCCAACCGTCCTCGGTCTGGGTGATGGTGAAGTCGCCCTTGCCGTCGACGCTGGGTGGACGCAGGACGATCCTCGTCGCGACCGCGAACTCGCGTTCGGCACGGGCCTCGTTGACGATCTCGGCCATCGCGAACTTCAGTTGCGACAACCCCTCTTGGGAGGCCGCCGAGATGGGGAAGACCCGGAGCCCACGAGCACGGAGGTCCTCGATGGTGATGTCGGAGATGTCGCGCCCGTCGGGAACGTCGATCTTGTTCAGCGCGACCAGTCGCGGTCGGTCCTCGAGCCCGCCGTACTTGGCCAACTCGTTCTCGATCACGTCGAGGTCGTCGGCGGGGTTGCGGCCCGGCTCCATGGTCGCGGTGTCCAGGACGTGCACCAACGCGGCGCACCGCTCGATGTGACGCAGGAAGTCGTGGCCCAAGCCGCGACCCTCACTGGCTCCCTCGATCAACCCCGGGACGTCGGCCACGGTGTAGGTCGTCTCTCCAGCGGTGACCACTCCGAGGTTGGGGATCAGGGTGGTGAAGGGGTAGTCGGCGATCTTCGGACGTGCTCGAGAGATAGCGGCGATCACGCTGGACTTGCCGGCGCTGGGGAATCCCACCAGTCCGATGTCCGCAACCACCTTGAGTTCGAGCACCACGTCGAGTTCGTCGCCGGGCTCGCCGAGCAGCGCGAACCCGGGGGCCTTGCGCTTGGACGAAGCCAGGGCCGCGTTGCCCAACCCGCCGTGTCCGCCACCCGCAATGACCATCTCGGTCCCCGGGCCGACCAGGTCGGCCAGGACCGTGCCGGAGGCGTCGCTGACCATGGTGCCGTCCGGGACGGGAAGGACGATGTCCGCACCGTGTGCTCCGTTGCGGTGCGCGCCAGCCCCCTGCCCACCGTTCTCGGCGCGGCGCTTGGGGCTGTGGTGATAGTCGACCAGCGTGGTGACGTCAGGGTCGACCCGCAGGATCACCGAGCCACCGGGCCCACCGTTGCCACCGTCGGGACCACCAAGAGGTTTGAACTTCTCGCGGTGCACCGAGGCGACACCGTTGCCGCCTCGACCGCCGCTGACGAACAGCGTGACGCGGTCGACGAACGAGGGGATCGCCATAGGAAGGACCGCCGATTCTGAAGAGAGAGATGGTGTGGTGTGTTGCCGGAGAAATGGCGAAAGGCGCCCCGTCGACGGGACGCCTCTCGGTGTAGCTGGTTCAGCTAGACGTCAGGTCACTCCGGAAGGATGTTGACGACCTTGCGGCCGCGCTTGCGACCGAATTCCACCGCACCGGCGATCAACGCGAAGAGCGTGTCGTCGCCACCGCGACCGACGCCGCTACCGGGGTGGAAGTGGGTGCCGCGCTGACGCACGATGATCTCGCCCGCGCTGACCGACTGTCCGCCGAAGCGCTTGACACCGAGCCGCTGGGAGTTGGAGTCGCGCCCGTTCTTGGTGGACGCTGCGCCCTTCTTGTGTGCCATGATTTTTCCTTAGCTGAGTGATGAACCAGGAGGACCGGGTCAGAGGGAGATGTCGGTGACCTTGACTTGGGTGTACTTCTGACGGTGACCCATGCGCTTCTTGTAACCGGTCTTGTTCTTGTACTTCTGGATAACGATCTTGGGACCCTTGATGGCGCCGAGCACCTCGACGGTCACCGAGGCCTTGTCCAGGCCGGTGGCGGTCACGGTCTCGCCGTCGACCGTCATGACGACCGGGAGGGCGATGGTCTCGCCGACAGCGGTCGAACACTTGTCGATCTCGATGACGTCGCCCACGACGACCTTCTGCTGCTTAGCGCCTGCGCGCACGATCGCGTACACCGCGGTCTCCTTCGTCTCAACGTCACACTGGAATCTGGGGCTGGGCCGGACATCTGGAGAACCTGGCTGAACGCAAGGCGCAGCAAGGTGGTCGGCCGCAGAAAGGCACGTCACTACGCACCAAGGGGCAATAGTACGGACCGGCAGGCGTCACGGCAAAACGTGACCCCGCCAGACCGTCAGGCGTCCGGCGCCACCTCGTCGACATTGGCCGTCTTCGGCGGCCCACTGGCCCTGGTGGCAGTGCGTCCACGGGTACGGGTGACCACCTTGGGCGGCTCCGGTGCCACGACCGGCGCCGAATCCGTGTCGGCCTGCTGAGGAGCTGCAGGCTCGCTGGCGACCACGATCGGGGCCGGCGCGGCCGCGGGGGTCCCGGCAGGGCGACTGGCACTGCGTCGCGTTCGGGTGACGACCCTCGGAGCCGTCGGAGCAGCAGGTTCAGCCGGGGCAGACGGTTCAGACGGTGTGGAGGATCGGCTGTCCTCGACCGCTTCCGGCTCGGCCTTCGCCGCCTCGGGCGCTTGGGCCGGCACGGCCGGGGCCTCGGACGCCGGGGCCTCGGGCGCCGGGGTCTCGGCTGCTGGAGTTGTCGCGGGCCGGCTGGCGCTACGACGGCTGCGGGTACGCGTGGTCACCTGCGGGGCGGCCGGCGGGGAGTCGGCCTGAGCGACCGGCTCGGTCTCCACCGGGGTCGAGGTCGAGGCGGCTTCGCTGGCGGAGCCGTCGGGGCTGCTGGCGTCGCTGTCCGGCTGGGTGCTCGTCTCTTCCCCGACCATGGCAGGCGGTTCCTCGACCGGCGGCTTCGCCATCGCGGCGACGTCCTTGGGTGAGGGGGTAGCCGTGGCCTTCTTCGGGGTCGGTTGACCCGAGCCGCGGCCTCCACGACCCCCTGCGGAGCCGTCCCTGTCCGAGCCGTTGCCCGAACCGTTGCCCGAACCACGGCGCCGGTTGGCCCGACCCCGATCGTCCTCGACGTCCTTCGGCTCGACCGGAGCGTCCTCGATGACCACACCGCGGCCCTGGCAGTGCTCACAGTTGTGGCTGAACGACTCGACCAGACCCACGCCGATGCGCTTACGCGTCATCTGAACGAGTCCGAGCGAGGTCACCTCGGCCACCTGGTGGCGGGTTCGGTCCCGACCCAGGCACTCGACCATCCGCCGCAGCACGAGGTCACGGTTGGACTCCAGCACCATGTCGATGTAGTCGACGACGATGATTCCGCCGATGTCACGCAGCCGGAGTTGGCGCACGACCTCCTCGGCCGCTTCCAGGTTGTTCTTGGTCACCGTCTCCTCGAGGTTGCCCCCCGATCCGGTGAACTTGCCGGTGTTGACGTCGATGACGGTCATGGCCTCGGTGCGGTCGATGACCAGGGAGCCTCCCGAGGGGAGATAGACCTTGCGGTCCAGCGCCTTGGCGATCTGCTCCTCCACCCGGTAGGCCGCGAAAATGTCGGTGTCAGCCTCGAACTTCTCCAGGCGCTCGGTCAGGTCGGGGGCGACCTGAGAGACATAGCCCTCGACCGTCTCCCAGGCGGCGTCACCCTGGATGGCGAGCTTCGCGAAGTCTTCGGTGAACAGGTCGCGCACGACCTTCAGGGTCAGATCCGGCTCGCCGTACAGCAGCTGCGGGGCCTTGCCCTTGGCCTTGGTCTCGACGTCCTCCCAGCGGGCCTTGAGACGTTCGACGTCGCGGGTCAGCTCCTCCTCGGAGGCACCCTCGGCCGCGGTCCGCACTATCACTCCGGCGGTGTCGGGAACGATGTCCTTGAGCAGCGTCTTGAGGCGGTGCCTCTCGGTGTCCGGCAGCTTGCGTGAGATGCCGCTGGTGGTGCCGTCGGGCACGTAGACCAGGAAGCGACCGGCCATGCTGATCTGGCTGGTCAGCCGGGCGCCCTTGTGTCCGACCGGGTCCTTGGTGACCTGCACCAGCACCGGCTGTCCGGAAGTGAGGACGGATTCGATCTTGCGGGGTGAGCCGTCCTTGTGGCCCAGGGCCGACCAGTTCACCTCACCGGCGTAGAGCACGGCGTTGCGGCCCTTGCCGATGTCGATGAAGGCGGCCTCCATGGACGGCAGGACGTTCTGGACCCGACCGAGGTAGACGTTGCCGATCATCGACGCCTGGGATTCCCGCGCCACGTAGTGCTCGACGAGGACCTTGTCCTCGAGGACACCGATCTGCGTGAGGTCACCGCGCTGCCGGATCACCATCACCCGGTCGACGGCCTCCCGGCGAGCCAGGAACTCCGCCTCACTGACGATGGGTGCCCGTCGCCGACCGGCCTCGCGGCCCTCGCGGCGCCGCTGCTTCTTGGCCTCGAGTCGCGTCGAACCGGCGACGGCGGTGATCTCGTCCTCCGCCGAACGGGCCTTGCGGACCCGGGTCACCGTGTTCTGCGGGTCATCACCAGTCCCGCCACCGTTGTCGCCCTCACGGCGTCGGCGTCGACGCCGACGGGTGGAACCGTCGCCGTCACCGTCCTCGCCGCCGTCGTCGTCGGGGCCGCTGTTCGAGCCCTGCTCGGAGTTGTTGGAGCCGGAGCGGCCGTTGGTGTCCTGCTCGCCCTCGGAGTCGTCGTCGGAGCTCTGGTTGTTGTCCTGACCGTTCTCGGAGTTGCCACCCCCGCCGCCACCCTTGCGGCGTCGGCGACCTCCGCGACGGCGACGACGGCGCGGAGTGCCGTCCCCACCGGACTCACCGTCCGTGTCGGACGAGGAGTCGGTGTCGGTGTCCGTCTCGATCTCGGCGTCGCTCTCGTCTGGGGTCGACACATCCTTCTGGTCGCCCCGGGGACGCTTCGCCTCGGACTGCTCTCCAGAGTCGGTCGCGGTCACCCTGGGGGCGCTCTTCTTCGGCTTCGAACCCTGATCGGCTTCCTCGGCGGTCGACTCGGCTCCCGTTTCGCTGACCGCATCGGTCTTGGGCTCCGGTCGGCGGCGGGACCGAGTAGCCGTGTGGGTCGCTGGGGTCTGGAACAGCACCTCGGTGGCGGCGGCCGACTCCGTGGCTTGGTCCGGTGCGGCAGCCTTCTTCGCTGTGCGCCTGGCCGGGGGCTTCGTAGCGGCCTCGGCGGACTCCCCACTCGACTCGGCCGGCCCGTCCTGGCCGGGCTCGACGTCGGCAGGCTTCTTGGAGGCCGACTTCTTCGTTGCCCCGGTGGTGGCCGTATCAGCGGTGGCTGCGGCCTTCTTGGCTGCAGTCTTGGCTGGGGCCTTGGCCGCCGCCTTCTTGGCGGGGGCCTTCTTGGCCGGAGCCTTGGCTGCCGCCTTCTTGGCGGGGGCCCTCTTGGCGGGGGCTTTCTTGGCCGCCGCGCCTTCTTCCTGCGTCTCGGGGGCGCTCTGGGCACCTTCCGAAGCGGAATCGCCTTGCGAGGCGGAGGGGTTCTGCTCGGTCGCGTTGTCCTCGGACATGTGTTGCTCCTCGCCCTGCGCCACATGATGTGGCGGGGCATGTCTCGCGCCGTTGCGGCTTTCGAACCGCAAGTGGGCGCACAAGCTCTTCGTGGGCGGCGACACTCCCCGCGCTGCGTCAAGGGTGTGCGTTACCGCCGCCGTCGCGGTCGCTGGGCCGTGGAACACCCGATCACTGTCACCGATCGGAAACTGGCCGCGTCGCGTCGAGCTGCGGACGCACATTCCTTGTGCCGCACCCCTCTCACAGGTACGGCGAGAACGTCGTCGGGTTGTTTGGGGCCGGGGCCTTCGACAACCTGTGGCGAGTATCGCACACCGGACCGAGTCGGAACCTATTGTCCGATCGCCAGCGGGTCGCCCACCTCGCCGGACTCACTCAGGGGGCCCTGAGCGCACCGGGTCAGCAGGGGGGACCCGCTGAGTTCGAGGTCGGTGACGGAGGCGATGCCTCGCAGGACGTCGTCGGGACGCACGGAGGGCACCTGGTGTCGCAGCACGAGATCGAGCTCGGACCGAGGCGCATCAGCCTCCCCCACGGCGCGCAACGAGACCACCGCGGACCGACAATCGAACTCGCGCAGGCCCTTCTTGGTCATCCGCTCCACCGGCACCGACTCCAGGGCCATGAACTCCCCGGCGCAACGCGCGACCTGATCGAACGGGACCTGGAGGGCCATCAGCCAACGGCTCGCCTCCAGCCGATCGGCCAACCCGTCGCCCGGCGAGACCACGACCTCCAGGACGTCGAGGCCGTCGGGCAGCGACTCCTCCAACGCCTGCTGGATCATGGCCGGTTCGACCACTTCGGCCAGGGCGATCTCGAGGTACTCCGCCTCGCTGGCCGACCCGGTCGGGGCGGCGCCGGCGTAGGAGATCCGGGGGTGGGGGTTGAAGCCGGACGAGTAGGCCATGGGGACGCGGGCCCGGAAGATCGCCCGTTCGAAGGCGCGACTGAAGTCGCGGTGGCTGGTGAACCGGAGCCGTCCGCGCTTGGCGTAGCGGATCCGCAACCGCATGACGGGGGGCGCCTGCTGCTCGGGAGGTTGACGGCTCATCGTCGGAACACTCCCCCAACCCGGACGAGGATCAGCACTGGGCGAACTGGTTCGGGTCGGTGATGATCGTGTCGCAGGACTCCTCGAAGGAGGTTTGCACCGAGGATCCGAGGGCGAACAGGGCAACGATCGCCAGGAAACCCAGCACACTCAGAACAGTTCCCACCAGGCCGGTCCAGAACCCGGCGGTGGCCAGGCCCTCGCCACCGAGTTGCCCACCCGAGGCCTGGATCCGCTTCTTCGCGTTCCGGCCCATGATCATGGCCGGGATACCGGTGAGGAATCCGCACAGCACGATGGACAGGATGCCCAGGACGAGGGCAACGGTCGCGCTGCCGTCCGAGGGGGGCGGACCGTAGCCGCCGCTCTGGTAGGCCGGAGCGCCGTAGGCGGGCGCACCGTACGGCGCGGGGTTCTGCTGATAGTTCTGCTCGGGGTTCTCAGGGCCCCGCCACTCGGGAGGTTGCTCACTCATGTCGTTCTCCTGCTCTCGCTGACTTCATCGCAGGTGAAGGGTAGACCGTGCCGACCCACTCCCCCTCCAGATGCATCGCACCCGACGTATCCTTCCCCCGATATCGGCAGGCACGCGGCGGTACGGGCAGGAAGTGGGGAAACCGGTGAATCTGCGCTGGGTCCACGCCTTCTTCGCGGTGATCGCCCTCGCCCTGATCGTCGGGGTGATCTCGATCGTCCTGATCGGGGGAACCCCCGGTGGGACGAACGTCTCTCCACCCATCTCCGGCCCGCCGACCAGCCCCGTCACCGGCCTGCCGACCAGCCCCGGCAGCGAACCCCCCGATCCACTCCCGACCGACCAGTCCACCCAACCGGGGCAGACCATCGCGCCGTGCCGGCCCGCGAAACGGACCCCGTTGACGGTGGTGAGCATCAACATCCACGGTGCGGTCGCTCGCGACGACTCCTACCAACTGCGGCGTCTCGCCGAGGAGATCAGGTCGTGGGACGCCGACGTGGTGCTGCTCCAAGAGATCCACCGCTACCGACGCACGTCCGCCTTCGAGGACCAACCGCTTCAACTCGCGACGCTGCTGGACATGAATGTCTCCTTCGGACGCAACTTCACCCGCGCCCCCGAGGCACCGGGGCGGCCCCGGCGCGAGTCCGGCACTGCGATCCTGTCGCGCCTGCCGATCAGGGCGACCGGCAACGTGCCGCTCCCCAACCAGCCGGGACTGCAACAGCGTGGCCTCAGCCGGATCGTGGTGCAACTGGGCGGGCAGACGGTCGACATCTACAACACCCACCTACAACACACGGCTGGCGACATCCGCGTCGTCCAGGCGAGGGGCATCGAACAGATCATCGCCGGGCAACCGGCCCGACCCTTCATTCTGGGCGGCGACTTCAACGCCACCCCGGGGTCGGCCGCCATGGCGGTCGTCGGGGGCTTCGCGACCGACGCGTGGCCGGAATCGGGCGCCGGCACGGGACTGACCGTGCCCCCGCGAGCACCGAGGCGTCGGATCGACTACCTGCTCTACAACGGGCCGTGGCGCCCGCTCGCCTCGGACGTCCTGCCTTCGGCGGTGGCCGACCACCGGGCCGTACGCACGCAGTTCGAGTTGGTCCGCACCCTCCCCTGCTAGCCCACCCCCTGTCAGCCCTTCCGCGTCTCGCGCACCTTTTGTTGGGCCCAGACGGTGAAGTTGGCCAAGGTGTCGATGGCGGCGGCGGACACCTCGGCCTCGTCGAGTTCCGGGATCTCGCCCACGGCCTCGGGGCCGGCGACGAGGCGATCCAGGTCGCCGTGGGTGCGGTAACCCCGGGAGCGGAGTTGCTCCACCTGGCGCCTGCCCTCGGCGGTCACCCAGTCCAACTCCGCGGCCGGGAGTTTGAGGCGGGCGCTGGCGCTGCGAGCGAGGGCTCCACGCACGATCGGATAGCGCACCGCGTAGAGGTAGTCCTTCTCGTAGTCGGCCAGGCGGTCCCCCAGGGCCGCATTGAGCCGACGGAAGACCTCGGACTCGACGTACCCGAAGGAGGCGTTGACGTGGTGGGTGGGCAGATCGAGCAACTCGGGGTCGAAGCCCACGACCTCGCCGAAGAGGGAGAACACCCCGTTGGGGTCCTGCTTCATGGAGGGTACGGCGACCACGTGCACATCGTCGGGCGACAGCCCGACGGCGAAGCGGTCGGCGATGGCCGCAAAGTCCTGACGCTGCCAGAAGTGCTGGGCGACCTCACCCTCTTGGGCGCGGACCTGACTCAGGAAGGTCGGGTAGTCCATGGTCAGTCGGTGTTTGAGGAACTGCTGCCACTCCGAGGGGAGTTGTTGTCCCCAGTCGCGCGCGGTGAGGATCACCCGAGGCTCGAGGTCGGCTGCGGCGGCAACCTCGTAGAGCTGTTCGATGCGACGTGGACCGATCTCGCACAGGTCCTCGTTGCTGATCAGCAACGCGTCGCCGGGGGTCTTGCGCAACACCCCCACGGCCTCCTTGAGCACCTTCTTACGCATGGGGGTGACGAACCCGGAGGCCATCACCCACCCGAGCGGACGCAGGAGGTTCTTCACATGGGCGGGACGCCCCGGGTAGGGGATCCCGATGCCCGCCTTCTCGAGCAGCGGCCCGGTCGAGGCCCACAACCCCTGTTGCAGGGCGGACGTACCGGTTTTGCTGGCTCCGATGTGGAGATACAGCGGTCGTGTCACAGCGTTCAGACCACGCTGAGGGGCAGCAACTGCTGGCCGGTGGGACCGATCTGGATCTCGGTGCCCATCTCGGGGCAGACCCCGCAGTCGTAGCACGGGGTCCAGCGGCAGTCCTCGACCTCGATGTCCGCGCCGTCGGCCACCGCGAGGGCGTCCTCCCAGTCGGCCCAGAGCCAGTCCTTGTCGAGCCCCGAGTCGAGGTGGTCCCAGGGCAGGGTCTCCTCGTAGGTCCGCTCTCGCAGGGTGAACCACGCCAGGTCGACGTCGGTGCCGGCCAGGCCCTTCTCGCAGGCGGCGATCCACCGGTCATAGGAGAAGTGCTCGCTCCAGCCGTCGAATCGGCCGCCGTCGCGCCAGACCTCTTCGATGACTGCACCCACGCGGCGGTCCCCCCGGGACAGGAGGCCCTCGATGATGCCGGGCTTGCCGTCGTGGTAGCGGAAACCGATGGCGCGTGCGTACTTCTTGTCCGCCCGGACGGTGTCGCGCAACTGCTTGAGTCGGCTGTCGGTGGTCTCGACGTCGAGTTGCGCCGCCCACTGGAAGGGGGTGTGCGGCTTGGGAACGAACCCGCCGATCGACACCGTGGCGCGGATGTCGTTGCGACCTGCGGAGGCGCGCCCCTCGGCGATGACCCGCTTGGCCAGTTCGGCGATCTGCAGGACGTCCTCGTCGGTCTCGGTGGGCAGCCCACACATGAAGTAGAGCTTCACCTGCCGCCATCCGTGGGAGTACGCCGCGGAGACGGTCCGGATGAGGTCCTCCTCGGTGACCATCTTGTTGATCACCTTGCGCAGCCGTTCGCTGCCCCCCTCGGGTGCGAAGGTCAGCCCCGAGCGACGTCCGTTGCGGGAGAACTCGTTGGCCAGGGTGATGTTGAAGGCGTCCACCCGGGTGCTGGGCAGAGACAACGAGACGTTCGTACCCTCGTAACGGTCGGCGAGGCCCTTGGCGACCTCACCGATCTCGGTGTGGTCGGCGCTGGAGAGGCTGAGCAGCCCCACCTCCTCGAACCCGGTCTTGCGGATGCCGTTCTCGACCATGTCGCCGATCGTCTTGATCGAACGCTCGCGGACCGGACGGGTGATCATTCCGGCCTGGCAGAAGCGGCACCCTCGGGTGCAGCCACGGAAGATCTCGACGCTGAAGCGCTCGTGCACGGTCTCGGCCAGCGGCACCAACGGCTTGGCGGGGTACGGCCACGCGTCGAGGTCCATCAGGGTGTGCTTGGTGACACGGTGCGGCACGCCGGGCAGATTGGGTACGACGCTCGTGATGGCTCCTGGGATCGCTCCCCGTTCGACCGACGCAGCGTCGGCGTAGGTGACGTCGTAGAAGCGCGGGACGTAGATGTTGCCGGTCACGGCGAGGCGACGCAGCAGTTCATCGCGGCCCGTGGCCATCTCGCCGGCGGGGCGACCCTGGGACTTCCACTCCTGGATGACCTCGGAGATCGCCAGGACGACCTCCTCGCCGTCGCCCAGGACGGCGGCGTCGATGAAGTCGGCGATGGTCTCGGGGTTGAAGGCTGCGTGACCGCCGGCCAGCACGAGCGGGTGGCCGTCGGTCCGGTCCCGGGCATGGATCGGGACCTGCGCCAGGTCGATGGCGTTGAGCATGTTGGTGTAGCCCAGCTCGGTGGAGAAACTCAGACCCAGGATGTCGAAGTCTCCGACGGGGCGGTGCGCGTCGACGGTGAACTGCGGGATGGGCCCCTGCTCGTCGCCCGTGCGCATGATGGCCTCGAGGTCCGGCCACACGGCGTAGGTGCGTTCGGCCACGATCCAGTCGCGCTCGTTGAGGACCTCGTAGAGGATCTGGACGCCCTGGTTGGGCAGACCGACCTCGTAGGCGTCGGGGTACATCAGCGCCCAGTGGACCGTCGGACCGGTCCCGGCCTGCTCCCCGCAGTCCCAGTCCTTGACGGTCGAGTTGAGTTCGCCGCCGACGTACTGGATGGGCTTGGAGACCTCGGCCAGGCGCGGCTCGAGACGGGGGAAGACGCTGGAAGACATGTGAGCCAGTGTACGGAGGGTCTATGCGCCCGGTGTGGGCGCGCTCTCGGCCCGGGCCGCCGCGACGGCGGAGGTCTCCCGAAGTCGCACGTTCGGCAGCAGGAGCAGAATCAAGAAGGCCCCGATTCCCACGAACCCGGCCAGCCGGAACACCCCGGTGAGCGAGTCGGCGAACCCGACCTGGAAGGGGTGGGCCAGGACCGGATCCATCTGCTCGATGATCGAGGAGTCGTTCTGGACGTCGGCGAGGATCCCGCCGTCCGGGCTGGGGTTCTGCAGTTCCCGGACGATGCGACCGTCCAACGAGTCGGGGTCGAGGTCGGGGTTGTTCACCACCTGCTCCCAGGCAGGGGTCCGGGCGTCCACGGCCACCGCGCCGGAGATGTTCGCGCCGACCCCGCTGAAGAGGATCGACAGGAAGATCGCCACTCCTGCGGTGCCGCCGATCTGTCGGAAGAAGGTCGCCGAGCTGGTGGCGACGCCGATCTCGCGCGGCGGGACCGCACTTTGCAGGATCAGCAACAACGGTTGCATGCAGTTGCCGAGCCCGTAGCCCAGCACGATCATCCCGAGCATCACCCAGGGGTAGGCGGTGTCCGCGCCCGCGAAGGACAACGACATCAGCCCGATGACGATCAGGACCGACCCCACGATGGGGAAGGTCCGCGGATTACCCGTGCGGGAGATGATGCGACCACTGCTGATCGACCCGACCATCAGCCCGACCACGAGTGGCAGCATCAGGAAGCCCGACTGGGTGGGCGAGTATCCCTGGACGATCTGCCAGTAGAGCGGCAGCAGGAAGATGCCCCCGAACATCGCCATCCCGATGATCACGCTGGCGGCGATCCCCACCGCCGCGGCGCGGATCCGGAACAGGCGTAGCGGAATCAGGGCGGCGTCGCCCATGGCCCGCTCGATGAAGACGAAGGCCACGACGCCCAGGACTCCCACGATGTAGGCGGTGACGGAGCGTGCGTCGCCCCAGCCCCACTCGCGACCCTGTTCGGCGACGACCAGCAGCGGGACCAGTCCGAACGAGAGTGCGGAGGCACCCCACCAGTCGATGCGGATCTTTCCGGGCGCACGCTCGTGGTCCACGTGGAGGGTGCGGACGACCACGAACAACGCCACGATGCCGATGGGCACGTTGACCAGGAACACCCACCGCCACCCGGTGAACCCCAGGATCGTGGACTGGCCGGCGAAGAAGCCGCCGATGACCGGGCCGAGCACGCTGGAGGTCCCGAAGACGGCCATGAAGTAGCCGGTGTACTTCGCGCGCTCCCGCGGGCTCACGATGTCGCCGATGATCGCGAGAACCAGGGTGAACAACCCGCCCGCGCCCAGTCCCTGGAAGGCCCGGAACGCGGCGAGTTGGTACATGGTCGTGGCGAAGCTGCACAGCGCGGAGCCGACGATGAACACCGTGATGGCGAACAGGAACAACTTCTTGCGCCCGTAGAGATCGCCGAGCTTCCCGTAGATCGGGGTGGTGATCGTCATCGTGATCAGGTACGCCGTGGTCACCCACGCCTGGATCGACAGGCCCTGCAGGTCGTCGGCGATGGTGCGGATCGACGTACTGACGATCGTCTGGTCCAGCGCGCCGAGGAACATCCCCAGCATCAGTCCGGACAGGATCGTGAGGATCTGCTGGTGGGTGTACTCCCCCGAGCGACTCTCGTGCGTGGACGCCGGCGCTGAAATGGCGTCGGGGCCGGGTGCAGGAGCGGCGTCGGAGTTGGGCGGCGTGGTTGTCATCGTCAACCAATATACGCGACTCAGACTCGGACGAGCACGCGCTTCGCCGGTTGCATCCGAGCCGCCGGAGCGGTCTGCGTTCGCAAGTGGATGTTCTGCAAGAGTCCGACGGCCAGCATGCCCGCGAACATCGAGGAGCCTCCGTAGGAGACGAACGGGAGCGGAACCCCGGTGACCGGCATGATGCCCAGGCACATCCCGATGTTCTGGAAGGCCTGGAACCCGAACCAGCAGGCGATCCCCGCCGCCGCAATCCGCCCGAAGACGTCGTCGGTGCGCGCTGCGATGACCAGGGCTCGCCACAGGACGAGACCGAGCAGGCCGATGATCAGACCCGCCCCGAGGAGACCCAACTCCTCCCCCGCGACGGTGAACACGAAGTCCGTGTGTTGCTCGGGCACGAATCCCGAGCGGGTCTGTGAGCCCTGGAACAGGCCCTGCCCGAACAATCCGCCGTTCCCGATCGCGATCCGGGCCTGCTCGACGTTGTAGCCCGCGCCGCGCGGATCGAGGTCCGGGTTGGTGAAGGCCAGGAACCGGTCGACCTGGTACTCCTTGAGGAAGCCCGCGGCCACCGCGGCCACCCCGGCGGTGACCCCGCCTCCCACGAGGAGCGCCAACCATCGGCGCGAGGCACCGGACGCGGCGATGACCCCGAAGACGGTGGCCGAGAGCACCAACATGGTGCCGAGGTCCGGCTGGGCGATGATCAATCCGGCGGGCACCGCGGCGATGAGGGCCATCAGCAGGACGTCGATCGCCCCCACGGATCGCTTGCCGCGCTGGTCGTGCCGTTCGGCGACGACCAACGCCATTCCGACGACCACGGCGAGCTTGGCGATCTCGGCCGGCTGGATGGACAACCCGCCCAGCATCAGCCACGAGCGCGACCCGTTGATCGTGGTCCCCATCGTGAGCACCAGGACCAGTCCGACTACCGATGCGAGATAGACCAGCGGTGCCATCAGGCGGACCCACCGGTGGTTGGTCACGACGACGACCGCCGCCAGCACCAGCCCGATCGCGACGTTCACCCCGTGCTTGAGCAGGTAGGCCGCCGAGTTGCCCCCGTTGAGGTCGGTCCGGGTGCTGGTCGCCGACCACACCAGCAGGCACCCGAGCAGTGAGAGGAGCAGCACCGCTCCCACCAGGATCCAGTCCAACCGCAGAACGCGATTCATGACCGGCCTCCGGTCCGGGCGGGCGGAAGGATCGAGCCGTCCTTGAGGAAGTTCGGCAGTTCCTTGGGCAGGGTCGTGCCGGGGATGGCCGCGTCTCGAGGACGGACCTCCTCACCATCTACGCCGTAGAGGGACTCCCAGATCGCTCGCACGTGCGGGCCCGACGTGCCGGACCCTGTGCCGCCCTGGCTGACCATCATGATCACCACGTAGTCCTCGGAGTACGACGCGACCCAGGAGGTCGACTGCTTCCCGTAGACCTCGGCGGACCCGGTCTTGGACCGGATCGGCACCTCCTCGAGCGGGAACCCGACCATCCGCCAGGACATCGTGCCGGTGCGGGTCACCCCCTGCAGCGCCTCGTCGATGTAGCCGACCACGCCCGGGGGGACGTTGACCTCGCCGGTCTTCTTCGGGGCGATCCGGCGGATGACCGTCCCGTCGGGGGCGACCACCGCCTTGCCGATCCTGGGAGCGTAGAGGGTGCCGCCGTTGGCGATCGCGGCGTACCCCTGCGCGAGTTGGAGTGGGGTGACGATGGTGTCGCCCTGTCCGATCGCGAAGTTCACCGCGTCACCGGCGCGATAGGCGAAGCCCTCGATGCAGAACTCTCGGGCGAACTTGTAGACGAAGTCGCTGACTCCCGCCTTCTCCTGCGACTGGTCGGCGATCCCGCAGTAGTAGTCCTTCTGGGACTCGAAGTAGGACAACTTCCACTCCCGGTCCGCGATCCTCCCCGGGGCCTCTCCCGGCAGGTCGATCCCGGTCTCGCGACCGAAGCCGAAGTTCTTGGCCTCCTCGACCAGCGGGTCGCGGGCGTCCACGTCGGCGACGTCAGATCCGTAGCGCTGCCAGTAGTCCAGGCCGATTCGATAGAAGAACGTGTTGCACGAGACCTCGAGGGCCTTGGCGAAGGAGATGTAACCGTAGGAGCCGGACTCGTAGTTCTTGAACTCGCGGTTGCCCACCGACACCGAGGACGAGCAGTTCAAGCTCGCGTCGGTGTCGTAGCCGTTGGTCAGGGCGCCGGCGGTCATGAACGGCTTCCAGGTCGACCCCGGTGCGAACTGACCCTGGGTGGCGCGACCCAGTAGGGGTTCACCTGCGTCCTTGGAGTAGAGCCGGGTGAGCTGCTTCTTGGTGATGCCACCGACCCACAGGCCCGGGTCGTACGTCGGCTGACTGGCCATGGCGACGACGCGACCGGTCTTGGCCTCGAGCACCACGGCCGCGCCGGAGTCCGCGACGTAGTTGCGTCCGGTGACCTTGTCCAGCGTCCCGCGGGCCACCGTGATCGCCTCGTTCAGCTGATCCTCGACCACCCCCTGGACCTTGGCGTCGATGGAGGTGACCAGCGTGTCTCCGGGCTGACTGGCCAAGGCCGCGTCATCACCCAGGACGCGACCCATCGCGTCCACCGACACCGACTGGTAGCCGGGCATCCCACGCAACCACGCGTCGTACTCCTTCTCGACGCCGGCGCGACCGACCGACGAGGCGCCGTTGACCGAGCGGTCACCGTCGTTGTCGGCGACGTCGAGCTCGCCCTCGGTGATCGGGCTGAGGTAGCCCAACAGGTGTGCGGCGTTGACGCCGAAGGGCTGCGGGTAGGACCGCACCCACTGCTGGTCGACGACGACGGCCGGGAAGTCCTCGGGTTGTTCTTGGATGCGCAGGGCGACGGACTGATCGACGTCCTCGGCGACCGGGACCGGCTGGAAGGGCGAGCCGTTCCAGCAGACCCCTGCCGTGGCGCCTTCAGCGCCGCAGCTCAGGAGCTTCTTCTTCAGGCGAACCGCTCGGTCATCGACCGTGCCCGCCAAGCGGACGAGCAACTTCTGGGCCTGACCCGGTTCCATCCGGTCCAGCACTCCCCGGTCGACCGAGACGACCCAGGAAAGGCGGTTGGTGACCAGCGGACGTCCCTGGTCGTCGACGATCAACCCGCGCTGAGGTTGGTCGACGATCTCGCGGACGGACTGTGCGGCGGCCTGCGCGGAGTACTTTTCCCCGCTGACGACCTGCAGGTAGTACAGCCGGACGAACAGGGTCGCGAACAGGGAGAACACCAGGGCCTGGATCACCACCAGCCGCAGCCTGCTCCGGCTGGCTCCACGCAGGGAACTGCCGGTCGCCCCACCGATCACGGGGATACCCGATCGGGGTTGATGCGATCGAAGACGCGCAACACCAGGGGCAGCACGAAGGGGGTGACCAGGACATCGAAGACCAACGCGGCCCCGATGACGCTGAGGAGGTCGGGAACGGAGAGAAGCGGGTCACGCAGCAGGATGCCGGTCAGCGCGAAGATCGAGGTGCCCAGGAACGAGCAGCCAGCGGCTGTCGCGAGCAGTGCGGTCACGGTCGGACGCAGGTCCTCCCCGACCCTCCCCGCGACGTACCCGACGATGAGCAGGGCCAACGCCCAGCGCCCGGCGATGTGATCGGCCGGTGGTGCGAGGTCGAGCAGGACGCCGGCGGCGAAGCCGGCGATGAGGCCGAACTGGGCGCCCCGGGCCAGACCCGCACCCACGACACTCAGCAGCACGAGGTTCGGCACGACCCCGTTCCACGCCACGTGGGAGAAGACCGAGACCTGGAGGACCAGGGCAACGGTGAGGATGCCGGCGGCGACCACACCACTGGTCAGGGGCCTGGCCGGACGCGGCGAACGCCCGGAGACGCGGGGGCTGACCGTGGTCCCGGACGTGATGGTCATCGGATGCTCCCGTCGGCTTCGATCACGGCACGGTCGCTGGTGGTGCCGCTCGGAACGATCACGCCGACCAGATCCAACGAGCCGAAGTCGACGTAGGGCTTGATCTCGGCGCGCTGGGCCGACTCGCGCAGGCTCGAGTACACCTTGGTGACCGATCCCACCGGCACTCCGGCGAGGTACGGCGCCCCGTCTTGGCTTCCCCAGGTGAGCACCGATTCGCCCCGACCGGGGGCATCGGCCACGTCGAGCAGTTCCAGGTCCAGGCGACCGGTGTCCCCCAGCACCCCGCGTCCATGCAGCATCCCGACGTCCATGCTCTCTCCGACCCGACCGCCGACGGTGGACTCGGGGTCGATGATCAGCACCACCGTGGCGGTGTCACTGGTGACGCGGAGTACCCGGCCCACCAGACCGTCGTTGTTGATGACCGTCATGTCCGGGCGCAGTCCGGCGCGCGAACCGGCGTCGATCAGGACCGTGCTGGAGAACGACTGGGAGGGGCCGAGGCCCACGACCCGGGCGGGCACCATGGCGTAGCCGAGTTGGTTCGCCGCCGAGGTGAGGCCGTCGTACTCCTCGAGGCGGTTGCGGTCGTACCCGGTGGAGCGCAGGTCGCGCCGCAGTTGGGCGTTCTCGTCGGCGAGCGCGTCGACGTCGGCGCGCAGACCCCCTTGGGTTCGGAACCACTCGGGGATGCTCGCCACCGGGCTGACCACCGTGGACGCTCCCGATTCGAGGGGTCCGAGGACTTCGCCGAGTCCGCGGCGTGCCGGGTCGAGCGCGGACTCGGTGCCATCGTTGAGGTCGAGGGTCACCATGGTGGCGCAGGCGAGAACCAGAGCCAGCACCAGACCGCGCGAGGGCCGCCCCTGGCCGGGACCGCTGCGCTGCCAGCGCCGCTGTGTGACCGGAGGCATCAGTATCGCCTCACGTCGGAGACGAGCACCTGACGCAGCGCGTCGAAGTCCTCCACACACCGGCCGGCGCCCTGGGCGACCGAGGTGAGCGGATCCTGGGCGATGTGCACGGGCATTCCGGTCTCGTGGCGCAGTCGCTCGTCGAGGCCACGCAGCAGCGCGCCGCCGCCGGTCAGGACGATGCCGCGGTCCATGATGTCGCCGGCCAGTTCGGGGGGTGTCTGGTCCAGAGTCGTCCGGACGGCGTCGACGATGGCGTGCACCTGCTCCTCCACCGCGTGTCGCACGTCGGCGCTCGACACGGTGACCGTGTGCGGCAGACCGCTGACCATGTCTCGGCCACGGACCTGGGCCTCCGGCTCGTCCCGCCCGGGGAAAGCCGAGCCGACGCTGATCTTGACCTGCTCGGCGGTGCGCTCCCCGAGCATGAGGGAGTGTTCCTTCTTCATCCAGTTCACGATGGCGGTGTCGATCTCGTCACCAGCAGTGCGGATCGAGAGCGAGGTGACGATGCCGCCCAGCGAGATGACCGCGACCTCGGTGGTGCCACCGCCCACGTCCACGATCATGTTGCCGGTCGCCTCGTGGACCGGAAGCCCTGCACCGATGGCCGCGGCCATCGGCTCCTCGACGATGAAGACCTGTCGCGCACCGGCTTGGTACCCGGCCTCCTTCACCGCTCGCTGTTCCACGGCGGTGATCCCGCTGGGGACGCAGATGACCATTCGCGGCTTGGCGAAGTAGCGACGCTTGTGGACCTGATGGATGAAGTGGCGCAGCATCTGTTCGGTGGCCTCGAAGTCCGCGATCACTCCGCCCCGCAGAGGTCGGATCGCGACGATGTTGTCCGGGGTCCGGCCGATCATGCGCTTGGCGTCGTGTCCGATCGCCAACAACTCACCGGTGTCCTGGTCCAGGGCCACGACGCTGGGCTGGTCCAGGACCACACCCTTGCGACGGACATAGACCAACGTGTTCGCGGTGCCCAGGTCGACGGCCATGTCGCGGCCGATAAAACTGTTCGCCATGCGTGCGCGCCTCGCATCGTCGTGCGCCGGGGAAGCCGGGGAAGGCGCGTACGACGCGCGCACGATCCGCCGTACTCGAGATCGAGACTAAGGAAGATCGGGCACTTGTCACGGCAGGCACGCCGGTGCACATGTGACTTGTGGGACTGATGGGAAAGGCCCGAACAGGGGGTCAGCCGATCGGATCCCCGTCACTTCGACTCAGCCACCGGCCGCTGTCGCGCTTGGGAACGTCGACGCAGGGACCCGACACCGTCACCAGCACGTAGTCGCCCTGGCCCGGAAGTTCACTGAAACTGGCCTCGATGCCCTCCCGCGTCGAGGTCAGGGTTCGACCACCCGGCCGCTCACCCACCTCGCCCGCGTCGAAGTCTGCGTCCTGCAGGACCGGGGTGAGGGCATCGAGGTAGGGCCGGGCGGTGCCGGATCCGGCGTCGATGCGGCCGGTCGCGCGATAGCGGAAGTCCTCGAAGGTCTCCGGCCCGCTGCTGGTGCAGCCGCGGAACTGTCCCGATGCGCCCGCCGACTCGCCTTCCAAGGTCTCGGCCGCCGATCGCATCAACTCGGTCATGGCCGAGCGAACGTCGAGGCGCTGTTGCTCCAGCACCTGGGTGGACTGTTCACTCGTCACCGGTACATCCTCGCCCCCGCATGCCGCCACACTCGTCATCGTCAATCCCATCACCACGACCGCTGTCGAGCGGCGGAGTCGCTTCCCTCCGCTCCTCACGGCTCGACCGTAACCGGGGTGGTGGGCTCGCGGTCGGCTTCAGGGTCGACCGGGTCGCCGAACCAGGGATCGTGCACGTGGTCGGCTTCGATCACACCGTCGTAGGTGCCGTTGATGATCTGGCTGATGTTGTAGAGCGACTCGGTGTCGTGATCGAAGTACTTCGAGTGGTCGGCGAGGTGGGCGCCCTCACCGCGTGAGACGGACTCCGCGGTGAACCGCGTGGCGCCGAAGTCATCCTCAACCGGGTCATCGCCCAGACCTGCCCCGAAGAGCGTCTCCCCGTGGACCGCCCCGTGGTTGCCGAGGTCAGCGACCAGGTCATGGCTGTTGGCCCCACTCCACACGTGACCGACCTCGATGCCCAGATCGCTGGCGTGGTCGGTCTCCCCACCGACTCCGGGGCTGCCGACGAACACGATGTCGTCAGCGGAAAGGCCCTGATCGTGGGCGGCGTGTCCGGTGGTCGTCGAGCCGTAGCTGTGGCCGACCACGGTGAGGTGGGCGGGATCGCCGTCTCGCGAGGCACGCAGTCCGTCGATGGTGTCGGCCAGTCGCTCTCCCCCGGCCCGAGCCATCTGTTCGTTGGTCACACCGAGCCAGTCCACGCCGCCGTCCCACGGCACGTTGTCGGGGGCGTCGTACCCGATCCAGAACATCGTCGCGTTGCTCTGCGAGGGGTCGAGGTAGCGGGTCGATTCGTAGAGCGTGGCCGCCCGCGCAGCTTGGTAGCCGGCGCTACCTCCGTCGGTCCCGAGGCCGGGAACGACGACGGCGACGTTGTCGGCGGAGTCGAGGTCACCTGCGGAGATCGCCACCCGTCCGTCGCCGTCGAACGCCGAGGGGTCGTAGAGGTAGATCTGGGAGTCCACCGGCTGATCGGTGATCGGGTCCCGCAGGTCTGCCAGCTCTCGTCGCGCCTCGTCCGCAGCGGCGGCGTTGTCCAGCCACTTCGTCTCCTCGCCGGTGAGGACCCCGCGTTCCTCCAAGATGCGCCACTCGGCCAGATCCCGATCCAGCGACACAGTGTTGGCCTGGTGGCGAGCCTCAGCGGGGATGCCGTCGAGGTTGCCGAGGGAGCCGGGGCTTGCGGCGATGAGTGCCTCACGTTCCTGCTCTCCCATTCCGTCCCACCAGCGGCGCACCTCGTTGGGGGAGGCGCCCCCCGGCGGCTTCCCGGCCAGCGCAGCGTCCGCAGGGTCCGGCACACCGGCATAGCGGTCCTGGATCCGACTCATCGTCAGGACCCTTGCGAAGGCCGCCCGCATCTCCGACTCCTCCTGGGCCACCGCGAGGACCAGGGCTTCGAGGTCGCGCTCGAATCGGCCCACACGACGAGCCACCGCATCGGCCTCGAACTGCAGTTCAGCGGCTTGGCCGACGGTCGCTTGGGCCACCTGTTGGCGCAGGAGACCGAGTTGGTTCGCCAACACCTGCCGTTCGCCCCCCATGTCGGCGTGGGTGCGGGCCAGCTCCCCCATCCGATCGGCGTGGACCTGGACCCGTCGCGCCACCGAGCGCAGCGCCAGGGACATGGCGTCCGCCCGGCGGCCGAGGGGCGCTACCGTCGATCGATAGGCGTGCGCCGCCTCTCCCCTCCAGTCGATTGCGCGCGCTCGATCGGCCACGAAGGTTCCCAGGTCGTCGATCTGGGCCGAGGCGGCCAGCAACTGAGCCGCGCATCCTTCGATGGCACCGGTCGCGACCTCCAGAGCGGGCACCGCGGAGGGCGGCGCCGGAAGCGTCACCGTGCTCATCGGCGTTCGGTCAGGTAGCCGGCGAGTCGGAAGTACCCCTCACTGACCTGGGTGTCGGTGTCGAGATAGTCCCGAATGGTGACGCGCAGGCCGTCGGCCTGGGTCTCACACTGCTCCGCCACCTGCTCGGTATGCCGCTCCCACGTCCGCAAGAAGCGGCTCGCGCTGCTGCGGACCTCGGCACTGAAGCCACCGGCTCCGGCTCCCGCGATCTGCCCCGAGGCAGCGAGCAGATCGAGATGCTGCTCATCCCAGGCCCGAGAGATCCGGCCGACGGAGGCCGGCACCACCTCCATCACCGACCACCGTTGCTGGTGAGCTCGCGAGCGCGCGCTCTCCCGACCTGCCAGCAGGGGCCCGACACCCGGAACAGCACGGCACCGGTCTGCGCGACGTACGACGCCACCACGTCGACCGCCTGCTTCCGTGCTCGTAGCCGCGGGGTCCCCTCCGCCGAGTGGTGGACCTCCCAGCCGCCGTGGACGAGTTCGTCGCGCATGCGGCCGATGACGTCGCGCCCGTCCTCACGCTCGGCGCGGCAGCGCGCCTCGGCCCGGACCGTATCGGGACCATCGCCGTAGGAGAACCGGGCCAGCGGCTCCATCTCTGGACCGGCGGCCCGGGCCCACAGGCCGCGGGCCAACCCGGCGACCTCCATCATCACGTGAGCCAGTTGTTCATCGAGGACCGGCTCCGCCTCGCTCGTGGCAGGAGCCGCGAGGACGACGAGGTCGATGTCGGGGTGCCGTCGAGTGACGACTTCGAAGAAGGGATCGGCGACAACGGCCGTGGCGGGCAACTGATTCATGCCGTCAGCCTGCCCCGCAACCGCTCCCGGGAAACCAGAGAACGACCACGGCGGTGGAGAACCCCGAAGTCAGCCGCGGGTGTGGGCACGAGACGGGCCGGTTCTGGCCGACCCCCGCGATGAATCGATCAGAGCTCGGGGAACCAGATCCCGATCTCTCGCTCGGCCGACTCCGGTGAGTCCGAACCGTGCACCAGGTTCTCGCGGTTGGACAGCGACAGGTCGCCACGGATGGTGCCCGGCGCAGCCTTCCGGCCGTCGGTGGCACCGTTGAGGGCGCGGACGACCTCGATCGCCTCGTCGCCCTCGAGCACCAGCGCGACCAGAGGCCCGCTGGTCACGAACTCGCGCAAGGGTGGGTAGAAGTCGCGTTCGACGTGCTCGGCGTAGTGCTCGTCCGCCTTGCCTGCGTCGATGGTGCGCTGCTCCATGGCCACCAGGGACAGACCCTTGGCCTCGAAACGAGCGATGATCTCGCCCACGAGCCCCCGGCGGACCGTGTCGGGCTTGAGTAGGACCAGGGTGCGCTGGGCAGATGTCGACATGGTGTTCAGCCTAACGAGTCGGGACCTTGTCCCTCACATGAGCGTAGGTTTGACTCCTCAGCTCCATCTCCCGACAGGAGCGTTCGATGGACCCGATCACGGACGGAGCGGAGTTGTGGCGCCTGACCGCCGAGCATTCGCCCATCGGTATGGCTCTGGTCGGACTCGACGGGCAGTGGTTGTTCTGCAACCGGGCGCTGAGTCACATGCTCGGCTACGAGCCCGCTGAGCTGACCCAACTGGAAATGAGGACGATCACCCACCCCGGCGATCTTTCGGAGAACCTCGAACGGGTCGCCTCCCTGCTGGCCGGTGAGATCGATTCCTTTCGGATTCGAAAGCGCTACATCCACGCCAGCGGAGAGATCGTGTACGGCGATCTCTCGGTGGCTCTCGCCCGGGACGCCGCCGGCGACCCCCTCTACCTCGTCTCCCAGGTGCTCGACGTCACCGAGCAGCAGGACAACGAAACGCGGCTTGCGGCCGCGGCCGCCGATACCGAGCTCGAGCGACGGACCCTCGAGGCGATCTTCGAGACGGTGGGGGTCGGGCTGCTGCTCATCAACCGGGACGGCCGCTACGAGCGAATGAACCGACTCCACGCGGAATTCATGAGGTTGGCTTTTCCCGATGGGCACGATGGGTTGGCCGGGAAGACCGGAGAGGTCTATCACCTGGACGGTGAGACCTTGATGATCAGGGAGGAGATGCCGTCGTACCGGGCGACCCGCGGCGAGGAGTTCGACGACTTCACCTACTGGGTAGGCGCTGACCCACTGACTCAGGCCGCCTTCTCGGTCACCGCCCGTCAGATGCGTGATCCCTCGGGGAATCGGACCGGAGCGGTGCTGGCCTATCAGGAGATCACCGAACTGATGCGCGCGATCCAAGTCCGGAACCAGTTCGTGGCCTCGGTCTCCCATGAATTGCGCACGCCCCTGACCTCGGTCCTCGGACATCTGGAGATGTTGGGTGATCGCGACGACCTATCGGCAGAGGTCCTCGGCCAACTCGACGTCGCGCAACGTAACGCGAACCGCCTACGCGCCCTCGTCTCGGACCTTTTGCAGGTTGCTCAGGCGCAGGAGGGAAACCTGGAACTCCAACGCCGACCGGCCGATGTCGCCGCGCTGGTCCGCGAGGAGGTCGAGGCGCTGCGTCCTACCGCCGAGCGCAAGCAGGTGGTGACCGATGCCTCGGGACCCGACGACCTGATCATCGAGATCGACGAGCAGCGGATCCGCCAGGTCATCGACAATCTCGTCACCAACGCGGTGAAGTACACCGAGCCTGGCGGCGCGGTGCACGTGAGCCTGCGCCCGACTGGTGGTGGCGTGGAAATCGCCGTGACCGATACCGGCATCGGCATCCCCGCCGACGAGCTCGACCGCGTCTTCTCGAGGTTCTTCCGGGGCTCCGGGGCCGTGGTGGGGCAGATCCCCGGAACGGGTCTGGGTCTGAACATCGTGGCTTCGATCGTGCGCGCGCATGGCGGCACGATCGGGTTGCAGAGCGAAGTCGGCCGCGGAAGCACCTTTCTGGTCACGCTGCCGGCGAAGGGGTCCTGAGGGCAGCAGGCGTACCTTCGGTGACGTCTACTCGGCGTCGTCGACGAGGTGCTGCATCTCCCACGTCGCCTTGTTCGGCACCCGACTCCGGCCGTTTCGGAGCGTGCTCTGACAGACTCAGGGGTCCACCATTCCGGCACGGAGGAGCATCCATGGAACGACTGAGACGCACCTGGTCCCTGGCGCAAACCTCCTGGGCGGTGCTGCGGCAGGACCGCGAGCTCCTCGTCCTCCCCGTCATCTCCTTCGTCGCCTCGCTCATCGCGGCCGCGACCTTCCTGGTGCCCCTATTCGCCAGCGGCAGCCTCGACTCGGGGCAGATGGGAGCGCCGGAGTACGCCATTCTCCTGGCGATGTACTTCGTCCTGTCCTTCATCACCATCTACTTCCAGACCGCCCTCGTCTGCGCCGCGCACGAACGACTCTCCGGGGGAGACCCGACGCTGAGTTCGGCGCTGGGCGGAGCCAACAAGCACCTCCCCCAGATCCTGGCGTGGTCGGCCCTCACCGCGACGGTGTCCCTGATCCTGCGCGCGATCGAGGAGCGCGCAGGATTCGTCGGCCGCATCATCGCCGGGATCATCGGCTTCGCGTGGACCACCGCCACCTTCCTGGTCGTCCCGACCTATGTGGTGGAGAACGTCGGCCCTGTCACCGCGGTGAAGCGATCTGGTGCCCTGCTGAAGCAGACCTGGGGCGAGAACCTGGCCTCCCAGGTCGGTTTCGGTCTCCTCGGGTTCCTGGCCGCGATCCCCGGTGTGGCGCTGATCGCGGTGGGCTTCGCCATCGGCGGACCGGCTCTGGTGGCCGGCCTCCTGATCGGCGCGGTGTGGATCGCGGCCGTCGCGGTGACCCTCACGGCCATGACCGCCATCTTCCAGACCGCGTTGTTCCACCACGCGGTCGGTCAACCTCTTGCGGTCGCTGGCGCCGGCTTCGATGAGACGACGCTGCAGGCGGCCTTCCGACGCAAGTAGTCCGCTACCGCCGCGAGCAAGCCATGACGTCCGTGGCGTGACCGCGTCCGCCGGGTTGAGTTGATCCGGAACCGGCTGGTCAACCGTTCGGCGGGGTGAGTGACACGGAACTGGCCGGGCGCTGCGGGCACTCACCGATGAACTCCAGTCTCGGAATCGGTCTACATCATGAGGCCGCGATCGAAGCAACTGTCGTGGCCTCGATCGCCCCGGCGATGAACACCAACCGCAGCACTCTAGGAGCTGAGCATCGTGGTCACCGAGCAGGCATTGGACATCACCTTCAGCGCTCGGTTAGGGAAGGTCCGCCCAGGTGACACCTGGACCTGCGTGCAGCTTCCCGACTCCGCCGAGATCTTCGGCACCCGCGGACTGGTCAAAGTCGGTGGGAGCGTCGACGGACACCCATTCACGGGAGCCTTCATGGCTCTGGGCGACGGAACCCATAAACTTCCCGTCGCCTCCGGCATCCGACGCATTATCGGAAAGGACGACGGCGACGAAGTCACCATTCACCTGAGTCGTCGACTGAACTGAAACTCCGACACTCGCTCGCCCTATGTCCTTCAGCGTGGATGCGGTCCGACGCCCTTCGAATTCTCCAACAGGCCAGGCCCCCTCTGCGATTGAGGTGTGATAGACCCCGCCACCACATGCACGCTCACGCCGACGAGCGGATGCGTCCGCACCCCGGCCACTGGGCCGCCCCAGTATCCGGATCTGCCGAGATCCGAATCTCGCATGTGGCTCATCTACAGGCAGCGAATCCACAACGGAGCGCGGTATGAATCCCCAGACGCTCCCGTCGGGTCAGCCACGCGAACGTAGCCGACCTCAATGTCGGCTTTCACCTGAGCCGTCATCAGGCACGGAGGTAGACCCACACCTCCTTCGTTGCCGAATGTCCACGGCAGCCTGACCGCATAGATTCTGCTCTGCTTACCGTCGAAACCGTCGAACAAGACGAGATCGCTATTCGATTCAGACCTAAAGGCAATACCTTCCGCGGCACGTGGCTGCTTCGTGCCCCACGACGTGTGCAGCCCGGCGAACACACCCAAACCGAGCGCGAGGACCACCAGGCCTACGACGAAACCGAGGCCAACCTTGCGTCCTTTCAGCGACCGACGGTCTGAAGTCGAAACGGGCTGGTCGTTGACTGAGGTCGCCATGGCTCGTCGTGCTTTCTCGAAGGACGGACCAGTTCCCGCCATGCGCATCATACGGTCGGATTGCCGCAACGTAGATGGTCCACGGCGAGGATCGAGCCGCCTCCATCGTCCTCCGTGCGCGTCTCCGAACTCTCGAACGCTTGGACCACGCGAACGAGACGGTTCCGTCCACTCACCCCGATCAAGCGCGCTTCTCGTGACCCAAGACTGCCACTCATGGCTGCTCAGGCCCGATCGCATTCAGCATCCGCATCTGGCACCCCTCTGTGTCAAGGGGCGCTTGAAACGAGGTTCTTCACGTGGCGGGGATCTCGGCGTAGCGTGGGTTTCGCGGGTCCGGGAAGTGGCTTATCCGAAGTGTCGATTCGCGGGTGTGAGTCGGCCGCGCTGGATTCTTGAGTCGCCCCGCAGTGCCCTCCCGGACCTGCACCAACCAGTTGTTGGTCTCGTGTGGCGTCGGCTTTCAGTTGGCGGTAGACAACATCGGACAAGCGCCGTTTCAGACACCGCAGTGCTTCCATCGGGGTCTTACCGGCAGCGAGTTTGCGGCGGTAGTAGGCCCGTCCTTCGGTGTCGTGCCGGATCTGCACGATCGCGATGATGTGGAGCATGTGGTTCATCCGCCGGTTCCCTGCCCGGGACAACCGGTGTCGGTCCTGCTCGCCCGAGGACGCGTCCAGCGGTGCGGTCCCGGTCCAGGACGCGAACCGGTTCCGGTCAACGAACCGGGCCACGTCACCGACATCAGCCAACGTGCGTGCTGCACCGGCTGGGCCGACTCCGTAGAGGTCCATCAACCCCGACCCCCAGGCTATGACCGCGGCCTTCAACTCGGCTTTGACCGTCTTTAACTTCGCATCGACTTCGACGAGGTCGACGATCTGCTCGGCTGCCATCCTCCGACAGGTCCCTGCGATGTCGCGGGGCCGCACGGGTGGCCAACATGACCTTCGCCTGAGCAGCCGATAAGTCACGTTTGCGCTGGCCGGGGAGGAGTTCACTCAACAACCGCTGCAACCGGTTCACGATCTGGACCCGTTGGCGGGCCAGTTCGTCGCGGCGGTCGGTGAGCATCCGTAGCGCTTCGAGTTCCCCGTCGTCTGCCACGACCCGTAGCCCGTCGGTGCGGACCGCGACGACCGCGATGGAGTGGGCGTCCAGGGCATCGGTCTTGCGGTTGTGGCCGGTGTCGAACAACCGCACCCGGGCAGCGAGTTTCGCGGGGACATCGATCACTCGTTCGCCGGCCGCGACGAGGCGTTGCGTCAACGGGCGGCCGGCACCGTTCGCCCCTTCGACGGCCCAGACCCGGTTGGGCCACTGCTGCACAAAGGTCCGCATCGCCACGTACCCGGCCTGATCGGTCGCGTAGCGACCCCTGCCGAGCAGCCTTTCCTTCATGTCGAGGACCTCGATCGTCACCGACATCTTGTGGGGATCTACCCCGATGATCACTGTGCTGTCCATGTCTTCCACCTGCCGTGTTGAGTATCCGAATGGGACGGCGAGGTGGGCATTGCTACTACGAGCTGGGCAGACCCCTCTTGAGCCACGCCTCGTCACGGTGACCGGCGGGCCGCAGTCCAGATGAGAGCCACACCCCCTCGGCTGGGCAGCCGCGATAGCGAGCGTCCCGCCGGACACCTAGACCGAGTCTGGCCAGACACCGATCCTGAGGGAAGTCTCCTAGTAGCCGCGTAGCGCGCGCAGGCGGCCATCCGGTTCTGTAGCGGGTGGCGGCATGTGTCTATCTCCGGCGCTAGACCGCTCAAATTGACTCAACGACTCACCCATCCATTGCCGGGGCGTTGGGCGGCCTGGTACCAGCCTGGTACCGTTCTGTCATGGCAATGAACCTCAGACTCACCGATGCCGAGAGCGAAGCACTTCGAGCGAAGGCCGAGCAAGAGGGTCGTTCGATGCAGGAGGTTGCCCGCAAGGCCATCGCCCAGTACGTCACTGAACGGCCCCAGCGCCTCCGTTCAGCGATCGACCGCGTGCGTACCGAGGACCGTGATCTCCTCGAACGCTTGAGCAAGTGAGTGTCGAAGAATTCGATTTTCTCGGCGTCGAGGATCTACTGGAGATCGCTGCCGGCGTCCTCGAGGACGTGGCGGTTCGAGATGCCGGACTTCTAGCGGCAGGCGCGGCACGCCCTCGAGTCACTGTCTTCGGCGATGACGCCTACCCGTCCTTCGAGGACAAAGCGGCCGCGCTCCTCCACTCCCTGGTACGCAACCACGCGCTCGTCGATGGGAACAAGCGGCTCGCTTGGGCAGCGACTCGCGTCTTCCACCTTCTCAATGGACGCGATCTCACCTACCTCGTCGACGACGCTGAGCGTCTGATGCTTCAAGCCGCCACGGGCGAGCTCGAAGTTCCCGAGATCGCTTCCTGGTTGATGACCCACGGCAACTCTGCGTCTTAGCCTCGCGCAAGACGCACGCTCATGCTTGATATGCGCGCTTCTATGCCAGCGGGAGGGAAGATCCATCACACCTAGATCGCGGAGGGGGCAGGCTCAGTAGTGAACCCGGACGTCCCAGACCTGGACGGCTCTACGACTTACGCTTCCGGCGGCGGTCGAACCACGAGAAGATTCCGTGAATGATCTGCTTCTGAGCGGCCGGGTCACCGCCGAACGAGCCGCCATGGAGCGACTGGGTGCCGAGAAACTCCGCGTTCGGATCGAGCGGTCCACCGTGCTCGGCGTTGCTTTGTCCAGGAAGGCGTTTGGGCGGTCGGGGCATCGTCTTCTCCAGCGGTAGGGGCTCTCGAATAATAGATGGACGATACTCGTGCTGCAGCGAGGCCTCTACGGACTCGCGATCAGGCGTTTAAAAACTGTTACTTTCTTGTTGATCCCCTGGTTGTGTATAACCCGAATTGCGGGGCCGGAGTGTCGGTGCTCAATGCTGGAATAGACACATGGCCAAAGACACCAGCACCCTCAATCGGGATCACCCGATCGTGGCTACCGCGTGCGATATCCAGGCCAACCTTGCGGGCGTGACCGACCACACGACCTGGTCGATGAGGGATGAGGACGCCCGCGAAACCGTCCTCCTCCTCACCGAGCTGGAGGCCCAGGTCGCTGAACTCGGCCGCCGGGTCCTAGCTGAGGCCGACCGACGTGACGTCGCCGCCGACACCGGCGGGACTTCCACGGCGAACTGGTTGGCTCACACCACCAAACTCACCCGAAGCGAAGCGAACCGTCGGGTCAAGCAGGCGAAAGCCCTCGACACCCGCGAGCAGACCAGGTGTGCATTAGCGACCGGTGACCTTCACGTCGAACAAGCAGAAGTCATCGCCCGCGCCGTCGAATCGTTGCCCACCGACAAGTGCCCACCCACGACCGTGGCTGAGGTCGAGAAGGTCCTGATCGACAACGCCTCCGAGTTCGACGCCAAGACGTTGAAGATCTTGGGCTGGCGGGTCTGGGAGGTCCTCGACCCCGAAGGTGCCGAAGCCTATGAGGCAGAACAGCTCGCGAAGGAAGAAGACTCAGCCCGCGACAAGACAAAGCTCACCATGCACGACGACGGCACCGGGGCCGTGCGCGGGCGGTTCGTGATCCCCTCCGCCCAAGGAGCAATCTTCCGCAAACTCCTCCTCGCGTTCGCCGCCCCGAAACACCAAGCCTCCAAGGACAAGGCCGAGGAGACCGACGACATCGAGGAACTGACCGAACGGATCGCGACCCCGAAACGCATGGGTGAAGCATTCTGCGAACTCATCGAATCCTTCCGCACCGAAGACGCACCCCGCTCCGGTGGCGTCTCTGCGACCGCGGTCATCCACCTCGACTACGACACCCTCATCGGCGGCCTCAAGCCCGCGCACCTCGACACCGGGGAACCCATCAGCCCCGGCCAGGCCTGACGCATCGCCTGTGAGGCAGGGATCCTGCCCGTCATCCTCAACGGAACCTCCCAAGTCCTCGACCTAGGACGCACCAAGCGCTTCCACACACGGTCACAGCGGATCGCGGCCAGCATCGAACACCCCACCTGCCAAGCCGCGAACTGCGACTGGCCCGCAGGCATGTCACACATGCACCACCTCGACCCCTGGCACCAAGGCGGGGCCACGGACCTCAACAGAACCGCCGTTCTCTGCCCCCGACATCACACCCTGATCCACCACCACGACTACGCCCACGAAATCAGACCCGACGCCACCATCACCCTCCACCGCCGCACCTGATCCAGATCGACACTGACGGACTTTGATTCCACGACGGCTCACACATTCGCCCGCGTCACTGGTGTGAAACGCTTCACCTGTGGAAACCGTGAGATCCATTGCGCTCTTCGTGGCTGCAGCTATCGCTGAGATCGGTGGCGCCTGGCTGGTGTGGCAAGGCGTCCGGGAACATCGAGGCTGGATCTGGATCGGCGCCGGGATCATCGCGCTCGGTATCTACGGGTTGGTCGCCACCCTGCAACCGGACGCGAACTTCGGCCGCATCCTCGCGGCATACGGCGGGGTTTTCATCGTCGGCTCTCTTGCCTGGGGTGCAGCACTAGACGGCTTTCGTCCGGACCGCTACGACATCAGTGGCGCGTTGATCTGCCTGGTCGGCGTAGCGGTGATCATGTACGCGCCGCGACCCGTCTGATCGCTTGGCATAAGGCGCGTGGGGGTCTTGCCGCGACGCCCGGAACCCCATATCGTTTAACGATACTAACGAAAAACGATATGGAGCGTCATGACCAGGCCAACAACTCGCGATCCGTTCGGCCCCCTCGAAGCCATCGTGACGGCCTTGCTGAGCCTCCTGATCGCCGCCAGCGTGGGGTTCGGCATCGCCGCGGTCGTCGCGGCCGCCCAAGGGGAAGGCATCGCCTTCAGCATCGCCACGATCGGCGACGGCCAGACGTGCATCACCATCGACAACCAGGCACCCACCCCCTCGGTGTCCACCATCCGGCAGCGCGGAGTGGACACCGACAAGGCCTCGCTCCGAGTCGAGGACCTCGAACTGTGCCTGAAGGAGCCCAGCGCCACCCAGGAGTTCCTCTCGAGCCTGAAGCCGGTCGGCGACCTGATCTTCGCCATCGGCGGGCTGGCCCTCGTCCGACGAGCGATAGACATCTCACGCAGAAACGGGATCTTCACTCCTGCGTCCGCCGGTCGCGTCCGAACCCTCGGCTGGTTCATGCTCGTCATGACGCTGCCCTGGCCCCTGGTCGTCGCAGCAGGCAACGGGGTGCTGATCAGTGCCGCCATTCCGAAGCGGGACTTCGTGTGGGGACTCATCAACCCGGACTTGTCGATCGCGCTGGTCGTGGTCTCCCTGGGCGTCATCTCTGTCGCCCGAGTCCTCCAGCGAGGAGCGGCGCTCCAAGAAGACGTGGACGCAACCGTATGACGAGCGGCGGCGACGATCACGCCATCGTTGTGCATCTCGACGACCTACTTGCCGCTCGCCAGATGACTCTCACCGACCTGGCTGACCGGGTGGGGATCAGCGTCGTCAACCTGTCGATCCTCAAGAACGGTCGGGCAAGAGCAGTCCGCTTCAACACCCTGAGCGCCATCTGCGAGGTTCTCGACTGCCAACCGGGAGACGTTCTCAGTCATGCGGGCCCTCGAGATCCGGGCGGTGGGGTCTAGCTCTCCAGATCGACGAGCTAGCGCCACGTCTCGGTCACGACCGCTTGTGCTGGAGCCTTCTCGAACTATCGGTCATCAGTGAGCAGCGGCATGCTGAGTGACTCGGCGAGCGCAACATAGAACGCGTCGTAAGCGGTGAAGTTGTCCCGCAGGGCCAGCGCCCGGCGCTGGAAAGACCGCATCGGATGGTGCACCAGCGGCAGATCCGCGTAGTCGTCGACGTCACCTCAGCATCGATGAGCGCCGGTGCATGTGCGTTCCTGCTGGCCACCACTCGGCCTCACGCGGCCCCGAGATCCAGGTGGTGCGGCCTAACTCTCCTGCTCGTCGAAGGCCGCGAAGGCAGCGGCGCGGTCCTGCTCGATGCGACGACCCAGGAAGTACGCCGTGCCGTACAGCAGCGCGAAGACCCCACCGAGGAAGAACATGATCGGCACCACGAAGCCCAGGCCGATCGCCCACGCCTGCAGCACGAAGCCCGCGTAGTAGGCCCCCGGCCGACGCAACATGCCGGCGACGAGGATCGAGGCGACCATCAGCCCGAGCCCCACGGTGAGGGCGGCCCCGATCGATACGTCGGAGACCGAGACCATCACCGGCGTCGTCAGCCCGAAGGCAATGGCCTCCAGGGTCAGGACCGCGGCGCACATGCCGCGCTTCGGCGACTTCTCACGCTCGGTGGTCATCGGCTGCCTTTCAACAGCGTGCGGGCCTCCCCGACCGTGACCACAGAACCGGTGACCAACACGGCCCCGGAACCCAACGGGTCTCCGAAGGCCTCCCCGGCCTCCGCCAGGGTGGCCGCCTGTTCGATGGCGTCGGCCAGGCGCGGGGCCACCGACACCCGGTCCTCCCCGAAGATCTCGATGGCCGCCTCGGCCAACCGTTCCGCGGGCAGGGCCCGATCGGTGGAGTTCTGGCTGCAGACCACGTGCGCGAGCTGAGGCTCGAGCTCAGCGAGGACACCGCGGTAGTCCTTGTCGGCCATCACCGCGAAGACCCCGATCAACGGGGCGAACTGGAAGGAGTCCTCGAGCGCGGCGGCCGTCGCAGCCGCTGCATGCGGGTTGTGGGCGGCGTCGAGCACGATGGTGGGGCTGCGGCGGACGACTTCGAGTCGGCCAGGCGAGGTGGCCGCGCCGAAGGCGGCTCGGACGAGGTCCGCGTCCAGGGGCTGCTCACCGGCGAAGGCCTCGACGGCGGCAAGGGCCACCGCGGCGTTCTGCGCCTGGTGCGCTCCGTACAGCGGCAGCAGGATCTCGTCGTAGTCGGCACGCAGACCCTTCAGTCCGATCACCTGCCCACCGACGGCAGGGACGCGCGACGTCACGCCGAACTCCACGCCCTCACGGGCCACAGTCGCACCGACCTCAGTCGCGCGCTCGATCAACACCGCCGCCACATCGGGCGCTTGGGCCGCCAGCACCGCGATCGAACCGGGCTTGATGATCCCGGCCTTCTCCCGGGCGATCGCGGCCGGAGTCTCCCCCAGGTAGTTCCCGTGGTCCATCGCGATCGGCAGCACCACGGCCACGTCGGCGTCGATGACGTTGGTGGCGTCCCAGGTGCCGCCCATGCCGACCTCGACCACGGCCACCTCGATAGGTGCGTCCGCGAAGGCGGCGTACGCCATCCCGACCACGGTCTCGAAGAAAGACAACGGATGGGTCTGGTCGCTGTCCACGAGGTGGGTGAAGGGGGCGATGTCGTTGAAGGCCGCCACGAACTGCTCGTCGGTCATCGGCTCGCCGTCGATGCTGATCCGATCGGTCATCCGCTCGACATGGGGTGAGGTGAACCGACCGGTCCGCAGGTCCAGCGTGGTCAACAGCAGGTCGATCATCCGAGACGTCGAGGTCTTGCCGTTGGTGCCGGTCAGATGGATGGACCGGAAAGCCCGCTGGGGGTCACCGAGGACCTCGCAGAAGGCCTCGATCCGCTCCAACGAAGGATCCAGTTTGGTCTCCGGCCACCTCGAGAGAAGCGCGTCCTCGACTTCGTGGAAGGTTTCGGCAAGGCGCGGGGCAGACGATGCGTCTGAGGGTGTCTCGGAAGGGGGCTGACTCATTGATCTCAGTCTAGGTGGCGGGAGGCCGTGACAGCGGACTGGAACACGTTCTAGTCTCACCCCATGCTGACCACCGCCGCCGTCGTGCACGCCCCAGGCCAACAGTTCTCCTTCGAAGAGGTCCATCTCGACGAGCCACGCTCCGACGAGGTGCTCGTCCGGATCGTCGCCACCGGTCTGTGCCACACCGACCTCTCCCTACGTGACAGCTTGCCCGCCGAGATGTTCCCCCGGGTCTTCGGACACGAGGGCACCGGTGTCGTGGAGCAGGTCGGCGAGGACGTCACCGGCATCTCGGTGGGCGACCACGTCGTCCTCAGCTTCCGCTCCTGCCGCGCCTGCGGTCCGTGCAACGAGGGCGCGGTCGGGTACTGCGACAACTCGCTGATGCTCAACTACATGGGCTTCCGGATGGACGGATCCACGACGCACCTCCAGAACGACGCGCCCCTCTACGGCTCCTTCTTCGGGCAGTCCAGCATGGCGGCGCACGCCATCGCCTACGCCGACAACTGCGTCGTGGTCGACCCGGAGCTCGACCTGACCACCCTCGCTCCCTTCGGGTGCGGCTATCAGACCGGCGCCGGCACGGTGCTGAACATCTTCCGAGCCGGGCCGGGCGACAGCCTCGTGGTCTTCGGCTGCGGCGCCGTGGGACTCGCCGCGATCGCGGCCGCCAAGGGCGTCGGGGTGGAGACCATCATCGCCGTCGACCTGCTGGACAGCCGTCTCGAGATCGCGGCGGCCTACGGCGCGGTCGGCGTCAACCCCACGACGCTCGGCGAACAGACCGTGCCGGAGCGCGTCAAGGAACTCACCGGCGGCGGCGCGTCGTACGCCATCGACACCACGGCGATCTCCGCGGTCGTCAAGCAGGCCCAGCAGTCGCTCGGCATGCGCGGCACGTTGGTCGCCCTCGGCCTCGGCGCCGAGGAGTACGCCGTCGACGCCATCGACCTCCTCCAGAGCGGCAAGATCATCCGCTCCTCGGTGGAAGGCGACTCCGACCCGCTCGAGATGATCCCCCGCCTGATCGAGATGCGTGCCGCAGGCGACTTCGACGTCGACCACCTGGTGAAGACCTACCCCCACACCCAGATCACCCAGGCCATCGACGACGTCCTGGCCGGCCGAGTGGTCAAGCCGGTGTTGGTCTGGTGATGCGGATCGCGGCCGCTGGACCGCGAGTTCATCCGAGGGCGTCGCCCCACTAGTGTTTGTCGCATGACTGACGACACCTCGACGCAGGCCCCGGACCCGACGAGCACCGACGCCGGTGCCGTCGTAGTACCGGACAAGCCGAAGCTCGAGGGTCTGGAAGCCAAGTGGTCCGCCCAGTGGAAGGCCGACGAGACCTACGCCTTCGACCGCACCCAACCGCGCGCAAACGTCTACTCCATCGACACGCCGCCGCCCACCGTGAGCGGCAGCCTGCACGTCGGGCACGTCTTCTCCTACACCCACACCGACCTGATCGCCCGCTACCAGCGGATGCAGGGCAAGTCGGTGTTCTACCCGATGGGCTGGGACGACAACGGTTTGCCGACCGAGCGTCGGGTGCAGAACTACTACGGGGTGCGCTGCGACCCCTCCCTGCCCTACGAGGACGACTTCACTCCCCCGGCGAAGCCGGACCCGAAGAAGCAGGTCCCGATCAGCCGACCCAACTTCATCGCCCTGTGCGAGCAACTGGTCGAGCAGGACGAGGAGGTCTTCGAGTCGCTCTGGCGCACGCTGGGCCTCTCCGTCGACTGGAGCCAGCACTACACGACCATCGGGAAGCCCGCCCAGACCGTGAGCCAGCGCGCCTTCCTGCGCAACTTCGCCCGCGGCGAGGCCTACCTCCAGGACGCCCCCACCCTGTGGGACGTCACCTTCCAGACCGCCGTGGCCCAGGCCGAACTCGAGGCCCGCGAGTACGCCGGCGCCTACCACCGGGTCGCCTTCCACCGCCCTGACGGGGAGTCGGTCCACATCGAGACCACCCGTCCCGAATTGATACCCAGCTGCGTGGCCCTGATCGCCCACCCCGACGACGAGCGTTACCAGGCGCTGTTCGGGACCACGGTCACCTCACCCGTCTTCGGTGTCGAGGTCCCCGTGATCGCTCATCCCCTAGCGGAGATCGAGAAGGGGTCGGGCATCTTGATGTGTTGCACCTTCGGTGACCTCACCGACGTCACCTGGTGGCGTGAGTTGAACCTGCCTGTCCGCACCGTGATCGGACGCGACGGTCGGTTCAGCCGAGAGACCCCTGAATGGCTGTCCGGCGACGTCGCCTCCGCGGCGTACGAGGACCTCAAGGGCAAAACTCCGTTCTCGGCCCGCGAAGCCGTGGTCGCGCAACTGCGCGAGTCCGGCGACCTCGATGGGGAACCCAAGCCGACCCAGCGGATGACCAACTTCTTCGAGAAGGGCGACAAGCCACTCGAGATCGTCGCCACGCGTCAGTGGTACATCCGCAACGGCGGCCGCGACAAGGACCTGCGCGGAGAGATGCTCGACCGCGGTCGGGAGATCGACTGGCTGCCGACCCACATGCAGCACCGCTACGACAACTGGGTCAGCGGTCTCAACGGGGACTGGCTCATCTCCCGCCAGCGGTTCTTCGGCATCCCCTTCCCGGTCTGGTACCCGCTGGACGACCAGGGTGAACCCGACTACGCCCACCCCCTGATGCCCAGCGAGGCCGAACTGCCCGTGGACCCCTCCACGGACGCACCCCGGGGATTCACCGAGGACCAGCGCAACCAGCCCGGTGGCTTCATGGGCGATCCCGACGTCATGGACACCTGGGCGACCTCGTCGCTGACGCCCCAGATCGCCGGCGGATGGGAGTCCGACCCCGACCTGTTCGAGCGCGTCTTCCCGATGGACCTGTGCACCCAGGCCCACGACATCATCCGCACCTGGCTCTTCTCCCGGGTCGTGCGCGCCCACTACGAACACGGTCAGACCCCTTGGGCCCACGCGATGATGTCGGGTTGGATCCTCGATCCGGACCGCAAGAAGATGTCGAAGTCCAAGGGCAACGTCGTGGTGCCCACCGAGATCCTGGACAAGTTCGGCTCGGACGCGGTCCGCTGGCGCGCCGCCATGACCCGTCCTGGCCTCGACTCCCCCTTCGACGAGACCCAGATGAAGGTCGGGCGCCGGTTGGCCATGAAGGTGCTGAACGCCTCGAAGTTCGTCGTGGGCGTCAGCGCCACCTCGTTGAACCCGATCGACGTCACCGAACCCGTCGACTGCGCCCTTCTCGGCGGCCTTGCCAACGTCATCGAGAAGGCCACCGACGCCTTCGAGCGCTACGACTACACCACCGCACTGGAAACCGTGGAGAAGTTCTTCTGGGCCTTCTGCGACGACTACCTCGAGTTGGTCAAGGAACGCGCCTACGCCGAGGACGACTCCCCCGCCACCACGTCGGCGCGTGCCACCTTGGCCATCGCCCTGGACGTACAGCTCCGATTGCTCGCGCCCTTCCTGCCCTACGTGACCGAAGAGGTCTGGTCCTGGTGGCGTCCGGGATCCATCCACCGCAGCGAGTGGCCCGTCACGACCGCCCTCGGTTCGGCGGCAGCGGCCAGCCCGATCACCGTCGACGCGGTGGCGACCACCCTGATCGGGATCCGCTCGGCCAAGTCGGCGGCGAAGGTCTCCATGCGAGCCGAGCTGTCCCGGGTCGAGGTGACCGGTCCGGCCGCGCTCGTCCGCGCCGCCGAGTCGGCGAGTCGCGACCTGCGCGCCTCGGGGAAGATCACCGGCGACCTGGTCTTCACCGAGGACGAGACGTCCAACGAGCTCTCCGTCCACGCCGAGCTGGCCGAAGTCCCCACCGACGCCTGAGCCTCGAAACCAAGCAGCCGGCGTGCCCAGAGTTCGCGTAAGAAGAACCAGGTTTCGAGGCTCCTCGCTGGCGCTCGTCACACCTCAGCCAGCGGCACGCCGCGCTGCTTGAGGTGCGAAGGCCCCCAGGCCCGAGCCTCGAAACCAAGCCGCCGGGCGTCAGTTCTTCTTGTCGCCCTTCTTCCCCGCCTTCTCACCGCAGGTGAAGGTGGCGCTGACCTGAGCCTTTTTCTTGCCGTCCGTTCCGCGGACCGTGACCTTGTCAGCCGTTACCTCGGAGCCGTCCGACGAGGCCTCGAGCCCCGTGAGCTCGGTTCCCACAGTCGAGAAGTTCGTCCCGTTGCTACTCAGCGTCACCGACGGCTCGAAGTTGGGGCCCTCGGAGTAGAGCAGGACCATGGTCTTGCCGTTCGGATTCGTCGAACGGTAGAACGCCAAGGGTCCGTCGCCCTCAGAATCCGCGCTCTTGACGATCGCTTCACCAGGCTGCTTCCACGAGAGCGTCACGGCACCGCTGACGTCGACCTTGGCGGTGCAGATCAGACTCTGGTCCCCGACGATCGGCTCTACAGTCTCCTCCGTGCCATCCGCCGGTTGAGCATCAGTGCCTTGTTCAGCACTTTCGTCGCTGTCTTGGTCTTCATCACCCGAGCAACCGGCGAGCGTCGCGGCGAGCACGACGGCAACGGCCGTCGAAGCGAATCGGGTGAGCGATGGGCGGAATTTCTTGATCTTCATGCGTCCAACCTCAAAGTTCGTTTGAGGACGCCTGGGCGACGGGGCGGGGCGGTTCGACGACCAAGCGTCAGCATTGGCCGCCGGCCGCCCCACTTGGCAGACGTCGGGGGCGCCCTGGGTTAAAATGACAGGGCGATCCGGGTCATCCTCGGCAGCGACAGCAGGGATGGCCCGGACCGCGTCTAGGGTCCGTCGAAAACAGGTGATGTCACCCGACGGTGAGACCGTCGGACGGGCGGATGCCCCGAACCGACTGGTGTCGGCCCGGGGCTCCCGTCACATCGAGCCCGGGATCAGCGGAGCTTCTTGGTGTTCGAGCGGTCACGCTTGGTGGTGTCGGTACCGCGGACGACCACCCAGTACTTCGTGATGGCGTTGCCGTTGTTGTCGGGACGCACGAAGGTCTTGCGACCGTTACCGTTCAAACGGGTCTCCTTAAGCAGAACCTTCCTGCCGCTGAAGCCGTTCTTCGCGCGGGTGAAGAGCTTCACCCGGGCGTTGCCGGCGCTGGGCGTGGTCTTGATCCGAACGCGGTCGTTCTTCGCACCGTTGTTCTGGCCGTTGACCTGAGCAGCGATCGGGGTCTTCGGCTGGTTGACCACCGGACCGCCAGGCTCGCCCACGAACGTGACGTCATCGGAGATGATCGTCCGACCCGTCTTAGGGGCGTTCTCCGTGATGACGGCGCTGATCTGGGCGGTACCAGCCTCGGTACCGGTGAAGGTGTAGAACGCCTGACCATTCTGGTTCGTCTGGTCGAAGTCGTTGGCGTCACCATCTTGCTGGTCTCCAGGGCCCGACCGGATGAAGGCCACGTTCAGCCCCTGGACCGGGTTCCCGTTCTCGTCGACCACGGTGACGACCTCGGTCACCGCAGATCCCACCTTGACGTCACCGTCGGGAATCTGCTCGATTTCGAAGTTGAAGTCGTCGAAGTTCGCCTCGAAGAACACCTGGTCGGCGGTGTCCTTCAGCGTCTCGGTGCCCGTGGCCGGGTTGGTGGCCGTGGGGGCCGAGTTCGCCGGAGTGGCCACCGAGTACGTCGTGGTGGTCTGCGTCCACGAGGCGGTCAGGGTGACGGTCTCCTCAGCGGTGTCGGTGACGGTGAAGTCGCCGTCCGCGTCGAAGTCCGAGGTCGCGTTGCCCGACGTGGTCGCGGTGGCGCTCGAGTCGGTGATGGTCACCGGCTCGTTGCCCACGCGGTTGCCGAACTGGTCGGTGGTGAAGACGTCGTACGCCACAGAGTCGCCGGTCCGAGCCGGGGTGGTCGGCACGTTCTGGTTGGGCGTGAGCTCCAAGGAGACCTCGCCACCGTTGAGCGGGTTCGCCGAGTTGAAGACCTGCTCGTCCGAGCCCGTGAACGTGCCGGCCTTGCCGGTCACGGTCGACTCGGCCATGCCGTCATCGTCGAAGCCCGCATCGCGGCCCACCGAGATCTGGAAGGTGGCCTGACCGTTGCCACCGTCGACCACGAGGACCTTGCTCTTGCCGTCGTTGTCGAGTTGGGCATCGTCTCCGGTGGCGCCACCGGCGAGGCGACCATCGGTGAAGAAGGCCTCCCCTTCGATGGTCACCGTGACGGCCTGACCGTCCGGAACCGGGGTCTTGGCGGTTGCCGGGTTGTTGTCGGCGTCCTCAGTGACCGTGACGGTGCCGCTGGTGGCCTCGCCGGGCTTGCCGATGTTGTCGGTCTTGACGACGACGGTTGCGTCGCCTGCCGGGTTGTTGCGCACGAAGTCGACGTCCAGGTCGGGCGCGTCCTCCGCGGCGTTGCCGATGGTGTTGCTCAGCGTGTCGGCATCGAGCTTGTTGTTCAGCTCAGCCGCGTTGGGCGAGGCCGGGTCGGTGACCGCGACGGAGACTCCGCCGTTGGCACCGGTCGTGGCCTGAGCCGTCGTGGCGCTGCTGCGCGTGGTGCCAGCGGGCTGGTCGCCCTGCGCCGCGACGATCGAGTTGCCGGTCGGGGCGTAGGTGAAGCCCACCAGACGGCCCGGCAGCGGGGTGCCGTCGCTCAGCTTGAGGGTGGCACCGAACGTGGCGGTCGTCCCGGAGATCTTGTTGACCGTAGGCGCGTCGTCGAAGGTCAGCGACGAGTCGCCGGCCTTGAAGACCAGATCGGCACCGGAGAGGTCGCCCTCCTGCTGGCCCGGGGTTCCGTTCTTCTCCACGAAGGTGCGCAGCGTGTAGGTGCCGTTGCCCTTGTTGGTGAAGGGGATGTTCGCAACACCGTTGGCACCCGTGGTGACCTGGCCCGTGGTCGGGGCCGGGGTCGTGGCGGGCGGAACCGGCGCGACGAATGGGACGATGGACAGCGAGTAGGAAACGGTCTGGTTGGGCGCTCCAGCACCGTTCTGGTCGGTGACCTTGACCTGCAGGTCGCCAGCCGCGTTCTCGTCGACGTCGAAGGCGTTGCCGTCCTTCGAGGTCGCGGTCACCGTGGTGGCCACCTGAGCGAACGACGTGACGGTGACCGTGCGCTTGAAGTCCTTGCTGGCCTGGTAGTCGTCTTCGTCGTCGGTGTTGACGAAGAAGTTGTAGCTCGACCCACCGGCGGTGCCGGTCAGGTTGCCGAAGGTGGCCTGGCCCTTGGCGTTGGTGTATGCCGAGCGGTCGCTGGCCGCGGCCTTGGCCGGGGTTGAGTTGTCGTAGTCGTCCCAGACGTCGTCCTTGTCCTGGTCGAAGATGACCTGGGCGCCCGCGATCGGGGCACCGTTGGCGTCGGTCACCGTCACGACGGCCGACGAGGTCGAGCCGTTGGGGACCTGGGCCGGGTTGGCCACGGCGGTCACCGTGGTGATCTTCTGCTGGACGAGGTTGACGACCTCGGTCTCGTCGGTGCCGTTGTCGGCGCCGATGATGGCCTCGTTGACCGCGTTGGCGCCGGTGCTGAGGCCCTTGGCCGGGGTGGCGTCGGGCGCACCGGAGTCGTCGCCGCTGGCGTCGAGGTAGTTCTGCAGGTCCACCGCGCCGGTGTAGTCGAAGACGTTGTTGTTGTCAGCGTCGGTCGGCGTGACGGGGGGACGGGTCGGGGAGTTCTCCGACCGGTCGGACAGCGTGACAGGGGCCGCGGAGGACGCGGTGCCCGACACGATGCCCTGCGTGGTGTCGTGGTTGATCTGCCCCGCGGGGGGGTTGTTGGCCGGGTCGTTGGCCTCGGGGTCCTCGAGGCCGTAGGGCTGGTCGAAGATCGGGAGGACGGAGCCGGCCGCGTTGGCGATGTTCACGGCGGGAGCACCCGGCGAGATCGTCGTCGACATGGTGTCCGGGACGCCGACGGGGTCGCCCGCAGCGGTCAGACCTTCGGCGGAGATGACGACCGTCGTGTTGTTGATGGCCGCGGGCGGGGTCCACTCCATGGAGAAGACGCCGTTCTGGCGGGTGACGGGGGCACCGATCTTGGTGGTGTTGTAGCGGAACTGGACCTGGGTGACGTTGTTGCCACCGCCGGCCAGTAGCCGCACGGTGTTGTTCTCGCCGTCGTTCTGGGTCGAGGCGGAGCCCGAGTACTGCGAGTACAGCTCCACGTTGTTGGGGCCGACCTCGGCGTTGATGGATTCGGCGGAGGCCGAGGAGGTAAAGGCCGGAAGGCCAGTCACTGCGAGTGCGCCGATGGCGGTAGCCGCCAAGCCGCGCTTGATGCCGCTGCTGTTCATTCTTGTCCCTTCGGAGGAAACCTTCGACGTGAGGCTGATCCGTCACGCCACGGTCGGTTGACCGAGACCGGAGGACTTCACCCCCGGAACCCCGCAGATCATTACTCTTTTACGGACGTTCACAGGTTTATTTGTTTCTGCGTACCGAAGTCTGCAAAAACGGCAATGACGGTCTAGTTAAAATGAGTCACTAACGGTTCACACTTGGGGGTGAATTCGATGTCGGGTGACCGATTGGAGTCCGTGGGCCGCCCGCCGGGCCGCCCACAACGGCTACCGGTAGATGAAGACTCTGTGGAGTCGGGCAGTTTCAGCGCCCAGCGTCGTTTGGCGTGGCTTCTGGCCACCAACCGGATGATGGCTCTCGAGGCGTCCTGGGCGGGCCGTAGTCGATTCATCACTGCTCTGCAGGCGGACGGCCTGTCGGTCGACCATGCTCGGTTGAGCCGATGGGAGTCAGGCACCGTCGCTCCGTCGACTTCCGTCCTGGCTGCCTACGAAACACGATGCGGATTACCTGACAATTCCCTGGTTTCTGTCAACTGCCTTTTACGTCGCTCGGCCCAAGCCCATGATCCGGATGACAAGCCTCGGGCCGCCGTGCCCGACGAGAATCACCTCGACGATCTCTTCGATCGGTTCGATCAGGACCGCGCCCTTACCGGCGGTGACTGGCTACAACTCTCGACGGGAATCGCGCACGCGGGAACGGTCTATCTACCCCCCGCTGTTTGGAACACCTTGTGTACCCGATTGGTCAACGAACTCACCCGCAGTAGCGGCATCGCCCTCGTGCGGCGCCACGAGGCGATTGTCCAGCTACTCCAGCAGCGACGCGCTCCGCGACATGTGATGCGCGCCCTGGGGAGGTTCGTGCTTCATCCCCACGCGCAAAGTGTCGTCCCGGCTCTCACGCTGCTTCGGGAGGTGCGAGGCACAGAGTCAGCTGACCTGGTGATGCGGCTCATCATGGGTCGGGACAACTTGCTTCGGCGCGGGGCCAGCATCGCGGCCGGAGGCTTGGCGGCTCAAGGATCTTTCACCGGCGATTCGCTCGTTCTGTTGGAGAAGTACGTCGCCCACGAACTTCATACGCCTAGCGTCATCGCCCGCAGACTGGATGTTTTCGACATCGCCACCCAGCTGCCGGAGGACGCGTTCGAACGGTTGCTCGACGTCGGCGACGCCCGCACCCGACGTCAACTCATCAGAGTGCGGATGACCGGCGAACTCGCCTCCCCTGCCATCGCTCGCCCGGTGGCCGATCGGATGGCTGAGGCCGCGGAGACCGCGCTCGGACGACACGCCCAGGATCCAGACCTCATGCTGCGACGCCTTCTTCGTGAGGCGCTGTTCCATGTCCAGCGCGAACGGCGCCACCTGGCGGCCACGGTCATCAGCGTCAGCCCCTACGGACCTCCCATCGCAAAGGCTGCCCTCGCACTGACCGGTCAGGGCGACGAACTGACGGCCCGCACCTCATGGTCGATCCTGCGTCGGCTCGGCCACCTGATCACTCGCGAGGAGATCGGCGACACCCTCAGGGCCTCCCCGCACAGTTCCTGCGAGACGGCCGGCATGATCACCATGGGTCTGGCCCGCGGTCCGATGAACCAACAGATCGCTCGGCATCTGAGGGTCGAGGCGACCGATTCCCCCCGCCAGGACACTCGTCACGCAGCTTTGTTCGCGCTGGGGATGAGTGGAGACGAGAACCTCGAGACACTGATCCACGGCAGTTGCGAACTTTCCGCTCGAGCAACCTGGTGGAAGCAGACCGGACCAGCGCTACTGGACTCGGACGTCGCCAGCACACACCGCTGAGGCCGCCTCAGGAGCGGCGGACCTCAACGGCGCTGAGCCGCATCTCAGGCAGACTTCTTCTTCTTCGTCTCGCGGAGCTCCAAGGTGGGTTCCACCTCGTCCATGACGACCTCTTTGGTCACGATCACCTTGGCCACGTCACCGCGTGAGGGGACGTCGTACATCACGTAGAGGAGCACCTCTTCGATGATCGCGCGCAGACCACGGGCACCGGTGCCCCGCTCGAGCGCCTTGTCGGCGATCGCAGCGACCGCGCCCTCGGTGAACTCGAGCTCGACCCCGTCGAGGTCGAAGAGCTTCTGGTACTGCTTGACCAGGGCGTTGCGAGGCTCGGTGAGGATCTGCACCAGAGCGGCCTGATCGAGTTTGCTGACACTGGCGATCAGGGGCAACCGACCGATGAACTCGGGGATGAGACCGAACTTGGTCAGGTCCTCGGGTCGCACCTGGGCGAACAGGTCCTCGGACTCCCGCTCGTCGGCACCGCGCACCTCGGCCGCGAAGCCGAGGGACTTCTTGCCGACCCGCTGCTCCACGATCGTGTCCAGCCCGGCGAAGGCACCGCCGACGATGAACAGGACGTTGGTGGTGTCGATCTGGATGAACTCCTGGTGCGGGTGCTTGCGTCCACCCTGCGGAGGCACCGAGGCCGTAGTGCCCTCGATGATCTTCAGCAGTGCCTGCTGAACGCCCTCACCGGAGACGTCGCGGGTGATCGACGGGTTCTCCGCCTTGCGGGCCACCTTGTCGATCTCGTCGATGTAGATGATGCCGGTCTCGGCCTTCTTGACGTCGTAGTCGGCGGCCTGGATCAGCTTGAGCAGGATGTTCTCGACGTCCTCACCGACGTAGCCGGCCTCGGTCAGTGCCGTGGCGTCCGCGATCGCGAAGGGGACGTTCAACATCCGGGCCAACGTCTGAGCCAGGTAGGTCTTGCCACACCCGGTCGGACCGATCACCAAGATGTTGGACTTGGCGACCTCGACGGACTCGTCCTTGGAGTGCTTGCCCCCGACCGGAGCGACTCCGCCCTGAACCCGCTTGTAGTGGTTGTAGACCGCCACCGCGAGCGACTTCTTCGCCTGCTCCTGACCGATGACGTAGGAGTTGAGGAACTCGAAGATCTCGCGCGGCTTGGGCAGCTCCTCGAGGCTGACCTCGGTGCCCTCGCTGAGCTCCTCCTCGATGATCTCGTTGCACAGATCAATGCACTCGTCGCAGATGTAGACGCCCGGTCCGGCGATCAACTTCTTGACCTGCTTCTGACTCTTTCCGCAGAAAGAGCACTTCAACAGATCGCCACCATCCCCGATGCGTGCCACGGGCGGCCATCCTTTCCTCTGGGTCGGTCTTCCGGTCGGGTCAGACCGGGTGAAAACTCTTCGAACGTACCCGCTGCCACCCCCGTTGAGTGGATGACACCCGAGAAACCTGCGGCTGTTCGCGCTCAGCAGAAGCCGAACGCCGGGCTGCGGGAGCCCGGCCTCCGGATCAGGTCAGAGCAAGCGAGGTCTTGCGCGAGTCCAGGATGCTGTCGATCAGGCCGTACTCGAGCGCGCCCTCGGCGGTGAGGATCTTGTCGCGCTCGATGTCCTTGCTGACCTCGGCGACGTCCTTCCCGGAGTGCTCGCTGATCATGGTCTCCAACAGTTCGCGCATCCGCAGGATCTCGTTGGCCTGGATCTCGATGTCCGAGGTCTGACCGAAGGTGCCCTCGGTGTAGGGCTGGTGGATCAGGATCCGGCTGTTCGGTAGCGCCATCCGCTTGCCCGGAGCACCTGCCGCGAGCAGGATCGCCGCCGCCGAGGCGGCCTGGCCCAGGCACACCGTCTGCACGTCGGGCTTGATGAACCGCATCGTGTCGTAGATGGCGGTCAGTGCGGTGAAGGAGCCACCGGGAGAGTTGATGTAGATGCTGATGTCCTGGTCGGGGTTCAGCGACTCCAGGCACAGCAGCTGCGCCATCACGGCGTTGGCGATGTCGTCGGAGATCGGGGTGCCGAGGAAGATGATGCGGTCCTCGAACAGCTTGCCGTAGGGGTCGATCCGACGGACGCCGTAGGACGTGCGCTCTTCCCACTGGGGGATGTAGTAGTTCATCTGCGTCAGTCCTTGTCGTTGTTGTGAGCCGGGCGGCCCTGGTCGGCGGCGTCACGCGCGCTCTTGACGACCCGGTCGACCAGGCCGTACTCGAGGGCCTGCTCAGCGGTGAACCACCGGTCGCGGTCCGCGTCGGCGATGACCTGGTCGATCTCCTGGCCGGTGTGCTCGGCGATGAGGTCGAGCAGCACCTTTTTGATGTGCAGCGACTGCTGGGCCTGGATCTTGATATCCGAGGCCGAACCGCCCATGCCCGAGGAGGGCTGGTGCATCATGATTCGCGCATGGGGCAGCGCGTATCGCTTGCCCTTCGTGCCAGCGCACAGCAGGAACTGGCCCATGGAGGCGGCCAGACCCATGCCGACGGTCGCCACGTCGTTGGGGATGTAGTTCATCGTGTCGTAGATGGCCATGCCCGCGTCGACGGAGCCACCCGGAGAGTTGATGTGCAGGAAGATGTCGGCTTCGGGGTCCTCGGCCGACAGCAGCAGCAGCTGAGCACAGATCGCGTTCGCGTTCTGGTCGCGGACCTCGGAACCGAGGAACACGATGCGCTCACGCAGCAGGCGTTGGTAGATGTGATCGTCGAGGATGTTCAGGCCTCCGCCGCCGTTCATGTGGGGCGACAACGTGAGCTCGGACATCGAGACATTGGCATCGAAGGGGTTCTGGTTCACATCCAGGACACTAGCCCGAAGAACCGACAACTCCACGGGCTGGACCCCTCTGTTCGCCGACAGCGGAAGGATGGGTGGCCAATGCGGCCACGGCCGCGATCGCCGACACGAGCGCCAAGATCAGGAACGAGACGGCGAACGAGCCGGTCGCCTCCGTGAGGGCCGCTCCGGCGAAGGGCGCCACCGCCGCGGCGAACAGCAGCGGAGCCGTCAGGATCGCGTTCAGCCCACCGAAGCCGGCCACGCCCCAGCGGTCACTGACGGCAGTGGCCTGGATCAGGGTGAAGACGCCGCGGCTGACGCCGACCAGCAGCGAAACGACGAACAAGGCAGCGGTCGGGCCCGGCAAGACAGCAAGCAGGGCAGTGCTGAACGCTACGGCGGACAAGACGATCACGGTCCGCGCAACCGTCGGCACCCGGGCCGCGAAGCGGGCATAGCCCAACCGACCGAAGACCTGGCCCAGGCCACCCACGCCGAGCGCGATCGCAGCCCCGCCGGCGCTCAGGCCCCGGTCGACCAGGAGCGGGACGAGGTTGATCAGGACGGCATAGATGGTGAAGGCCGCCGCGCTGGTGCAGAACATCAGCACGAGGAAGGGGCGGGTCCTCCACACCCGCCTGGCCTCCGCCAGCCCCCCGTCACCCATCAGGTGCGCCGGTGTCCACGCCGCCCTCAGCCCGAACCAATGGGCCGGGATGGTCACCACCGCCAAGACGACGGCGAGGACGACGTAGGTGTCCCGCCACCCCAGCATGGAGTTCAGCGCAGCGGTCAGCGGGGCGAACACCGTGCTCGCAAGTCCGGCGACCAGGGTCAGGGTGGTCAGGGCAGCGACCCGCGAGGCGCCACCCCAATGGGTCAGCGCGGCGAACGCCGGGGGGTACAGCACGCCCGCCATCGCGACCCCGGCCAGCAGCCAGCCGCTGAGGAAGACCGCATACGTGGAGGCGTAGGCGATGACGAGGAGTGCCGGCACCGCGAGCACCGATCCACCGGTCATCAACATCCGCGGCCCGTAACGATCGATCATCCGCCCCACGACGAGACCCAGCACCGCAGCGACGATCTGACTCGAGGAGAACGCCGCCGCCAGGCTTGTCGTACTCCAACCGGTGTCGCGCCTCATCGAGGTGAGGAGCACCGGGAAGGCGTAGTAGAGCACTCCCCAGCTGGTGATCTCGGTGACCGACAGCACTACGACGACCCGTCGTAGGCCGGTCCTGCTCAGGGCCCCCGGGAGGAGGTCGCGGGTCTCCACGGATGCACCCTCTCTCCACGACTGCCCCAACGGCCGCCTCGACGAGGGGCAAGGCTAGGTCAAGCCAGCCAGTCCCGCATCGCCTCGTGCACCCGCTGATGGTTCAAGATCCCGAAGTGGTCGCAGTTGCCGACGTGCAGCACCTCCGCGTCGGGGAAAAGCCGCCGCCCCTGCCGATCGGTTCCGTACGCCGACCGGGGGCGGACCAGCAGATCCCCCACCACGCGCCCCACAGGATGCTGGCGATCCTGCGTGAGCGTGGCGCAGACCAGTCGGTAGCGCGCGTCGGGCATCGGGGGCACGTCATGGGTCAGGCCGGCCACCAGGTCGTGGACCCCCACCGATCGCCAGTCCAGGATCCGACCGAACGCGGCCGTCTCGGGAAGGCGCGCGAGTCCGCGGCTGCCGTGCCCGATGCCCCAGGCGATGGGGGCCCCGAGGTGCGGGGTGCCCAGGGTGATGACGTCGCTCACCAGCGGGGACCAGGCGACGCCCGATCCGGGAGCTTCGGCGGCGACCGCCCCGGCCGCGCGGATGATGAGTCCGCCGAGCGAGTGGCCGACCAGCGCGATCCGGGTGACCGGCACCGGCCAGGCGTCCACCAGTCGCTGCAGCAGCGCAGCGAGGGCCACCCCGTTCTCCCGCATGGACAGCCCGGAGTTGGCCCGCAGGAAAACGGGACTCCAGTCCCGCTCGGCCAGGGCTTCGCCGTACGTCGGCCCCCGCTGGTCGCGCTGGAAGTTCCAGTAGGACTCGTTCTCGCACAGGCCGTGCAGGAACACGACCATCCGACCCTGGGCATCGGGGAAGGCCTCGGCCACGCCCGCCTCGGTCAGCATGACGTCCCGGCCGTGGGCCCGTACCGCCATCGGAATCGCCATGTGGGGGCGTTCCTCCAACAGTTTGTCCCCGATCAGCCCGTTGATGGCCGAGCTGATGAACCGCCCCTTGGGCCCGTCCTCCAGACGCGGCCCGACTCCCGTCGCGGCCACGCGGTCGAGCCCGGTCGACGCGGCGCGCAAACCCACGCCCAGCCCGCCGTACACCGCGCCGGCGATTCCGCGGTGCACGACCTCAGGAACCGTAGAGGCGCCGCCGGTCCCCCGCCGAGCGACGGCGTGCACGCGGTCGGCGATCGCGAAGTGGGTGTCGCGCGCTGTCTTGATGACGACGTCGTCAGCCACCTGCGAGAGTAGGGAGAGCGAGTCGAGCACACTGGGCCCCGGAGCAGTCATCGTCATGAACCTCAGCGTAACGGCTCAGTGAACGAATGTGCACTCATTCGACGCCTCGACCGCTGTCGGTTGCCTCACCCCAGGACGGTCCTGCTGCTGGCGTCGTTGATCGGTCGCTTGCGCGAAAAGGCACTCAGGTCGATCTTCAACCCGGTGTGTTCCCCGACGTAGGTCACCGGCGCGGTGTCATGATCCTCGCCGTTCTCGACCGCATCGATGATCGCGGCCAGGAACCGGCCGGCGATCGGCGCGTTCTTGAACTGGTTGCCGCTGGTTCCCATGGCCACGTAGAAGCCGGGCGCATCGGTCCGGTCGTAGATCGGAGTCCAGTCGTCGGCCACGTCGTAGACCCCCACGACCCCGCATGGCCGGTTCGGCACTCTGAGTTCCGGCAGACGGCGGGCTGCCCGGGTGACCTGTGACTCGTAGCGACCGGTGCTGACGTGCAGGTCCACGTCGTCCGGGTCGGTGATCCAGTCGAAGGGGTCACACTCGGGTTCGGTGCCGCCCACGACCCAGGTCTGCGCGGGTCCTGGACGCATATAGGTCCCGAGATCGAGATCGAACACACCCGGGCCCGGGGCCGTATCGGTGCCGTAGCCCTCGGGCTGGGCGACCTGGTGCACCTCCTGACGTAGGGGGCGTACCCCGACGGTGAACTCGGCACCGATCCCGGCCATGGCGTTGAAGGCGCCGGACCAGGGTCCCGCAGCATTGACCACCACGGGCGCCTCGACCGTCCGGCCGTCGGCCAGGCCCAGGCGCCAGGTGTCCCCCACGAACTCGGCACTGACGACCTCGGTCCGGCAGAGCACCCGTGCCCCCCGCTCCTTGGCCGCACGAGCGAGATTGTCCGCACACAGACGCGGGTCGTCCATGTAGCCGGCGTCGGGGGTGAACAGCGCCCCCAGCCGAACGGGGGTCTCCTCCCAGAAGGCGTCGTCGCTGACCGGCTTGTTGGGCCAGTAGGCCCCGCCGTCGAGATGGGGGAACCGGGCGATCAGCTCGTCGGGACCGAGGTCCTCGAACGGCACTCCCGCTGCTCGCAGCAACTCGCGACTCTGCTCCCGGGGTACGGCAGGTACGTCGAGGTGCAGCATCCCGGTCCGGTGGAAGCGGGCCAGCGCAGGCGGGTCCTCGACCCCGACGAGACCCAGATGTTCCTCCCACTGCTCCCACATGAACTTCGCCTCCCAGGACGTGGCCACGGTGTCGAAGGTCGAGTAGAGGAATCGGATCACCGCGCTGGAGGCACAGGTCGATCCGTGTCCGGGCCCTGCGGACTTGTCCAGGACCAGCACGTCGCGACCACCGCGAGCGAGCTCGAAAGCGACCGCGGAGCCGATGACTCCCGAACCGACCACGACGGCGTCGGCGGTCACAGTGGTGGAAGCAGTCATGACGTCTCCTCAGGCATCGACGACGATGTCGCCGTCGGGTGTAGAGCAACAGGGCAGGAACTTGTTCGCGGCGATCTCCCGGGGCCGGATGCCGCCCTGGTGGTCCATGTCCACCCGACCGGAGAGAAGCGAGACCTTGCAAGTGCCACAGAGGCCCTCTCCGCAGGAGGAAGGAAGATTCACCCCGACCGAGGCAGCGGCGGCCAGCACGGTGGTCCCTGGTGCGCAGAGGGCCTCGCGACCACTGCGGCCGAACCGGATCGTGGCGAATCCGGTCGAGACCGCCGTACCCGATCTGTTCGACAGGATCGACTCGGGCGTCGAGCCGGCTGCCGCGCCGATCACGAAGCTCTCCTGATGGCAGCGTTCCGGATCGGCGCCGACCCGGCCGAGGAGATCGTGCACGGCGGCCATGTAGCCCGGAGGACCGCAGGTGAACACCTCCCGGTCGGCGATGTCCGAGACGTTCGCCATCAGCACCGTCTCGTCCAGCCTCCCGCGCCATCCGGCCCACATCCCCGCAGTACCCGACGAGTCCTCCTCACAGACCCACACCACCCGCAGTCCGGCGTACGTCGCAGCGAGGGCCTCCAGTTCCGGACGACAGACCAGGTCATCGGGTGTCCGGGCGCTGTGCACCACCACGACGTCCACGCCGTCCGCGTCGAGATCGCCCAGATCCGCCATCGCCCGCACGGTGGACAGGGTCGGAGTGATCCCGCTTCCGGCCGAGAGGAGCAGCAGCTTCGAAGACGGGTGCGCGGCGACCGTGAACCGGCCCAGAGGTCCGACGGCAGACACCCGGTCCCCGACGACCAGTCGATCGTGCAGGAACGGCGACAAGGCGCCGCCGTCCAGTCGTTTGACCGTGATGGTGAGCAGATGTGGACGAGTCGGAGGCGACGAGATGGTGTAGCAGCGCTCGACCAGCACGCCCTCCACTTCGACCCTGAGGGTGAGGTACTGCCCGGGAGAGTAGGCGAAGACCTGGGGTCGTTTCGGTTCCAGGACCAGCGTGACCACATCGTGGGTGACCTGGATCCTGCGTCGGACCCCGAACTCCTGGTCGATCGACGTCTCGCTGGGAAGCACCCCGTCGCCCAGAGGACGGGGTGGAGCGGCCGGAAGATCGGGCACGAGGTGGAGGGATGTCGAGTCTTCTACGGGGGTCTCGACGGGCTCGACCAACGGATGAGTCATCGGTTCAGCTCCTCTCGCATGCGGGCGACGTACCACTGCACGAACGCGTCCACCTGCCGCTCGCTCTCGGTGTAGGGCCCTGGCTCGTAGGCCGGGTCGCTCACCCCTGCCTGCGCGAGGGCGACGAAGGCCGCGTCCTCCTCGTTCGTGTGTCGCCACACCCGGGTCAGTTCCTCGACGTCGTAGTCGACGCCCTCGACGGCGTCGGCGTCGACCAGCCAGGTGGTCCGCACCAACGTGCGGTCGACCGCGAGCGGTAACACCGCGAACGTGACCGCGTGGTCGGACAGGACGTGGAACCAACCGTTGGGCTGCGTGTGCAGTCCCAGCCGCCCCGAGCGCTTCTCGGTGATCGAACCCAGCAGCCGTCCCACCAGGCTGGTCCCGTCCAGGCTGAACGACTCCCCCGCACCGTCCAGGGGAGTTCGCTCGACCCGGAACCCGAGCGGGCGGTCGATGAGGTCCTCGACGGCGGGATACGGCAGCGCCTGAGCCTCGCAGAGTCGTCGGAGCTCTGCGTCGGCCAGAAGATACCGGTCGTGTGAGGGGCGCAACCTGGCAGGAACCTGGTCATCACGCAGCCCCCAGGTCGGGAAGAACGTGCAGGTCAGGTCCGGGTGACCGCTCTCGCAGTGGTAGCACTCGCGGTTGTTCTCCATGGTGAGTTTCCAGTTGCCCTGCTCCACCATGTCGATCTGAACGGCCACCTTGGCCGCGCCCAGTCCGTGCGGCGCGAAGTACGGCCCCAGGATCCGCCCCACCTCCTCGATGTCCTCGGGAGGCTCCGGTGCCAGACACAGGAAGAGCAGGCCTGCGACGTCGCGTACGTGCGCCGAACGCAGGCCCAGGCAGGCCGGATCGGCACCTGCGGGCAGCCCGGGAGCGCTGACCAGTCGACCCTCGGTGGTGTAGGTCCAGCGGTGGTAGCCGCAGACGATGTTCCCCACGGTTCCGCGGCCTTCGGTGACCAGGCGGGCGCCCCGGTGGCGGCATACGTTGTGGAAGGCGCGGATCTGATCGTCGTCGTCCCGCACCACGATGATCGAGGAGGTCCCGAGGTCGACGGTGAGGTAGTCGCCGGGTTCGGACACCTCGGCCGCGGTGCCGGCGAAGATCCACTGCCGCGACCACAACAAACGCAGGTCCAGCTCGTGCAGTTCGGGATCGGTGTAGCAACCGGCCGGAAGCGAGTGCCCGGGTCGGCGGCCCTCCAGGGTCGCCAGCAGGCGCGCACGGGCGGCGGCGCCGGGCAGGGTTTCGGCGGGGGCCGAGGTCAGCGCGGTCATCGGAACTCCTCCTTCACACGGTGATGCACAGGCGCAGCGCGTCGTACACCGCGGCGTGGATGTTGCGACTGGTCACGGCGTCGCCGATCCGGAACAGGGCGAAGCGACCGGCGGCGTTGGTGGCCACCTGCTGCGGGCGCCCGGCGATGAGGGCGTCATGGTCGACCTCACCGAGATTCGTCGAGTCCGCCGTGAGTTCGTGGTAGAGCTCGTCGTTGGGCAGGGTTCCGTGCTCGACCACCACGTGGTCGACCTGTCGTTCGAGGACGACGTCGGGCCGGTAGTCGCTCACGAGGCTGGCCACCAGGCGGTGAGGTGCTCCGGGCTCAGACCGGCGGACCGCGATCAGGCGCAGGGCGAGGGTCAGGGTGACGTCGTACTCGGCGAAGGCGGCGAGGTACGCCGGGCTGTTCATCGACCCCACCGAGATCCCGACGGTGCGTTCGGGTGTCACTAGCTCGACCTGCGACCCCATTCTCGCGAGGTGCTCGGCGGCGTCGAGCCCGGGCTCCCCACCGTGATCGTCGAAGACCAGAACTCGTTGACCGGGTCTCGGTGTGCCGCCGGTGCCACCCAGCACATCCCAGGTGTCGAGCACCAGGTCCTGACCCTCGGTCAGGAAGCTGCGGTCGGGCAGCCCGCCGGTGGCGACCACCACGAGATCGGGGTCCTCGGCGAGCACCGTGGCCTTGTCCGCGTAGACGCCGTACCGCATCTCGACGTCGCTGTACTTGGCCTCAGCGACCCTCCAGTCGATGATGCCGATCAGGTCCCGACGGCGCGTTGTCGAAGAGGCCAGCAACACCTGGCCGCCCGGGCGGTCCGCAGCCTCCAGGACCACGACCCGGTGACCTCGTTCCCCGAGCACGCGTGCCGCTTCGAGACCCGCTGGCCCTGCCCCGATCACGACCGCTCGCCGACGCCTCCCAACGGTCGGAGTGATCACGTGCGGCATCGTCTGCTCACGACCGGTCGCGGGATTGTGCACGCACTTGGCATCGCCGGACTCATAGATCGCGTCGAGGCAGTAGCTCGCCCCAACGCAGGGCCGAATCCGGTCCTCCTCCCCCCGGGCCACCTTGGCCACCAGATGGGGGTCGGCGAGTTGCGGGCGGGTCATCCCCACCAGGTCCAGGAGACCCTCTCGGATCGCGTATCGGGCGGTGGCGACATCCCCGATCCTCGCGGCGTGCATGACGGGGACGTCCAGGGCCCGGCGTACCTCCCCCGCGAAGGCCAGGAACGGCGCAGAGGGCGTCCCCATCGAGGGAATCGTGGCGGCCAGGCGAGCGTCGCTGTCCAGGCCCCCCTTGATCACCGAGAGGAAGTCGACGCCGTGGTCGAGGTAGCGGCGTACGACCTCGAGGGTGTCGGACAACCCGAGTCCGTCGGGCAGTTGTTCGTCCATGGCCATCCGGAGTCCGACCACGAAGTCGGGTCCGACCGCGGCCCGCACCGCGTCGAGGACCCGCAGGGGGAAGGTCATTCGGTTCTCCAGGCTGCCGCCGAACTCGTCGGTGCGCAGGTTGGTGGCCGGGGAGACCCAGGCGTCGAAGAGGTGGCTGTAGGACTCGATCTCGATGCCGTCCAACCCGGCCGCCTGGCAGCGGGCTGCAGCGTCGGCGAAGTCGCGCACGATCCGGTCCACGTCCCAGGACTCGGCGGCCTTGGGGAAGGACCGGTGCTGGGACTCCCGCAACGGGGAGGGATAGACCAACGGCAACCAGTCGCCGGTGAAGTTGCTGGTCCGACGACCCAGGTGGGTGACCTGACACATCACCGCCGCTCCGGCCTCGTGGACGTCATCGGTCAGACGACGCAGCCACGGCACGATCTCGTCGCGGTAGAGCAACATGTTTCCGAAGGCCGGCGGACTGTCCGGCGAGACCACCGCCGACCCGCCGATCATGGTCAGGCCAACCCCTCCTCGCGCCTTCTCGATGTGGTAGAGCCGATAGCGGTCCTTCGGCATGCCGTCCTCGGTGTAGGCCGGCTCGTGAGAGGTACTCACCACGCGGTTGCGCAGGGTGACGTTACGCAGTTGGTAGCTCTCCAGGAGCGGGTCCAGGTGGTGCACACGGACAGAGTGACCTCCCCGACTCTCAAAGAAAAGCGAACCTTTTTACCGATGATCGTGCAGGATGATCGCATGATCGATCGTCGCATCCTCGTCCTCCGCATGGTGGCCGAGCGGGGGACGATCACCGCTGCGGCGGAGGACCTGGGCTACACCCCGTCGGCGGTCTCCCACCAACTGCGCACCCTCGCCCACGACCTGGGGGTGGGGCTGCTGGTGCCCGATGGTCGACGGGTCCGCCTGACCCCGGCCGCGCGAACACTGCTCTCCCGCGCCGACGACCTGTTCGAGCACTGGGAGCAGATCCGCGCCGAGGTCCAGCACTCGGCCGGTGAAGGACGGGGGCGGGTCCGTCTGGTCGGATTCTCGACCGCCGCATCCGCCCTGCTTCCTCCCGTGGCCGCAAAACTGATCGAACGCTTCCCCCGCTCGGAAGTCCGCATCATCGAGGCCGATCCCATGACGTGCTTCGACATGCTCCTGGCGGACACCGCTGACGTCGCCGTGGTGGTGACGACCAGCGCGATCCCTCCGACCAACGACCCGCGATTCGATCAACGACCCCTGCTCGACGATGCACTCGATCTCCTGGTCCCCGTCGGACACCGTCTGGCGAACCAGGATCGGGTGGGCCTCTCGGAGGCCGCCGACGAGCCGTGGATCATGGACCGTCCGGGGAGCCCCCACTTCGAGCTGGTCCTGACCGCCTGCACCTCGGCCGGATTCCGACCACGCCAAGCACACCAGGTCGTCGAATGGGACTGTGGTGCGGCGCTGGTCGCTGCTGGTCTCGGTGTGGCGCTGGTCCCCCGGCTCGCCCGCATCCCGGGGGCCGACGAGACCGTTCGGGTGCCGTTGTTCGGGGATCCGACACCCTCACGCCAGGTGCGGACCGCCGTACGTCGGGGAACCGGCGGACAGCCTGAGATCGCTATGGCCCTGAGTGAACTACGCCGCGTGGCCGGGCTCGTGGCTATCCCGGGCTGGGCCGACGAAAGCTAGCGGCCCGGCCGAGGGAACACGAAAGCCGACCCCGAATCGTTCGGGATCGGCTCTCGCAATGCTGCGGTGAGGAATCAGTCCTCGGTCGCCTCGGCGTCCGTTGCGGACTCGGCCGGGGTCTCCTCGACCTCGGCTTCGGCCCCAACTTCGACGTCGGCCACGGGCTCGCCGATGGTTCCGTCGGGCTGCAGGTTCTTCAGCTCCACGTGGTTGCCGGAAGCATCGGTCACGACCGCAGTCTCGACGATGGTGGCCAGAGCCTTGCCGCGCAGGATCTCCTGGACCATCTCCGGGATGTGGTTGTGCTCGAACATGTGGTTCGCGAACTGCTGCGGGTCCTGACCGGACTGCTGCGCACGACGGACCAGGTGGTCGGACAGTTCAGCCTGCTCGATCCCGATCTCCTCGTTCTTGGCGATCTCGTCGAGGATGAACTGTGCGGCCACGGCATCGCGGACACGTCGTTCGAGGTCGGCCTCGAACTCCTCGACGGTCTGCTCCTCGTCCTCGAGGTACTTCGCCATCGAGATCCCGGCCTGTCCGAGCTGCTGCTCGATGCTCTGGCGGCGGGCGTTGAGCTCGTCGGTGACGGTGGTCTCGGGCAGCGGCACCTCGACCTGCTCGAGGAGGGCCTCCAGCACGGCGTCCCGGGCGGCCGCAGCCTGCTCGAGGCGCTTGCCCCGGGTCAGACGCTCACGCACGTCGGCGGTGAGTTCCTCGATGGTGTCGAACTCGGACGCCTCCTGGGCGAAGTCGTCGTCGTACTCCGGCAGCTCCTGCTCCTGGACCTGCTTGACCGTGACGGCCACCTCGACGTCCTCGCCGAGGAGGTCGCCACCGACGAGCTGGGTGGAGAACGTGTTGTCCTCGCCTGCGCTCATCCCGGTCAGCGCCTCGTCGAGGCCGTCGATCATCCCGCCACGACCGACCTGGTAGGACATGTCGCTGACCTCGGCCCCCTCGAGGACCTCGCCGTTCTGGGTCGCCTTGAGGTCCAGGACGACGAAGTCGCCGTCCGCGGCGGCGCGCTCGACGTCGGTGAGGCTGGCGAAGCGCTGACGCAGCGCGTCGGTCTGCTCGGTGAGGTCCTCGTCGGTCACCTCGAGGTCGTCGACCTGCGCGACGATGCCGTCGTAGGGCGGCAGCTCGATCTCGGGCTTGATGTCGACCTCGGCGGTGAACTCCAGGGACTCGTTGTCCTCGAACTTCGTGACCTCGATCTCCGGTTGGGCCAGCGGCTGCAGCGAGTTCTCCTGCAGCGCCTCCATGTACTTCTCGGGCACCACGGCGTTGATCGCCTCGTCGAGGACGGCGCCACGGCCGACCTGACGGTCGATGACCATCGGCGGGACCTTGCCCTTACGGAAGCCCGGAACGTTGATCTGCTGGGCGATCTTCTTGTACGCCGCGTCGAGGCTCGGCTTGAGCTCCTCGAAGGGCACCTCGACGGTCAGCTTGGCCCTGGTCGGGCTCAAGGTCTCGACGGCGCTCTTCACAGGTGATCTCCTCATGCTAGGTGCTGGTCGGATTGACGGGCGGGCGCCGGCTGCGGCGAGCCACTCGGACGTGCGTCGGGGCGACAGGACTCGAACCTGCGGTCTCCTGCTCCCAAAGCAGGCGCGCTAGCCACTACGCTACGCCCCGCCAAGAGCCCCTCCCCCACCTCAAAAGAGGTCGTGGAGGGCCACTTGGAGCGGATGACGGGAATCGAACCCGCGTGGTCAGTTTGGAAGACTGAGGCTCTACCATTGAGCTACATCCGCGCACGCTAGAGCGCATGCTCGAGCGACATCACATCGTGCCACACACCCCTCGCAGTGGCCGAATGCGGGACCCACTCGGCGGGTGACTACGTGCGATGCACCACGAGCATCGCACGGTCGTCGTCCCGGGAACCCAGGGCATCGGTGAGCCGCTCGGCGGCGTCGCGGAAGGACCCCCGCAGCAGTGACTCCGCCTCGCCCAACATCGCGTCGATCCCCAACTCGATGTCTCGTCGGGGGTCCTCGACCATCCCGTCGGTGTACATCAGCACGGCGTCACCGGTGCTGAGGACGCCCGTCGCGGTGATGAAGTCGGCTCCTTCGATCAGACCCAGGATCGGCCCCTCCGACCTCAGGACGTGCCATCGCCCGGAACCGGAGATGCGGTGCGCGGCTGGCGGGTGACCCGCGGTCCGGATCTCGTAGCGTCCAGAACACAGGTCCACGGTGAGGTGCACCGCAGTGGCGAAGCCCTCGTCCCAGTCCTGGCGCAGCAGATACTGATTGGCCGCCGGCAGGAACTGCTCCGGTGGCAGCGCTCCGAGCAGGCCGCCGAACGCTCCGGACAGCAGGAGCGCACGGGTGCCCGCCTCCTCGCCCTTGCCCGAGACATCGACGACCACCACTTCCAGGCGATGGGGGTCGTTCACGCTGGCCACCACGAAGTCACCGGCGAACGGAGTACCACCGGCCGACCGGAGGGCTGCCTGCACGTCCCACCCCGCAGGCAGATCGGGAATCCGGCCCTGGTCGAGGATCTGGTCGCGTAGGTCGATCAGCATCGACTCCCCCCGGACCACGGTCACACCCAGCCGACCACGTCGGAAGCCGACGACCATCACCACGAATCCCATGACGAACTGCAGTCCGGCCGCTGCCACGATGCGGCTGGTCATCTCGCTCTGTTGGGTCAGGGCGATGGCCAACATCGACATGTCGAACAACACGTACCAAGGCAGGGTCCTGGGCCCCAGCAGCAGACTCCCCAGCAGCAGGGGCAGCATCAGGCTGCTGAACGGCATGACGTCGGGGAAGGCGATGATGAGCGCGAGGCTCCCCACGCTGAATCCGATCAGGTACGCCGTCACTCTCATCTCGAGGCTGAGGCCACGGCGACGCAGGCGTGCGATCCGGCGACCCCAGGACAGTGAGGTGCTGGGGCGGCCCGGTCGTCGCTTCGATCGCCGCTTCGAGCGCTGCGGGGTATCGACCAGAGCAATCATGCACATGTCCTTCTGAGTCCATCCCCACGGTCTGTGAGAGTCAGGATAGGGCTCGCGACCGAAATGTGCGCTGGCATTGGCCACACCAGAACAGGTTTCGCCCGGCCAGCACCTGCGTGCGGATCCCCCGGCCACAGATCAGACACGGCGAACCCGTCCGTCGGTAGACGTAGACCTCACCCCCGTGGTCATCCACACGAGGCTCCCGGCCCATGGCCTCCGGGGTGTGTTCGGGTCGGACGGTGTCGATCCGGCCGAGCCGGACCCCTTCGGCCATCAACTCGGCGAGGTCGTTCCACACCGCCTCCCACTGGCCCACCCGCAGGCTGTTCCCCGGCCGCAGGGGATGCAACTTCTGCCGGAAGAGCACTTCGGCGCGGTACACGTTGCCCACGCCAGCCACGACCGACTGATCCATCAGATGGGCACCGATCGGGGTCCGGCTTCGCCGGATCCGGTGCCAGGCTGCGGTCGGGTCACTGCCGCGCAGCGGGTCCGGACCCGACCGTTCCAGGACTGCGGCGCGTTCGGCCGGACCGATCAAGGCACACGTGGTGGGGCCGCGCAGGTCGGCGTAGGCGCCAACGGCGTCCTGTAGCCGCAGGCGGACCGCCCCCACGGGCGCGGGGACCGCTGACCCCTCCTCGGCCTGACGGATCTCGAAGGTTCCGTAGAGCCCCAGGTGCACGTGCACGATGCGCGACTGGCTGAACCCTAGGAACAGGTGCTTTCCCCAGGAGTCGGCTTCCTCGAGAACCGCGCCGTCCAGGATCGCGGCCGACTCCTCGAACCGACCCTGCGGAGAGCCGACGCGGAGCACCGATCCCGCGAAGGCGTTCTCGAGGTCTCTGGCGAGTCGATAGAGGGTGTGACCCTCAGGCATCGGGGCGCACGGCCGAAGCCGGCAAGGCGGGGAGGTCTCCGGTCGTCTCGTACGACGTGAGCTGACCGATCCGGCGTACGTGGCGCTCGTCCCCGGTGAAGACGGTTCCAAGGAAGACCTCGATGAAGCCCGTGAGCTCATCGATCTCGTGCAATCGCCCACCGACCGAGATCACGTTCGCGTCGTTGTGTTCCCGAGCCAGGGCTGCGGTGTCCGCGCTCCAGACCAGGGCCGCGCGCACCCCGGCGACCTTGTTGGCCGCCATCTGCTCACCGTTGCCCGATCCGCCGATCACCACTGCGAAGCTCTCCTCGCCGGCGGCTCGTTCGGTCGCCACCGCTTGGGCGGCCCGCAGGCAGAACACCGGGTAGTCATCCAGGGCGTCGTAGACGAAGGGTCCGTGATCGACCGGTTCGTGGCCCTGATCGGCCAACCAACCGGACAAGTGGTCCTTGAGTTCGAGTCCGGCATGGTCTGAGCCGAGGTGAACGCGCATGGCCCGGATTCTGACATGCTCGGCTCAGAGGACCGGTGTCAGGGCAACGCCCAGTTCTTCCCCATCGCGTCCCCGCACCTCGGGAACCCCGTCGGCGTGGGAGTCGTGGTCGACGGCCGCGATGGGAGTGCCGTGCGCGAGCACCTGCTGACCCAACGAGAGTTCGCGGATCGCGATGGCCCGGACCCGCTCGGGTCGCCGCCGTGCGAAGTCGCCGTAGATCAACGGGTCGCGCTGACCGTCGTCCCCGACGAGCACCCACGAGATGTTCGGGAAGTCCTCGGCGAGACTTTCCAGGCACTGCTCCTTGTGAGCCCGTCCGGAGCGGAACCATCCGGTGTTCGTGGGACCCCAGTCGGTCAGGAGCATCGGACCGTCGGGGAAGGCGTTGCGCGCCAGGAACCTCCGCAGGGTCCCTGCGGTGTTCCACGCCCCGGTCGATACGTAGATCGTGGGTGCGTTGGATCGATGCCGCAGGAGGTCCCGGTAGAGGACCGCCATGCCGCTCACCGGGCTGCGTGCCTCCTCCCGAGCCACGAAGGTGTTGTACGCCGCCACCAGGGGTCGCGGCAGCAGCGTCGAGAGCACCGTGTCATCGATGTCGCTGACGATGCCGAAACTCGCCTCGTCATCGATCACCCGGATGCGGGCCGGCACGGTGGCTGATCGTTCGCTGCGCAGATCGATGCGGTGCCACCCCGGGGAGAGGCCGGGATTGGGAATGCGGGCATCCAGGTTTCCCGAGGAGTCGGTGCGCGCCGTGTAGGTCTCGTCCCCGACCCCGATCTCGATGTCCACCGACTGGGCCTCGGCGGTGATGAAGTTGCGCCAGCCTCGGCGGTCCAGGGAGGCATCGGGATCCTCCGGCTGCCGGCGGGGCGACTCATCGCGGCTCTCGGGAGCGAACAGGACCCGCGCGAACACCCGGATGAATCCGGAGCCGGCGTACCCCACATGCGGCACGATCCGGTGGTCCCATCCGCGTCGAGACAGCAGCGCCCCGAGTCCGGCGTTCCACCGGTCCTCGACGACGCGGGCGATGTGTGGCCTCTCAGTGGGCGACGGGTCCGGCATGACCGCAGTCTGGCAGAGCGCTCGGGACCGCTCCTGCGCCTCCACCTCGACCGTCTCGACGGGGTGGGACAAATGTCAGTCGGCCACCGGATGGGGGGATGTCCGGTGGCCGACTGTGAACGGTCGCGATCGACACCTCGTCGACGCGGCCCGCCCCTTCAATGGTGGAGTAGGTGCGCGACGACTCAGGTCATGTGCTGATTGGCGTCACTCTCGCCGTCCTGCGAGGTCGAGGGCGCGTGGTAGAGGCCCATCGACTCGAGGGTGACCGGGACACCGTCCTCGATGGCCCACTCCTCGGCAGAGGGGCCGGCGGTCATCCGGTCGGTCGGGGGCTCGGGCGTCGGCGCGAGCGGGCTCGATCGGGGAACGGGCACCGCGGTGTATCCGTTGAGCTCGGCGAAAACCCGCAACTCCTCGAGGTCCGGCACCGTCCCGTTCGAGATATGTGCGATCAGTTCGTGCTGGGAGAGATCGGCGGCCACGACGGTGGCCAGCGCCTGGGCATCGAACCGCTTGAGCCACACCAGCATCATGAAGGGCCCGATCCCCAGTTCCGCTGCTCGCTTCGAGACGTAGTCGACCTGCTCGGGTCCCAGTCCGCCGGCCGTCAGCATGCGGCGGATGTCGCCGGCGTTCACCTCGTGCGGGTTGCGGGCCACGAACCGGGTACGCCGGTCCGCGTCTCGGCCGCGGGTGCGCACCGTGGCGGGTCGGGAGACACCGACTGCGAGCGGCCAGGCCAGAATCATCAGACCGGTGACCACGAGGGCTGCGAGCATGACCCCTCCTCTCGAAGGGTGGCGTCGAAACCGGAGTTGCGGGGGCAACGTGGGGGGAGTTTCGAACCACGGGGGGATGTGCTTCGCCGATAATTCAACGGGATCGTCGGCTATAAATCTGGTGCAGCCACAAAGTCGACCCAACTGGTCTAGACCAGTTGGGTCACGAGGTCACTTGCGGAGCCGTTCCCGCTCCGCCTCGACCAGTTCGGGATCGAGTTTGGTGAAGATGGGGCTCGGCTTGGCGATGGGGGTTCCGACCTCCACGGGTCGTGAGACCCACCTGGGCGTGGCGGTGTAGTCGCCGGTGATGACCGGGTAGGTGGAGTCAGCGCCGACCGCGGGCGCACCGTCACCGGGATCGAGGTCCTCTACCCGTTCGATGTGAGGCATCGGCATGTAGATCCCTTCCCCGCCGTAGGCGGCCCAGACCTCGTTCGAGGAGTGCGGCAGGAAGGGCGAGAGCATCGTGTTGCAGTCCAGGACGCACTGGGCCGCCACGTGCAGCACGGTCCCGAGTCGTTCACGCTGGTCCTCTCCCTTGAGTTTGAACGGCTCGGTCAGAGCGATGTACCGATTGACCTCTCCCACCACGCGCATGGCCTCGCTGATCGCGGACCGCTGACGGTGCCGGGCGATGAGATCCCCCACCACCTCGAAACCGGTCAGCACTGCGGCGCGCACCGACTCGTCGACCTCCTCGAGCGGACCACACGCAGGGATCTCACCGAAGTTCTTGGCGATCATCGTCGCCGTGCGATTGACGAGGTTGCCCCAGCCCGCGACGAGCTCGGAGTTGGTGCGCAGCACGAACTCCGCCCACGTGAAGTCTGCATCGGAGGTCTCCGGGCCCGCCGCGCAGATGAAGTAGCGCAGCGCGTCGGGCTGATAGCGCGACAGGACATCGCTGACCAGGATCACGTGGCCACGACTGGTCGAGAACTGCTGCGACTCCATCGTCAGGAACTCCGAGGACACCACCTCGGTCGGCAGGGTCAAGGAGCCGTAGGGGCCGGGTTCGCCGCCGCGGCTGCCAGCGCCGTTGTAGGCCAGCAGCTCGGCCGGCCAGATCTGGGAGTGGAAGGTGATGTTGTCCTTGCCCATGAAGTAGTAGGTGAGAGGCCCCTCCTCGCCGGGGGTGGTGTTCCACCAGGCGCGCCAGGCCTCGGGATCACCGGAACGGCGTGCCCACTCGATGGAGGCCGAGAGGTAGCCGATGACGGCGTCGAACCACACGTAGAGCCGCTTCGTCGGCTGGTCGCGCCACTCGTCGAGGGGGATGGGGATTCCCCAGTCGATGTCCCGGGTGATCGCGCGAGGTCGGATCTCCTTGAGGATGTTCTGGCTGAAGCGGATGACGTTGGGCCGCCACAGCCCTGTCGCCTCACGCTCGTCGAGCCACTCGCCCAAGGCGTCAGCCAGAGCCGGGAGGTCCAGGAAGAAGTGTTGGGTCTCCACGAACTCGGGGGTCTCGCCGTTGATCTTGGAACGCGGGTCGATCAGTTCGGTCGGATCCAACTGGTTCGTGCAGTTGTCGCACTGGTCCCCTCGCGCGTCGGCGTATCCACAGATCGGGCAGGTTCCCTCGATATAGCGATCCGGCAGGGTCCTTCCGGTGGAGGGGGAGATCGCCCCCCGCGTGGTCTGCTCGACGAGGTAGCCGTTGTCGTGAACGGTCGTGAACATCTCCTGCACCACGTTGTAGTGGTTGCCGGTCGTGGTGCGGGTGAACAGGTCGTAGGACAGTCCGAGGTCCACCAGGTCCTGGACGATCAGGGCGTTGTTCTTATCGGCCAGTTCCCGGGGAGTCACACCCTGCTGATCGGCCGCGACCAGGATCGGGGTGCCGTGCTCGTCGGTTCCGGACACCATCAGGACGTCGTGGCCGGCCATCCGCATATAGCGGCTGAAGACATCGGACGGTACGCCGAAACCGGCGACGTGGCCGATGTGACGCGGGCCGTTGGCGTAGGGCCAGGCAACCGCGGACAGGACGTTTCTGCGGCCGCCCGTCACGGGGCTCGTGGTGCTCTCGGAACTCATGGGCTGATCGTAGTGATGCCTAGCTGAAGCGACGCACCCGATCACCCGTCCGCTTACGCAACCCCCGCAACCGGTCGTAGAGCTTCTCGCCGGGGCAGGCGGTGGCGTTGGTGTCCCGATGCCCGTCGATCGTGGGGAGCCGGTACTTCCGGCCGGCCGGTTGCTTGTCGCTGCCGTGCGAGTAGACGAGCACTCGCTGGGCGGCGTGCCGGTCGTAACGGGCCAGTTTCCAGGCCATCAACCGGACCAGGGCGGTGCGGACCTTGCGGCTCGGCCGGGTCACCTCGTAGTTGCCGATGACCGCGATCCCGGTCGAGGTGCTGTTGAAACCGAGGGTGTGCGCACCGCGGACCGGGCGCTTGGCTCCCCCGGCACGTCCGACCCAGGTCCGCCCGAAGCGGTCGACGAGGAAGTTGTAGCCGATGTCGGACCAGCCGAGATTGACCGTGTGGTAGCGGTAGATCCCGCGCAGGATGCCCGGCACCTGACCGGCGGTGTAGCGATTGCTGCTCGCCGTGTGGTGCAGGTGGACCTGCTGGATCGTCCGGTTGAACGTCGCGCGCCCGTCTCGCAGACGGGGATCGGCTCCCCACTTGCGTCGTCCGCGCAACTGCGGCCTGGGGGGAGAGGTCGGCGTGCCGGCCCTACTGGACTGCGGGGGTGTTGTCGGCCCGGGAGAGGCGGAGGCCGCGGCGGCGGCCCGACGAGACGTGGCGCCGTCGTCGGCCTGCATCAGCGTCAGCCGCAGATCGCGCGGACGGGACCCCAGGACGTCGATCTGGATCGCGTCGGCCGGGCCCACCCACAACAGGGCGGTGGCGTTGCGCCCATCTCCTTCACGTGATCGTCGGTCCGGGCCGTCGCCGAGCACCGCTGGGGTACGCCAGGCCCGCCACCTGTCCCCGGCCCGCACCCGCACCCGGATGACCGGCGAGGACCCCCGCCAGGTCAGTCCGACCATCGAGAAGCCCGTGGTCTCGATCGTGCGGTCGAGTCGGGAAGGCGTGACCCGCAGATCGATGACGTCGAGGCCGTCGTCGGTGGCCGCCAGCGTCGTGACCGCGGAAGCTGAAGCCGGCGCCTGCTCCCGCGGCGCGGACACCACGAACAGGGTGACCATCATCGCCAACGAGAGCAGTGAGCGAGTACCCGAGATAGCCATAGACAAACATCATGCGCCACATCCGTCACAGAGCCAACACTTAGACCACGAACCCGGTACTAATAGATGGTGCCTTCGACCCGCCCCGTGACCACACCGATCCTGGCCCCGTCGGCCCCGCCGAAGACCGACCGCGTACGCCGACGCGTCCGCCTGCTCCTCGAACCCTTCTGGGTCGTGCCCGCGGCTTGGTCGGTCTTCAGCGTCCTGGCCGGGCTGGGCCTTCCCCTGCTCGACGAGTCCGTGGGCAACGGCATCCCGCTGCTGTTCAACGGGAGCATCGAGAGTGCCCGAACGCTGTTGTCCACGACGGCCGGCGCGATGATCTCGGTCACCGGCCTGGTCTTCTCGATCACCATCGTGGTCCTGCAACTGGCCAGCAGCCAGTTCTCTCCGCGGGTGCTGCAGACCTTCCTGCAGGACCGGGTCACCCAGCACACGTTGGGAGTCTTCTCGGCCTCCTTCCTGTACGCCCTCACCGTGATCCGCTCCCTGTCCGACATCAAGGACTCGGTTCCGCAACTCGCCGTTACGGTCTCGTTCTTCCTGGTCCTGGGGGCGGTCGGCATGTTCTTGGCCTTCATCCACCACATCACCCAGTCGATCGCGGTCTCCACCGTCATCCATCAGGCCGGCGACCAGACCCGACGACTACTGGTGCGTAGCGCTGATCGTCGAGGGGCCATGCCCTCGACCCCTCCGGAGTTGTCGCACCTGCCCGGGCAGAGTGTCGTGGTCGCGCCCCACACCGGATATCTCAACCGGCTGGACGCCGTCACCCTGTGCGCGTTGGCCCGACAGCACGATGTACGCATCGAGATCCTCTGGCCCCTGGGGAGTTTTCTCCCGGAGGGCTCACCCCTCGCCCTGATCCACGGAAAGGCCGACGTGGCTGCCGCGGACTGGGAGACGCTCACCGCGGACGGGATCACTCTCGCTCGGGAACGCTCGATGGAACAGGACCTCAGCTACGGGTTCCGCCGCCTGGTCGACATCGCCGAGCGCGCACTCTCCCCCGGGACGAACGACCCGACCACCGCCGTGCAAGCCCTCGACGAACTGCACGACATCCTGCGTCGGATGGTCGGCGAACCCGCCGCCGTCGGAGTGCAACTCGACGACGACGGCGTGGTCCGCCTGGTCACCTCGGAGTGGACCTTCGCTCAGTTCTTCGATCTGGCCGTGGATGAGATCGACCATTGGGGCTCCTCCAGCCTGCAGATCCCTCGGCGCCTCATCGAGATGTTCAACGACCTCGAGGCGGCCGCCAGCGAGGAGAACAAGCCGACCATCCGGGCCAAGGCCGCGGCGGTCGCGGCCTCCCAGACCTCTAGCTGAAGTCAACTGAAATCAAGGTCCCCGGTCCGGGAGCGCTTGAGCTCGTAGAAGTCCGGGAACTTGGCCAGGGCCACCGCCCCGTCCCAGAGCTCACCTGCTAGTTCTCCGCGCGGGATCGACGACATCACCGGCCCGAAGAAGGCGACGCCCTCGATGGCGATCACCGGGGTGCCGACGTCGTCGCCCACCTGGTCCATGCCCGTGTGGTGCGAGGCCGCGACGGCTTCGTCGAGTGAGGAGTCGTCCATGGCATCGACCAGTTCGGGTTCGAGCCCCGCATCGGCAACCGCAGCCGCGACGAGTTCGCGGCTGAGTTCCTGGCCCTGGTTGTGAATCCGCGTGCCGAACGCCTCGTAGAGCGGCAGAAGGACCTCGTCACCGTGCTTCTGGGCGGCAGCGATGCACACCCGGACCGGGCCCCACGCCGGCTCCAGCATGTCGCGGTAGTCCTGAGGGATGTCCTTGTCCTTGTTCAGGTACGACAGGCTCATCACGTGCCAGTGCACGTCGATGTCTCGAACCTGCTCCACCTCTCGAATCCAACGGGAGGTGATCCAGGCGAAGGGGCAGACGGGGTCGAACCAGAAGTCAGCTTGTGTCATGTCTGATCAAGTCGACGCAGGCCCGACTTGTTCCCGCGGCTCAGCGTCGGACGTCGGTCCGCTGAACCGCGTTGCCTCGCGCGACGATGTCGGAACCGAGGTACTTCGCCACGACCCGGGCGTTGCCCGGCCGCACCTGGCGGACCCAGACCTTGGCCTTGCCCCGGACCAGGGGAACCTGGACCTGGCGCCGACCGATCTTGATCTTGACCTCACCCGGGGGGCGGCCGAAGCCACGGCCACTGACACGCACTACGACCAACACCTGACGGGTCTTGCCGACAGCCTTGAGACGCACGTCGGCCTTCGAGGTGACCGGACCGCGCGAGACGCGCTCGACCCGAGTGAGGTAGTTGCGCTTCGACAACGCCACCTGTCCCACGACCTCCCGGCCGGCGTCGGCAACGCTCAACCGGTAAGAGGGGTCGTTGGCTCCCGCGATGGGCTTGCCGTCTCGAAGCCAGGTGTAGGTCTCCGTCGCGTCCTGGGGGGTGTAGCTACCCCGCAACGAGACCGTGTTGCCCACGCGCGGCCGACCGGACACGGCGTACGGCTCGGGAGTCTCGATGGTTCCCGCGACGACCGGACCGACGGCGGATGACCCTGCCTGGCCCTTGATGTAGCCCTCACGGCGGACCAGCACGCTGGCCACGATCCGCTTGCCGGCCAGGGAGTTGTCGATCGCCAGTTGCGGGCCGTTGGCGCCGGGGATCGGCTTCCCGTCCGCCGACCAGGCGTAGGCGATGGTCGCCGGCGCCGGCGACCAGCCACCGGGGGTCGTGGTCAGCACCTCGTCGATCTCGGCCCTACCGCTGACCTGGGGCGGCGCGGCGAGGTCGAAGCGGGCCCGAGCCACAGCGTCGGTCGGCGCGGAGTACGCCGCCCCGCCCGGGTAGCCGGTGGCGGCTGCGGCGACCCGGACGCTGAGCTGCTTGCCGCGCTCGGCCTCGGTCGGGATGAAGGAGGACGAGGTCGCTCCGGCGATCGCGACCCCATCGGCCAGCCAGGCGTAGGTCACGGTGGTGGGGGTCGGTGACCACGAACCGGCGCTGACCGTCATCCGCTCGTCGACCGCCGCATCACCCGTGATCACCGGAGGAGCGGTGTTCTTCATGGCCTTGTCGTTGAAGTGGATGAAGCCGCTCGGCCAGGAGGAGGAGTCCTTGGTGATGCGGCGCCAGTCGAACTCACCGCGCCAGTTGCTCTCCGAGACGACGATCTCCGTCGGGGACACGACCTCCTCGACGTAGGCCACGTGACCCACCGATCCAGCTCCGGAAACGCCCCGGTTGAACCAGGCCACCGAGCCCACTGCGGGAACGTTGTCTGTGATCCGAGAGTTGGCCAGGCCCCAGTTGTAGGCGTTGCCGGTGCTCGACCACGGGCGTTCGTTGGTCATCCCGTTCTTGATCAGGCGGTAGGCCACGTAGTTGGTGCAGTTCGTTCCGGAGTACATCCGCCAGTACATGTTGCCCTGGTCGCCCTTGTAGCCACCGTTGAACTTCCGCTCCTGGGCGCACGACGAGTAGCCGCTGCACAGGATCGTCGAACCGGCCTGGGCCGACGGTGCCGCCATCAGGGGCAGCAGAACGGCGACCAAACCGGTCACCGCGAAGGCAACGACGGCGCGGAAGGGCGAGCGAAAGCGAGGGGAGTCGGGGGGCACACAGAGCACTGTCAAGCACATCAGGGGTGTTTCGCAACAAAATCCACATAAGATCAACGGTGTAACTCTGATCCCACTGGCCAGACAACCCCCTCCAGCCCCATCCGCCACGGACCGGTGAGGCGCCCGATTTTCGCACAATGACATGATCGCGGGCATGCCTGGAACCAACCTCACTCGGGACGAGGCCGCCACCCGCGCGGCCCTCGTCGACGTCACCTCGTACGCCGTTGATCTGGACCTGACGGGGGCCCCCGATCGGAACACCCCCACCTTCGGCTCCACGACCACCATGCGGTTCACCTGCACCGATCCCGGCGCGGAGACCTTCGTCGATCTCGTCGACGCCACCGTGCACGAGATCACACTCAACGGCGCGCCGGTCGACCTCTCGGCCTACGCCGACAGTCGGATCGCTCTGACCGATCTGGCCGCGGAGAACACGTTGGTCGTGCGCGCGGACTGCACCTACTCCCACACCGGCGAGGGTCTTCACCGGTTCTTCGATCCGGCCGACGACCGGGTCTACCTCTACTCCCAGTTCGAGGTGCCTGACGCCCGGCGTGTCTTCGTCACCTTCGAACAACCCGACCTGAAGTCCGTGTTCACCTTCACCGTGTCGGCTCCCGAGCACTGGAAGGTGGTCTCCAACGCGCCCACCCCCGAGCCGACCCCGGCCGGCGACGGGACCGCGGTCTGGAGCTTCCCGACCACCAAGCCGATGTCGACGTACATCACCGCCGTCGTCGCCGGGGAGTATCACGAGATCCAGGACGTCTACGAGGGCAAGAACGGCACCATCCCCCTCGGGCACTACTGCCGCCAGTCGCTGGTGGAGTACCTCGAGCGGGATCGCGACCAGATCGTGCTGCAGACCAAGCAGGGCTTCGAGTTCTTCGAGGAGGCCTTCGACTACCCCTACCCCTTCGAGAAGTACGACCAGCTCTACGTCCCCGAATACAACATGGGAGCCATGGAGAACGCCGGCTGCGTCACCCTGCGCGACGAGTACCTCCCCCGCAGCCGTCAGTCCCGCTCCTTCTATGAGTTCCGCTGCTCGGTGATCCTGCACGAGATGGCACACATGTGGTTCGGCGACCTGGTGACCATGAAGTGGTGGGACGATCTCTGGCTCAACGAGTCGTTCGCCGAGTGGGCCTGCTATCACGCCGAGGTCGAGGCGACCGAGTACACCGACTCGTGGACCGGGTTCGCCAACGCTCGCAAGCAGACCGGCTACCGCGCCGATCAGTTGCCCAGCACCCACCCCATCGCGGCCGACAACGTCGATCTCGAAGCGGTCGAGGTCAACTTCGACATGATCACCTACGCCAAGGGCGCCTCCGTCCTCAAGCAGCTGGTCGCCTGGGTCGGCCTGGATCCCTTCCTGGCCGGGCTGCGCCAGTACTTCAAGAACCACGAGTACGGGAACTCCGAGTTCTCCGACCTTCTCGCCGCCCTGGAGAAGGCATCGGGGCGGGAACTCTCCGGATGGGCCGAGGAGTGGCTGCAGACCGCTGGGGTCAACACCCTGCGCGCGGAGCTGGAGACCGACGACGACGGCGTGCTGACCCGCCTCGCGGTCCACCAGAGCGCCCACCCGGACTGGCCGACCCTGCGTCGCCACCGACTGGGCATCGGCTTCTACGCCTCGGACAGCGCTGAGGGCCCCATCGCCCGGACCGAGTACATCGAGGTCGACGTCGAGGGAGCCGTCACCGAGATTCCCGAGGCCGTGGGCCTACGACGCCCCGACCTGCTGCTCCTCAACGACGGCGACCTCGCCTACGCCAAGATCCGCCTCGACGACCGGTCCCTGGCCACCGCTATCGACGGACTTGCCCGCATGCAGGACTCCCTGGCCCGGGCCCTGGTGTGGGGCGCCGCGTGGGACATGACGCGCGACGCCGAGATGTCGGCCACCGACTACCTGGCGCTCGTACTCGCCAACATCGGGGAGGAGTCCGACGCCTGGGGTGTCAGCCGGATCCCGACCCTGGCCGGACAAGCGGTCACGCTCTACTCGTCCCCGGCGAATCGGGACGCCCTGTCGCACACCTGGGAGTCCGGCCTACGGGCTCTGCTCGAGTCCGCCGAACCGGACAGCGATCACCAACTCACCTTCGCGCGTTCCTTCGCGGGGGCGGCCATCAGCGACGATGCGGCCGCCGAGCTCGAAGCACTGTTGGACGGGAGCCTGACGTTCGAGGGCCTCGCCATCGACACGGACCTGCGCTGGACCTTGGTGACCGCGTTGGCTCGGTTGGGTCGCATCGACGACGCCCGCCTCGATGAGGAGTTGGAAGCGGACAAAACCATCTCCGGCCAGGAGAAGGCCGCCGCCGCTCGGGCGTCGATGCCGACGGCTGCGGCCAAGGCCCGCGCCTGGGAACAGGTCATGGTCGACCCAGGCACAGCCAACGAGACTCACCGCAGCGTCGCCCTGGCGTTCCCCCGCAACGGGCAGGACGAGGTGTTGGCTCCGTACGTCGAGGCCTACCTCGAGGCCGTGCCGACCGCCTGGGACCGACTCGGCGCCCACAAGGGTGCGGTGGCCCTGCAGTACATGTTCCCGCACGTGTTGGCCTCGCCGGCGCTGCTGGACACCCTGGACTCGTGGTTGGAGACGGCCGAGGCGAACCCGGGAGCCCTGCGCTACGTGCGCGAGGCGCGGGCAGACGTGGCGCGTGCCATCGCGGCCCAGGCCGCGGACGCGCAATAAGCGGTTGGGCGCGCTACTCGGTGTGTAGCGCGTCCGCCGCCACGGCGTGGTCGGCCAGGAACGAGATGCCGCGCCTGAGCCCTTCGACGAGGTCACCTGCGGCGAAGAGGCTCTGCATGGTGGCGACGGCCAGTTCGACCTCGTGGTCGCTCAGCGTGCGGCGTACGTAGCCTCCGGTCACGATCTCCAGGACCCGCTGGCCCGGGTCCACCATGATCAGGATGCTGCGGGCCGGGGCAACCAGAGAGTTGTGCAGGCTGGTCGCGTGGTTGCGGGGACTCTCCTGAGCCGCGCCCACGAAGACCGAGAACTCGAAGCGGCACAGTTGCTCCGCTTGACGGATCGTCTCGTCCAACGCGCCTCGCTGCGCGCTGGAAAGCGTTTCACCAGCGGCCACTTGCCCCACCAGCCTCCGATGACTTGTCGTCGGGAGCCGCGAGTTGTCCCACGTCCCGCTGCGGACCGCCGAGCCACTGATCCGAGGAGGGCAGGGACCATTCCGGACGCACCGTTTCGCCACGCATGATCGGTGGAAGCATCACGAACGCGAGGATCCCGAGAAACAACAGCACCGGGATCCCGCCCAGCAACAACACCGCACGGACCCCGTCGACAGGGGCGCTGTCCGGCCAGCCCACAGAGGGTTCGGCGGCGGCGGGGAGGGCGGTCAGCGCCAGCACACCGCACGTGAGCAGGGTTCCGGCTGTGAGTCGAGCAACAGTCGAGCGCAACGTGGTCATGCCTCAGCCTATCGCCATCGACCGGCCTGTTTACTGGGGCCCATGTTTGTGATTGCTACACGTGAGTGCTCCGCCGAAGGTGAATCCATCTGTCGATTGACCTATGACATCACCGGAAACCAACAGGTCGCCAACGCCGCGGAGGTGGTGGTGGGCAAACCGTTGGCCTTGGTGGGGTTGCTGATCCTCGGCCTCGGGCTCCGATGGGGTCTGCACAAGGGAATCGGACGGGTGGTCAAGCGCGCCGAGCACGGAGTGATGCCGGACCGGGCCAACCCCCACGCCTCGGCCCGGCGCGCGCAACGCGCCCAGACCATGGGTGGCCTGTTCCGCAGCATCGTCACCGGCCTGATCGTGGCCGTCATCGGAACCATGATGCTCAGCGAGATCGGCGTCGACATCGCCCCGATCATCGCCAGCGCCGGAATCATCGGCATCGCCCTGGGTTTCGGCGCACAATCCCTGGTGAAGGACTTCCTCTCCGGGGTCTTCATGATCCTCGAGGACCAGTTCGGGGTCGGAGACATCATCGACATCGGCGAGGCCACCGGGACCGTCGAGGCGGTCAGTCTGCGGGTGACCCGACTGCGCGACATCAACGGCACCGTCTGGTACGTGCCGAACGGGGAGATCGTCCGGGTCGGCAACCAGAGCCAGAACTGGTCCCGCACCGTGCTCGACGTGGGCGTCTCCTACAGCGAGGACCTGGTCCGGGTGAAGAAGGTGCTCGAGGAGGTCGCTCACGATCTGTGGGAGGAGGAGGACCTCAAACGCGACGTCATCGAGGAGCCCTCGGTGTGGGGTGTGCAGGAGCTGGCCGCCGACGCCGTCACGATGCGTGTCGTCCTCAAGACCACCCCGGGCGCCCAGTGGGCGGTGGCCCGCGAGATGCGTGAGCGCATCAAGGCGCGTTTCGATCACGAGGGGATCGAGATCCCCTTCCCCCAGCGCGTCGTGTGGCACCGCGAGAGCCCGGCCGCGACCAAGCAGCAGCAGGACTGAGGGCGAACACCGCCCTCGAGGAGCCGAACGGCATGATGGCCGGATGAACACCTCCACCTTCTACGAGGAGATCGGCGGGTTCGACACCTTCCGCACCATCGTGTCCCGGTTCTACGCCGGCGTCGCCGAGGACGAGATCCTGCGACCTCTTTACCCCGAGGAGGATCTCGCCCCCGCGGAGGAGCGATTCCTGCTCTTCCTGGTGCAGTACTGGGGCGGACCCACGACCTACTCCGACACCAGGGGTCACCCCCGACTCCGCATGCGGCACGCACCCTTCGCGGTGACGCCCGAGGCCAAGGACCGCTGGCTGGTGCACTTCCGCGCCGGTCTCGACGCCGTGGAGTTGACCGCTGAGCAGGACGCGCAGTTCTGGGCGTACGTCGAACACGCCGCCCAGTTCATGGTGAACACGCTGCCGGAACCCCCTGAAGAAGTTTCTCCGAGCACGTAACAGACCGCGGGTCGGGTGACATGTACAGATGACACCGATTCGAGGAGTACTTCATGCCCAGCAAGTCTTCACTGACCCTTTCCGTCGCCAGCGCCGCAGTCGCCGCCCTGTTCGCCGGTGGCGCGTACGCCGTCACCGCATCTCCGAGCGAGCCTGACGCCCAGCCGACCATCTCCGTGGTCAACAAGACCGGCCACGAGGTCGACGAGAACGCCGCAGACGGTCAGGCCCGGGCCACCGAGGCCCGCTCGACCGGGGAGACCAAGCGGGCCGAGAAGCAGGCCGAACGCGACGCACGCAAGGCCGAGCAGAAGGCCGAACGCGACGCGCGCAAGGCCGATCAGAAGGAAGACCAGCCGGCCGAGAACGACTCAGACGGCACTGACGACACTGACGACACTGACGACACGAGCGACGAAGCCACCCCTGCCGACTCATCCGATGCAGCGGAGGCCGACGACACCGATCTGAAGGATCGCGATCACCAGCAGGGCCCGAAGCAGGGACCCAACGAGAAGGCCGGCGACAAGCCGGACGAAAACGCCTTCGCCCACCCCGGTGACCGATCGGCGCAGGGACCGAAGGGCCGCCGTGGGCCGAGCGAGAATGCTGGTGATCACCCCAACGACAATGCGTCGAAGGATCGATCGAACCAGCGAGAAGAGCGCGGCGCCGAGTCCGGCAAGAAGTAGCCTCCACCCACCAGTAGTCCGCTAGCGCGGGCCGAAGCGGAGCACCATGAGCAGGCAGTCCGCGCGTTACCGGTTGACGGTGGACGTGCACGAGCCCGACGACGAGTTCGTCGAGCGCTTGTCCGCCATCTCGGCGGCGGCTGCCGCTCGATCGCGAACCGAGGCTGCACAGCCCACGGGTCAGCCCACCGGGCTTCGCACCCGTCCGGCTCGGATCGGCGCCGCGGCGGCTGCTCTGGTCGCTGTTTCGGTCGGCGGTGCTTGGGCCACGGGCCACATCACCCTGCCGCAGACACCGCCCCCCACTCCTTCGCCGGCTGATCCATCGCCGCGCGCTCCCGGGGAGGGACTACCCGCCGAGCTACCCCCCGGCTCGGCGGGTACCCCCTCCCCTTCTGTCCCTCCTCTGACCACGACGGATCCCCGCCCGACGCCCCGCCCGACGCCCCGCCCGACGCCCCGCCCGAACCTGAGCATGCCGGGGGCTCCCGCGCAGTCCGATCCGACGCCTGGAAAGGACCGGTCGACAGCGCCAGATCGCTCCTCCCCCGAGATCCCTTCCCCCGGCCGCCCCCCGGAGGACCGCCCCACGCAGGCGAACACCGACCCGGGGACCCCCCAGGGACCCGTCCGGGGCCAGGGCAAGGCCGATCCGGCACCACGCGGCAACGGGGAAGAGGGCCACATCGCCCGTGGTGACAACTCCGGCAAGGACGACCAAGCGCCGCGCGGCAACGGCAATCGCTCAGCCGCAGACGCCGATCGTGCCGGCCCGGTGGCACCCATCCCCCTGCCCGTTCCCGACCAGGGACGCACGAACGACTGACCAGGTGACAGACGACGAGACGATTCAGCGAGCCAAGCAGGGCGAGGCTCAGGCGTGGCGTGAGCTGTATCGAGCGCACGCCGGGCGACTGGTCGCATGGTTGCGCACGCGACCGACTGGAGATGCTTCCCTCTCCCCCGAGGATCTGGCTTCCGAAGCCTGGCTGGTGGCTGCTGAACGGATCCCCGAGTTCGAGGGCACCTCCTCGGACTTTGCCGGATGGCTCTTCGGCATCTCGCGCAATCTCGCGTCGAACGCCGTCAGACGCAGTCACCGCAGGCGCACCGACCCGACCACCGTGGACGACACTTTGGTCGGCCCGGCTGAGCAGAACTCGCCCGAAGGAGACGCCTGGGTGCGCGAGATGATCATGAGCCTGCCGCCACGTGAACGGGACGTGGTCGGATGTGTCGATGGACTGGGACTCGATATCTCGTCGACGGCCGCAGCCCTGGGGATCTCCCCTGTTGCTGTGCGAGTGGCGCGACACCGCGGCCTACGTCGACTTCGGGGCATCCTCGAGTCGCCACCGCCGCTTCGCGACGCCTCGTCGGTCTCGCAGCCTCGCTAAAGCGGACGCACGAGATCGAGTAGGCGTTGCCGCACCACAGGATGCGGATTCGTCGACTGCTGGGTCTCGAGATCGAAGAACACCACGACGACCCGCGCTCTGGCCAGCGTTCGCTCGCCATCGAGGATCTCGGAGTCGACCGTCATGGACCGCTGCCCCACCCGGGAGATCTCGGAGACCACCCGGTAGGGCTCACCCCGCAACAGGATCGGGGTCACGTAGTCCACGTCGGTGGCGCCCACCACGAAACTCATCGCAGGCAGGTCCCGTCCCGCTGCCAGGTCGTGGATCAACCGGATACGGGACTCCTGGAGGTATTCGAAGTACTTCACGTTGTTGACATGGCGGTAGACGTCGACATCGGAGAAACGCACGTGCACGGGGAACTCGAAGAGGTGCGGCCCGTCGAGATCGATCCGCCCACAACGAGCGGTGGGCTCGAGGTCCGACCCCTCGAGGTAGGGCCCCAAGGCGGTTCGCTCCAGGGGTGACAACCGTCGGGGTCTCTCGGTGGCGAAGACGAAGGGGGCCAACACGCTGGTCGCCCGCAGATAGACCCTGCGGCCTCCGGGCGCCTCTGGGTCCTCGTGGAAGACCTCGTAAGCCATGGTGAAACGAGAGGCCCGCACGTCCGTGACCCAGCACTCGATCTGCACCGGGCTGAACCCGAAGACGAGGGGATGGACGTAGGACACCTCGTGTCGCACGACCACCGCACCCTCGCTGAGGTCCTGGTCCGCCTCGGTGGGCGTGAGGATCGAACGCATGAAATCGACCCGCGCCTCTTGGAGGTAGTCGACGTAGGTCACGTTGTTGACGTGACCCAGCATGTCGAGGTCGGCCCAGCGCGTCGGACATTCGTAAAGGTGTCGCACCCCTCGAGGTTAGTGGCTGAAGACCATTCGCCCGTAGTAGGTGCCCAGACCTTCGTGACGAGAGACGCGGATCCGACGGTTGCCGAGCACCAGCACGCTCAGGCCAACCACGGCGATCGCGGTGAGCAGGATGCTCACGGCGATGAAGCCGTAGAGCCACGGGGCCAGACCGGGAAGCAGTTCGAAACTCATGGTGAACCCTTTCGTTGTTTTCTACTTGTGTAGAAGCCTACATCTGTAGAAGATCTTCCACTATCGAGATCATCCCCGTGGCAGTGTGTTCCGCATGACAGTCTCCGAACGCCATCAGGCGCTGCGCCGGGCCTCACTGGACGTCATCACCATGCAGGGACTGCGCGGGCTGACCCATCGCGCGGTGGATCGACAGGCGCAACTGCCCCAGGGGACGACCTCCGCCTACTACCGCAGCCGGTCGGCCCTGCAGTCCGCGCTGGCCGCCTACGTGACCGAGCGACTCGGTGACGACGTGGCCGCCCTGGCCGAGGACCTGGAGGCCTGCGATCTGGACGATCCTCGAGCGGTCGAACTCATCGCGGCGCGCTTCGCCGAGTGGCTTCACGACGGGCGCCTGATCCACGCACGAATCGAGTTGGTGCTCGAGGCCACCCGCGACCCCGAACTCTCAGCGATCCTGCGCGGCGGACGCGAACGCATCGTCGCCCTGGTCGCGCAGGTGTTGCTGGCCCACGGCGCCGAGCAGGCCGATCAGGGCGACCAGGCTGATGGGGCGGCCCGTCGGGCCGAGGTCATGGTGGCGGCGTACGACGGGGTGCTGCTGGCCGCACTGCTGAAGCCAACCGCGGCACGGACCGCGTTCCTCGACCTCGCCGTCGGCGAGATCATCCGCCCCCTGCGCCGCTCCTAGCCGCCGACCGGGTGGGCGCTACTGTGAGGGCGCACATCCAACCCGAGATCGGAGATTCATCCATGCCCGAGGCCGTCATTGTTTCTGCCGCCCGTTCGCCCATCGGTCGCGCCAACAAGGGGGTCTTGAAGGACCTGCGTCCCGACGACCTGACTGCGACCATCATCCAGGCCGCGCTGGCCAAGATCCCCGAGCTCGACCCGAACACCATCGATGACCACTACCTCGGCTGCGGTCTGCCGGGCGGCGAGTCCGGCAACAACATGGCCCGCATCGTCAACGTTCTGATGGGCCTCGACGCGGTGCCCGGCGCCACGATCACCCGCTACTGCTCCTCTTCGGTGCAGACCTCGAGGATGGCCTTCCACGCCATCAAGGCCGGCGAGGGTGACGTGTTCATCTCCGCCGGGGTCGAGACCGTTTCCCGGTTCGCCAAGGGCACCTCGGACCACTGGCCCGACACCCACAACCACATCTTCGACGACGCCAAGGCGCGCACCGACAAGACCGCCGAGGGCGGCCAGGGTTGGCACGACCCCCGCGAGGACGGCCTGCTGCCCGACGCCTACATCGCCATGGGTCAGACCGCCGAGAACGTCGCCAAGATGCGGGGTCTGGACAAGAAGGAACTCGACGAGTTCGGTGTCCGGTCCCAGAATCTGGCTGAGAAGGCCATCGCTGACGGCTTCTGGGCCCGCGAGATCACCCCGGTCACGACCCCCGACGGCACCGTGGTCAGCGCCGACGACGGCCCGCGCGCCGGCGTCACCTACGACGCGATCAAGGACCTCAAGCCGGTCTTCCGTCCCGATGGGGTCGTCACCGCCGGAAACTGCTGCGCCCTGAACGACGGGGCCGCAGCGGTCATCGTCATGTCGGACACCAAGGCAGCCGAGCTCGGCCTGAAGCCCTTGGCCCGCATCGTCTCCACCGGCGTCAGCGGCCTGTCCCCCGAGATCATGGGCCTCGGCCCGGTCGAGGCGACCCGGAACGCGTTGAAGTACGCCGGCATGAGCATCGGCGACATCGACCTGGTCGAGATCAACGAGGCGTTCGCCGCCCAGGTCGTGCCGTCCTACCAGGACCTCGGCATCGATCTGGACCGTCTGAACGTCAACGGTGGCGCCATCGCCGTCGGTCACCCCTTCGGCATGACCGGCGCCCGCCTGCAGAACACGATGATCAACTCGCTGGACTGGCACGACAAGTCCACCGGCCTGATCACCATGTGCGTCGGCGGCGGCCAGGGTATGGCCATGATCCTCGAGCGCATCTGAGGCTTCGCCGCTTGTCAGTACCAACAGTTCGTCCGGCCGGGTTCCCCGGCCGGACGAACTGCTTTTATCGGCAGCCCCTAAACTCGCCCAATGCCCGATATCGGAGACGAGCCACGGTGGCTCGACGAAGCCCAGCAGAACTCGTGGCGCGCCCTGGTGCTGGGTAGTCAACTGCTCTTCGACCAACTCGATGACGAGTTGCGCCGCCACTCGAACCTGTCGCTCACCGAGTACGAGATCCTCGTCCGGCTCTCCGAGCGCGAGGGTGGGCAGATGCGGATGGCCCAACTGGCCGACTCACTGGCCCACAGTCGGAGCCGGGTCACCCACACGGTCAAGCGTCTGGAGAAGGCCCACCTGGTCGATCGGTGCGTTTCCCCCGAGGACGGGCGCGGCATCACCGCCAGCCTGACCGAGACGGGGTGGTTGATGCTGAACAACCTGGCCCCCTTCCACGTGGAAGGCGTCCGGGCCCATCTGGTCGACCTCGTGGACCCCGCGGACCTCGCGACGATGGGTCGCGTGATGAACCTCGTGGCCGACCACCTGGTCGCGAGTCGGCCGGGTATGGAGATCCGGGGGGACTAACCCCGGATCCACCGCGCTGCGGAAAGTCGTCAGTCGCGGGTCAGGCGGCGGTGCGTGACCCGGTGCGGGCGGGCCGCCTCGGCGCCCAGGCGCTCGATCTTGTTCTCCTCATAGGCCGCGAAGTTCCCCTCGTACCAGTACCACTGGGCGGGGTTCTCATCCGTGCCTTCCCAGGCCAGGATGTGGGTGGCGATCCGGTCCAGGAACCAACGGTCGTGGGAGGTGACCACGGCACACCCGGGGAAGTCGAGCAGAGCGTCCTCCAGGGCGGAGAGGGTCTCCACGTCCAGGTCGTTGGTGGGCTCGTCGAGCATCAGCATGTTGCCGCCCATCTTCAAGGTGAGCGCGAGGTTCAGGCGGTTGCGCTCTCCACCGGAGAGCACCGACGCCTGCTTCTGCTGGTCGGGGCCCTTGAAGCCGAACGAAGCGACGTAGGCGCGTGAGTTCATCTCGAAGTTGGCGACCTTGATGTGGTCCAGCCCGTCGGAGACGACCTCCCAGACGTTCTTCTTGGGGTCCAGTCCCCCCCGGCTCTGGTCGACGTAGGAGATCTTGACCGTCTGGCCGACGTTCAACTCGCCCTCGTCGGGCTGCTCCTCACCGGTGATCATCTTGAACAGCGTCGTCTTACCGACACCGTTGGGACCGATGACACCCACGATGCCGGCCCGCGGGAGCGAGAAGCTGAGGTCGTCGATCAGGGTCCGGCCCTCGTAGCCCTTCGTGAGGCTCTTGACCTCGAGCACGACGTCGCCCAGGCGCGGTCCGGCCGGGATGTTGATGTCGGAGGTGTCGATCTTGCGCATCCGGTCCGCCTCGGCGGCCATCTCCTCGTAGCGAGCCAGTCGCGACTTGCTCTTGGTCTGGCGCGCCTTGGCGTTGGACCGCACCCACTCCAGCTCGCGCTCGAGCATCTTGGCGCGCTTGACGTCCTTCTGACCCTCGATCTTGAGGCGGTCCTTCTTGGTCTCCAGGTAGGTGGAGTAGTTGCCCTCGTAGGGGTGGGTCTTTCCGCGGTCGAGCTCCAAGATCCACTCGGCGACGTTGTCCAGGAAGTACCGGTCGTGGGTGATGGCCAGGACGGCACCGGGGTAGGAGGCGAGGTGACCCTCGAGCCACTGCACCGACTCGGCGTCGAGGTGGTTGGTGGGTTCGTCGAGCAGCAGCAGGGTGGGCTGCTGGAGCAGCAGCTTGCACAGGGCGACGCGACGGCGCTCACCACCGGAGAGGGAGTCCACGATCGAGTCCGGTGGGGGGCACTGCAGGGCGTCCATGGCCTGGTTCAGACGGCTGTCGATGTCCCACGCGTTGGCGTCGTCCAACTCGGTCTGCAGATCGCCGGTCTCGACCATCAGAGCGTCCTGATCGGCGTCCGGGTCGCCCATCTCCATGTATGCCGCCTCGAGGCGGGCCATCTTGGCCTTCAGCTCGCCGACCGCTTCTTCGACGTTCTCCAGCACGGTCTTGCCCTCGGTCAGCGGGGGTTCCTGCTGGAGCATCCCGACCGTGGCCCCGGGATCGAGGATGGCGTCCCCGTTGTTGGCGTGTTCGAGCCCCGCCATGATCTTCAGCAGGGTCGACTTCCCGGTGCCGTTGGGTCCGACGATGCCGATCTTCGCTCCGTGGAGGAAGGACAGCGTGACGTTGTCGAGGACGACCTTGTCGCCGTGGGCTTTGCGCACATTGCGCAGGGTGAAGACGTATTCGGCCATGGCGTGAGACTAGTTGGAGCACGGAACCGCGCCATCCGGGGGGCACCTCGTGGTCTGCCCCCAGGAGCCCTGCGCTAGTGCAGGGCTGCGGTGAGGCCCCCGCGATAGGCCTCGTACGCCGCCAGCTCGGCCTCGATCGGCGTGGCCACCAGTTCGGTGGCCACGTCGTGGACCGCTGCACGCAGTCGCTTGTCCGCCGCCGAGGCCCGTCGCCGGGCCGTGATCCCGACCAGGAAGCGGCAGAAGAACGCCAACAGGACCCCCAGCACCACGCCGCCGACCAACATCAGCGTCGGCACCGGGACCACCCCGATCCGGGGGGACTCGATCTCCGGTAGTCCGAGGTAGCCGAACGTGGCGATCCCACCGAGCCAGAGGAGCCCGGCCACGGCGGTGACGATCAGGGCCCACTGCAGGGCCCGGACGACCCCGGCCCAGGCGGGGATATTGGTGGTTCCCAGGTCGGTGGCCCCCAGGACGCGATCGAGGCTGTCGCCCAGGTCGTCCACGCGGGAGGTCGAGGCACGCCGGACGCTGTCCGCCCAGGGGCGGGCCAGTCCGGTCGCGGCCTCGTCGGCCAAGAGGCGGACCTCGGTGTCCACGCGGGCGCGCTGGACCGGGCCGGTCTCGGGCATCGAGGTCCGGGCCGAACCGGTCAGTTCGCGTCCGGCTGAACCGAGGTCGAGGTGCAGACGCTTCAAGGGGTCCGGCTTCAGCCGGGAGAGCCAGGACACGACCGGCCAGCCGGTGGCTCGACCGGCTCGCAGACGGGTGGAGCGTTCGACGGCGTCCACCACGGTCGGCACTCCGGCCGATTCGGCCAACGCCTGGTCGAGATCCTGCAGTTGCCGATCGCTCAGACCACGGGGTTGGTCCCGGCCCCCCTCGGCAGCCAGGTCCGCCGCGGCGGCGACCAGATCGGCCTGCATCCGGGCACGTGTCGCCTTCTTGGCGTCCACACGGCTGATGATCTCGTGGCGCAGCTCTTCGATACCGATGTTGTGCCGAGCGCTCACCGCCAGGAGCGGGACCTCGCTGAGCCCGTCGGCGTCGAGGAGGCGGCGTACGTCGCCCAACATCGCCTCTCGCCGGTCCTCGGCCACCGAATCGATGTGGTTGAGGACGACCAGCATGACGCCGGCGTGGCTCTTCAACGGAGCGAGGTAACGATCGTGGATGGCGGCGTCGGCGTACTTCTGCGGGTCCAACACCCAGATCAACAGATCGGCCATCTGCACCAACCGGTCGACCTCGAGGTGGTGGGAGACCTCCGTGGAGTCGTGGTCGGGCAGATCGAGCAGGACCACCCCGTCCAGAGCCACGTCGTGACGTCGCGTGTCCAGCATCGAGTCGCGCATGGTCTGGTGCCGCGGTGGGATCTCGAGCCAGTCCAGGAGCCCTGCGGCCCCCTCCTGTCCCCACACACAGGCCGTGGCCCAGGAGGTCGTCGGCCGACGCACCCCGACCGAGGACAACTCGAGACCGGTCAGGGCGTTGAAGGTGGAGGACTTGCCCGAACCGGTGGCACCGGCAATCGCGACCACGGTGTGGTCGGCCGAGAGCCGCAACCGCTCGGCCGCCCGGTGCGCCACGCCCTCACAGCGGTCCACCACGTTGTCGTCGAGCCGTCCGCGCGCCGCCTGGGCGGCGGTCTGCAGACCCTCGATCTGCTTCCCGATGTCCGTGCCTTCGCGCGTCAAGAGGCGCCGCGCGCCTTCGATCAAGCCACTCATGAGTCACCCAGGGGTCGTTTGGAAGCGAAGCGCAGGTCCTCGACCCGACGCGACGCGGTGCGTACCTGCTCGGCCACGTCGGGACCCGCGACAGCGGGATCGCCGAGAAGGGCCAGGAAACGGGCCCGCTCCTGCTCGAGCAGTGCTCGTACCCGCTCCTCCAGCGAGAGTCGAGCGCGTTCGGCCAGGGAGCGCACCGCTTGGTCGCCGAAGACGGCTTCGAGAAGTTTCTGTCCGAGGACCGCGGATCCGCCGGCGACGCCGGCCTCGGCCCCGGTGACCCCGGCGGTGTGGGCGAAGACGACCACCATGAGCGCGACGGACAGGCCGTTCACGCCGAAGGCCAGGAACCGGGCCGTGGTGCGCTTGTCGGCACCCTCGGCACGAACCATGTCCAGGACATCGGCCTGCCAGTCGCGCACGGCCCGTTCGGCCCGGCGGCGCAGGTCGCGGGAGGCTCGTCCGAGGTCCTCCTGCGTCCCGGCCAGGAGCGCCTGCCCGGCCGCGGTCTGCTGCCAGGAGGCCTTGGCCCGCTCGGCCGCAGCCTCGGCGTGCTCGAGGATCAGCGTCTCGAGGCCCGACTCGACCGCGACGGTGACGCGTTCGGCCTGCTGGGGCTTGCCCTTCACTGCGTTGACCACGCGGTCGCGGACCCAACTGACCCGGGTCTCCAGGGACTTGAGCAGCTCTCCGGTGCCGACGAACTCCTGCCAGCGGGCCAGGACCTCTCCGCGAAGCAGCGTGCCGTCAGCCGATGCTTCGCCCACCGCGAGGATCGCTTGGTCGTAGGCCTCGTCGGCGCCGTGACGCAGCCGTTGAGAGACCTTGAGTTGTTCGGTCCAGGCGTCGGCCACGGGGAAGGTACGCCGCGTCAGGGAGCGGATCGCCCCCTCCAGGGTCCGGCGGACGACCGCTGTCCGAGCGTCGGCGTTCGCGGCCAGGGAGTCCAACCAACGGCGGATGTCGGCCACGTTGGCCGGGTCGAGCAGCCCCTCGTCGTCGACCTCTCCCTCGGTGACCGTGAAGAGCGGCGAGTCCTTGAGACCCCGACTGGCCAGCATCCGGGCGAGATGGGTCGACACCGTCTCGATCGCCTCGTCCGGGGTGCGGTCCAGCACGATGGCCACCGCGGTCGAGCGCTCGGCGGCCTGCTTGAGGAACTCCCAGGGCACCTGGTCGGCGTACCGCGCGGCGGAGGTGACGAACAGCCAGAGGTCAGCGGCAGCCAGGAGTTGTGCGGCCAGTTGACGGTTGCGCTCCTCGACAGAGTCCACGTCGGGTGCGTCCAGGATGGCCAGCCCGGCCGGGACGGTGTCCGAGGCGACCAGCTGGAGGGCGTCCGGGTCGTTGGTGCTGTGGGTGACCCGGTTGAGGTCGGGCAACAACCGGTCCTGCCCGAACCAGTGGGAGTCGTCGGGATGGTGCACCAGCACGGGCGAGCGGGTGGTGGGGCGCAGCACGCCCGGGGCCGTGACCCTGCGGCCGACCAGGGAGTTGACCAGAGTCGACTTGCCGGCTCCGGTAGAGCCCCCGACCACGGTCAGCAGCGGCGCCTCGATGGTCATCAGCCGCGGGATGATGTAGTCCTCGAGCTGGTGGATCATTTCGAGGAGCGACTCACGATGCTGCTCCACCCCGGGGGTCTCCAGAGGCAGCGAGACCGCTTGAAGCGCTCCACGCAGCCGCACCAGAGCGGTGAGCATCTTGTTCGTGTCGCCGTCTCGGGGCGCACCCGCAGCCGTTTCGGCGGATCGTCGTTCAGCCCTGGTCATCGTGTGGGTGCCACCTGCCCTGGAAAGGAAACGTGGGGACGGCTCGTCTCGATGCGCAGGAGAAAGTCCTGGCCTCGGACCCGGTAGTCATCAGGTGCGGTCCCTCGAAGTAGTCGGTGGTGGAGGAAGCCGAGTTCGATGGCTGCCTGCTGGTAGTCCTTCATCGCACGTAGGCCGTCGACGCCACCAGTTTGACGGGCGTGGGTGCGGGCCGCGCGACGGGCCTTGAGGTCCACCAGCCACCCGATGTCCGTCGCGGGCATCAGTCCGCGGCTCGCGGCGTCCTGGAGCGCCAGGGTCAGCAGGGTCCGTTCCCTGCTGCGGATCCACACCGCCAGGCAGATCAGGCCGATGAACGCGGGCACCATCAAGATCAGGTAGACGCCGATGAATCCGTTGACCCCGTAGATCGTCGATCCGTTCCACAGGCCGTGGGCCAGCACGGCCAGGACGAACCCCATCACGGGCGCCAGGAACCGGACCGCGGGGATGCGGGTCGACACCGCGATCCCGATCCCGATGCCGATGAACGTGGTGAACAGCGGGTGGGCGAAGGGGCTGAACAGACCGCGGATCACGAAGGTCGTGGTGATGCCCGCAACTCCCCCGGGTCCCATCCCGTCGCTGCCGTTGTAGGCCGCCGCGAGGTAGAGGATGTTCTCGGTGAACGCGAACCCGATGCCGACCATGCCGGCGTACACGATGCCGTCCAGGACACCGTCGAACTCGGCTCGTCGCCACCAGAGGAGCAGCAGCAGGAAGAGTCCCTTGCTGGCCTCCTCGGTCACCGGGGCGACCACCGCGAGCGAGGTTTCTTCGGTGAATCCGACGAACATGCCGCCGATGCCGCCGATCAGAATGGCGGCGATGGTGGCCACGAAGGCGCCCCAGGCGAGTGCCATCAGGAGCAGTGACCGTGGTTCGGGCTCGTAGCGGTCCAACCAGAGGTAGCACGCCACCAGGGGCAAGACCGGCAGCACGGCCAACGCCGTGGCGAGGAAGGTGATCGCGGGCGCCCCCGAGAGGGCCAGCACGATCAGCATCGCGAGGCCGCCCAGTCCGACAAGGACCGAGACCACCGCCGTGAAGGCAGCATTGTCTCGTCGGGCCGTCGGCATGTGCCCCAGCCTATCCACTGACCTCGGTTCGACCGGCCCCCCGGCGTAGACTTCCGCGCGTGAGCGAGCAGACACCCACCCCGCAGGACCCCTCCACGCAGAACGCCCCCGCCGGGGAGCAGGCCGGACCGGTCGCGGTCGAAACCCACGACCCCGCCGTGCCCGAGGCCTACTCGACCTTCATGCGACAGGGCTGGGGCGATCGCGACCTGGACGTGCCCGTCCACCCCGTGGCTTCCTTCGCCGCCGATCGCCGGGCTCGTCTGGCCGAGGCGTTCCCCGGTGAGCGGCTGGTTCTCCCCGCGGGCGGTTTCAAGGTCCGCTCGCACGACACCGACTACCGGTTCCGGCCCGACACCGCCCATACCTACTTCACCGGCAACCAGACCTCCGATGCGGTGGTGGTGATCGAAGGGGGCGAGTCGGTCCTGTACGCGCGTCCGCGGTCGGACCGCGACACCGACGAGTTCTTCCGCGACCGCCAGTACGGCGAACTCTGGGCCGGGCGACGACCCTCCCTCGATGAGATCTCCTCGGCCCTGGGGCTGGAGGTCCGCCACATCGACCGGCTGCCCGACGTCCTGTCCGGTCAGGCCAAGACGCGGGTGCACCGTGGGGTGTCGTCCTCGGTGGACCGGATGGTCTCCGCCGACGATGGTCTGGACAAGGAGCTGGCCCGGGTGGTCTCGGAGATGCGCCTGATCAAGGACGCCTGGGAGATCGGCGAGTTGCAGGAGGCCTGCGACATCACCGCGCTCGGGTTCGAGGACTCCGTACGTGAGTGGGACCGCGTGATCGAGTTCGGTGAGCGCTGGCTGGAGGGCACCTTCTTCCGCCGTGCTCGGGCGATGGGCAACGACATCGGCTACGACTCGATCGTGGCCGGAGGCAAGCACGCCACCACGCTGCACTGGATCGAGAACTCCGGGCCGATCACGCCGGGCGAGCTGGCGCTGCTGGACATGGGCGTCGAGGGCAACAACCTCTACACCGCCGACATCACCCGCACCCTGCCGGTGAGCGGCACTTACAGCCCGCTGCAGCGCGAGCTGTACGACATCGTGCTGGCCGCTCAACAGGCCGGGATCGAGGCGGTGCGGCCCGGCGTACCGTTCATGGCCGGGCACGAGGCGGCGATGAGCGTGCTGGCTCACGCCCTCGAGGACATGGGACTGCTGCCTGTGCCCGCGGCGGAAGCTCTGGACCCCGAATCGAAGGTCTACGCCCGGTGGACCCTGCACGGCACCAGCCACATGCTCGGGATGGACGTCCACGACTGTGGCCGCGCTGCCCCGGAGTCCTACGCCAAGGGGACTCTGGCCGCCGGCATGGTTCTCACCGTGGAGCCGGGTCTGTACTTCCAGGAGGACGATCTTCTGGTCCCCGAGGAGCTGCGCGGCATCGGGATCCGGATCGAGGACGACATCTTGATCACCGACACGGGCAACGAGAACCTGTCGGCGTCGTTACCTCGGTCCGCTGACGACATCGAGGCGTGGATGGAGAGCACCCGCGGATGAAACACCTCACGAAGCGGCGGTATGCCGCTGTGATGCTCAGTGCAGTCCTGACGACCGCCCTCGCGGGCTGCGCCACCGAGGGCGCGACGACGTCCGAGAAGGACTCCGATAAGCCCGTGGCTGCGGACGGACCCCAGATCCTCCGCATCAGCGACGCCAAGGACCTGTTGCTCACCGGGCCGGACATCGGGAAGGGGTTCGAGTCCCAACCGGACATCCCGGACCTCGAGTCGGACACCAACGGCTGCCTGGGCATCTTCGATCAGGCCCAGACCAACCAGCAGTTCGAGGTGGAGTCACAGTTCGTCGAGGACGGGGTGACGGTCACCAGCCAAGTCTCGACGTACTCCACGGTGGGGGCCCCGAAGGGCGACATCCTGCGCTTCCGCAAGGCCCTGCGCTCGTGCAAACAGTTCACCCAGACCCGCAACGGCGTTGACTACGACGTCGAGCTCATCTTCAACGAGACCACCACGAACGACGACGCCCAGGACCAGCTCAACGTGCTCGGGACCGGTTCGATCACCGAGAGCGGCGTGACGCAGGACTTGTCCTACCGCTACACGCTGACCCGCATCGAGAACAACGTCGTGGGCATCCAGATCGCCTCCGTGGGCCCCAACCCCGACGAACTCTCCGAACTGGTCAGACTCAACGACCTCCTGGTCGAACGACTCGGCGAGATGGCCGGTCTGCCCGGCGACGAGACCGAGGACGCGGACCCGAGCGAGGACCCCAGTGAGTCGGAGAGTTCCGACGACACCGCGGATGCCCGGGGCCCGCTCGCTGCTCGGTGACGTTTGGGTCGGATCTAGCGGGGCTCCCGGACGGTGAGGACGGCGCCGTGATGTCGAGACAGATCGGCGTCGGCGGCAAGGGCGGTCACGCCCCGAGCGACGTACGTGGGCGTTTCCGACACCCCGAACCCGGGGATCCGATCAGCCGCCTCAGCCCAGTTCGCCTCGGTGACGTCGAAGTTCTCGAGCATCTGCTCCGACCGTAACCACCCAGGGGTCACAGTGTCCTCGATGGTCTCCGGTCGATCGATCTCCGATGGTCCCGTGGCGCGACCTGCTCCGCGAGTCGCTCCCGCAACGAGTGCGACACGATCCGTCAGCGGTGCGTTCATTCCCGGATTCTGACACCACTCCGCCGGCCCCGGAAGAGGGAGCAGTCAGTCGATGCGGCCGGCCAGGCGATACTCTTGGCTGGCTCAGAAAGCCGATCGGCACTACAGCGGGGTAATCTTCCGGGTCTTCCGACTGTTGTTCCGATCCCCCGCCCCCGTAGCTCAGCTGGATAGAGCAGCGGCCTTCTAATCCGCCGGTCACAGGTTCGAATCCTGTCGGGGGCACCCATCTGATTCCGAGTTCGACCCTCGAGAGCGAGAGCCCTCGTGCAGGGCGAAATAGTTCTCCACAGATTGCTTCGACCCCTTGTCATCGAACAGGTGTTCGACGACAATTGAGGGTATGACCCTGGCTCTCGGAACCCTCGAAACGTGGCACCGCCACGCGATGGAGTCCGCGTTGCCGCAAGGTCGCGACGGCGTCACCGACGCCGAACGGGTCGCGATGCTGGAGACGTTGGAGGATCTGAAGAACACGATCTCCGCCCTCCAGGGTGACCTCGCCGTCGACCTCGACACCTCCCAACGAGCCCAGCAGGCAGCGGCCGGGGAACCCGCACGACGGCAGGGACGTGGGGTGGCCCACCAGGTCGCCCTGGCCCGCCGGGAGTCCCCGCACCGGGGGCAGGTGTTTCTCGCCGTCGCCAAGACCCTGCGGGCCGAGATGCCCCACACCGCGGACGCGTTACACACCGGCAGACTCTCGGAGTACGCCGCGACGCTGATGGTCCGCGAAACCAGTTGCCTCACCGTCGAGGACCGCCGATGGGTCGATGAGGCGATGTGTGCCGACGAGACCGTGCTGGAAGGAGTCGGGACCCGGCGTCTGGTCGCGATGCTCCGGTCCCACGCAGCCCGGTTGGACCCGGCCGCGGTGACCCGTCGGAACCGGAAGGCCGCATCCGAACGCACTGTGTCCTTGCGGCCGGCCCCCGACACGATGTCCTACCTCACCGGGGCACTCCCCGCCACCCAGGGGATCGCCTGCTGGGCCGCGCTGCAACACGCAGTCGCTGCCGCGAAAGCCGCTGGCGATGACCGGTCCAAGGGCCAGATCATGGCCGACACCCTCGTCGCCCGACTGACCGGTCAGGAACAGGCGCCCGAAGCACCGATCACCGTGAACGTCGTGATGTCCGATACCAGCCTCTTCGGCGGCGGACACGAACCCGCCGACGTCCCTGGCTACGGACCCGTCCCGGCCGAGATCGCCCGCCACCTCATCGCGAACTCCATGGACTCCGAGGCCATCACGTTCATCCGGGGCCTGTACGCCGACCCCCACGGCCGCCTGGTCGCGATGACCACCAAACAACGCCTCCACACCGCAACCATCGCCGAGTTCCTGCGACTACGCGACCAAGGGATCTGCCGCACCCCCTGGTGTGACGCCCCGATCGCCCAGTCCGACCACATCCACACAGCCGACACCGGTGGAGAAACGTCCGCAGAGAACGGTCAAGGTCTCTGCGAGGCCTGCAACCACGCCAAACAGGCCCCCGGCTGGACCCAGACCACCGACCCCCACAGCCACCGACATCAAGTCACCACGATCACCCCGAGCGGCCACCGCTACACCTCCACCGCACCCCGAGCACCCACACCCGCCAAAGGACACCCACCACACACCCCCGCCGAACGCGTCGTCATCGACATCATCCGCGGCTACGAGCTGGTCCTTGGCGCCTAGCGCAAGCCGAGTCGCTTCATGGTCAACCGCGCCATCGCGGCCTCCCCGCGGGCGTTGGGATGCACGATCACCGGGTTCGTGCCCACGAGCACCGGCTCGACCCAGCGCTTCGGTATCGACTGGCACGCGTCGCGTCCGCGCGACGCACGGGGCACGTCGACGTAGATCGAATCGGTCTTACGGGCCGCCTGGCGGACCTTGTTGTTGAGAACCGTCTGGAGCTTGAACAGGTAAGGCACGTCGCCTGTCGCCACCGGCATCAGCGGGAAGCAACCGCCGGTCGGCGGAAGGATCCTCGGATAGCCCAGGATCGCCACTCGGGCGCGCGGCGACTTCCGGTGCACCGCACGCAGCGCACGCTTCAACGCAGGGAACGTCTTCTTGCGGATCGTGCGAACGAACGAGGCGCCGTACTCGTCCTTGCAGGGGCTCCCCTGGCCCGCTGAGGCGATCCCCAGCGCGCCGCACCGCAGGATGGAGTTGATGAAGACACTGCTGTCGTTCCCACCGATGGTCATCGTCACCAGTTGCGTGTTCTTGCGCAGCGCGTCCAGCTGGGGAGCGACCCCCGGCTGCTGGGACCCCGTGAAGTCGTTGGTGTCCGCCGCGCCGCACGTGACATCGGTCAGCGTGGCTCCGATCCGCTTGGCGATCACCTTCGGATAGTTGCGCGTGGATCGGGTGCACTGCAAAGCGGTGGGATCGGTGAGGTCGATGGGGAGGACTCCCGACGCGGCGCTGTAGGAGTCGCCGAGGGCGACGTACCTCAGCGGTCCGGGACGTTCCGTGCCCGCAGGCGAGGCAGCGGAGGGCACCAGAACGGCGCCGGCAAGAGTGAGGGCCAGCATGCTGGCCGCGAGACGAGATCGGACGGTGGACACAGGGGCTCCCTTGGCTGAACGGTGGCAACAAAGTACGTCAGCCACGGCCCCTACGTCCCCGAGATGGCCGCAGTCAGCCCAGGAAGTGATCCCTCACCAGGTGACCTCGTGGCAGGCCGCCAACGGTTGGTCCTCCACCTGGAGCGTCGCGTGGTCGATGGCGTGGTCGCGGCTGAGCACCTGCTGGGCCGCGCCAAGAACGGTCTGAGCGTCGGCACCCTCGCTCAGCACGAGGTGTGCGGTCGCCACATTCATCCCCGACGTGAGGGTCCAGGCGTGCAGATCGTGCACATCCCCCACCCCATCGAGAGCGCTCAGGTCGGCCGCCACCACCTCGATGTCCAGCCCCTCGGGCACGTGCTGTCCCAGCACGGCCAGCACCTGACGGCCCAGGAAGACGGCCCGCACGGACACGAACGCGCCGATCGCCAGCGCGATCACGGTGTCCCAGACCCCGTTGCCCGTCGTCAGCACCAGCACCGCGGCGACCATCACCCCGACGCTGCCGACGGCGTCGGCCACGACCTCGAGGTAGGCACCCTTCACGTTCAACGATTCCCTCGACCCACTACGGAGCAGGACCAGCGTGACCAGATTGATCAGCAGTCCGATCGCTCCGACGACGAGCACCGGCACGGCGTCGATCTCGACGGTCTCCCCCATCCGACCCAACGCCTCGATCACGACGTACGCCGAAACGCCCAGCATCAACAGCACCGTGAATCCCGACGCGAAGATCTCGGCGCGGTAGGACCCGTAGCTGCGTCGACCGGTCCGGTCCGGACGGCCCGCGATCCGGGTCGCCAGGAGTGCCGCCCCGAGAGCCACCACGTCGGCGGCCATGTGACCGGCATCGGAGATCAGCGCCAACGAGCCCGTCACCAGACCCGCCACCAGCTCGATCAGGAAGAAGGACGCCACCAACGCGAACGAAATCAGCATCCGGGTGCGATGACGCGCCCCTGCCGACATCGACCCGGACGACATCGGACCAGCCCCGTGCCCGTGACCAGCGCCCATCAGGCGCTCACCTCGTCGTACGTCGAACAGGTCGTCACCGCATCGCCGGTCGCCCTCAGGAGCGACTGAGTCGACCCCAGCAACGCTGTCACCATGGCGGGCTGCGACAGGGTGAAGACCGAGGATCTGCCTACCGCCTGCGACTCGACCAGGCCGCAGTCCCGAAGACACGCAAGATGCTTGGACACCGTCGACTGGGCCAGGCCGAGGTGAGAAGTCAGATCGACGACCCGGTGCTCGCCGGACAGCAGGTGCTGCAGAATCCGCAATCGCTGCCGGTCCCCCAGCGCGCGGAACAGCGCCGCTGTCTCGGTCAAGGCGGGAGCCTCATTCATCGTCATCCAACGATGTTATTCATCACGAGCGCTGCTGGTCAAGGCGGGAGTCTGCCTCGCCGACACTTCTGACAACATAGACGCATGTCTATGTCAGCTAGGTCCGCCGATGTGCCCACCGTCCTGTACGTCTGCGTGCACAACGCCGGCCGGTCCCAGATGGCCGCGGCCTTCACCGCCCACCTCGGCGGCGATCGGGTCCAGGTCCTCTCCGCGGGATCCCAGCCCGCCGATCAGATCAATCCCGCCGCGGTCGAGGCGATGGCCGAGATCGGGATCGACATCACGTCGGCGAGCCCGAAGGTCTTGACCGACGAGGCCGTGCAGACCTCTGACGCGGTCATCACCATGGGCTGCGGGGACGCCTGCCCGTTCTACCCCGGCAAGCGCTACGAGGATTGGGAGTTGGCCGACCCCGCCGGTCAGGGCTTGGACGCCGTGCGTCCCATCCGTGACGAGATCAAGGCCCGGGTCGAGGCCCTGCTCGCCGACCTCCTGACCTGATCACGGGCAGCTCACCGACGTCGTACGGCGTGCCTGCCCCATCCACGACCGATGGCCGCGTAGAACGGGCAGTGCCCCGCCGCGTATGAGGTGGCGGGGCCCCACACCTCAGAGAGTGGCTTCGATCTCCCGGGCGATGCTCGTCTTCACGTCGTCGGGTGCGAACGATGCCGTGACGGCCGCCAGCGCGAGGTCGGCCACGCCGCGCTCGTCCAACTCCAACAGATCCGCGGCGAGTTCGTACTCACGGTTCAGCGTCGTGTTGAACATCGGCGGGTCGTCGGAGTTGATCGTCACCGGCACCCCGGCCGCCACGAAGGCGGGCAACGGGTGCTCGTCCATCGAGGCCACCGCACGGGTCGCGAGGTTGGAGGACGGGCAGACCTCCAGCGCGATCCCCTCGGCCGCCAGGTGATCCAACAGATCCGGATCCGAGGCGGCCGACGTCCCGTGGCCGATCCGCTCGGCCCCCAGGAGGCGTACGGCGTCCCACACCGTCTGCGCGCCCGTCGTCTCACCGGCGTGCGGCACGGAGCGCAACCCGGCAGCGCGGGCGGCGGAGAAGTGCGGCTCGAACTGGGGTCGCGGCACCCCCACCTCGGGACCGCCGAGGCCGAACCCGACCAGACCGTCCGTGGGGTGGTTCAGTGCGTAGGACAGGGTCGCGTCGGCCGCTGGCAGGCCCGACTCGCCGGGGATGTCGTAGATCCACCGCATGGTCAGACCGAAGTCCCGTTCGGCCGCTACCCGGGCATCCTCGATGGCCTCGCTGTAGGCCTCGATCGGAATGCCGACCGCCACCGAGGTGTACGGCGTGCAGGTCAACTCCGCGTAGCGCACCTGCTGCTGGGTCAGCTCCCGGGCGACCTCATAGGTCAGGTAGCGGATATCCTCCGGCGTCCGGATCAACCCCACGACGGCCAGATAGACCTCGATGAAGTGGGCGAAGTCGCGGAACTCGTAGAACGCACGCAGTTCCTCGGGGTCGGAGGGCACCGTCCCGGGGTGCCGCTCGGCCAACTCACTGACGATCCGCGGCGAGGCGGACCCGACCTGATGGACGTGCAGTTCGGCCTTCGGCAGGGCAGCGATGAATGCGGACAACTGGCTCGAACTCATGGCTCGATCGTGGCACTTCGCTCGGTGATCACCGAAACCAGCGACGACGCTGCATCCTCCAGATCGCTGTAGTCGTCGAACACCTCGCCGTTGAGCAGGATGGTGGGGGTTCCCTGGACCCCGGCGTTCGCCGCCTCGTCCGTGGCCTGGTCGACCCAGGTGGTGTCACCCTCCTCGATCCCCGGCCGTACGGCGCCATCTTCGGCTCCCGCCTGAACGGCGAGGTCGACGTACCAGTCGCTGTCGGGGAAGGGCCCCGACTCCTCCGGCTGCTCCTCGAAGAGCAGGTCGTGGAAGGCCGAGGCCACCTCCGGCCCGCTCTCGGCGAGCACGACGGAGAAAGCCTGGGCCGCATCGCTCGAGTAGTCGGTGCCCAGGAGATCGAAGACCCGGTAGTCGACCAGCACCTTGCCCTCGTCGGCCAAGGCGGCGAACTCATCGGCGCTGGCGGCCTCGAACTCGCCGCAGAAGGGACAGACGAAGTCCTCGTAGACCACCACCGTGGTGGGCGCCTGATCGTCACCGATGACCAAGCCGTACTCGCTAGCGCCGGCCGCCGGTGCGTCCACCGGTCCCGGTCCGGTGTCCCGGATGAGGTTGAACGCGACGGCGGCGCCGATGAGCACCGCCACCAGACCCGCCACGCCCAACAGGTTCAACCGTGCTGCGCGACGCTGTCGGCGCTGCTTCTCCGCTTGTTCTGCGGCGTTCCTCGTCACCATGTGCTGTCTCCCCGCCTGCCACTCGCCTGCCACCCGACCTGCCACCCCGAACCGTAGAGCCCCGCTGGGGGTGGCGATGAGTAGGGTGCGCAGCGTGACTGACCGACTTGTATGGATTGACTGTGAGATGACCGGCCTCGACCTCGTTGCGGACGCGGTGATCGAGATCGCCGCGCTCGTGACCGACTTCGATCTCAACGTGCTGGGCGAGGGGGTCGATATCATCATCAAGCCTCCTGCCGCTGCGCTGGAGCAGATGATCCCCTTCGTCCGTTCCATGCACGAGAAGTCCGGGCTCCTGGAGGAACTCGACAGCGGCGTGACGCTCGAGGAGGCCCAGACCCAGGTCCTGGCCTACCTCACCGAACACTGCGGCACCGAGAGCCGACCGCCCCTGGCCGGCAACACCGTCGGCACCGACCGTGCGTTCCTGGCCCGCGACATGCTCGACCTCGATGCCTTCCTGCACTACCGGATCGTCGATGTCTCCTCGATCAAGGAGCTCTCCCGCCGGTGGTACCCCCGCGCCTACTACGCCTCGCCGCCCAAGCGCGGGAACCACCGCGCCCTGGCCGACATCCAGGAGAGCATCGAGGAACTGCGCTACTACCGCGAAGCGGTGTTCGTGCCCGCCCCCGGTCCCGATTCGGCCACGGCCGGAGTCGTCGCCGCCAAGCACGGCGGCGCGTTGACCGGACTGACCGGAGAGCCACCCGCCACAGACTGAGGCCGATTCTGAGGCTGGGCCACCGTCGGTCTACACTTCTCCTCGGTCCTTGCCGCTGCGGCGACGAGGCTCCGTGGTGGGTATAGCTCAGCTGGTAGAGCGCCGCCTTGTGGTGGCGGATGTCGCGGGTTCAAGTCCCGTTACTCACCCCAGACCCCGAGCCCCTGGCCTGTTCTGACAGGTCAGGGGCTCGACCCGTTCTCGGACTCGATACCCAGCCTGGTGGCCAGGTAGGGCGCCGTGGCGCTGCCCTCGACGAGCGCGACCTCCTCAGGACTTCCCGTGGCCATCACCCGACCGCCCCCGTCGCCCCCGCCGGGTCCCAGGTCGATCACCCAGTCGGCACTGACGATGGTGTCGAGATCGTGCTCGACCAGGACGACGGTGTTGCCCGCGTCGACCAGCCGGTGCAGTTGCCGGACCAGCAGGGCGGTGTCGGCCGGGTGCAGACCCGAGGTGGGTTCGTCGAGCAGATACAGCGCATGGCCCCGTCGGGCGCGCTGCAGTTCGGTCGCCAACTTGATCCGCTGGGCCTCTCCACCACTGAGTTCGGTCGCCGGCTGCCCCAGACGCAGGTAGCCCAGACCGACCTCGCGCAGTGTGGACAGGCTGCGCTCGGCGGCGGGGACGTCCGCCAGGAACTCGGCGGCCTCGTCCACCGAGAGAGCCAACACCTCGGCCACGTTCTTGCCGCGATAGTCGATCTCGAGGGTCTCGGCGTTGTAGCGGGCGCCGTGGCAGGTCGGGCATGCGGCGTAGGTGCCCGGCAGGAACAGCAGCTCGACCGACACGGTGCCCTCCCCCTGGCAGGTCTCGCAGCGTCCCTCCGCGACGTTGAACGAGAAGCGCCCTGCGCCGTAGCCGCGCTCGCGCGCCTCCCGCGTCGCGGCGTACACCTTGCGGACGGCGTCGAAGAGCCCGGTGTAGGTCGCCAGATTCGAGCGTGGGGTGCGTCCGATCGGGCGCTGGTCGACGCGGACGAGTCGGTCGAAGGACTCCAGACCCTGGGCGTCCACCCCGTCCACGGCGTCGATCTCCAACTCACTCGCAGCTCCGCTCTCGGGCTCGTCCGGTGCCTGACCCACGTGACGGCGTACCAGCTCGGCGAGCACCTGCGTGACCAACGTGGACTTGCCCGATCCGGACACACCGGTCACCGCGGTCAGCACACACAGCGGGATGTCCACCGAGAGATCCTCGAGGTTGTGCCGGCTGATCCCTCGCAGGTGCAACCACCCGTGCGGGGTACGCCGTGGCCGCTCGAGGGGTGCGGAGCGTCCGAAGAGGTACTCCGCGGTGACGGACCCCTCGGCGTCTTCGAGGCCTGCCACCGGGCCGGAGTACACCAGCTCACCGCCGTGCTCACCGGCCCCTGGACCGATGTCGACGATCCAGTCGGCCCGCCGAACCACATCGAGGTCGTGCTCGACGATGAACAGCGAGTTCCCGGACTCCTTGAGCCGGTCCAACACGTCGATCAGCGGCTCCGCGTCGGCCGGGTGCAGGCCCGCAGACGGCTCGTCGAGGACGTAGACGACCCCGAAGAGGCCGGAACGCAACTGGGTGGCGATCCGCAGCCGTTGCGCCTCACCGGGCGACAGGGTCGTGGAGCTCCTCCCCAGGGCGAGGTAGCTCAGTCCCAGGCCAAGCAGCACCTCGACCCGGGCCACGAGATCGGCGCAGATCCGGACCGCGACCTCGGTCGCCTCTCCCGAATCAGCCGTGGACGTGGCCGCGGCGGCCTCGGTGAGCTCGGCCACCGGGCGCAGCACCTCGACCAGATCCGCGAACGACAGGTCGTTCATCTCATCGATACTGCGTCCGGCGAAGGTCACCGCCAAGGAGTCGGGTTGCAGACCCGTGCCGCGGCAGGTCGGGCACACCACGCCACGCACGAAACGCATCGCCTTGTCGCGCATCATCTGACTCTTGGTGTCGGCCAACACATGGCGCACGTGCTTGCGGGCGCTCCAGAAGGTGCCGTAGTAGTCACGCCCCGTGGAGTCGTCGGGCTCCCCACGACGGTCGACCAGGACGCGCGGCTGTTCATCGGTGTAGAGCAGCCAGTCCCGGTCGCTCTGGGCGAGGTCGCGCCACGGCAGGTCGACGTCGATCCCGACGGCCTTGGTGATCCGCAGGAGGTTCTTGCCCTGCCAGGCGCCGGGCCACGCGGCGATGGCGCCCTCGCGGATGCTGAGCGAGGGGTCGGGGACGAGTAGGCCCTCGGCGACGTCGTGGTCCTTCCCCAACCCATGGCAGCGCGGGCAGGCCCCCGCCGCGGTGTTCGGCGAGAACGCCTCCGCGCCCAGGCGTGCGGCTCCATCGGGGTAGGAGCCGGCGCGCGAGTAGAGCATCCGCAGCAGGTTGGACATCGTGGTGAGGGTGCCCACCGTCGATCGGGAGCTCGCAGCTCCACGCCGCTGTTGCAGCGCCACCGCCGGTGGCAGCCCGGTGATCTCCTGCACGTGCGGAGCACCGACCTGCTGCAGCAGCCGGCGCGCGTAGGGCGCGACCGACTCGAAATAGCGACGCTGCGCCTCGGCGTACACCGTGCCGAACGCCAAGGACGACTTTCCCGACCCGGAGACCCCGGTGAACACGACCATGGCGTCTCGCGGGAGGTCGACGTCGATGTGCTTCAGGTTGTGTTCGCTGGCACCGCGAACGTGGACGAAGTGGTCGCTCGGGTCGTGGGGCACCCTGTCTTTCTACCTGCCCTTCAACCCGCGCGACGCGCCGGGAGCGCACTGGACCACGTGAGCATCGGCACTTCCCCGCCCACCGAATGCGGGGCTCACCCATGCAAGCCCTATGGTCGACCTATGCCCGATTTTCGCAAGGTCACCCATGATCACGTTGTTCAAGCGATGGGCGAGTACGACGAACGCGGAGCCGAAGCCTTCTTGGCTGACTACGGATTCGCTCGCACCCGCGACTACCACCTGCGCCACGACGGTCGTAACTACGACTCCAAGGCCATCCTCGGGGTCGCCCACCGGTATGCGACCGGCGAGGTAGCGCCCAGCGCGGACTTCTCCGACGGCAAGACCGGAGCCGCCAAGGTGCTGCGTGACCTCGACTTCGAGGTGACGGCCACCGAGGACCTGCTCTCCCTGGAGACCCCCGCTCCCGGCGAGTGGCGCGATGCCGCTGATCTCGACCTCGACGTCAGCCGTGACGCCTGGGCCGAGGCCGCCCACGACGTCCTGCGGGGTGCCGCTGGCACCTACCAGTCCGTGGTCACCTACAAGGAACTCGCCGCCCAGATTCAGTTCCACAGCGGGATCCGCACCTCCCAGGCCATCCATCACTGGATCGGTGACGTGCTGGCCCGGGTCGCGGTCATCTGTGCCGAGAAGGACGAGGCCAACCTGGCGTCCCTCTGCGTCAACGCCCAGGGCAGCGTGGGTGAGGCGTACGCCGCCAGCATCACGACGCTGACCGGTACCCGCCCCGGCGACCCTGACGACCACGCGGCCCACGAGCGACTGCGGTGCTACCGCGACCACGACGCGATCGGTCTGCCCGACGACGGTGGTAGCCGCGCGCTGACCCCCAAGCTCGCGGCCAGCCGGTCACGTGCCCGCAAGGCTGCGCGCGAAGAACGTCCGGTCAACACGTGCCCCCGCTGTCACATGGCCATCCCGCCGACCGGTCTGTGCGACGTCTGCGACTGACCCTGCCGCGTGCCCCGCGACGCTAGCGTCGCGGTAGCAGCACCGTCATCCGGTGTCCGTCCTCGAGGCTCTCGAAACGGCCGCCGAGGGTTTCGACGACCAAGCGGGCCTGCGCGACCAGTTCGGCCTCGCCGTCCCCGGTGACGGCGGGGTGCATGCAGGTCACTTTGACCCGGACCGATGTCGTGGCCCCTTCGAACACCAGCCTCACGTCGCCGGCCCCGTGCTTGACCACGTCGGTCAGAAGCAGGTCGAGCACCTGCTCCACCGGTCCCGGGGTGAGCAGCAGTTCGATCTCGCCCTCCACCGCGGCCGTCACGAGTCGGCTCTCCTCCGCCAGGCGGTCCGCCCAGAGCTGAGCGGACTGGGTGGCGAGGTCCCGAAGCGGAATCTCCGCGCCCGCGACCAGCGATCCACGTCGCGAGATCTCGACCAACTCTCCGGCGACCTCGTTGAGTTGATCCACCGACCCCAGGCAGGTCGTGGCCACCCGTCGTGCCGACGAGCCAGCGGGTTCGGAGTTGCTGAGTTCCTCCAGTTCGAACCGAAGCCGGGTCAGCAGCGTGCGCAACTCGTGAGAGGCGTGGACGGAGAACTGCTGCTCCCGACCGATCCTGTCGCGGAGCAGCGACGCGCTGCTCTCCAGCGCCCGAGCGATCTTCTTCGCCTCGGGGACCTGAGTGGTGGGCAGGTCCAGGTCGAACCGGCCGCGCCCGAGCGCGGACGCAGCGGTGGCCAGCTGCCGGAACGGCGCGGCCAGGTAACTGGCCAGGATGAATCCGATCAGGGCCGCCACCACCGCCAGCAGCAGGAAGAGGAAGACGACCCCCGCCAATCCATCGGCCCAAGCCTGACGCGAAGTGACCGGTGCCACACGAACGGTCAGTGTGCCGTCGGCCAGGGGTAAGGACGCCGCGATCGAGCCCTCCATGTCGAAGTTCTCCCCCGATGCGCGGGTGATCTCGCCGTCCTGCGCCGTCACCTCGATCCGATCGTAGGTGTCGATCAGTTGCGTGAGTTGAGCCTCGTCGATCGGTTGACCGGCAGCCTGGCGCTCGGTGAGCAGGGTGGCGATCACCGCGGTGTCGCGTACGACATCCTCGCTGGCCCTCTCCCGCAACGAACCGTCCAGGGCGTAACCCCGGATCACCCCCGCCACCGCGATCAGCAGCAGCATCACGATCGCGAACGCGATCGTCAGGCGTTCACGCATCGGGAGCGGCACCCTCGAGACGGAATCCCACACCCCGGACCGCTACGACGCGTTCCTGGACGCCGACCCCTTCGAGCTTCTGACGCAGGCGACCGATGGTGACGTCGAGGGTCTTGGTCGAGCCGTACCAGTTCTCGTCCCAGACATCGGCCATCAGCCGGCCGCGGGACACGACCTTGTCACGGTGGGCGGCCAGGATGTTCAACACGTCGAACTCCTTGCCCGTCAAGGGAACCTCGTCGTCTCCGGCGTAGACGCGGCGCGCGTCCACGTCGATCCGCAACGCACCGTCGGGGATGTCATCGTCGTCCGGACCGTTGCCGGTGCGGCGCAGCAGTGCGCGCACCCGAGCCTGGAGTTCGGCCAATCCGAAGGGCTTCGCCAAGTAGTCATCCGCCCCGAAGTCGAGCCCGACCACGCGATCCAGCTCGCCGGCGCGGGCGGTCACGATCATGATCGCACCCTGATAGCCCGCCGAACGGGCGCTCTTGCACACGTCGAGCCCGTCCATGTCCGGCAGCCCCAGGTCCAAGATGACCACGTCGGCCGAACGACCCTCTAGTTCCTCCAGGGCCTTCTTGCCGCTGTCGACCCACAGCACGTCGTAGCCCTCACGTTCCAGCGTCCGTACGAGGGGGAAGGCAATGTCTTCCTCGTCTTCGACGACAAGAACTCTGTGAACCATGGGGTCGATCATAGGGCCATGGGTCCCTCCCCCGGAGGGAAGTCACCCAGACCGGCACGTCGGGACTCGTTGGCCTCAGACCCCGACAGCCTCCGCGTGCTCGCTACGCCGCGGTCGCGAGCCCCAGCGGTCTCGGGCCAGCACCACCAACAGGAGACTTCCTGCCCCGATCAGCACGAGATTCCAGGTGGATCGTCCCTCGGCCCACAAGGACACGTAGCCGATGTACGGCACGCCGATCACCATTCGGGAGATGGCTGGATAGTCGCTCTGCTGCACCCACCACGGGTCGGGTTCGGAGTGGGTGTCGGCCTGGGTCTGCATATACCCGTCGCCGACGTCGGCGACGCGACGGGTGATGAAAAAATCCATCTCGGCCGACGGAGGAGGACGGTAACTGACCACATCGCCGACCTCTACGTCGCTGGCCGGCACGATGCGATCGAACATCAAGGATCCTCGCGAGAGCGATCCGCCCATGACGTCGCTTGTCATGACGTACCGCTCCAGTCCGAACACGGTCGGCACCAGGGCCAGCACGGTGACCGGAGCAACGATGAGCGCCACCAGCAGAACCGCAGCGCGGGCGGTCCACACCCGTCGTCTCGCGGTTGGCGCAATCTCCACAGTCGGGCCCATGCACTCTCTACCTAGTCTCCTGAGGCTCAAGCGTAGGACGCGTCCTCATACGGGCGCAGAACGTCGGCTACACGAATGAGTAACAAGATTGTGTGAAGAGGATCGATTCAGACCGAATCGGTGGAGAACAGATCGCCGTGCTCGGACACGCGCTCCAGGACGTCGGCGAACCGGAACTGCTCGAGTCCGTCGGGGTCCTCCGCGCCCGTGCGCACCTCCTGCCAGGTGATGGGGGCCGCAACCTGCGGCCACTGCTTGCCGCGCAGGGAGTAGGGCGAGACGGTGGTCTTCGACGCCGCGTTCTGGGACCAGTCCAAGAACACCTTTCCGCTGCGCACCGACTTCGTCATCGTGGCCGTCACCAGGGCCCGTTCCCTTTTCTGCAGGGTCTCGGCCACCTCGCGGGCCAGAGCGGTGGCATCCTCGGCCGGCATCCGCCCGGGCAGGTCGGCGTACAGATGCAGGCCCTTGCTGCCGCTGAGGACCGGGCGGGCGACCAGGTCCCGATCCGCAAGCAGCTCCCGAACGAGCAGAGCCACCTGCGCACACTCCTGGAGTCCGGCAGGTTCACCGGGATCCAGATCGATGACGATCCGATCGCTGGGGAACAGCCGACCACGCCGGCCCACCTGCCACTGGTGCACGTGCAACTCCAGGGCAGCCAGATTGGCCAACCACGTCAACGTCGCCAGGTCGGAGCAGATCGGGAAGACCAACGGCTTGTCCGACGATGTCGGCATCGACACCGTCCGAACCCACGAGGGGGTTCCCCCCGGGGCGTTCTTCTCGAAGAAGCTCAGGTCATCCACGCCGTGGGGCCAGCGGATCCGGGTCACGGCACGGTCGGCGAGGTGAGGCAGCAGGACCGGGGCGATCCGGGCGTAGTAGTTCAGAACCTCCCCCTTGGTCGTACCGGTCCGGGGATAGATCACCTTCTCGAGATTGGTCAGCCGCAGCGTCCGCCCTTCGACGTCTACGTGGACCTCGCTGCGTTTCATTGCGCACTGACCCCCTGATATGCCGGCTGCCGTAGCCGTCCCGCGGCCGAGACCCCCAGCGACTCGACCTCCACCACCAGCACCGGTTCCACCCAGCGCGTTCCTGCAGCGTCCACCCGTGGCACCGGTTCGGCGAAGGGCGAGGACGCTCGCTCCAGGGGAAGCAAGAGGTCGCGCAGCATGGCGCCCTGCCGACCCGCGATGCCGCTCCCCACACGACCGCGGAACCAGAGCGAGTCCCCCTCTCCCACCGATCCCACGAGAATGGCGCCCAGCCGCGACTCTGCGCCGACCTCGGACCGCCAACCGCCGACCACGTAGGACTCCCGGATCCGGTGCGGGAACTTGAGCCAGTGCCGGCTGCGCTGACCCGTGAGGTAGCGGCTGTCCAGACGCTTGCTCACCATTCCCTCCAGCCCCTGGGACCGGGTGGCGTCGAGCAGCATCGGCCCGTCGTCGTACGCCGGGGGCACCTGCACGTGCTCGTGGCTCTGGTCTAGCTCGAGCTCCGCGAGAGCCTCGCGTCGAGTCGACAGGGGTTCGTCGCGCAGATCAGCAGTGCCGACCCGCAACACGTCGAAGACCACGAGCGTCACCGGCACCCGTTGGGCCAGGATCCGGGCGCGTGCGCTGCGCTGCACGTGCAGCCGCTCCTGCAGGGCACCGAAGCTCGGGATCCCGGCGGCGAACGCCACCACCTCACCGTCCAGCAGGACGTCGCGACCGGCCAGGTCGAGGAACTCCGGGAAGGCGACCGTGACGTCGTTCTCGGTCCGGGAGGTCAGCCGGAGGGCGGTCCCGGCGCCGTCCGCGAGCACCCGCATCCCGTCCCACTTCACCTCGTGGGTCCAGTTCTCACCGGTGGGAACGACCTCACCTCGGGTCGCCAGCATGGGGCGCATGGGGCCCATCATGGACCCTCGACGGGTCCGGTCGGGCGTAGGCTGAGGTCATGCGTGCCATCTGGAAGGGAGCGGTCTCCTTCGGCCTGGTCAGTGTTCCGGTCAAGTTGTACGCCGCCACCGAGAGCCATGACGTCTCGTTTCGACAGGTCCACCGTGAGGACGGCGGCCGGATCAAGTACCAACGGGTGTGCTCACTCGACGGTGAGGAGGTGCCCTACTCCGAGATCGCCAAGGGCTACGAGACCGAGGACGGCGAGATGGTGATCCTCGACGAGGACGATCTCTCGTCGCTGCCCACGGCGGCCAACAGCCGCGAGATCGCCGTGGAGAAGTTCGTCCCGTCCGACCAGATCGACCCGATGTTGTTCGAGAAGTCCTACTACCTCGAGCCGGAGAAGGCCGGCGCCAAGCCCTACGCCCTGTTGCGTCAGGCCCTGGTCGACGCCGACCGGATGGCCGTGGTCACGGTCGCGATTCGCAACCGTACGACCATCGCGGTCCTGCGGGTGCGCGAAGACGTCATCGTCCTGCAGACGATGATGTGGCCCGACGAGATCCGCACGCCGGACTTCACCATCGACGTGGGCGAGGTCAAGGACGCCGAGGTGTCCATGGCCACCATGCTCGTGGAGACACTCGCCGGAGACTTCGACGCCGCTGACTTCGAAGACGACTATGCCGAGGCGGTCGAAGCCCTGGTGAAGTCGAAGATCGAGGGCGGCGAACTCCAACGCACGCCCACCTCCACCAAGTCTTCCGGCGAGGTCGTCGACCTGCTCGCTGCCCTGCAGCGTTCGGTGGACGCGGCCAAGACGGCCCGGGGTGAGGACACCGAGGATTCGCCGCCTGCGAAGTCGACCCCGTCCAAGACAACAGCCAAGAAGACGGCAAAGAAGGCAGCAACGAAGCAGCCGGCCAAGAAGACCACCGCGAAGAAGGCAGCCAAGAAACCGACCAAGAAGGCAGCGAAGAAGGCCAGTTAGCCGGGCTACTCGCCCCGGGCTGCGGGCGAGTCCGGGGTGGAGCGGTGGAACCGGTGCATCACTGCGTCGCTGACTCGAGGCAGAGCCAGGTTCAGGACCTCCCCCACGCTTCCGACCAGGGGGTTGACCGTGATCGGGCGCTCCTCCAGGGCGCGGACCACGCGCAGACCCGCCGTGTGCGGTGACATCGCCCGGCGATCCTCGACCGTCTGCGTCGGAACGACCATGGCGGTGCGGACGAGTCCGAAGCGCATGTTGGTGAAGGTGACGTTCTCGCCGTAGGTCTCTCGCCCCGCGATCCTCGACCAGGTGTCCAGGGCCGCCTTCGAGGCGAGGTAGGCGGAGTACTTCGGAGCCTTCAGCTGCACTCCCCAACTGACCACGTTGACCACCTGACCGAATCTCTGGGCCCGCATCGCCGGCAACAGACCCATGGTCAGCCGTACGGGACCGAAGTAGTTGATGGCCATGGTGCGATCGAAGTCGTGGAGCCGATCCCCGCTGAGTTCGAGGGACCGCCGGATGGACCGGCCCGCGTTGTTGACCAGGTAATCGACCGTCCCGTGGTCGGCGAGGACCGTGGCGACCAGGGTGTCGATGGCCAGCGGGTCGGTCAGATCGCAGGGATAGGCGACGGCAACGCCCCCGTTGTTCTCGATCACCTGACGAACGCGTTCCAGGTCCGAGACTCGCCGCGCAACGAGGAGGACGACGGCACCGCGTTCGGCGGCGAGGACCGCGGTGGCCTCGCCGATCCCCGATGAGGCTCCGGTGACCATCACGGTCCGGCCCGTCAGTGGGCTGCGTGGTGGGCGTCCGATCAGCCGGTGGGCAGCCGCGCCCAGGATGCGTCTCGATCTGGCCAGGGGGGTGTGGAGGAGAAGGCTCATCGGCTCACTGTTCGACGTTGGAGATGAGGTCGGCGATCACATTGATCGGGCGGATCCGACCGGACACGATCGGCACCCCCTGTTGGGCGAAGAACGCGGAGGGGACCCCGATGATCTCGGCCTGGTTGTTGATGGCCAGACCACCCGAGTTGCCCGGAGCGATCCGGGCGTCGGTGTCGATCTCGGCCCGCGGCCCCAGGTCCGGATCGTTGACGAAGGTGGAGATCACTCCGGTGGTGATCGACACCCCCTGCGACTGCGAGATCCCGGGAAATCCCAGGATCGTCACGTCGTCACCGGTGCGGAGCAGGTCGGAGTCACCGATCGGGATCGTCGGGAGATCCAGGTCGTCAACCGGATCGCCGTCGATGGTGGCGAAGATCTGGATGATCGCGGCGTCGATCCGACCGTCACTCTCCACCACTCGGGCCCGGAAGGCCGGCGCGGCCGGTGAGTCATCGGGGTTCTCGAGCAGGGCCACCAGGAGCACCGACGGATTCGTCAGGTAGTTCTCCCCGTAGCGCTCCTCGAGCCCCTCGGTCTCCGGCTCGGCCACATGCGCGTTGGTGAGGATCAGCCCGTCCGGGGTGAGGATCGACCCCGAACCGGTGTAGGACACCGCCGCCCCCGAGGCGTCGGTCGACTCCGCGAGGATCAACACCGTCGCCAGTTTCGCCGAGTCCAGTTCCTCCGAGGTCAGCAGATCCGGGCCCGCGTCGGGAGTGGCCGTGGCCGCCGGTGTCTGGTCGCTCGACCTCGGCAGCAGGGTCGCCGCGCCGGCCACCAGAGCGCCGACCACCGCCACGGCAGCCACCGCAGCACCGACCCGTCGCCATCGTCGACCTCGACGCGCCCGAGCGGCCCGTGATTCCTCCTCCTGGACGGACAGGATCGGAGCCACCGTCAGCTGAGGTCCGGCGACCGGATGCCCCAGTCGGAGGGTCCTCCGCTCCTCGATCCGCAGACTCGTGACTCGCTCACCGTCCACGAACGTGCCCTCGGCCGAGTCGTTGGTGAAGACCCAGGCCCCCGGCACGGGGTCCAGCCTCCCGTGCTGCCGAGAGGCGACCGGGTCGGTGAGCACCACCGTGGAATCAGGATGACGACCGATCGTCAGTGAGGTCGCATGCGGGAACCTCAGTTCGTGACCCTCTGCGACCACGAGCAGATCCGGTCCGCTCCTGGTCTGTGTCGGCGCCGCTCCGTCACCCTCGATGAAAGGCGCCAGCATCGGCCCCGACAACACCACCGTGTCCGCGAAGTCGGCCGCCGGCGCATCAGGGTGCGGGGTCAGTGCTGGATCGGCGGCCGGGAGCTCAACGGTGAAGGTCGAGCCGCCCTCGCGGGGCCCACAGCGCACCGAGATCGGCCCGACCACCACCACCTCCTCGATCCGGCGATCGTCTACGAAGGTGCCGTGCTGGCTCCCGACGTCGACCAACACCCATCCCTGCGGGCCCGGGCGCAGCTCCGCGTGAGCCCGGGAAACCGATTCGCCGGACAGCCGTACGTCGGCATCGCTCGATCGGCCGATCCGCACTACCTCAGGCGGGTCGACGGTCAGGACGCGTCCCTCGACGTCGATACGCAGTGCTGGGCCGGGGGTCATGGTGGGGAGAATCCTACGTTCGGCTCGGCGGATGCCCGGCTGCTGGGCTACCGGGCTGCCGGGCTAGGGGGAAGGAGCGACCAGCGGCCACGGGCGGGTGCGCTCCAGCTGCGCCGACAGGCTGATCAGGGTGGTCTCCTCATGGGGTCGACCCACGAGCTGCACGCTCAACGGCAGTCCGTCGGGACCGATCCCGCAGGGCACGGCAGCAGCCGGGTTGCCCGCGACGTTCCAGATAGCGACGTAGGCGATCGCGGGAAGCGACCTCAGCGACGCAGCCACTGTCCCTCGACCGTCCAACATGCCCACGGCGGCGGGTCGGTGCGCCATCGTAGGGGTGAGGAGGACGTCGATGTCGTCGAACATCCGATTGACCCGCTTCCCCAGGACCTCGGACTGCGTCATGGCCCACTCGGTGATGCGTGGAGTCACCCAACCACCCAGCCGGCAGGTCTCACGGGTACGACGCTCCAGCCGTTCGTAGTGCTCCACCCCTTCCGCCTCGGCGCGGATCCCGGCGAGGAACTGTGGGACGAACACCGCGGTCGGGTCTGGGTACCGCGGATCGATCTCTCGTACGTCGTGACCCAACTCGGCCAACAGGGCGACCTGCTGTCGCACCGTGGCCACGTGCAGCGGGTCGGGGCGGACTCCCTTGGTCACCGGCTTGACCGACCACCCGATGCGCAGGCGACCGGGTTCGCGGTCGCACGCAGCCTCGAAGGAGTCGCTCGGCGCGGCGCGGAACCGGTCGCCGGGCAGACTGCCGCGGATCACGTCGTAGACGACCGCGCTGTCGCGCACCGTGCGGCTCAACGGGCCCACGGTTCCCAGGGCCCACCACAGGTGCTCGTTCGGAGAGTTGGTCACCCGTCCGCGCTGGGGCTTGAGCCCGAACAGGCCACAGCAGGCGGCCGGGATCCGGATCGAACCGCCACCGTCTCCGCCGATCGCCACCGGCACCATCCCCGAGGCGATGGCCGCTGCGGTCCCGCCACTGGACCCTCCGGGAGTCCGACTCGGGTCCCACGGATTGCGAGTGATGCCGTTGGCGACCGACTCGGTGTACGGGAAGGCGCCGAACTCGGGCATGTTGGTCTTCCCCACGATGACCGCGCCGGCCTCACGCAGGCGGCGTACCACCTCACCGTCGGTCGCAGCCGGGGTCGTGTTGCCGCGACCGCCAAAGGTCGTCACGGCCCCGGCCACATCGAGTTCCTCCTTGATGGCGATGGGGACCCCGCGAAGGGGACCTCCCTCGCCACCGCTCCGGTCGAGCAGTGCCGCCGTCTGAACGGCATCCTCGCCCAGCACCACAGAGAAGGCGTTCAGGGCTGGGTCCAGGTCCCGGATCCGCGTGAGCGCACGGTCCACCACTTCGCCGACGCTCACCTCTTCCCGCTGGACGCGAGAGACGATGTCGGTAGCTGCTTCAACGATCGGTTCCGGCATGCGAGCGAGTATCCCCCGGCCCCCCAGCGGGCCGGTCGTCATTGACAATTTTCACGATTCTGTCCACACACTGAGTATCGGCTGAAACACCCCAGAATATCGCGTACCGTGACGTCCGTTATGCCGAACTGACGGCGCCGACTGGGGGGTGAGCCGCCCGCCCAGCACCCCCCCCCAGGAGCATTTGTGAACACCCGTATCCAGACCATCGCCGCCGCATTGGGGGCCCTGACGCTCACCGCGATGGCCTCGGCACCCGCGCTGGCCGCCCCGACCGTGTCGCAGGCGTCGGCTACCGCGTTGAGCCTCTCGATCGCCGGAAGCGGTCAGGACACCGGCACCACCGCCGCCACGAACGACGGGTCCGGCGAGGTCAAGACCGGCGTGGCCAACCCGCCGATCGCGGTGTTGGGCAACCAGAACGTGCTCGACATCGGTGTCCTGGCTCAGGACGCTCAGGCCCTCGTGCAGAACAAGGAAGGCGTGTCGGCCGCCTGCTCCGGTGTCGCCGGTGACGGTGGAGGGGTGGCTACGGTCGGCGAGTCCGAATGCATCAGCCCCGGAGACCCGGTGGGCATCTCTATCGCCAATCTGGACCTGACGGGCGCGGTCCTGATCGACCCGGCTTCCGCTCTCGGCCCGTTCGCGCCGCTGAACGCCGTGGTTCCGCAGTTGGTGGGTCCCCTGACGCAGGCGATCACCGACGGACTCGAGCCCCTCGGCGCTACCGGTCTCGGCGGCACTCTCGGTGCCGTCCAGGCCAGCTGCACCGCCGGACCGGGCACCGCTCTGAGCGGCACGTCCAACATCGCGGACACGAAGCTTCAACTCGATCTGGCCGGGTCCTCGATCGACCTCGTCGAATTTCCGGCCAGCCCGCCGCCCAACACCAAGGTGCTGACCAACCTCGATGTCGTGCTCAACACCGTGATCGACGCGCTTCGGGTCGACCTCAACAACACCCTCGACGCCCAATTGGCTCCTCTGCAGGCCCTCATCGACCCGATCCAGGATGAGATCGTCAACGCGCTGATCGCGCAGATCGCCCCGCAGTTGGCGCCGTTGGAGGACAACATCCTCGACATCACCCTGAACCGCCAGACGCGTTCCGGCGGGTCGATCGATGTGACCGCCGTGGTGCTGAAGCTCCTGCCCGCCGCCCAGCAGTTCTCCGGCGACCCGTTGGTCGACATCGAGATCGCTCGCGTCAACTGTGGCCCCAACGACCGAGTCAGCACCCCCGAGAACCCGGAAAACCCCGAGAACCCGGAAAACCCGGGCAACCCCGGCAACCCCGGTAACCCGGGCAACCCCGGTAACCCGACGGTCCCGACCTTCGTCGACGCCGGAGCCGGCACCGCTGACCAGACCACCCTCCTCGGTGGAGCCCTCGGTGGCGCCCTGGTGCTGCTGACCGGCATGGCCGGCTTGCTCGGCTACCGCCGCTTCTCGGTGCACTGAGCAACTTCTCAGACCCGACGATGAGTACGCACCGACAGGAGACGGAAGTGGACAACAGCATGGCGCGTCCCTTCCGTCTCCTGGTCGTGCTCGCTTCGACCGTGGCGCTCCTGGGTCCGGGGGTGGCGGGCCTCGACCGAGGCTTCGCACCAGCGGATCCCCGGGTGGGTGCCGCGGGTCTCTCACAGGTGGCTCCGGCGCCGGTGAACCCCGGGCAGGTGCTGACCACCTCCACGGGCGATTCACCGGTGGCCGGTGACGTACTCCAGATTCCCGCGATCGATCTCGAGGCAAGCCTGGTGAACGTCGCCCTCGGAAGCAGCGGTGTCCTCTCCCCGCCCTCCGACACCGACATGGTGGGCCGATGGAACGACAGCGCCTCGGTCGGTGCGATGAACGGACAATCGGTGCTGACCGGCCACACCGTCTCATCCGGCGACGGAGTCATGAACCGGCTCGGCGAACTCGTGATCGGCGACCGGATCCGGGCGACCGACGACGGCATGGCCGTCGACTACGTCGTGACCTCGGTCGAGAAGTACTCCCGCTCCGAGATCGCGGAGTACTCCCAGACCCTCTTCGGGCAGGACCGTCCCGCCAACCGGCTGGTCCTGGTGACCTGCGCGGACTTCTCCGCCGATGGGATCTACCTGAGCAACATCGTGGTCCTGGCCTACCCGGTGCGTCGGGTCTGACCTAGTTACTGACCGTCGTTACTACTACCGGACCGTTGTAACAGTCCGGTAGTAGTAACGACGGTCAGTAACATGGCCAGTCTTGGTCGTTTCGGGTCGAGCTAGGCCAGCAGACCTCGCACCACCCGCAGGCCCACCGACATCCGCGCCAGGTCGGCCCGTTCGTCGGTGCAGATCTCGGCCAGCGTCGATGCCGAACGGTTGACGACGACCGCGTCGGACTCCTCCCAGGTCGCCACCCGCAGGGGCGCCGGGTCCTCGGCGGAGGTGCTGGCCAGCACCTGGCTGGTGAGCTGGGCGTGGACCGAGTGCAGGTCATCGCGCAGGGCTGCCCTGGCCATGGTCTGCCACCGGTCATCGCGAGGCAGGGTGAGGATCCGCTGCACGAGCGTCGAGAGCCCCAGGCGTTCACCCAGGGTGAAGTGGACGCGGGCGACGTCGTCGACGGGCACGCCGTCGCGATCAGAGATCTCGACCACGTTGAGGAGCATGTACGCCGGCGGCAGCACCGCGACCCGCAACGCCAACTCCATCGGCACCCCGTGGCTCAACAGGTTGTCGCGTCGCTCCTCGAAGGACCGCAACTCCGCTCCGACCATCAGGTCCGGCAGACGACCCATGGCTTCCTGGACCGGCTGGGAGAAGAAGTCCACCGTGGCGCTGCTGTCCAGGGGAGGTCGTCGGTTGTTGACCATCCATCGTGAGGCTCGTTCCACCAGGGTGCGCATCTCGATCCGGACCCGGGTCTGCACGTCGGCGTCGAGTCGGTTGTCGAAGGTGGCGAGCTCCTCACGCAGCGGGAGGGAGCCGAAGATCTCGCGAGCCACGAAGTTCGCCCGGGTCAGCTCGGCCGCATCGGAACCGGTTTCACCGGCCAGCCGCGGCCAGAAGGTCAGACCGGCCCCGTTGACCAGGTCGTTGACGATCTGGGTCACGATGATCTGGCGACGTAGGGGATGCTCGCGGATCTGCTGAGCGAAGCGATCCTGGATCTGGGTTGGGAAATAGCTGCGCAGATCCTGGTCGCAGTAGGGGTCATCGGGCAGGTCGGTGTCGAGCAGTTCGTCGGCCAACACGATCTTGGTCCACGCCAGCAGCACCGACAGCTCGGGCTGGCTGAGCCCTTCGTTGTTGGCCAGACGTCGGCTCACCTCACGGCTGGGCGGCAATCCCTCCAACTCACGGTTGAGGATCCCTCGGGCCTCGAGCCTTTTCATCCAGGACTCGTGCACGTGCAGCAACGGGGCCGAGTTCTCCGCCCCGTTGGCCAGGGCGAGGTTCTGCTCGTAGTTGTCCCGCAGCACCAGAGCAGCGACCTCATCGGTCATGTCGACCAGCACCTGGTTCCGCTGCTTCTGGGTCAGATCACCCGAGGCAACGATCTGGTCGAGAAGGATCTTGATGTTCACCTCGTGGTCGGAGGTGTCCACCCCGGCGGAGTTGTCGATGAAGTCGGTGTTGATCCGACCGCCGCCTCGGGCGTACTCGATCCGCCCAGCCTGGGTCAGTCCGAGGTTTCCTCCCTCGCCGACGCAGATCGCCCGCAGATCAACACCGTCGATCCGGATCGCGTCGTTGGCCTTGTCACCCACATCCGCATGGGTTTCGTTGACCCCCTTGACGTAGGTCCCGATGCCGCCGTTCCACAACAGATCCACCGGTGCCTTCAGGATGGCCGTCATCAACTCGGCCGGGGTCATCGCCTTCAGGGACTTGTCCAGGTCGAGTGCCGCGCGAATCTCGTCGTTGAGGGGGATCGACTTGGCTGAGCGTTTGAAGACCCCGCCCCCGGCTGAGATCAGTGACGTGTCGTAGTCCTGCCAACTGGATCGGGGCAGGTCGAAAAGACGCTGGCGCTCGACGTACGACGCAGCGGCGTCGGGTTGTGGGTCGATGAAGATGTCACGGTGGTCGAAGGCCGCGACCAGGCGGGTCGTCTCCGAGCACAGCAGGCCGTTGCCGAACACGTCTCCGCTCATGTCGCCGATCCCGACACAGGTGAAGCCCTCGGTCTGGGAGTCGATGCCGCGCTCCCGGAAGTGTCGTTGCACCGAGACCCACGCGCCTCGGGCAGTGATGCCCATGGCCTTGTGGTCGTAGCCGACCGAGCCACCACTGGCGAAGGCGTCGCCCAGCCAGAAGCCGTACTCCCCCGCGACCCGGTTGGCGTTGTCGGAGAACGTTGCGGTCCCCTTGTCGGCCGCGACCACGAGGTAGGAGTCGTCGCCGTCGTGACGGATCACCCGACGCGGCGGCACCGTGTCGCCGTCGGCGAGGTTGTCGGTGATGTCGAGCAGGCCGGAGATGAATGTCTCGTAGCAGGCGATTCCCTCAGCCATCCAGGCATCCCGATCGCTCGGGTCTGGCAGTTGCTTGCAGAAGAAGCCGCCCTTCGCACCCACCGGGACGATGACGGTGTTCTTGACCATCTGCGCCTTGACCAGGCCCAGCACCTCGGTGCGGAAGTCGTCGCGACGGTCCGACCACCGCAGGCCACCACGCGCGACCGGACCGAAACGCAGGTGCACACCTTCCACTCGCGGCGAGTACACGAAGATCTCGTAGCGCGGACGGGGCTCGGGCAGGTCCGGGATCTCCGAGGGTTCGAGCTTGAAGGAGATGTAGGAACGCGGAGGGCTGTCGGGGTCCTCGATGTCGGAGGGTTGGAAGTAGTTGGTGCGCAGCGTCGCGCGCATCAACGTCAGGTAGGAACGCAGGATGCGGTCGTGGTCCAGGCTGGCCACGTCCTCCAGGGCGTGCTCGATGGAGGCCTGGACCCGGTCCATGGCCTCGGTGCGAGCGTCCGTGTCGTCTGCGTGGGCGTCGGGATCGAAGCGGACCTCGAAGTACTCGACCAGCTGACGGGTGATGTCCACGTTGGCACCCAACGCGCCCTCGATGTAGTCGAGCGCGAACGGCGAGTTCCCCTGTCGCAGATACTTCGCGTAGGCGCGCAGCACCGTGGCCTGGCGCCACGTCAGCCGCGCTCCCAGGACCAACTCGTTGAACCCGTCGATCTCGTTGAAGCCCTCGGCCACCGCACGCAAGGAGTCCTGGAACAGCTGGCGGGCCTTTTCGGGCAGGGCTCCGCCGTACCGCAGCCCGAACTCGTAGATGAACGACGACCGCTCGAGCCCGCTGAGTTCGTAGGGCCGTTCGTCGACGACCTCCACCCCCATGGAGGACAGCATCGGGAGGATCTCCGAGAGAGACAGGGGCGTGCCGACCCGGTAGACCTTGAGTCGCGCTTCGCCCGGACCCGCGTCGACGGGTTGGTACAACGAATGGTCGATCCCGTTCTCACCCGAAATCGACTCCAGCCGTCCCAGGTCGGCCGCAGCCGTGCGGGGATTGAAGTCCTCCTTGTAGGCCTCCGGGAAGGAGTCGACGTAGCGACGCCCCAGGGACGTCCCGGCCTCCTCGCCGAACTCGGCGGACACGGCACTGGTGAAGTCGTCCACCCAGGAGCGCGACGCCTCGGCCAGACGACGCTCCAGGTCTGCGATGTCGATCTCCGGGATCGTTTCGCCCTTGGGGAGGCGCACCACGAAATGAACCCGCGCGGTGGTCGACTCGTTGATCCGGACGGTGAACTCGACGGAGTCCGCCTCGAGCCTGGAGCGCAGGATCTCGGAGAAGCGTTCCCGGACGGCGGTGTTGTAGCGGTCCCGCGGCAGGTAGATCAAGACCGAGACGTAGCGTCCGTAGGTGTCGCGGCGGATGAACATGCGCACCGCACGGCGCTCGCGGGCGTGCATCGCGGCTTCGGCCATCGGCGCCAGCTCGTCCACCGGTGTGTGGAAGAGCTCGTCGCGCGGGTAGGTCTCGAGGGTGTCCATCAGCGCCTTACCGGCGTGGCTGCGCGGATCGAAACCGCTGGCGCGCAGGACGGCATCAGCCTTCTCCCGGATCAGCGGGATCCTCCGCAACGACTCGGTGTAGGCGGCGCTGGAGAACAGGCCCAGGAAGCGCCGCTCCCCGGTGACCTCCCCATCGACGCCGAAGGTCTTCACCCCGACGTAGTCCAAGTACGCCGGTCGGTGCACGGTCGCCCGCGAGTTGGCCTTGGCCAGCACCAGCAGGGTCTTCTCGCGAGCCTTCGCCTTGACCGGCTCCGGCAGGCGACTGAAGGACTCAGAGGTCGGAGCGTCGGCGCGCAGGATCCCCAGACCGGTGCCGGGAACGGCGCGGAGGACCTCGATCTCCTCGGGTCCCTCGTGGCCATCGACCGTCGCGGTCCCGAGTTGGTACTCGCGGTAGCCCAGGAAGGTGAAGTGCTCCTCGGCCAGCCAAGCCAGCAGGTCGGCGGCCTGGGTGACCTCGTCCTTGTCCAGCGGGGGTGGCTCCGAGCGGAGTCGGGTGACGACATCCTCGACCTGGGTATGCATCCGGTCCCAGTCCTCGACCGCTTCCCGGACGTCGCGCAGCACACGCTGGATGTCCTCGACGATCGCGTCGATGTCGTCACCGTCTCGCACCCGGTCGATCTCGACGTGCATCCAAGACTCCCTGATGGAGCCCTCCGGCGCTTCGAACGAGGAGTCCGCGACCGGGGCGACCTGCTGCAGTGAACCCGCCACGTCCCGGACCACGTCGACGTTCGGGTGGACGACCAGGTGCACTCCTCGCATCTGTCGGGAGAGTTCCATGGTGAGGGAGTCGACCAGGAAGGGCATGTCATCGACCACCACCTCGACGACCGATCGCCCGTTGGCCGCCCAGCCGTGTTCGGCCTGGGTGGGGGTGAAGATCCGCACGCGAGCGGTGCCCTGGGGACGCTTGCCGGCCAACTTGTGGTGGGAGGCCAACGCGCCGTAGAGGTCGACCTCGGTGCGGCCGTTCAGATCCTCGCCCGCGACGTAGCGGTAGTAGGAGCGCATCAACGGCTCGACCTGATCTCGAGGCGGCCCCCCGGTGCCTTTGCCCTGCCGAGCCAGCTCGATGGCTCGGTCGATGAGTTCTACCTTGTCGGAATCCTGCGTCGTCTTTGACACGCCTCAGACCTTAGACCTTCACAGTTCACTTCGCAGGTCCCACAACGGCGTGTAGTAACGCAAAGCGAGTCGGCTTCTCAAATAAGCCGAACCGCTTGATCCTCCGGTCCCGGACTTGGTCCCGATCATCCGCTCGACCATCACCACATGGCGAGCCCGCCAGCTGGCGGCGAGTTCGTCGTGCTGCAGCAGCGCCTCCGCCAGAGCCCACACGGCGGCGTACCGAGATCGGTCGTGCGCGACGGTTCGCAGGGAAGCCAGGATCTCCGCCTCGCCCCCGTGAGCCAGGTCGTGATCGGAGATCACCCGCACGAAGGCGTCCCACAGATCCGGTTCCTCCAGTCGGCTGCGCAGCCGCGCCTCCTCGGCCGCGGTCAGCCCACGGAACCGATCGACGTACGTCGCATCCTTGGCCCCCGAGAGGAACTCCAGCTCGCGGAACTGCACCGATTGGAACCCGCTGGCCGGGGCGAGCCGCTGGCGGAACTCCAGGAAGTCCTGGGGCGTCATCGTCTCCAGGACGTCCACCTGCTGCACCAGCAATCGCTCGATGGTGTGCACGCGCCCCAGGAGGTGCTGGGCTCGCCACAGCTCCCCGGAGAACATCGCATCGCGGGCGGCGCTCACCTCGTGCAGCAACTGTTTGAACCACAGCTCGTAGACCTGGTGGATGGTGATGAAGAGCAACTCGTCATGCGCCGGGGGGTCGGACTCCAGGTGCTGGCTGTCCAGGAGTTGCGGCAGCCGCAGGTAGCTGCCGTAGGTCAACTGGGCACCCTGCTCGCCGAAGTGGACGAAGGACTCGTTCTCATGATCGGACACACCAGGACTCTGCCATGATCTTGCGTCTCAATTGCGGTCTTCCTATGCCGCACCGCGCCTGGACCGCCATGATGGGCCCATGAAATTCAACAAGGTGCTTTCCTACGACGCATCCCCGGAGGACGTCTTCGCCATGCTGGCGGACGAGACCTTCCGGGCCAGGGTCTGTGAGGCCCAGGAAGTGGTCTCGCACACGGTGACCATCATCCCGTCCGGTGACGGGTTCTCGATGTCAATGGATCAGAAGCAGAACACCAAGGATCTCCCCGCCATCGCCAAGAAGATCGCCGGTGACACCACCGACGCCGTCATCAAGGAGGACTGGAAGGGCGCGACCGGTGGATCCTTGTCCATCACCGTGCCCGGGAAGCCCACCAACGCGTCGGGCACGATCCGCCTGGAGTCCGGCGGCGCCACGACGACAGAGATCATCGAACTCGAGGTCAAGGTGAAGGTCCCCCTGATCGGTGGCAAACTGGAGGCCCTGATGGCCGACCAGATCGACAGTGGCTACGACGTCGAACACGCCGTCGGCGTCGCCTGGCTAGGAGGAGACCGATGAGCAAGCGACTGGTTCACGAACTGACCTACGACGCACCCGCCGAGAAGGTGTCGGCCATGTTGGCCGACCCGGCCTTCCGGGCCGAGGTCTGCGCCTACCAACGGGTCATCCGACACGACATCTCCATCGAGCCCGTGGGGGAGGGCATGCACGTCACCATCGATCAGTGGCAGCCCACCGCCGGGGTGCCCTCGTTCGCGAAGAAGATCGTCGGCGACGAGACCAACATCGTGCAGAAGGAGATCTGGTCCTCACCCCTCCTGGGCGACATCTCGATCTCGATCCCGAACAAGCCCGGCGACATCAACGGCACCGCCCGGATCGAGGAGAACAACGGGGTCACCACCGAGACGGTGACCCTCGACATCAAGGTCGGGATCCCGCTGATCGCGGGCAAACTCGAGGGGCTCCTGGTCGATCTGCTGAAGAAGGCCCTGGTGGCAGAGAACAAGGTCGGCCGCGACTACCTGGCCCGCTAGGGAGTCTGCTCGACCTCGCCGGGCAGCGGCTCACCGGCAAGTTCCTCCGCTTCGGGTTCCTGGCGCTGGTGTCTGATCACCAGCGCCAGAACCACGAGCGGCCCGAAGGCGAGCAGCAACGTCAGCGCCTGCTCGATCGGGTGCAGGCTGCCGAGATGGAGCGGGAGGACGGGTTCCACCCTCAGTCCATGTGGGGGTAGCGGAAGTCCTTGGGCGGCACGAAGGTCTCCTTGATGGACCGCGGGGAGGTCCACCTCAGCAGGTTGATCGCAGCGCCGGCCTTGTCGTTCGTGCCCGAGGCGCGACCGCCACCGAAGGGCTGTTGACCGACCACGGCACCGGTGGGCTTGTCGTTGATGTAGAAGTTGCCTGCAGCGAACCGAAGCTCGCGTCGGGCGTAGTCGATGGCCCCGCGGTCCTGGCTGATGATCGCGCCGGTCAGGGCGTACGGGGCTGCGCTCTCCAGCTGAGCCAGAGTCTTCTCGAAGCCGGTCGAGGAACTGTCGTCGTAGACGTGCACGACCAGGATCGGTCCGAAGTACTCGGTCGAGAACATGGCGTCGTTGGGGTCGGTCGCCGTGACGACGGTCGGCCGGACGAAGTAGCCCACCGAGTCGTCGACCTGGCCGCCGGCGACGATCTCCAGACCCTTGGTGCGCTTGGCACGCGTGATGGCCGCCTTGTGCTTGGCGAACGCCCGATCGTCGATGACCGCGCCCATGAAGTTCGAGAAGTCGGTGACGTCGCCCATGGCGAGCCCGTCGACATCGGCGATGAGTTGGTCCTTGATCTTCTTCCACAGCGACTTCGGGACGTAGGCCCGCGAGGCGGCCGAGCACTTCTGCCCCTGGTACTCGAAGGAACCGCGAATCATCGCGACCCGCAAGACGTCGGGGTCGGCCGAGGGGTGGGCCAGGATGAAGTCCTTGCCGCCGGTCTCCCCCACGATCCGCGGGTAGGTGCGGTAGCCGGAGATGTTGGTGCCGATGGTCTGCCACAGGTGCTGGAAGGTCGGGGTGGAGCCGGTGAAGTGGATGCCGGCCAGGTCGGGGTGGGTCAGGGCGACCTTGGAGACCTCGAGTCCGTCACCGGGAAGCATGTTGATCACCCCGGGCGGCATCCCCGCCTCTTCGAGCAGTTCCATGGTCAACGACGCCGCGAGTTGCTGGGTCGGGGACGGCTTCCACAGCACCGTGTTCCCCATCAACGCCGCAGCCGTGGGCAGGTTGCCCGCGATGGCGGTGAAGTTGAACGGCGTGATCGCGTAGACGAAGCCCTCGAGCGGTCGGTGATCGGTGCGGTTCCAGATGCCCGGGCTGTTGGCGATCGGCTGATCGGCGAGGATCTGCTTCGCGTAGTGGACGTTGAACCGCCAGAAGTCGATCAGCTCACAGGCCGCGTCGATCTCCGCCTGGAAGGCGGTCTTGGACTGACCCAGCATGGTGGCGGCGTTGATCCGCTGCCGCCACGGTCCGGCCAACAGATCGGCCGCCTTCAAGATGATGGCGCACCGCTCGTCGAAGGGCATCCGCTGCCAGGGAAGCGAGGCCTCCTTGGCCGCCTTGATCGCAGCCTCGGTGTCCTTGGTCGTCGAGTTCTTCATGACGCCCAACACGTGTTGGTGGTCATGGGGCTGAACGACCTTGATCTCCGCGCCGCCACCGTTGCGCTTGCGTCCGTTCACGTGAGCGCGCAAGGTGTGCTGCTTGCCTTCGAGACTCTCGATCTCGCTCACCAGCGCGGCCCGCTCGGGGCTACCGGGAGCGTAGGTCAGGTTGGTCTCGTTGATCGGGGCCGGCGGGAAGGAGATGGCGTCCATAGGCCGATGTTGTCACAGTCGCGGTGTGATCACCGGCCCAGGAGGGGGCCGATCTCCTGGGTGGCGTACCACGCCAACTCCTCGTTCGGGTTCGCCCCGGCCACGACGTCGACGTGCAGGGCCACCACCAGACGCCAGGCCATGGATTCCTGGGCGGCGACTCCAGTTGTCTCCACCACGAGCACCATGCGACGACCGTCGCCACCGCACAGAGTCGCCGAGTGGTCCGCGGCATCCATCAGGGCGGAGTACTCCCCCAGTTCGGAGTCCTCGGGCGGTACGAAGAACCCTTCGGTCGGGGGAACCTGGCCGGCGTCGTACCAGCTGGCGAGTTCGTCCCTCGTCGTCGGCAGATAGTGCCGCGTCGATTCACTCATCGCAGATCAGTCATGACGGTCACGTGGTCTTGGGCGAGGACTTACGGCGGCGACCACGGGGGGCACGTTGTCGCTCGTCGTCGGAGTTCTCGACCAGCTCCTCGAGGGCCTCGGCGATGCACGTGCCGAGCAGGTCGGCGTCCGGAACCCAGTCGCGGTCGGCGGTGATGCCGTAGAACACGCCGCCGTCATAGGAGGTGACGGCGATGGCCACGGGGTGATCGGCGCGCAGCGGCGGAACCGGGTAGCTCCCGACCATCTTGGCTCCGGCCGCGTAGAGCGGGGACTGCGGCCCGGGGACGTTGGTGACGCTGAGGTGATAGCCCCGCCGCAGTTCTTCGGCGGCGACCCGCGATCCGATGGCGTGGAAGGTGGTGGGCGCGAAGCCGGCGATGCCCGCGAGACGGTTCGCCGCGACGCCGCGGCCGGTCTCCTTGTGCGCCTGGAAGGAGTAGGACACCTGGTGGAGCCGCACGACCGGACTGGCCTCACCGACGGGGAGCTCGACGAAGTGGGCGGCGATCTGGCTGCCCAGCGACGTCGCCTCCAGCTCCTGGTCGATCACCGACACCGGAACCACTGCCCGAACCTGGCGCAGGCCCGCCAGGGACTCGGTCCGGGTCATCAACCAGGACCTCAGACCGCCCGCCACGGTGGCCAGGATGACGTCGTTGACGGTGCCGCCATGAGCCCTGCGGATCAGTTGGTAGTCCGAGAGCCGGGTGTCGACGGTGACGACTCGACGTTGCTGGGACAGCGGGCCGTTCAGGGGGGTACGCCGCTCGGGGCGGCGGCCGGCCAGGGCGTTCGCGACGCTGCGCGTGCGACGGGTGATCTGATCGGCGCGGCGCAGGGTCGCGGTCGACGTGGTGCGCAGGGTGTCGACCAGCGTGGTCGGTTCGGTCAACGACTCCTTGACGGCGCCGGCGACCAGACCCATGGCGGAACCGACCCGCACCGGTTGCCAGTCGTCGCGTTCCATGGCCTTGGGCTCGACCGACTTGTCCAGGAGGAGTTGGCCCAGGTCGACGGTGTCGATGCCGTCGACCATGGCCTGGTGGGTCTTGTAGAGCAGCGCCACGCGGTCGTCCGCCAGCCCCTCCACGAAGTAGATCTCCCACAGCGGGCGGCTGCGATCCAGTGGCCGGGAGACGATGCGCGCCACCAACTCGCGCAGTTGCTCACTGGTCCCGGGACGGGGCAGGGCCGAGCGGCGTACGTGGTAGCCGATCTCGAAGTGCTCGTCGTCCACCCAGATCGGGTTGGCGATGCCGCCGGGAACACCCCGCAGGCGCTGCCGGTAGCGGGGCACGAAGGAGATGCGATCGTGGATGAGTTCGAGCAGTCGGTCGTAGTCGAACCCGGACTCGCCGGGCTCGAAGATCTCCACCGTGGCGTTGTGCAGGGGCATCTTCGGGGTCTCTGCCGTGAGGAAGGACAGATCCCTCGGACGTAGCCGATCACTCATCTCGCTATCCTTCCCCGATATCCAGGACTCTGCGGGATTTGCCCCGGAGCGGCACAGTTTGCTCGTCGTGGGATTCTGACAGAGGTGTTGGCGCACTGTGGCACCTGTCCGCCCCCGCCTCCGCCCACGCGACCCACTATCAGCCCAACAACCAGGAAGAGTCCATGCCCCGAACCCGCGAACTGGCTGCGCTTCTCGTCCTCGCCGTGGTGGGGCTGGGCGGCTGCGGATCGTCGAGTGACGACGCTCCGGCCGACGATTCGACCCCTGCGGTCATCGACATCGAGATCAACGACCAGAGCGTGACCCCGAACGGCGAACGAGTCGAGGTCGCGGTGGGTCAACAGGTCGACCTGGTCGTGAAGTCCGATGCACCCGGTGAGATCCACGTGCACACCAGGCCCGAGGAGCAGGAGTTCGGTTTCGAGCCGGGCACCACCACCTTCAAGCTCGTGATCGACAGCCCCGGCGTGGTGGAGGTCGAGTCCCACGACCTCGGCAGGACCATCGTCCAACTCGAGGTGCGCTAGGCGTGTCCGTGCTCCTCGTGCCGTGGCAGATCGTCGACGGCAGCATCTTGAGTCACGGGGTCGGTGGCCAGAAGGACCTCCCGATCTCCTTGTCGCTGGCCATCTCCGGGGCCGTCGCGGCCCTGGTGGCATCGTTCACGATCCTGGCCGTGGCGTGGCGCCGACCGCGCTACGCAACGGGGCACGAGAACCCGGCCCCGAGCACCGGCCGACCGGCCCCGGGCCCGATCAGCGCCGTGGTCGGCTCGACCGCCTTCCATGTGGTTCTGCGGATCTTCGGTCTGGTGCTCTTCGCGTACACCGCCGTGGTGGCGGTGTTCGGCCAGAACCTCCTGATCAACCCGATCTTCGGCATCTTCTACGTGTGGTTGTGGGTGGGACTCGTTCCGCTCTCGTTCCTCTTCGGCCCGTTCTACAAGGCGATCAGTCCGGTGCGCTCCATCAACTGGGCCTTCGCCAAACTCTCCGGCAGCGATCCGGACGAGGGGATGCTGCCCTACCCGACCAGATGGGGCTACTGGCCCGCGGCCCTGGGACTGTTCGCCTTCGTGTGGATGGAACTCGTCAGCACCTCGTCCACCCAGTTGGGAGCGGTCCGCCTCTGGTGCGCGGCGTACCTCGCGGTGATGTTGCTCGGCGGCGCGGTCTTCGGCAGCCGGTTCTACGAACGCGCCGACCCCTTCGAGGTGTACTCCACGCTCATCGGAAAACTCTCCGTATGGGCCTGGTCCTCCGACGAGGATGGCGGCCGACTCCTGGTCCGCAGCCCGTTGGCCAACGTCGCCACGGTGGTCATCGCGCCGGGTTTGGTCGGGGTCGTGGGAATCCTGTTCGGCAGCACGGTCTTCGACTCGTTCCGCGAATCCCCACCGTGGGTGGGGTTCATCCAGTCCGCCTCGGTCTCCGCCGACGTCTTGAACAACCTCGCGCTGCTCGCCTTCTGTGGGGGTGCGACCGGCATCTTCGCGGTCGCCTCTGCGCTGACCGGTGTGGACCCGGCGACGCGACGCTGGAGCCTGCCCGATCGTTTCGCGCACTCGGTCGTCCCGATCATCCTCGGCTACATCGTGGCGCACTACCTGACCTACTTCATCGAGGTCGGACAGCGCACGCTGATCCAGGTCAGCGATCCCTTCAGCGACGGCAGTAACTACTTCGGCACCGGCGATCTGAGCATCCAGTACTTCCTGGTCTACCAACAGGCGCTGGTCGCCAATCTCAAGGTCGTCGCGGTGGTGATGGGCCACGTCGTCGGCGTGATGGCCGCCCACGACCGCGCCATCTCGATCCTGCCCCGACGCCACCAACTCACCGGGCAACTGCCCCTGCTCCTCGCGATGGTCGCCTTCACCGCCGGCGGGTTGTACCTGCTCTTCTCCGCCTGAGACGCGGGGACGAGACTGGGCCATCCGCACGCTTCTCAAGCAACCCGTCCTCCAACAACCCGTCCCCGAGTAACCCGTCAACGACTGCGACCAAGGACCGAACCAGCGGTGACTCGCCGCACTCGAGCAGGGTCCGGCCGGTGACCAGCGCACGGTCGACGGCTTCGGAGTCGTCAGGGAGGAAGTGGAGTGCCTCTGGCCGGACGAAGCCCGAGATCATCGCGGCGATGTCCTGCTCGGTCCACCCCAGGGTCGCGCGCATACGGTTGATCACCACACGCACCGGGGTGCTCGGGAGGTGCTCACGCACCTCGACCAGACCGCGCGCGAGGCGGGACAGCCCCACCGGGTCGGCCGCGCCGACGACGACCACCTCGTCGGCCAGGCTCAACGCGGCCAGGGTCGCGTGGTGGCGACCGGGTCTGCCGCCGAGGTCCGCCCCGGGGTCCTGCTCGAGACTGAACCCGACGTCGACGACCACGTGGCCGCGACCGGCGGCGGTCTCGATCAGGTCCTCCACAGCGCCGTGCCGGAGTTCGACCCACCGGTCGGCCCGCGGGAGGCCGGAGACGAGCGAGAGGTGCGGTCCCAGCCCTCGTGCCGTGCTCGCGAAGTGCTCACCCAGGCCACCAGTGGCACTCAACCGGGCCGCTGCGAGGAGACCGGAGGCCTCATCGAGTACGCCGAGCTGTTGAGCCAGGGTGCCGCCGTACGGGTCGGCATCGATCAGCACCACTGCCGTGGCCCGGCGCGCGATCTCGGCGGCGATACCCGCGGCGAGGGTGCTCCGTCCGGGGGCGCCGGCCGGTCCCCAGACCGCGAGCTTCCGGCCGACCCCGTCCGCACCGGCGCCCTTCGACTCCGGCGCGGCTACCGGCCCGGTGGACCACCCGGATGCCGCTCCCCCCGGCACCGGCCCCTCCTCGGCCGCCAGGAGCGCAGGCAGGTCGTCCAGGGAGGAATCGGCCAGCACGGAGCCGATCCCGACGCGAGCAGCGCGCATCCGCGCGGCTTCGGCCACAGGGGCGTCGGCCACCGCGACCGGCCGCACTCCCGCCCCGCGCAGATGGTCCACGGCGGACGCATCGAGGCCAGGGGTCTCGAGCCCGACGAGGGCGGCCTGGGCCTGGCCGGACGAGGCGGTGGCCAGCAGATCGTCCAGGTCGACGCAACGTTTGAGAACGACGATCCCCGGGTCCCCGTTGAGGATCGTGAGCGCCCTGGACTCCCAGGTGGCCCCTGAGGCGACGACCAACACGACCAGCATCAGCCGGCCCGCACGACCGTGATCATGCTGGTCTCGGCTGCGCTGAGCGCGCCGAAGAACCCGTCCACATCCTCACGATCCACCGCCACGACGATCTGCCGTTTGCCGGAGGTGCCGAAGCTGTCCTCGACGCCGGCCGCAGCCACCACGCTCACCCCGGCCAGGACCGGTCCTCCCGAGGGCCGTTCCTCCCCCGATGAGCCCGTGGTGCCCACGAGGTAGATGTCCACGACCGAACCGACCGCCACCGAGTCGGGGACCTGTTCGTCCTCGACCGCGATCGGCACCTCGACGGTGTCCCCGTCGGAGGCCGTGCCCAGGGCGGCCCGGGGAAGCAGCTCCCCGGCACCCACGCCGCGGGTCAGTTGGGCGTCGGGCGGGAGCTCTTCGCTGGCGAGAAGGTAGCGACCCAGCGCGTCGTCCTGGGCGAACCGGACCCGGCGTACCTCCAGGACATCGGTGTTCACCGAGCCGCCCGCCCCCAGGTCGTCGGTGACCACCCAGACCGCGACCGTGTCGTCGGCGGCGGCCAACACTCGAGCGCCGATGATCACCGAGACCGCGACGATGGCCACTCCGACCCACAGGCGCGGGTCTCGCCATCCGGGGGTTGAAGCCCGAACGGCTGGCGGAGGCGCGGCGGCGCCAGGAATCCCGAGATTCGTCGACACACACGTCATTGTGCCCCGTCCTCGCGCGATCGACCATCCCTTATCCACAGTTCCGGCGGGCGTTCCACCACCGCACCCCGACAGGTGCGACCATGGTTCCATGGCCGGAACCCCCCGTTTCCTGACGCTCGCTGATGTCGCTGAGGTTCTCAGCACCTCCAGCGCCCAGGTCTATGCCCTGGTCCGACGTGGAGACCTCGAAGCGATCAAGATCGGCGGTCGCGGTCAGTGGCGTGTCGAGGCCACCAAACTGGAGGAGTACATCGCGCGGATGTACCAACAGGCCCAGACCTTCGTCGCCGAGCACCCGTTCGTCGAGACAGAGTCCGAGGTGGGCTCCGAGTGAGGCCGGGTCAGCCGGTCTGTGAGCCCAGCGTGATCGACGTGGTGCGCTGTTCACCGCCGCGCAAGTAGCTGAACTCGAGGGTGTCGCCCGGCTGATTGCTGCGGATGGCCACGATCAGCGAGATGCCGTCGGTGACCCGGGTCCCGTCTACGGCGGTGACCAGGTCGTCGACCTGCAGACCTGCGTCGGCTGACGGGGTGTCCTCGAGAACCTTGCGGATCAGCGCACCCTCGCTGCTCTGACCACCGGTCTGCACCTCTGCCCCGATCACGGGATAGCTGGCCCTGCCGGTGCGCAGGATCTCGTCGGCGGTCACGCGCACCTGCTCGATGGGGATGGCGAACCCGACACCGATGTTGCCGGCCTGTTGGTCGAAGGTCCCTCCCCCGCTGGTGGCGATGGCCGAGTTGACCCCGACGACCTGACCCCGCAGGTTGACCAGGGGTCCTCCGGAGTTGCCGGGGTTGATGGCGGCGTCGGTCTGCACGGCGTTGATGTAGGAGGAGTCGTCGGCCGAGTCGCCCGTGCTGACCGGTCGGTTCAGGGAACTGACGATGCCGGAGGTCACCGTCGAGGTCAGCCCCAGCGGTGAACCGAAGGCGACGACGGTCTGTCCCACCCGGAGTTTGCGTGAGGCGCCCAGGGCTGCGGGGCGAAGGCCGGTGGCGTCTTCGCTGTAGAGGACCGCGAGGTCGTAGACCGGGCTGCGACCGACGACCGTGGCGTCGTAGCGGTTGCCCTCCTGGTCGACGATCTGGATCGGTCCGTTGCTCGAGGCAGCGTCGGCCACGACGTGGTTGTTGGTGATGATGTGGCCCTGCTTGTCCAAGACGAACCCCGAACCCGTCGCACCCCCTTCCTGTCCCTCGAACTGGGCGGAGATCTGCACGGTGCTGGGCAGCAACTCTTGGGCGACCTTGGCGATGCTGCCGTCGTCCCCGGTCAAGGGGGGCAGGGAGACGGTGTCGACGTCGTTGAGACCACCGGACACCGATCCCGGGGACTGGGTGGGCGTCTGGAACCGCTCGTAGGCCACGGCACCACCGACCCCGCCCACCACACCGACGATCAGGGCAGTGGCGGCGACGAGGGGCCAGAGCCAGCCACTGACCCGCACTCGCACCGGTTCCGCGGACGCTTCCCTGATCGGGGTCTGCTGCGGGACGAACGCCTCTGGCGAGGCCTGCGGGTAGGTCGGGCTCGCTCCGGGAGGGATCCACGAGGGAGGCGGCAGCGACGGCGTGCCCTGGGGTGGTGAGCCAGCCGGCGGCTCGGGGGTCAGGTCGTCGTCGGTCACAGCCCCATCATCCCCCGCGGGGCAAGTTCACGGGCCGGTTGTCCGGGCCCGACTCACGGGGTGGTGCGTCGGGCCGGTCCCAGGACCGGGGTCGGGGAGGCCGGGAGCAGTTGGGTCGACGGCACCCGTCGATCGATGGAGGGGGCATCGGCCGGGGCGGCCCCCAACGCCAGCACCCCCATCATCGCCGCGCCGATCGCTCCGCCACCCATGACCGCGAACCCGACACCACGGCGTACGCCGCGGCCCGCTGCTGCATCCGAGGGCCCCTGGGACATCGCCAGCAGAACCTCGCCGGGGGGCTGGCCGAGCAGCGACCCCAGGAAGTCATCGGGAGCCTCCGCATCGCGCTCGGACCGGGAGAGTCCGGCCAATCGTGTCTTGATCCATCCCTCCCGCTCGACGAGGTCCCGGCACTGGTGGCAGGTGTGCACGTGTTGCCAGGCCCGCTCGCTGTGCTCGGCGGAGAGTTGCCCGTCCAGCAGTGCACTGACCCGGTCACCGAGGTGGCCGATCGGACCGAGGTGGTTGAGAGGACCCATCACGCTCCTCCTCGGCCCCGGGGGCCGGTGTGAACCCGGTCGGAGTCGGCGACTGGGCCGGAGTAGCGCTGCCGGTCCGCCGTCGGCGCCCGGTGGGAGAGGGCTTCGCGCAACATGGCGCGACCGCGGTGGATGCGGGACCGCACCGTGCCCAACTTGGCGCCCATGATCTCGGCGATCTCCTCGTAGGTCAGGCCCTCGACGTCACACAGCACGACCGCGGCCCGGAAGTCGGGGGGCAGGGTGGCGAGCGCGCGTTCGATGTCGTCATCGAAGGTGCGGTCGTCGTACGCCGTCTCGGGCGCCGGATCACCACTGGTCAGCCGGTCGGCTCGTTCGTCCGACAGCGCGTCGAACCGGATCCGCTGCTTGCGCCGGGCCTGATCCAAGAAGAGGTTCGTCGTGATCCGGTGCAACCAGCCTCCGAACGTGCCGGGGGTGTAGGTGTCCAGGGACCTGAAGACGCGGACGAAGACCTCCTGAGTGAGGTCCTCGGCGTCGTGGCGGTTGCCGGTCAGGCGGTAGGCCAACCGGTAGACACGCGCGGAGTGCTGCTCGACCACTTCGTCCCAGGTCGGGACCTCGTCGACCGGAGCGGTCTCGCTGTGGTCCGACATGCGGTGGCTCCCTGGCTCGAGTGGGTGGTGGATCGGGTGTCGAAGCGTGGTGGGATCAATGTAGGCATCGAATCTGAAAGCAGCCTGTGATTGTGGTTAACGAACGGCCCTACGGCGTTGTTCCCGGTCCGGACCGGGGCCAACCACTAGGTTTGCCCCTAACGATCCCAGGAGGCCGTCATCACCAGTTCTGCTCACCAGCCGTCCACCCCAGCGGTGAACGCCGCCAGTTGGTCATTTGCTGAGTCCTACGTCGCACAGAGCGATGCCATCCTCGCCGCCCGTGGCCGCTCGGCCGAGGTCGGAGTGACCCCCATCGGCTCCGGCGGCGGCGCGGCCCTGCGTTTTCTCGCCTCGGCGCTCGACGCTCGATCGGTCGTGGAGGTCGGCACCGGCACCGGAGTCTCCGGCCTGTGGCTCCTGGCCGGGATGCGCGCCGACGGCGTGCTGACCACAGTGGACATCGAGACCGAGCACCAACGCCTGGCGCGCGAGTCGTTCAAGGAGGCCGCGATACCCACCCAACGGGTGCGCACGATCGCGGGCGCCGCCCTGGACGTGCTCCCCCGCCTGACCGATGGTCACTACGACATCGTCTTCTGCGACGGGGACAAGACGGAGTACTCCGCCTACCTGGCCGAGGCGATGCGCCTGCTGCGTCCCGGCGGGGTCGTGGCCTTCGACAACGCCCTGTGGCACGACCGCGTCGCGGATCCCTCCCAGCGCGACGAGGAGACGGTGGCCATCCGCGACCTCACGAGCACGATCACCGACCGTGAGGACCTGGTCTCGCTGCTGCTGCCGGTCGGAGACGGCCTGCTGCTCGCGAAGAAGGAATGGGTCGCCGAACCCGCCTGATGGGCCGCCCCGGCACCGCTAGCGTCGCGTCGCGAGCCCGACGACGAGGTTGAGGCTTGCTTCCTCCCGGTCGCTCCACTCCTGTTCCGAGGGGAGAGAATCGACTACTTTCACACCGCGGGAAGGGACCCCATAGGGGGCCTCCGGCAGGAACTCGCGGCGTACCTTGGCCACCAGATCCTCGAACTTCTCGTGCAGCAAAGCCAACTCGGCGGTCGTGATCACGGGCCCGGTTTCCCCAGAATGGGGCCGCTGGATCAGCAGGTCACTGACCCGCTTCGCCTGAGCCTGGTTGGTCAGCCCAGCGTTCACCCGACGCATCAACTGGATCTCCGCGGCCGTGAGCGACCGGTTTATCTCCCCCGGCGTCAGATCCAGCCCGCTGGTGTCAGCCAGGCGCAGAATGCGATCGAGGAAGTCGGTGAACAGCCGGTCACGCACCCCGTCGTAGTGGACCACCTCTACATTCTCGGGTCCCAGGATCCGGCTGAGCGGGAAGAGCCGGTTGAGGTGCGGGCGGTAACCGATGACCGACTGGTCGTTGACGTAGGCCGTCAGGTCTCCGGTGAACAGACCACGCTTGACCACCTGGGAGTAGGAAGAAACGACGTGGCCAGCGACGTCGCGAACGTGGATCACCGCTTGCAGTCGCACCCCGATCGCGAGTAGTTCCTCACGCAGCTGCCGCAGTCGCTCACGCTGGTAGAGGATGAGGAACTCTGAGGAGTAGAGCACGGTTGCACAGGCACTCATCGAGACCTGCTCGATCAAGCCGTCCAGGGTGATTGCCGTGCTCTCAGGGTCACTCTCGCGGTCGGTCAACCACCGGCGCAACGCCAGCCCGTTGCCACTCACCACCCTGCCCTGCGCGGCGTCGGCGTCGGAACCGTGCTCCGGGTAGTCGACGCCGAGTTCACGCAGTCGAGCACGATTCCGGACGAAGCCCACCTGGAGTGCAGTGGTGCCGGTCTTACCCATACCCATGTGCAGAACGAGACGTCGACCGTCGGGCATCAGATCACACTCCATCGCTAGTGGCGGTCGGGCACTACTTCACCGGGGGTTGGTCTCAGCCCGGTCGTGGTGCTGAAGCCTTCCCAGCCCTCGGCGATGGCGACGACGTCGTACTCCTCGATCAGGATCGGCGCGCTACCGATGATGACCGAGCCGGGCGCATCTGCGGCGCCGGCGCTGAAGGAGGCCTGAAAGTCGGCACGGGCCCGATCTGTGGCGAAGACGTAGGTGCCCTCGAACCACTCCCCGCGACGCATCCGCCACGTCTTGTAACTCAGCCCGGCCATCCCGGTGAACTTCGGGTGGGACGTCGTCGCGACGTACGTCGACAGCTCGTCCTCGACGCCCGCGGGAGCGTTCTCCAACGACCAGCGCACGGTCAGTCCCCTGCTCATGGCTTCACTCCTGATTCGGTAGCGGCCACACCGGCCAGCGGTGTAGGACTCCCGAGCCATTCGAGCAACAAGCGGGCCCCGAAGCCCGACGGCCCGGTGGTCCACTCGTGCAGGTCCTCCGGGACGTCGCCGACCGAGGCGAGATCCAGGTGGGCCCAGGGCACGTCGCCTACGAAGTGTCTCAGGAACAGGGCGGCCAGGATGGCTCCGGGACCGGAGGCGCCGTTGTCGGCGTCGGCGACCTTGGAGGCGATCTTGTCGTCGTACCCGCGGTGCAGCGGCAGCGGCCACAACGGTTCGCCGGCGAGTTCACCGGCCCGGACCAGGGACTGGCTCAGTTCGTCGTGGGTGCTGAAGATCCCTCCGACCTGCTGACCCAGCGCGACCTTGACGGCTCCGGTCAGGGTGGCGACGTCGACGATGACGTCGGGTGCGACCTCGCTTACGGCGTACGCGAGAGCGTCGGCCATCACCAGGCGCCCCTCGGCGTCGGTGTTGCTGACCTCGCTGGTGCGTCCGCCGTAGTGCCGGATCACGTCACCGGGGCGCAGGGAGTTCCCAGACACGGCGTTCTCGGCGGCGGCGACGAGGCCGACGACGCGAACCGGGCACCCGACCTCGGCCAGGGCTGCCATGGTGGCCATGACCACCGCTCCGCCGGACATGTCCCGCTTCATCGTGGCCATCGACTGTCCCGGCTTGATGGACAGGCCCCCCGTGTCGAAGGTGATGCCCTTGCCGACCAGGACGACGGTCCGGTCGGGCGCAGCGCCGGCGGTGGCCGCCGCTGGGGTGTAGTCCATCCGAATCAGCCGCGGTGGGGTGGCCGAGGCCTGCCCCACGCCGATCAGGCCACCGAAGCCCTGCCCCGCCAGGTCGTTCTCGTCCCAGACCTGACAGGCGAGCCCCGCGGTGGCCGCCATGGCTTGGGCCTGCTCGGCCAGCCAGGGAGGATTCTTGATGTTGCTGGGAACCGTGGCCAACAGACGGGCCTGCCAACCGGCGCCCCCGATGACCAGGGCACGAGCGAGTTCGTCCGCGTCCTGCTCGGGTCGGGCCCCGGTCAGGACGACGCGACCGACGGGGGCCGATTCCACCTCGTGGGATCGGATGCCGAAGGCGAACGAGCCGAGCATCAGCCCCACGACGAAGGCGTCGATGCCTCCCTGATCGGTCAGCGACGCGATCGAGGTGGCGACCGAGCGACGGCCCTTGACCTCGCGGGCCAACGCAGCACCGGCTCGGCGCACGTCCAGTCGCCGGGCGGCGCCGACCCCGACGAACGCGATGAGCCGCAGGTCGGGGTTGGTCGGTCCGCCGGTCGCCACGGGTACCCGTGCGACCTCGCCGACCTTCCCGGTCAACGCCAACGCCTCGATCAGACCGATCAGGTCCATCCCCAACTCGTCCGCGACCTCCGCAGCACCCGGCCCGAGCAGCGGCGTACCGCCATCATCGGGAGAGGGGAACACCGCCAGGGCGATGACCTCCGCACCGATGATCGCGTGGGTCGCGAGCTCGCTGAGGGCGAACTGGGGAGGAGAGATCTGAGGGGGGAGTTGGGTCTGGGTCACCCGGTGACGTTCTTGAGAGCGTCACCGAGGTTGGTGGCTTCTTCGGCGTTCAGTTCCACCACCAGTCGTCCACCACCCTCGAGGGGCACGCGCATGACAATGCCGCGGCCCTCCTTGGTCACTTCGAGCGGACCGTCGCCGGTGCGGGGCTTCATTGCCGCCATGCGGCACCTCTTCCTTGTTCAAGTACCGAGCGCAGAGGACTCCTGCTCTCCACAATGAATTCATTATCCCCCACCCCGTAGTGGTCTGCACCACTCCCCCTCACTTCGAGCCCGCGGACGCGCCTCACCACGGGGCCCGCGGATGGCAGACTGCGCCACATGCACGCTCGGTCGGCCCTCTTCGACTTGTACGGCGACCACCTCAGTCGCCGTGATCATCAAGCCTCGGTGGCCGGGGTCCTACGCCTCCTCAGTCCCGTGGGCGTCACGGGACCGGCAGTGCGAACGGCCATCTCACGCATGGTCGTCCAGGGTTGGCTGGAGCCGGTGACCCTCCCGGGAGGTCCTGGCTACCGAGCCACCGAGGCCGCCGAGCGCCGGTTCGCCGATACCTCCGCCAGGATCTATGCGACCGCTCCCCCGCCCTGGGACGGGACCTGGCACATGGTGTTGGGCGACCCGCCGTCCAACCGCACCCGACGCGAACGCCTGCGGGCTGATCTCGCTTTCCTGGGGTACGCACCGATTGCGGCGGGTGCCTGGATCAGCCCCTATCCGCGGGCGAACCTGAGCGAAGTCCTCGAGCGAGCGGGGATCGAGGCCCACAGTGCACGCGTCACGGATCTGGACCCTGCCCCGCTGAGCGCGTGGGATCTGGACCGGTTGGCCTCGGAGTACGCCGCCTGGCCCTCGTTGAGCGATCAGATCGTGCGCCAGGCGTTGCACGCCGACGGCACCGACGAGGCCGCCTTCACCGCCCGCTTCCATCTGGTCCACGAGTGGCGCAAGTTCCTCTTCCAGGATCCCGGCCTGCCCCTGGAGTTGCTGCCCGAAGACTGGCCCGGAAGGGTCGCCGCCCAGAACTTCACCGAGGTGGCGGGCAGCCTCAAACCGGCCGCCGACCGGTTCCTGGACTCCTGCCTCGACGCGGCCGTGACATCGACGTCGGCGCCCGGCTGACAAACTGGGGTTCATGACGACCCCTCCTGCCACCGATTCCTCAGCCGGCCCCTCATCAGACACCGTCCTGCTCGACCTCACCGATGGGGTCGCGACGATCACGCTGAACCGGCCCAGCGCCCACAACAGCCTCGACATCGCGACCAAGGTCCTCCTGCGCGACACCATCAAGCAGGTCGCGGCGGACCCCGAGGCCCGCTGTGTCGTGCTGACCGGCACCGGGAAGGCGTTCTGCACCGGGCAGGACCTCAAGGAGCACATCGAGTTGCTGCACAACGGGGGCTCCGCTGCCTTGTTCAACACGGTGGACGAGCACTACAACCCGATCGTTCAGGAACTCGCGGGAATGGCCAAGCCGGTCATCGCGGCGATCAACGGCGTGGCGGCCGGCGCGGGCGCCAGCCTGGCCTTCGCCTGCGACTTCCGGATCGTCTCCGACGCCGCGGGCTTCAACCTCGCCTTCGCCAACGTCGCGCTGTCGTGCGACACCGGCGCGTCCTACCACCTGCCGTTGCTCGTCGGCCGGGCCAAGGCCTTGGAGCTTCTCTACTTCCCCCGCACCATCCCCGCCGCCGAAGCTCTGGATCTGGGCCTGGCCACGTCGGTGGTCGCCGCCGATGACCTCACCGCAGAGGTCGGTGCCCTGGCTGCTCGTCTGGCCGCAGGTCCCACCGTCGCGTTGGGGTCGATGCGTCAGTCCGTGGCGTACGCCGCGGGGCACTCCTTCGCGGAGGCCTGCGAGTTCGAGAGCGAGATGATGCAGCGGACCGGGAAGACCGAGGACCACCGCGCGGCGGTGGCGGCGTTCGTGGCCAAGGAGAAGCCGACCTTCGAGGGTCGCTGACCTACTGCTGGCCTACTCCACGATGCGTGCGCTGTCGATGTGGGCGCCGAAGATCGACAACACCTGCACCGGCGCCTTCTTGCGCATCAGGCGGCGACCGGGGCGGGCGCCGTACTCCACCGTGAGGGCGTTGCCCTTGAAGTTGTTGTTGTACCAACCGGTCATCGTCCCGTGGCACACCCCGCCGCACGTGAAGGAGCTGCGGGGCAGGCGAAGCTTGCGGGCGACCTTCCGGGCGAACCCGGGGCGCTTGGTGTCGACGTCCACGCCATACAACGGCTGGTGGAAGCTGAGGATCCGGTCGGGTCTGACGTCGCGCAGGAAGGCCATCATCGCCTTGGTCTCCGGCTCGGACGCGGGCCCGGCCCCGGACTCGTAGTTCCCGTCGAGATCGACCCAGTTGTTGGGGTAGTTGCGGTTCAGGTCGACCCCGCGAGCGTTGCGTCGGGTGCCGCGCGCCTCTCCATCGGGATTGTACGTCGGCACGACCCACAGATCGACCCCGTAGATCGGCGGCGCGTCCTTCAGGGCCCGCAGGATCTGACCGGTGGCGGACTCGTTCCCGTGCATGGTGGAGATCAGCACCACCGTCTCGCGACGCTTCGTGGCCCGCTGACCGAGGTGGAAGGCGCGGATCTTGCGACCCTGGACCGAGGTGCCCAGGACGCGGACCTCGCGCACGGATCGGCGATTGCGCGACGGCGCCCGGGCGCTCGTCGGGTTCGCGGCTCCTGCTGTCTGCGCGCTGATCACACTCAGGCTGGTCGGGGCGGGGACGGCTTCGACCGGTGCTGCGAGCAGACCCACGATGGTCAGGCCGATCAGGATGCCGAGTCCACTGCGCAGCATCGGCATCTCGGTCAGACGAGGTTGTTGAGGTAGGCGTAGGTGAAGACCGCGACGCCCACGAGCGTGCCCCCGTGGGCGAGGAGCGACAGTGCGGGGCCCTTCTGCCAGCGGTCGTTCTGCTCGGGCACCGCGTGGCGTCCTCGCGACGGCAACCAGCGGGCGAGCAGGCCCAGTGCGATGAGCGTGAAGGACCACCAGAAGGCCAGGGCGACGATGCCGATCACCCCGGCCGCAGTCTCTCCGAGGGCGTCACCCAGGACCAGGAAGAACAGCCAGGTGACCAGGGCGCTGGCCCCGACCACGGTGTGGGCGCTCAGGAGCCGATCGGAGACCCGAACCCGTCCGCCGCCCGCTTCACCGGCCAGGCGCACCCGGGTGAGTACGACGGCCAACAGCGCGAGCGCCGTGAGGAAGTAGACGAGCACCGACATGGACACGGCGCGATCGTCTCACGTGGGCAGATCGTTATCGGGCAGATCCCTCAACTCGGCCGCCTCGTTCGACTCGGCGGATTCCTGCTCGGTGGAGAGACGATGCAACAACGCGTCCACCTCGGACATCCGGTAGCCGCGCAGCACCACCGAGAAGCGGGCGTGACGCAGGTCCGTGGCCCGCAGTGGGCCGTCGGTGGGCACCGTCGAGGGGACCCGATCGTGCGCTTCGGCCGACAGGGGGGCGCCGTGCCCTGAGGCCAGCATGGCGACCCCACCCATGGCCAGCACGATGAGGGCGGCGAACAGCCACATCACGACGGATCGCCGCCGTCGGAGTCACTCATCCGACCGGTGACGATGCGGACGGCCTCGTCGGCGTCGTCGGTGATCTGGAGGCGGTCGAGGTCAGCTTCGGAGATCTTGCCGTCCGCCAGGACGGTGTTTCGCAACCAGTCCAGGAGTCCGGACCAGTAGTCCACCCCGATCAGCACCACCGGGAACGCGGTCACCTTCTCGGTCTGCACCAGGGTGAGGGCCTCGAAGAGTTCGTCGAGGGTGCCGAGTCCGCCGGGCATCACCACGAATCCCTGGGAGTACTTCACGAACATGGTCTTGCGGGCGAAGAAGTAGCGGAAGTTGATCCCCAGGTCGACCCAGTCGTTCAGACCGGTTTCGAAGGGCAGTTCGATCCCCAGCCCGACGCTGACACCATTGGCTTCGCTGGCCCCCTTGTTGGCGGCCTCCATGACTCCGGGCCCCCCACCGGTGAGGACGGCGTACCCCGCCTCGACGAGCTTGACGCCGACCCGCTCGCCGACGGCGTACATCGGGTCATCGGGGGAGGTTCGTGCAGATCCGAAGACGCCGATGGCCGGCCCCAACTCCGCCAGGGTGCCGAAGCCTTCGACGAACTCGCTCTGGATCCGCAGCACGCGCCATGGGTCGGTGTGCACCCAGTCGCTGGTGCCGCGGGAGTCGAGGAGTCGTTGATCGGCGGTCGAACCGTCCGGGTGCCTCATCGGATCTCCTCCGAGACGACGGCGGTGGTCAGCCAGGTGCGCAGGGCAACCTCGCACTCGCGGATCTGGGCGATCGGCACGTGTTCCTCCTGCTTGTGCGCCAGGAGCGGATCTCCCGGACCGAAGTTGACGGCTGGGACGCCGAGGGCCGTGAACCGAGCCACGTCGGTCCATCCGAACTTGGGGTTGACGACGCCACCGACGGCCTCGACGAACGCACGAGCGGCGGGTCGGTCCAGGCCCGGCATCGCTGCGGCCCCCAGGTCGGTGAGGCGGACGTCGTACCCGGAGAAGAACTCGTGAACGAAGGCCTGCGCCTGGTCGGTCGAGACGTCGGGGGCGAAGCGATAGTTGACCTCGACGACGCACTCGTCGGGCACGACGTTGCCGGCCACTCCCCCGCGGATCCTGACGGCGTTGAGGCCCTCGTGGTACTCCAGACCGTCGATGACCGGCGTGCGGGGTTCGTAGGCGCCCAATCGCGCCAGGATGTCGGCGGCTCCGTGGATGGCGTTGACGCCCTTCCACGCTCGGGCGGAGTGGGCGCGTTCACCGCGGGCGGTGACCTCCACGCGCAACGTCCCCTGGCACCCTGCCTCCACCACGCCGTTGCTGGGTTCCATCAGAATGGCGAAGTCGGCGCGCAGCAGGTCGGGATCTGACTCGCTCAAGGCACGCAGGCCGTTGAATACCTCGTCGATCTCCTCGGCTTCGTAGAGCACATAGGTGACGTCACGATTGGGCTCGGTCAGGGTGGCCGCCAGGCGCAGGATGACCGCGTCGCCGCCCTTCATGTCGCAGGTCCCGAGGCCGTGCAGGAGACCGGTCTCCTCGTCGAGTCGACTCGGCAGGTTGTCGTTGAGGGGCACGGTGTCGAGGTGCCCGGCGATGATCACCCGTTCCTCCAGGCCGAGGTCGGTGCGGGCCACGATCGTGTGTCCGCGCCGGACGACGCTCAGATGAGGCAGCTTCTCGAGGGCCTCGTGCACCGCGTCGGCGATCGCCTGCTCGTCGCGACTGACCGACTCGATGTCCACCAGGTCCCTGGTCAGGGTGACGACGTCGACATCAAGGTCCAAGGAGGGGGTCTGGCTCATGGTGGTCAGTCAACCAGCCGGAATTCCGTCCGAAGAACTGGAACACGTTCTATTTCTGCCGCTACCCTCGCCCTATGCGCCACGGAGTAGTTCTGTTCACCTCTGACCGGGGGATCACCCCCGCCGAGTTGGCTCGTGCGGCCGAGGAGCGGGGGTTCGACACGTTCTACGTGCCCGAGCACACCCACATCCCCATCCGCCGCGACGCCGCGCATCCCACCGGGGGCGAGGACCTGCCCGACGATCGCTACAGCCGCACCCTCGACCCGTGGGTCTCCCTGGCCACGGCCGCCGCGGTGACCTCCCGCATCCGACTGGCGACCGCCGTAGCGCTGCCCGTCGAGTCGGACCCCATCACCCTGGCCAAGTCGATCGCCACCCTCGACCACCTCTCAGGCGGACGGGTGACCCTGGGCGCAGGCTTTGGATGGAACACCGACGAGCTCGAGGACCATCACGTCCCCGCTGCGAGGCGGCGTACCGTGCTGAAGGAGTACGTCGAGGCGATGCGTGCCCTGTGGACGCAGGACGAGGCGTCGTACGACGGGGAGTTCGTGTCGTTCGGCAAGTCCTGGGCCTATCCCAAACCGACTCAGGCCCACCTGCCCATCATCGTCGGCGCCGGCCTCGGGCCGAAGACCATCGAGTGGATCGTGGCCCACGCCGACGGCTGGATGACCACCCCCATCGAGCAGGACGTCCCCGGAAAGATCCGCGCCCTCCGATCGGCCTGGGCCGACGCCGGTCGCGACGGCGAGCCCCAGGTCCACGTCCTGATCGCGAGCCGTCCCTCCCCCGAGGACCTGGAGTCTTGGGAGCAGGCCGGCGCCACCGACCTCATCTGGGGCGTCCCGGATCGATCCCCCGACGAGGTCCTCACCTACCTCGACAAACTCTCCGCCCGCCGCTGACCACGAAGTTCGCCAAATGGGGCGTCGAAGTTCGCCAGATGGGGACGCGATGAGCCGGCGGTTACGAATACCCCTCATCTGGGGGATACCGGCAGCGCGCTGCGATCCCTAGGATCGGTTCAAGATCCTCGGGCAACGCATCCAGGGGTGTTTTTTGTGACCACTATCAACGCCGGCGGGGTCGACTTCGCCTCGTGTGCACCGTGGTTCCACCATGAGCTGGTCGCGCATCTGTTCGCGTCTTGGTACGCCGAGCAGCTCTTCGTCGTCGGTCCTCACCGGGGCGACTGATCCGCCACCCATCACTCACCTTGGAGATGAGCCGCAATGACCCTGCAAACCCCGATGATTCTCGGTAACGCCGAGGGCGAACACTGGCACTTCCTCAACACCCTGCAGACCTTGAAGGTCGACGGAGACAACACCGACGGCGCCTTCACCGCCCTGGAGTTCACCGGACCACGAGGCTTCGGGCCGCCGCTGCACAGCCACGACGTTGAGGACGAGTTGTTCTACGTTCTCGAGGGCGAGGTCCGATTCACCACGGGTGACATCGAGGAAGTCGTCACCCAGGGCGGCACGGTGTTCCTGCCCAAGCAGCGCGCCCACCAGTTCCAGGTGCTCTCCGACACCGCCCGAGTCTTCCAGGTCAGCACCCCGGCGCAGTTCGGCGACTTCGTACGCACCCTGGGCACCCCCTCCGAAGACGCAGTCCTCCCCGAGCCAACCGAGGTCGACGGTGCCCGAGTCGCTGAGGTCTGCGCCCAGTTCCGGATCCAGCTTCTAGGGCCTCCCCCTCCGCCCCTGGATTGACCACGAAGTTCGTCAAATGGCCCCGCGAAGTTCGCCAAATGGGGTGTCGAGATCGTTCTGACCGATCTCGAGGCCCCATTCGGCGAACTTGGGAGCCCCATCTGGCGAACTTCGTGTGTCAGGTGCGGGAGAGGACAATCCTGGCGGGGTGGTTGTCGCCCACCTGGACCTCGACGGCGGGGGACGGTGAGTCACCCACCTCGCCCACGGCGTACGACGTGGCCAGGGTTTCCCCGGAGATCAACGCCTCGTGGGTGCGGGCTGCCGCGAGCACCTCGTCCGATCCACCGATGGTCAGGGCGATCCGGTCCGAGACGTCGAAGCCCGCGTCGCGGCGAGCCTGCTGGACGGCACGGACCAGGTCGCGAGCCAGACCCTCGGCGGCGAGTTCGGGGGTGACCTCGGTGTCCAGGACGACGAAACCGTCTCCGGGCAGCATCCCGATCGCGGATCCGACATCGGAGCCCGCGACGGTCTCCAGGGTGAACTCGCCCTCGACCAGGGCCAGCCCGCCGGACGTCACGGTGCCGTCCTCGGCCACCGACCAGTCCCCCGACTTGGAGCCCTTGATGGCGAGTTGAACGTCCTTACCCAGCCGCGGTCCGGCGGCCCGGGCGTTGACGGTCAACTTCTGCTCCACGCCGTACGCCGCCCCCTCGTCCGACTCGGCCGCGACCAGTCGCACTGACTTCACGTTGACCTCGTCGGCCACGATCGACTCGAACCCGGCCAGAACCGTCGGGTCGGTGACGACGATCTCGAGCCCGGCCAACGGCAACCGGTTGCGCAGGTTGCCGCTCTTGCGCAGCGCGGAGGTCGCTGAGCAGACCTCGCGCACCTGGTCCATGCCCGCAACCAGAGCGTCGTCACCGGGTAGGTCGTCGACCGAGGGCCAATCGGTCAGGTGCACCGAGCGACCACCGGTCAGTCCACGCCAGATCTCTTCGGTGGTCAGCGGAAGCAGCGGCGCGGTGACCCGGCAGACGACCTCGAGCACGGTGTAGAGCGTGTTGAACGCACCCTCGTCGACCTCGCCGCCGACGGCCCAGAAACGCTCGCGCGAGCGCCGGATGTACCAGTTGGTCAGCACATCGAGGAAGGACCGGGTCGAGTCGCAGGCGTTCGCGACCTCGTAGTTGTCGAGTTGGTGGGTCATCGCCTCGACGTACTGACGGCACTTGGCCAGCAGGTAGCGGTCCAGGGGGTCCTCGGAGGCCGTCGACCAGGTAGCGGTGTAGCCCTCACCGGCCGCATTGGCGTACAGGGAGAAGAAGTACCAGCTGTTCCACAACGGGATCAGCACCTGGCGGACCGAGTCACGGATGCCCTGCTCGGTGACGATCAGGTTGCCACCGCGCAGGATCGGCGAGGACATCAGGAACCAGCGCATGGCGTCCGCGCCGTCACGGTCGAAGACCTCGTAGACGTTGGGGTAGTTGCGCAACGACTTCGACATCTTATTGCCGTCGGAGCCCAGCACGATCCCGTGCGAAGCGCAGACCGAGAACGCCGGTCGGTCGAACAGCGCCGTGGCCAGGACGTGCATCGTGTAGAACCAGCCGCGGGTCTGACCGATGTACTCGACGATGAAGTCCCCGGGGAAGTGCCCGCCGCGGCGCGAGCCGTCGGCTTGTTCAGTACCGGCGAACCACTCGGCGTTCTCGAACGGGTAGTGCACCTGCGCGAACGACATCGACCCCGACTCGAACCAGCAGTCCAGGACGTCGGTGACCCGACGCATCGTGGACTTGCCGGTCGGGTCGTCGGGGTTCGGTCGGGTCAACTCGTCGATGTAGGGCCGGTGCAGGTCGGTGGGGCGTACGCCGAAGTCCCGCTCGATCTCGTCGAGCGACCCGTAGACGTCCATCCGGGGGTACGCCTCGTCGTCGCTGCGCCACACCGGGATCGGGGAGCCCCAGAACCGGTTGCGCGAGATCGACCAGTCGCGGGTGTTCTCCAGCCACTTGCCGAACTGCCCGTCCTTCACGTGCTCGGGCACCCACCGGATCTCCTGGTTGAGCTCGAGCATCCGGTCACGGATCTTGGTCGTAGACACGAACCAGGACGAGACGCCCTTGTAGATCAGCGGTTCCCGGCAGCGCCAGCAGTGCGGGTAGGAGTGGTCGTAGGTCTCGCGGCGAAGCAGGACGGTGCCGGGGGTGACGGATCCTCGGTTTCGAAGCCCTCCTTCGTCGGGCACCTCAACCAGCGGACCGTCCTGGGTGGCGGCCTTGAGGTGGTCGATCACGTGGGGGTTGGCGTCGAAGACGAGCATGCCGGCGTACTCGTTGACCGGCGCGGTGAACTTGCCGTCCTTGCCCACGGGCATCACCGCTTCGATGTTCTCGCGGTCGGTGACCACCTTGTCGTCCTCACCGAAGGCACCGGCGGTGTGCACGAGGCCGGTTCCGTCCGTGGTGGTGACGAACTCGGCAGCGACGACTCGGAAGGCGTTCTCGTGGCCGAGGTAGTAGGAGAAGGGCGGGGTGTAGGTCAGCCCGACCAGGTCGGCGCCCTTCATCCGGGCGAGGATCTCGGGGTCCTCACCCAGCTCGCGCGCGTACGCCGCCAGCCGCGCCTCGGCGATGACGAAGTGCTCGGGCGAGCCGGTGACCTCCGAGCGAACCACGACGTAGTCGATGTCTTCGCCGACCATGACCGCGAGGTTGGCGGGCAGTGTCCACGGGGTCGTCGTCCAGACCAGCAGCTTGGCGCCGGCGAGCGGTGCAGCCGGGTCGGGATAGTTCGTGGTGGTCCCCTCCAGCTGGTAGCCAACGGTGACGGCGGGGTCCTGTCGGTTCTGGTAGACGTCGTCGTCCATCCGCAGCTCGTGCGCGGACAGCGGGGTCTCGTCGTTCCAGCAGTAGGGCAGCACCCGGAAGCCCTCGTAGGTCAGACCCTTCTCATAGAGGGTCTTGAAGGCCCACATGACCGACTCCATGTAGTCGACATCGAGGGTCTTGTAGTCGTGGTCGAAGTCGACCCACCGCGCCTGGCGCGTGACGTACTCCTGCCACTCCTCGGTGTAGGTGAAGACCGACTCACGGCAGGCGGCGTTGAACGCTCCGATCCCCAGTTCGTGGATCTCCTCGGTCGTCTTGATGCCGTTGATCCGCATCGCCTCGAGCTCGGCCGGCAATCCGTGGGTGTCCCAACCGAAGCGGCGCTCGACCCGACGACCGCGCATCGTCTGATACCGCGGGATCAGGTCCTTGACATACCCGGTGAGCAGGTGGCCGTAGTGCGGGAGCCCGTTGGCGAACGGGGGTCCGTCGTAGAAGACGAACTCGTTGTCACCGTCGTCGCCGGCTTCGCGCTGCTCGACGCTCGCGTTGAAAGTGTCGTCGGCCTTCCAGTAGGCCAGGACACGCTCCTCCATCCGCGGGAAGTCCGGGCTCGAGGTCACCGGCGCCGGTTGCGTGGTGCCGTCGGGGCCTTCGGCTCCGGTGAACGCCTGGGGGTAGGCCATGGGGGTCTCCTGCGGTAGGTCGCGCGTCGTGGTCAGTCATCGCTGTTCCACGAGGACGACCCTCGGCTACTGCCAGGACCGCGGTACCACCCCGCTTGCCGCAACTCCGGTCGACTGCTCGACCCAGGATGCGACCTCTCGTTCACGGCTGTGACGGGCCTACCCGTCCGGTTCTACTGAGTCTGACGACCGTTCTTCCGGAGGCTCACCGCTGATGACGGCTCGAACGCCTATGCGCACAATCTATCCCCGCCCCGCAACGGCTGACCAATCAGTATCTGCGATCGGGCCGCGGCATTACCCTGCACTTGTGGACGATCACGCTGCGCGCGCCCGCCAGCTCCTGGCCGAGGAGTCCATCAGTGCGCAGTCCTTGCGCACCCGCGAGGACAAACCGATCACCCTGGATCCGGCCACCCGCGAGATCGTGCAGAACCTGCGCCGCCGTTCGGTGCGCAGCGGCCTGCTTTCCCCGCGGGGCTACAACCTGACCATCTCCCACGCACATCGGTTCCTCTGGTTCCGGGTCGCCAAGGTCGGGACCCGGTCGCTCTTCGAACACTTCGAGGCCAACGGCGTCGTCCTGGACGTCCGTGGTGCGGTGAACCTGCGCTACCCGACCGCTCTCGTCGAGGACTACTTCGCCTTCGCCTTCGTCCGGCACCCGGTCGACCGGTTCATCTCGGCCTGGCGCAACAAGGTGGTGGACGCCAACTACTTCGAGTTCGACGCCCCCACCCACGAGTCGATGCAGGACCTGTCCGCCTTCGTCGAGTACGCCGCGGGTCTGGACCTCGACGCCGCCGACCGGCACATCGCCCCCCAGAGCCGGCTGATCGACCTGACCCGAGTGGACTATCTGGGACGGTTGGAGACGTTTGCCGACGACATGGGGTCCATCAGTGAGCGACTGGGGCTCCCGCCCGCGGCCCTGCCCCGCAAGAACTCGACCTCGACCGGAGCACCCGATCCGGTGGCGGCCGGCGTACGACATCGCATTGCGGAGCTGTACCGCCGGGACCTCCAGATCTTCGGCTACCCCGTCACCTGAGACACCACTCGAGAAGGCGAGCCGTCGGTCCGTAGGCTTGTCTCTCGTGACGAACCCTTCTGCTGCCGCACCCACCTCCGCCTGGGGCTTCGGCCTCGCCACCGTCGACGTGAACGACGCCGTACTCGACGTCTGGTTCCCCTCCCCTGCCCTGGGGAGTGCGCCGGACGGCGCCAGCGCCTCGGAGGAGTTCACCGACCTCGCCGGCGGCGACTCGTCCCGCGGCGTACGTCGCGAGGTGCGTCTGGTGGAGATCGCGGACCTGCAGGCCGCGCCGACCAGCACCGAGGAGGTCTGGCTGCGACTCCACCTGCTCTCGTCGCGAGCGGTCGTCCCCCACACCATCTCGATGGACGGCGTCTTCGGGCTCCTCACCAACGTGGTGTGGACCTCGGCCGGTCCTTGCGCCATCGAAGGCTTCGAGACCACCCGTCAGCGGTTGCGGGCCGCCGGTCACCACGTCACCGTCTTCGGGGTCGACAAGTTCCCGCGCATGGTCGACTACGTGATCCCCACCGGGGTCAGGATCGCCGACGCGGACCGCGTCCGCCTCGGCGCCCACCTCGCCGAGGGCACGACCGTGATGCACGAGGGCTTCGTGAACTTCAACGCCGGAACTCTCGGCGCCTCCATGGTCGAGGGCCGCATCTCCGCCGGCGTCCTGGTCGGGGACGGCTCGGACGTGGGTGGCGGCGCCTCCATCATGGGCACCCTGTCGGGCGGCGGGAAGCAGGTCATCTCCATCGGAGAGCGTTGCCTGTTGGGTGCCAACTCGGGGCTCGGCATCTCCCTCGGCAACGACTGCGTGGTCGAGGCCGGTTGCTACGTCACCGCAGGGACGAAGGTCACGCTGCCTGAGACCGACGGCGAGTCCCGGGTCATCAAGGCCGCCGAACTCTCCGGCGCCGACAACGTGCTGTTCCGTCGCAACTCGGTCAGCGGCGCGGTCGAGGCCGTGGCGTGGAAGGCCGATGGCGTCACCCTCAACGAGGCCCTGCACGCCAACTGAAGCCCGAGTCGGCCGGCGAACTGACCGGTGAGTCGGCGCTTCTTTTCGAATTAGCGCCGACTCAGCCCGTTTCCGGCGTCAACTTGCGCCGACTCGGCGGGGTTGGGGGCGTCCGGAACACTAGGGGCCATGAGACGCGCGGGGATCCAGGGGCTCGTCGGCCTGATTGCCCTGGCGGTGATCATCGTGGTCGGCGTGAGCCTGGTGCGCTCCGGCACCGGGCCGGGGTTCCTGCGCAGCGACGGATGCACCGTGACCGTCGATGACCACACGGTCGACCTGACCATCGAACAGGCCGAGAACGCCTCGCTGATCTCCTCCATCGCCATCCGGCGCGGGCTTCCGGCCCGGGCGATCTCGATCGCCCTGGCGACGGCGTACCAGGAATCGGATCTCTACAACCTCGACTACGGCGACCGGGACTCCCTGGGCCTCTTCCAGCAGCGTCCATCCCAGGGTTGGGGGTCGGTGGACGAGGTGCAGGACCCGATCTACGCGACCAACCGGTTCTACGACGCGCTGGTCAAGATCGGTGACTACCGGTCCCTGGAGATCACCGTCGCCGCCCAGGAGGTCCAGCGCTCCGGCTTCCCAGACGCGTACGCCGACCACGAGGCCGACGCTCGGGCCCTCGCCTCCGCGCTCAGCGGCAACTCACAAGCGGCGCTGACCTGTCAGATCGACTCTGATGCGGACGACGAGGCCGACGAACTCGGAGACTCGGGCCTGACCGCGCGGGCCGAGATCGTCCGCCAACAGGTCGTGGCGTCGTTCGGCGACCAGACGCTGGGCGGATTCGCGCCTGGCGGGGTCCGCGACGGACACATCCCCGGGTCCGCCCACTACGACGGCCGCGCCGTCGACATCTTCTACCGGCCGATCAGCAGCGCGAACAAGACCCGGGGCTGGGCGGTGGCGCAGTACCTCGTCGCGCACGCCGAACGCCTCGATGTCGCCACCGTGATCTTCGACGATCGGATCTGGACCGCGCGTCGGTCAGCCCAGGGCTGGCGTGACTACGACGCCCCCGACCGCGCGGGCGACCGGCGGATCCTGGAACACCGGGACCACGTCCACGTCGACGTCTTCAGCTGACCCCGTCTCCACCGCGACGTACGGCGAGGTCATCGCCCGTAGCAGCGCGCTGTAGTTCACGCCGAAGGCCACCTCATCACCGAGGGCCATCGGGTGGACACCTCCGTCCAGGACCAGATGATCACTACTCATGGCCAGGACGGTGGCTCCGACGGGCGGGGTCAGCCCGTCCGGGTCGGCATCCTGCTGGCCCAGAGCGAGCACCACATGGTTGATCTCGCCGAGGTCTGGTGCCGGCGGCGCCGTGCCGAAGGCGGCCTGAGCGATCCGACCCCACGGTCGGGACGGTTTGCGGCGAGCCTCGATGACCTCCGCGACCAGCGTGAACGCATCCGTGCGCAGACCCGGCAGCGGGCGACGCTGCAACGGTTCGACGCCCAACAAGATGGACTCGCCCAGCCGCAACTGGTTGATCCGGCCCGTCTCGGCCTCACCGAGGGCCCACTCGAGGCTGGCTGAGTTCCCGCCGGACACGATGTCCACGGTGATCCCGCAGGCCTGCTCGACCTGCTCGACCAGACGGGAGAGCTCGTCCATCTTCGCCTGGTCGGGCACGACTCCGCTCCGGCACGCCAGGTTCGTCCCCACTCCACGCAATCGCACCCCCGGCAGCGCCACGACCAGCCGGGAAGCGTCCACCAGGTCTGCGCCCAGCAGGCCCTCACGCAGGTCGCCCAGCTCGACCATCAGGATCACGTCGTGGACCCGCGACAGGGACAACGCCGCGGCCGAGAGCGCGGCGACCACTGCGGGTTCCGAGTTGAGGCTGATGTCCGCGGAGGTCACCGCGCGCCCCACCTGACTGAGCATCGGGGAGCGGGTCAGGGTGAGCGGCGCGCGTACGCCCGCCGCACGCAGGCGCTCGAGGTTCTCGATCCGGGAGTCGCCGAGCCCGACCACTCCCCCGCGCAGCATCGCCCGCCCCACCTCCGGTGACCCCAGGGCGGCCTTCACGACGCCGGTGACCAGGATCCCCCGTTTGCCCAGCGGGTCGACGAGGCTCCTGGCGTTGGCGGTCAGCGCCCCCAGGTCCACCTGGAGGCGTGGGGTGGTCACATGACGTCGAGAGGGCGACGCTGACGCTTCGCGGCTAGTTGCGGCAGACCACGCAGCACCATGTCGACCAACCGGTCGGCCGGTCGGGTCAGGGCATCGGTCACGGGCAGGCCCAGTGCGGCCTCGTAGTCGACGATCGCTGCGCTCACCGCGTCGTCGTCCATGTCCTCGTGGTTGATGGTGACCCCGATGACCGACGTGTCGACGAACGCCTCGATCATTGCGATCTCACTGGCCACGGTCGGCATGGCCACCATCGGGAAGTCGCCGAGGACCTTGCGCTGCGGCGCGTGCTGGACGATGACCGCCTGCGGGCGTGACCCGCGCAGGATGTGCGCGGTGGTGATGTACGCCGGGTGGCTCAGGGCGCCCTGCCCCTCGACGATGATCACGTCGGGGTCCTCGCCCTCGAAGGCCGCGACCACCTGGTTCTCCACCTCACCGGAACAGAACTGGGGGACGTGGGCGTCCAGCGCGACGCCGTACTTCCCACCCTGGATGAGGGTGGTCTGCCCGGTGCCGACCAAGACCGCCTTGATGCCCTGGTCGTTGAGCGCTTTGACCAGCAGCACCGAGGTGGTGCGCTTCCCGATCGCCCCGTCCGTGCCGAGGATCGCGATCCGGGGGCAGGTCACGTCGAAGATGCGACCGGAGAACAGGTGCAGTTCACGGGTGGGCTTGGGGCGGCGTACGTCGGTGATGGTCACCCGGTTCAGCAGCGCAGCGGCGACGAACTCGGGATCGTCGTTGAGGAACTCGTGCAGCCCGTTGATGATGTGCATCCCGCGGGCGATGCCGTCGAGCATCGCGGTGCGCTGGGAGGACGACAGCAACCCGTCCGCCGGCGCCAGCCCGCAGATGAGGTAGTCCGGGAGCCGACCGGCGTGGGCGATCGCCTCGTCGAGCCCGGCCAGGACGGGGATCTGGTTGGCCGATCCGTCGAGAAGGTCACCGGAGTCCGAGCCCGCGAACCGACTGTCGATCACGCTGGAGATGTCATACCGCTCGGAGTGCCGGACCAGCCCGTTGGCGGTCTTGCCGTCCTGGTCGCCGAACTGTCCCTCGCACAGGATCACCGAGAGAGACCCCTCGGGGACGACCGGCTCGATCGGTTCAACCGCGGCGGCGGAGGGCACGTGGGACGTGACGACCGGACGGAACCGGGTGAAAGACGAGGTGACAGATGGGCTCGACAAAACGAAATACTCCTCTGGATAAGCCAGAGGAGGCGACAAGATCGTCGGGACGAGCGTGCGTCCGCGATCGGGGAATCTTCCCTGAAGTCTGGCAACCTGCCTAGACATTTGTGATGGTAGCGGCAAGTGCCGGAGCCGACGATTCCCCAACCCATGGCCAGCCTATGGCCCAGCCCATCAGTCAGCGGCCCGTGCGACCTCGCCTGAACCCGTCGCGGATGGCCGCCCCCATCGGAACCCAGCAGATCACGATCAGGAAGACGTACAGGCCGATCGTGACCGGCGTGGAGACCGGGATGAACGCCACCAGCACCGCCAGGGCCACGAACCACCAGATCGACCGGCTCTGGGCTCGATCCACCACGGCGTTGAGGCGCTTGGAGGGTGGTCGATTCACTTCGTCAGTGTGCCAGTCGCCCGGCAACCTCACCGACGCGTTCGTCGGTGGCCGTGAAGGCGACCCGCACGTGCTGAGCGCCGGCCGCACCGTAGAACGCCCCCGGAGCGACGAGGATCCCTCGATCGGCCAACCAGTCGACGGTGGCCCAGCAGTCCTCGTCGCGGGTCGCCCAGAGGTAGAGCGAGGCCTCGGAGTGGTCGATCCGGAACCCGGCCTGCTCGAGGGCCGCTCGCAGGACACTCCGGCGAGCGGAGTACCGGGCGTGCTGTTCGGCCACGTGCTCGTCATCGTCCAGGGCTGCGATCATCGCGTGCTGTTGCGGACCGGGCATCTGTAGCCCGAGGTTCTTGCGTACGGCGAGCAGCTCGGCGATCACCGCGGTGTCTCCGGCCACGAAGGCGCAGCGGTAGCCGGCCAGGTTGGACCGCTTGGACAGCGAGTGCACCGCGAGGATGCCGTCGAAGGAACCACCACACACGTCGGGGTGCAGGATCGAGACCGGAGGATTCTCGGTGTCCCAGGAGCATTCGAGGTAGCACTCGTCGGAGATCAGCAGGGTGCCCCTGTCGCGGCACCAGTCGACCACCTTGCGCAGGTGCTCGATCGGGAGCACCTTGCCGCTGGGATTGGCCGGTGAGTTCAGCCAGAGCACGGCCGGGACCTCGGGTCCCACGGCGGTCAACGAGTCCGCGGCCAACGACCTGGCTCCCGCAAGCGCTGCCCCGACCTCGTAGGTGGGGTAGGCCAGCTGCGGATAGACGATCAGATCATCGGGGCCCAGACCGAGGTGGGTGGGCAGGGAGGCGATGAGTTCCTTGGACCCGATGACCGGGAGCACCTGGTCCACACCCAGCCCGGTCACGCCCGCGCGCCGGGCCAGCCAGTCGACACACGCCTGCCGCGTTTCCGGCAGACCGATCGTCGTGGGGTAGCCCGGTGAGTCGGTCGCGGCCCGCAGGGCGTCCTGGATGATCTGCGGGGTCGGGTCGACCGGGGTGCCCACCGACAGGTCGATGATCCCGCCGTCGTGCGATCGAGCGCGCTCGGCGTACGCCGTGAGTTTGTCCCACGGGAAGTCGGGCAACCGCCCGGAGACCCTCCCTGTGACGGGAGAGGCCGGCAAGGTCACTCGTCGTGCTCTTGCGGGGGCAACGCCGCGACGAGGGGGTGGTCCTTGTCGATCTCGCCCATCTTTGCGGCGCCACCGGGCGAACCGAGGTCGTCGAAGAAGTGCACGTTGGCGTCGTAGTAGCCCTTCCACTCCTCCGGGGTGTCGTCCTCGTAGAAGATCGCCTCCACCGGACACACCGGCTCGCAGGCCCCACAGTCCACGCACTCATCGGGCTGGATGTAGAGCATCCGCTTGCCTTCGTAGATGCAGTCGACAGGACATTCGTCGACGCACGCACGGTCCTTGAGGTCGACGCAAGGCTGGGCGATGACGTAGGTCACCAGGTCCTCCTGAGGGTCACGCGAGTGGGGATGACCCGGCTGACCGGGCTTCGGACAGCCTAGTATCTACCTGTGTCCCCCGCATCGGTTGCCCCATCAGCCGGACACGGACTGGGACCCCACGTCGTAGGTCTGCGGGTCGTGGTCCGCCGGGTCCTGATCGGCGAGACCGGGCCCTCGGGCGGACCCGCGATGACCGACCTCCTGGGGATCTGCCTCTCGTGGGGCGACGACGCCTGCGTCGTCCAACCCGAGAGCGGCGCCCCGGTGCGCATCCCGCTGTCCACCATCGTCTCGGGCAAACCGGTGCCGCCGAAGCCCTCGCCCCGCCTGCGGATCGAGCCGTACGACGCGCAGGTGCGCGCCGGGCACCTGTTCCCCGATCTGGAGACCCGCCCGCTGGGCGGCTGGCTCCTGCGCCACAGCGCATCCCAGAGTGCTCGCCGCGCCAATTCGGCCCTGGCCTTCAGCGACTCGGGCGTCGAGGACGACCTGGCCCAGGTCCTCGCGGCCTACGAGCGCCCGGTCGCTGCGGTGCTGTCCGACTCGGCCCAGGAGCAGCGACTCCTGGCCGCCGGCTGGGTGCCGGAGGACCCGATCGGAACCCCGGCGGACACGTCGTTCCGCTTGACCGGCGTGGCCATGGCGACTCGCGCCGCTCGCGGCACGGATACCTCGGACCTGAGCCTCGCGGAGTTGGCCCCGGGTGTCGTCCGAGCCGCCCTGCATCGCGACGGCGTCGAGATGGCCAGCGGCATCGGTGCGTACGCCGCGGACTGGGTCGGCTTCCGGGGGGTCCAGGTGAACGAGGAGCACCGCGGTCACGGTCTGGGCCGCGCGGTGATGGCCGAGCTGCTCGAGTGGGGTGCCGAGCAGGGTGCCCGCACGGCGTACTTGCAGGTGCTGGGCGACAACGCACCCGCCTTGGCGTTGTACGACGCCCTCGGCTTCGTCGAACATCACCGATACCGGTACCTCACCCCCGGTCAGCCCACCTCAGTCACAACAGACTGAGAAGCTCCTGCGCCATCCGGTCCGGCGCCTCGATGCTGGGCCAATGGCCGACGTCGGCCAGCAGCCGCACCTCGGTGGCCGGGCGGAGATCCACGAGCCGATGCGCCATCGCAACCACCGCGATCGGGTCGAGTGCGCCCCAGATCAGCGCCAACGGGCCGTCGTACTCCACCAGCGCGGCGGTCCAGTGCCGCTGGTGGGCCCGCCGCTCGTCGATGTAGCGGATCAGCTTCGGGAGCAACCGGTCGCCGCGGTCGTGCTGGACCAGGGCCGCCAATTCGTCGATCGCACCCGGCGGGCCCGGCGCCGACGCGGCAAAGCTCTCCTGGAGACTGCGCCGCAACACCGCCGTCGGCAGCGGGAACGGCGTGGCCCGAGCGGGCAGTCGCAGGGTCAGTCGCTGACCGCGGGTCAGTTCGGCCTGATCGATGAAGATCGAGCCGTTGCTCAGGACGATCTGTTCGATGCAGCAGGCGGACTGCCCCCGGTTGAAGCGGGCGGCCAACTCGGCGGTGACGGTGTCGCCCATGTCGTGGGCGACGATCGCGCACGACTCGACGCCCAGGTCCGCGAGAAGCCGTTCGACCATGTCGGCCTGGGTGAACAGGGAGTAGTCGGCTGTCGGGCTCTTGTCGGAGAAGCCGTACCCGGGTAGATCGAACGTGATGACGCGCCGGGTGCGGGCCAGGACCTCCGCTACATCCCGCCAGTCGTATGACGAACCCGGGAAGCCGTGGACCAGGACCAGGGGCGATGTGCCCGCTGTCGGGTCACTGTCCCGGATGAAGGTCTCGCGGCCCGCGACGCGGCGCAGCGAACCCCCCTCTCGCCAGGCGACGGCCCCCTGGGGTAGCGGCACCCGACCTCGTGCCATCAGCGCCTGCTCAACACACGGGTCGGAAGGAGCGTTGAGCCGGCCCGCGCCGCGTCAGCGCGTTCATCGTGATCTGGATGGTGACGCTGCTGGTCGGGATGAAGATGTGCTCGACCAGTTCGTTCGGGCACACGTTCTGGAGGGTGACGTTGGTGGCGATCCGACCCCGGCCGTTGCGCTTGAGGTAGCCGGAGGTGTGCGGGACGACCACCTGGTCGTAGCGGGTGGTGATCTGGGTGTAGCTCACGTTGCCGGGGGTCTCGTCGCCCCGGTTCAGCCGACGCAGGAAGGGCGAACCGGCCGACTGCTGCAGGCACGCCTTGCAGAGCAGACCGAGGGCCAGGTCGGAGATCGGGTTGCTGTCGCCGGTGACGGCCGTCCCGTGGTTGGAGGGTGCGATGCCGACGAGGTCATCGACCTTCTTCTTCCCGCCGAGGAACTTGATGTAGTAGCGCGGCATCATGCCGCCCTGGGAGTGGCCGACCATGGAGACCTTCTTGGCTCCGGTGGAACGCAGGACCCGGTTGGTGAACGTCTTCAACTGCCGGGCGGACTTCGCGATTCCCCCGGTGCCGCGGTTGCCGTAGTCCAGGGAGTAGACGCAGAAGCCCGCTCCGCTGATCGCGGCGGAGAGCCCCTCGAGGAGGTTCTTCCGGTCACCGAAGGTGCCGTGGACCAGGATCACCGGGGTCGGTCGCTTCTTCGTCGCCTTGCAGGACCAGTTGTTGGCTCCCGGCGGGTCCCCCGCCGGTGAGGTCGGGAAGGGCAGCAGAGGCCCATTCGCGGTCCGGGCCACCGCAGGAGCCGGCGGCGAGGCCGCCGCAGGGACGGTGAGGGCACCGGTGATCGTGAGAGCGGCAAGGGCCAGGGCAGCGAGAAGGGAGCGCATGATGCGCTAACGATGCCCTGTGATGACGATCACCGCCAGAGGTCGCACACCCCGTGGACACCCTCTGGCCGGCGGCCTTGCGGCACTCAGGGTTCCTTGCAGACTACGGTGTCCGACGGCTTGTAGACGGTGGTGAACTTCTCGGTGCGTTCCAGCGCGCTCTGACCGGCCTCGCGGAAGTAGCGGAACACATCGATCGTGAACCCGCCGTAGCCGGTGTTCGGCGTACATCCCGGGGTCTTCAGCGTGCGCGAGCCCGGCTCGGTGAAGCTGCGCCGCGGGGACTCGTCGGTGGTGATGTCCCAGATCTTGGTCGAATACATCGACACGTTGAGCTCACCCTGACCTCCCGGCGAGGCCGGTGCGACCGTGGCCTGGACCAGGACGCCGTACGGCGTGTCGTTCTCGAAGCGCATGTCCAGGGCGCCGAAGGCCACCGTCGCCTCGCGGCCGACGGGGTATCGGTCGATGTAGAGCGAGTGGGGTTTGTGCTCGATGTCCTTGAGTCCGGCGAAGAACATGCCGTTGAACAGCGTGGTCGCCAGTTGCGAGACCCCACCGCCGAGGTCCTCGGTGAAGATCCCGTCGCTGATGATGAAGCCCTCGGTGAAGCCGTTCTCGCGGGTCCGCTCCCCCACGATGTCGTTCATCGAGAAGATCTCACCGGGCTTGAGCACGGTGCCGTTGACCAGTTCTGCCGCGCGTCCGATGTTGATGTTCCGGTACTCCGCGTAGGGGAAGAACGTCGAGAACGACGAGACCTGCTCACGGATCTTGAGCGCGCGGGCGTCCTTGGTGGTGAAGTCGGCCTGATCGACCACGGCCTCCACCTCGACCACACGGTCCCCCTCGGCGCGGGTGACGAGGTCCAAGAAGGTCGCCGCGACCGCGTCGGGTTCGAAGGTGACGCCCGGCTTGGCGGGGATGACCTTCGGTTTGCCGTCCACGATCGCCACCGTCGCATCGACGGGGGCTCCGGCGTTGCTGGTCGCGGACTCCACCAGGGTGGTCAACTCGGCCTGGTCCACGCGGGGTTCGAGCCGGCCATCGACCGGTTCCAGGCTCAGGGCAGGGGCGTACTGGCGCGGGTCGAGCTTGATGGGCGACTTGTCGAACATCAGCGTCACCGGACCGGACAGGGCTGGATTGGCGAAGTCGTCGACGGCGGTGCGTACGTCCTTGTCATCGATCTCGGGGGCGATCTCGACCAGCGGCAGCGTCGCGGTGTCCTTCGGTTCCGAGAGGTACGCCGCGATCACGGCTTCGCGTGCTGCCACCGTGTCGACGGATTGGCCGACCCGGGCCTTGGTCTCCTGGACCCGGCCCTTGCTCAGATCGACGGCCCCGTCCCGGGGAGCCGACTCAGCCGGTGCCGCCGCCTCGGCCAACGCCGCGTCGAGTCGACTCTGGTCGATATCGACGACGGCGTCGAGATCATCGCCGCCGGTGTAGTAGTCCCACAGCCGGCTCGGGTTCCAGGTGCGGCCGCCGCCGGCCTCAGCGACCGACGCGGTGTAGTCCACCGAGAGGCCGGATCGCGCCGGCATCAACTCCGCCGTCTTCTTCCCGACCGCCACGGAGATCTTGGCGGAGTCCCGGACCGAGAGCGCGTCCTGGAGGGCGGCGGCAGCGTCGGCGGGGGTCTTTCCGCCCACGCTGATGCCTTCGATGGTCGTGCCGCGAGGGACCTTGTCGCCTGCGGCGTAGTAGGCGGCGGCGTACCCGCCACCCACCAGCAGCGCGAGTCCGAGGACGATCCCTATCACCAGGCGACCGCCGGGGCGCTCGCGTTTGTCGTCGTCCCGAGTGGTGCCGGACTTCTTGGGGTTCTGGCTCACGGCGCCATCGTAGGAAAGGATTCCTGGGATTCCGCATCGGCAGGCGAATCGGATGACGATCTGGCTGGGGATCTCTCTGGGGATCCGTCCCGGGACCGGGGCGGCACGGTGGCCAGCGCCGCCACCACCGAGACCAGGGCCGTCAGGAGTAGCAGGTACCCCGTCACGCCTCCGGCCACGAGATAGTCACCGGACGGTCGGGGCACGGTGAAGGCGCCCACCGCAGCGGACCACCCCAGCGCGAACCCGACCCGGGGTCCGCCCGCGGGCAGCGCCCGCACGGTGACGATCACGCTGATGATGGCCAGAGGCAGGCCCCACACGGTGTCGTGCACCAGCGTGGCCGCGGTGCCGATGGTCGCCCCACCGGGGAGGAGCAGTACCCCGATGACCAGACGCGTCATCCTCCCGGGAGCCGACCGTGCCATCGCGATTACAGGCCGGCGAAGAGGTCGGTCTCGAGGCCGTTCTCGTTCAACGGACCGCGCTCACCCTTGGCGATCCGGAAGTACTCGATGCCCCAGGCGGTGTTGCCCACGTTGTTCGACAGCGCGAAGAACGGTCCGTCGGTGGTGATCTGGGTGGCGTGGGCGGCCAGGGCGGACATCTTGGCCTCCACGTGGTCCAGGGCGTCGACCTCGGCGGCGAGGTTCTCGTCGGCGGTGATGAAGGGGGGCAGCGGGCCGTCGGGGTCCATCCCCTCGAAGGAGGTGGTGTCGCCGGCCTCGCGCATCGCGCGTAGACCCTGCCTCATCCGGCTCTCTGACATGGCGCCCCAGTAGATCTTGGCGATGTCCCAGGACTCCCCCAGGTCGGGGCGGAACGTGGGCACCGCGGCCAGGGACGCGGCGTACGTCGCCACCCGGTGGGCCTGGATGTGGTCGGGGTGTCCGTAGCCACCGAAGTCGTCGTAGGTGACCAGGACCTGGGGCTGGATCTCGCGGATGATCGCCACGAGATGCACGGCAGCCTCGGTGAGGTCGGCCAGCCAGAAGGCGTTGTCCGGGACGTTCTCCGCCAGTACGGCGTGCCCGTCCTCGTGCCAGGCCATGCCTGAGTCGTGGTAGGTCCCGAACCCGCCCAGGAAGCGGTGGTCGGTGACCCCGAGGGCCTTCATGGCGTTGGCCAACTCGACCTGACGTTCCTCGCCCAGCCCGCCGTCACGGTCCTTCGCGAGGTGTTCCAGGTCGGGGACGAGAATCTCGCCCATCTCGCCTGCCGTGCAGGTGACCAGGGTGACCCCACGTCCGTCGGCGACGTACTTCGCCATCGTGGCGCCCTGCCCGATGGACTCGTCGTCGGGGTGGGCGTGGACCAGGAGCATCCGATGCTCGGGTTGCGTCATGGGCCACAGCCTAGTGAGGCTCACCCACCGCCCGTTTCCGGGCGCGTGGGTGAGCCTCAGGATGGACCCAGGGGTAGCGGCTAACCTCGCCCGCTGCTGGACCGTGCCCGCCGCGACACCGAGTCGATGGCCACGGCGAGCAGGAGCACCGCACCGGTCACCATGAATCGCACCGAGGAATCGACCCCGATCAGGTTCAGACCGTTCTGGATCGCGAGCAGCACCAGGATCCCGAGCATCGCCGAGTACGCCGAGCCGCGACCACCGAACAGGCTGGTGCCGCCGATGACCGCAGCCGCGATCGCGGTGAGGTTGGTGTCGGTGGTGCCGCTGCTCTGCGACACCGAGGTGAGCTGGGCGGCGGCGAGGATCCCGCCGATCGCGGCCAGGGTCGAGCACCCGACGAAGACCGACACGTAGATTCGCGTCACCTTGATGCCCGAACGGCGAGCCGCTTCCTCGTTGCCGCCTACGGCGAACACATGGCGACCCCAGCGGGTCCGACGCAGGGCGAAGTCCATGAGCACCACCAGGGCGGCGAAGAACAACCAGAGGTAGCTCCAGCCGCGGGCGATGTTGAGGTAGTAGGTCAGGTAACCCAGACCGGCGGTGAGCAGGCCGGCCTTGATGAGGATCGAGGCAATCGACGGAGCGCTGAGCTCGACCTTCAGACGGGTCTTGCGGCCCCAGAGGTTCGAGGCCAGGAAGACCGCACCGATCAGGGCCACCAACAGGTACGACGCCGTCCCGGTGAGGAACTTGAAGCGGGCGAAGTCGAGCAGCCAGCTGTCCGAGGGCAGGTTGATGGTGCCGTCGGTGCCCAGCACGTAGAGCAGGACTCCTTGGAAGGCCAGCAGGCCGGCGAGGGAGAACACGAAGCTCGGCACGCCGAGTTTGGTGTAGAGGAAGGCGTAGACCAGTCCGACCACGACGCCGACCAGGATGCCTGCGCCGATTCCGAGGATCAGGGCTTGCCCGCTGTTCACGACCTGCACCGCCATGACTGCCGCGGAGGCGCCGCTGACGGAGCCGACCGAGAGGTCGATCTCCCCGAGCAGCAGGACCAGCACGATGCCGAGGGCGATGATCCCGATCGGCGCCGCGAACTGGGTGATGGTGACCAGGTTGCGTGAGGAGAGGAAGACCGGCTCTTTGGCGTAGAAGACGATGCTGATCGCGATCAGTCCGAAGACCACCGGGAGGCTTCCGAGGTCCCCGCCCTTCAGCCGGGCCACGAAGGACTTCAGCAGGGCCGTCGGACCGCTCTCGAGCGTGATCAGACGTTCGTCCTGACGGTCCGCCGCCACCCTGGACGTCGTGCTGTCGGTGTCAACCACGGTCGTTCTCCTTGCCACGGGCAGCAGCCCTGCTGGCCACCACGTTGTCGGATGCGCCGGTGATCGCGGCCACCAGATCGGTGGTGCTCACGTCCTCGGTGCGGAACTCGGCCGAGTTGCGACCCAGCCGCATCACCACGATGCGGTCGGAGACCGCTTGGACGTCAGCCATGTTGTGGCTGATCAAGATGACCGCCAGCCCGTTCTCCCGAAGCCGCTCGATGAGGTTGAGCACCTCAGCGGTCTGGGCGACACCCAGCGCAGCGGTCGGCTCGTCGAGCATCACGACCGAGGGATTGCCGACCAGCGAACGGGCGATGGCCACCGTCTGACGCTGTCCGCCCGAGAGTCCTGCGATCGGAATCCGGACGGAGGGGATCTTGGCCGAGAGGCTGCGCAGCAACTTCCACGACGCGACCTCCATCTCCACCTCGTTGATGACGCCGTTGGTCAGGTGTTCTTGACCGAGGAAGAGGTTGGCGACCACGTCGAGGTTGTCGCACAGAGCGAGGTCCTGGAAGACCGTCGCGATGCCGAGGTCCTGGGCCTGACGCGGCCCGGCGACCTTGACCCGGCGCCCGGAGAGTTCGATCTCGCCGCCGTCGGGCTGATAGACGCCCGAGATGACCTTGACCAGCGTCGACTTCCCGGCGCCGTTGTCCCCCACCAGGGCGACGACCTCGCCGGCTGCGACGTCGAGGTGCACATCGGTCAGTGCCTGGACGGCACCGAACCGTTTGTTGATCCCGGTGAGGGAGAGCACGCTCTCCTTCACCGGCGCCGCCACGCGGTGAGGGGCGGTGGTCACTGGAGTCCGGCCGCTTTGCAGGCGTCGGCGTAGGCGGCGGTGCAGATGTCCTCGACGGTGTAGAAACCGTCGGCGATGACGGTGTCGTTGACGTTGTCCTGCGTGACCGCGGTCGGGGTGAAGATGTAGGACGTCACGCCCTGGAAGTCCGACTGCTCGATGCCGGTGTCCGACGTGGTCGCGACGTCCTCACCGGTGGCCAGAGCGACGGCGACCTCGGCCGCGGTGTTGGCCTCGATCGGGATGGGCTTGTAGATCGTGACGGCCTGCTCGCCGGCAACGATGCGCTGCACCCCGGCGAGTTCGGCGTCCTGACCGGTGATCGGCGGCAGGTCGGCGGCCTTGACGCCGGCACCGAGGAGGGCCGCGACGACGCCCCCTGCCTGGCCGTCGTTGGCGGCGTACACGCCGTCGATGTTCTTGGCACCGAACTTGCTGACCTGGTCGGTGACGTAGGTCTGGGCGTTCTCCGGGCTCCAATCGGGGTTGTCGTACTCCTTGGTGAGGAGCTCGAGCCCGGAGTTGTCGATGACCTCATGGGCCCCGGCCTTGAACTGCGCCGCATTCGGGTCGCTGGGGGCGCCGTTGAGCATCAGAATTCCACCGGTGTCGCCCATCGCGCTGACCAGAGCGTCGCCCTGCATCATCCCCACGGTGTTGTTGTCGAAGGACATGTAGTAGTCGGCGCCTTCGATGAAGCGGTCGTAGGCGATGACCTTCGCGCCACTGGCCTGGGCGTCGGCGACCATGCCGCCGGCGCCGTCTCCGTTGACGGGGTCCAGCACGACGACCTTCGCGCCCTTGGTGATGGCTGAGGCGACCTGCTGCTGCTGCTTGGCCTCATCCTGGTCGGCGTTGTAGTAGTCGATCACGCAATCGCTGCACAGCTCGGCGACCTTCGCCTCGAACAGCGGCTTGTCGAACGCCTCGTAGCGTGTGGTCTTCGACTCCGGCAGGAGGAGGGCGATGGACGGGCCGTCGCCTCCAGACGCCGCGTTGTCGTCACTGTTGCTCGAGGTGTCGTTGGCGCCACAGGCCGCGAGGCCCCCGACTCCGATGATGGCCGCGGCGCTGATCGTGGCGATCCGCTTCAGGGGTGTGGACACGTTGTTCTCCTTGGTGTGGACGAGGTTCTAAGCGAGGTTTGGGTCGGTGGCCGTGCTGAGCGACCACCGTGGTGATCCGAGAAGAAGTGTTCACCGTCACGCCTTTGTCGTCAAGAGTTGAAGGAAAACAGTTCCGAAAAACTTTATCTGGCTCGTTTGCCGTCAACACTTGACTGTTACGGCGAGCAGCGGGCAATCTTCAGCCATGCCCCCTACACAAGCCTTCCCGGCCTCACCCGGGTCGACGGCGACTCTGCGCACGGTTAACCAGCGCCGTGTGCTGGACGTCCTGCGCCACGCAGACGACGCCTTCACCCAGGCCGAGCTGGCTCGCGAGACGGGCCTGGCGCCGGCAACGGTGTCCAATATCGTGCGGGCCCTCGTCGCGCACGGTCTCGTCGCAACCTCACCCGGCAGCGGACGGCGCGGCTCCGCCGTCCGCATCTCCTCCGATGCCGGGGTGGTCTGCGGGATCGACTTCGGCCACAGCCATGTCGCGGTCGCTCTGGGCGACCTCACGGGCACGGTCCTGGCCGAGGACCGTCGTGAACTCGCGACCGGCACCCACCACTCCGAGGCGATCGCCCTCGCGCGTCGGATGCTCGATGGGCTGAACGAATCGCGTGCGACGCTGCGCCACGTCGGCTTGGGCCTTCCTGCTCCGATCATCCACAACGTGGTGGGATCGTCCGCGATCTTCCCGGGATGGGAGGGGATCGATGCGCGTGAGGCTGCGGAGGACCAGTTCGGTGTGCCTGCGGTGGTCGAGAACGACGCCAATCTCGGTGCGATCGCTGAGCATCGCCGAGGGGTCGGCCGCGGACACGACAGCTCGGTCTTCGTGAAGATCTCCTCGGGCGTGGGCGCCGGGATCATCATCGACAATGAACTCGTGCACGGATCTGGTGGAACCGCTGGCGAGATCGGTCACCTCACCCTCGACGAACAGGGACCGCTGTGCCGCTGTGGTGGACGCGGCTGTCTTGAAGCCTATTCCTCCACAGAACCTCTTCTGGCGATGATGGCCGCCCAGTTGCCCGGCGCTCAGCTGGAGGATGTCGTTCAAGCCGCCCGCAACGGCAACGTGGCCGCTCAACGCGCTTTCGAGGACGCCGGCCTCCACTTGGGATGGGGTTTGGCCAGCATCGTCAATCTCCTCAATCCCGCCATCGTCGTCATCGGTGGCGACATGGCACGCGCTGGCGAGCTGCTGCTCGAATCAGCCCGGATCGGCCTGCGTCGGCATGCCCTCGATTCGGTGGCCCTGACGCCGGTGCTGGCCTCCGAGCTCCGTGAACGGGCCAGCCTCGTGGGGGCGGTTCTGCTTGCCGCTCAACACACTGAACTCCCGGTGGCTCCCGGGGTGAACTGACGGCGTGGGGAAGCTCAGTCGCTGCGCTTGATCCGCTTCGGCGCCACCGGCAGGGGCGGAAGGACCAGAGGCTCCACCGGCTCGGGCTCCTCGCGGTCCAACCAACCGTCGAACTCATCGACCAGGGTCTCCAGGACGAAGTCGGGGGCGTCGCTGAGCACCGCCCACGGGTGGTCCTCGTCGTCGTCCTCGCCCTGGAGCCGCTCGCGGACCATGGCGGCGTCGTAGCCGTCGCGTTGGAGCCGGCGTACGGCGGCCCGGGCATGGGCCTCTTCGAAGAAGATCGCGCGCGCCTCACTCATCGATGGCCCCAGCCGTCGCTCATGGCGGTCCGTAGCTGTGGGAGGAAGGGCCGGTCGGAGTCCAGCCAGTCGACGTCATCGAGTTCGTCGAGCGCCAGCCACACGAGGCGATCGTGCTCGATCGGTTCCGGCTCACCGTCCGCCTCGACGACCGCGACGCGGAGCTCGAGGTCCTCGCTGATCGGAACGGCCCCGTCGAGCCACCCGAGGACCGTCGCGGTGATCCCCAACTCCTCTTTCAGTTCTCGAGCCAGCGCCTCGGCGGGGGACTCCCCCGCCTCCACCTTCCCGCCCGGCAGTTCCCAACGGCCGGCGAGAGCGGGAGGGGAGGTACGCCGCGCCGCCAGGACACGGCCCTGGCGCACCAGGGCGGCTCCCACCACACAGCGGCGGTCCTCGGAACTGATCACCGCGCCAGCCTAGAGCCCGGCCGGAGCCACTGCTCTACCGTGCTGCCTGTGGAGCCTGTGGAACCAGTGGAGCCGACCAGCCAACCCGTGCACCTGCGCCGGACCGAGGAGAACGTCGCCGATGCCGACGCCCTCCACCATCTCCTGTCGGCCACCGGCCACGGCGGTGGCCGGATCGAGATCGGCTCCCTCCTCACCGATCTCAATCGGCAGGGGCGTGCGGCATGCGCTCCGGGGCGAGCCGTCGACTCAGCGATCGGGTTCGACGAGGCCGACACCGGCGATCCTCGATGGTGGCCCCAGGGGGTGACCACTTCGGCGGACGCCTCGGCCGACGAGCGAATCGCGGGGCGCCGCATCGTGGCGGTGGCGTGGTACGCCAAGGAACACCCCGACGACCCCGACGATCTGGCGGGCGGCCAGGGGGTGCGCATCACCCTCCTCGACCTCGACACCCTGCGCTATCGACACGTTCTGGTGGTCCTCCCCGAAACCATCGAGGGTGAACTCACGCTGCAACCGCTACGGGTGCACGCCGGCGGCATCGTCATGTGCGGCCCCTACCTCCACATCGCCGCCACGGCTCGCGGCTTCTTCACCTGTCGACTGGAGGACCTGATGCGGGTCCCCGACGACCTGCAGGGAGCGGCTGACACGGTCGGCATCGCGAACGGTCGAGTCTCCACGGCGGGCTACCGCTACGTGCTTCCCGTCCGGTTCGCCTACCGCGCCTTCGTCCGGGACGGCGAGGAGAAGTTGCGCTACTCCTTCCTCTCCCTGGACCGGGCCAGCGAGCCGCCGCAGATCGTGGCCGGCGAATACGCGCGTGGGTCGAGGACCCGGCGACTGGCCCGCTACGACCTCGACCCGGAGACCCTGCTCCTGTCCACCGGCGCCGACGACGAAGCCCATCCGGTGTCGCTGGGCCAGGGGGTTGCTCAGATGCAGGGAGCCGTCATCGCTCGCGGCCGCTGGTTCGTCACCGTCTCGCAGGGGCCATGGACCCCGGGGTCGGTGTACGTCGGCTCGCCCGGCGCGCTGACCCGTCACCGGTTCGCCACTCCGATGGGGCCCGAGGACATCAGCTACTGGCCCTCGACCGACCGGTTGTGGTCGGTGACCGAGCATCCGGGTCGGCGCTGGATCTTTTCGATGAAGCGGTCCTGGTTCGACTGATCAGCGAGGTGCCAGAGCCAGCTGACGCGATTGCGCGACCAGCCGACCAGCGGAGTCCCAGACCTCGCAGTCCTCCTCGAACATGCCGCCTGCGAGGTTCCGGGTGGCGTGACGGACCTTGAGCCACCCGGGCGCGGGCTTGGCGCGGACGTGGGTGGTCAGTTCCAGCGTCGGTGCCCAGCCCATCTGTCCGAGGTTGAAGGTCACGGGAGGTAGGGCGTCGAGCACCATCAACAGCTGCACGGGGTCGGGCTCGCGGCCATCGGCCATCCGGAACCAGCAGCTGAGTTCGCCCTTGCCGCTCGGCTTCCCGACCGCCCATCCGATGTCGGCGGCAGGAAACCGCATGTCGAAGCGGCTCATGATCGGTGGGGACTGATCGCGCACCTCCGGCGGCGCCATGGCGGTCGAGAAGCACTCCTCGACCGGCGGGAGGTCGAACTCCTCGGCGGTGGTGAGCACCTCGCCCTCCGAGCGATCCAGGTCGCCGTACGTCGCCAACACGGTGACGCGGGCCTGGCCCTCCTGGCTCAACTCCGCCGCGACGGTGGCGAACCGGCCACCCTCGCGGCGTACGTCGACGCTGATCTGGGCCGGCCCGGGTTTCCCCGGAGACAGGTAGTAGGCGCTCATCGTGATGGGGTCGGGCTTGCCCGGCAACGCTTTGCTGATCGCGTTGCCGAGCACGGCCAACTGGTAGCCGCCGTTGACCGCGCCGCCGACCAGCCACCCCTCGGACAGGTGTGCCGCGTAGGCCCCGTCGCGGTCGGTCACCGTGATGTCGTTGTCGAACTCGTAGGTCATGGCGTCACTCTAGGACCGAACCATGACAGTGTCATGGTCGATGCGGAGTGGCGTCGCTCACTCGGCGGCGACCACTACGGCGTAGGAGCCGATTCCGATCAGTCGGGACCCGGGCACCTCGGCCACATTGCCGTCGGTCAGCAGCAGGGACGTGATGGTTCCGTTGGCGGGGTCGAAGTCGACGTCCTTGATCGTGCCCAACTCGTCACCGGCGTTGTCCAGCACCATCTTGCCCAGGATCCGACGATCCTTGGCCGCCAGCACCTCGACCTCTTCGGTGTGTTCGGCGAGCTTGTCCTCGGCGGCGACGGTGACCGCATCGGTCCCGAAGGAGGTGATGTTGGCCCATGCCAGACCACTCGCCTCGTGGGTCTTCTTCAGCTCCAGGGCCACGACGGACTTGGTGGCGGGATCGACGACCAACCGGTCGACCTTGCCCACGGTGTCGGCCGTCGAGGTGCTGACCACCTTGCGGCCCTTGGCCTCGCTGAACCTCATTCGCCGGCTCCCTTCAACTGGGCCCGGAAGTCGTCCACAGCGGCTCCGAAACCGGCCAGGTCCGACCGGACGAACTCGGTGGCCGACTCGGGCACCATCAGGTGCTCACCGGACGCGGCGAGAGTGTCGGGCAGCGGCAGCAGCACCTTGGTTCCGTGGTTGCCCAACGCCTCGGAGGGGTCGATCTCGTAGCCGACGACGTCGCAGTGTTCGCTTCCCGGGCTGATCTCGATGATGACGTCCACCACCTTGCCCAGGTCGGTGCCGGTGTCGGTCAGGACCCGGGAACCCAGGATGTTTCCACCCGATCCTCCCGAGGCGGCCGAGGCCGCGATGACGTCGTCCTTGGCCATCAATGATGTCTCGTCGGCGACCATGGCCGCGTGCGACCCCAGGGCCACGACCTGTTCCCAGGCGAGCGCCTCGCTCTTGGGTCCGGAGAAGCGACCGCGTCCGGCCAGGGTGAAACCGCCCACGGCTCCCCCGCCGGCGGCGTACACGATGTCCTTGATCTGGGCGATGTCCTCACCGGCCATCGTGACCACGGGGCGCTTGGAGACCTCGCTGGTGCGCATCAGCCTGCTCATGGTGCCTCACCGTTCGAAGGGCCGTGGGAGGACGACGCGTCAGCGATGATGACCCCGCCTCGGCGACGACGCGCCTGGATGGCGAGCACCGCCACGAGCAGTACGACGATCGCCACAGCGACCACGATCAACCAGCCCCACCAGTCCATGAACGGCACTCTCCTCCACTGTGGCCCACGAGGATGTGGGCCGTCTCCCAAGCGTAGTCCGCTCGGTCCCTACTGGTACCCCGTCGACGCGGGAATCACGCAACCGGACGGTCTGGTCCAGACCACGGCGGCCTACTTCAGGGACCCACCCGGCGTGATCTCCCCGTCGTTCTGCAGCGCCGCACGGAAACTCGGCGTCGCCTGCAGCGCCACGATGTCGGCCGGCATCTCGATACCCGCCTCGTCCAGGGCGGCCTTGACCGCGGTGATCGCCTCGTGAGTCAACAGCCGGCTCTCGTGCTGCCGCGGATCGGCCCAGAACCTGGCCTCGAGGTCGACGGTCGACACGTTGAGTTGGTCGACGAGAGCCTCGGGTGCGGGTTCGGTCGCGACTCCCGACACTGCCACGAGCGCCTCACGGACGACGCGGCAGGCCTCGGCGGCGTCGTTCTCATAGGCCACCCCGACGATGAAGGAGATCCGACGCTGCTCGTAGTGGGTCTGGACGCGGATGACGCTCTTGTAGACGTCCCGGTTGGGAATGAGGATCAGTTGGCCGTCGTAGGTCTTGATCCTGGTCTCGCGGATGGTGATGGCCTGCACGGTGCCCGTCTGGCCCTGCACCTCTATCTGATCTCCGGCGGTGAACGGCTGACGGAAGAGCATCAGGACACCCGACAAGGTGTTCTCGAGGATGTCCTGGAAGGCGAACCCCACCGCGAGGGAGAAGAAACCCAACCCGGCCAGCAGGTCGACTGGCTTGACCGAGGGGAAGACCACCGTGATCGCGCTCAACACCGCCAGGGTCCCGACCAGTGATCCCACCAGCTTGCTCATCACGGTGGCGAAGCTCGTCGTGTGGTTGCGGCAGAGCCACCGCCGACTTCCCCACCGCAGCGCCCGGCCCAGGGCCAGGCCCACGATGATGATGACGACGGCGACGGCAAGCCGAGGCAGTGCCCGGACCAGCGAACCGCCCATCGACTCGACGGAGTCGGACAGCGTGTCGCTGACGTCGGCGGCACGCATCAGCCACGTGGTGGTGTTCATCAAGGACTCCCCTGTCGTCGGACAGGTTCAGTACCCACCAGGGTGAGGATCAACCTCGCCCCGGTCCCTCAGCGGCCTCGTTGACGATTCCGTCAGCGGTCGCCGGCCAGCAGTGTTTCGAGGGTCAGTTCGGGGTGGTCGCGCTCCACGACGCTGATCCGCCACTTGTCGGGCGCCAGCACCATCAGGGTGCCGTCGGCGCGTGAGAGCACCTCCAGGCCGCGGATCGAGTTGAGTTCCTCCGCCGACTCCGCGTCCGTACGCCGCGCGAGACCGTAACCCAGTCGCTCTAGGCGGATCGGGGCTCCGAACTCGGCCTCCATCCGGGCCTGAGCCACCTCGAACTGCATCGGACCGACGGCCGCCAGGACCGGTGACTGGTTGCCTCGCAGGTCCGACCGCAGCACCTGCACGACCCCCTCTGCGTCGAGTTGGTCCATTCCCTTGCGGAACTGCTTGAACCGCCCGGCATCGGTCGAACTCGCGACCGCGAAGTGCTCGGGAGCGAAGGTGGCGATGGGCGGGAACGAGACCGCCTCGTTGAGGTAGATCGTGTCGCCGACCATCAGGGCGTTGGCGTTGACCAGGCCGATGATGTCTCCGGGGTAGGCGGTGTCGAGGACCGAACGCTCCCGCCCGAAGAGGGCCTGGGCGTACTTCGTGGCGAACGGGCGGCCGCTCTGGGCGTGCGTGGCGACCATGCCGCGCTCGAAGACCCCGGAGCAGACCCGGGCGAAGGCGACGCGGTCTCGGTGGTTGACGTTCATCCCGGCCTGCACCTTGAACACGAAGGCGCTGAACGGGGCGTCGACCTCACGGATCTCGGAGGGGCGCCCGTCGGCGTCCTCCTTGCCGTGGTGGAACGGTGGTGGTGACGGGGCGAGTTCGACGAGGGTCTCGAGGATGGCCGCGACCCCGAAGTTGGAGATGGCCGAGGCGAACAGGACCGGGGTCGTGAAGCCGGCGAGGAACATCTCCTGGTCGTGGTTGGACCCGTCGGAGGCGAGCAGTTCGGCCTCCTCGACCGCCGTGTCCCAGGCCTCTCCCTCCTTCGCCGCAGCGGCCTCGGCGTCCATCCGCCGCTCCGGGGCCCGGGTGGCCCCACCGGCGGTGCGGGTGTAGGCGACGTACTGACCGGTGCGTCGCTCCAGGACACCGCGGAAGTCGCCCGAGATGCCGACCGGCCAGGTCAACGGGGTGGGTTGGAGTTGGATCTCGTTCTCGATCTCCTCCATCAACTCCAGCGCATCGAGGCCGGGGCGGTCCCACTTGTTGATGACCGTGATGACGGGGATGCCCCGGGCCTTGCAGACCCGGAAGAGTTTGAGGGTCTGGGGTTCGAGGCCCTTGGCGGCGTCGACGAGCATCACGGCAGCGTCGACGGCGGACAGGACGCGGTAGGTGTCCTCGGAGAAGTCGGAGTGACCGGGGGTGTCGACCAGGTTGATCACGTGCTCGCCGTAGGCGAACTGCAGCGCCGCGGAGGTGATGGAGATCCCGCGAGCCTTCTCCATCTCCATCCAGTCCGAGACCGTCGAGCGACGACCCGACTTCCCGTGGACGGCGCCGGCCTCGGTGATCACCTGGGCGTGGAGGGCCAGGGCCTCGGTCAGCGTCGACTTTCCCGCGTCGGGGTGGCTGATCACCGCGAAGGTACGCCGACGCGCGGCTTGGCGAGCCACCTCGCCTTGCGCCCGGCTCGGCCCAGGGGTGGTTGCGGGGCTGGGCGAGGTATCAGGGTCGGTCACAACAGTTCAGTCTACGAGCCGGCGCCCGGATCGCTGATCTCCCGGTCGCGCCCATTACTCTTCCCGCTGTGGGCACACCAGCAGATCGACCCGAACCGGAACTCGAAGAGGCCTTTGATCGGTTGGTCGAAGAGGGGCGCGAACGTCTGGATCGACCTCTCCTCGCCCTGGTCTCCACCGGACTTCTCGGCGGGATAGACGTGGGCTTCGGCGTCTTGGCCTACCTCATCGTCAAGGAGCTCACCGACAACGTGGTCCTGGCCGGGCTGGCGTTCTCGATCGGCTTCGTCGGCCTCCTCCTCGCCCGCAGCGAACTGTTCACCGAGAACTTCCTGGTGCCGGTCACCGCCGTGGCCGCTCGCAGCGGTTCGGTGCGGGGCCTGGCCCGCCTGTGGAGCATCACGCTGGCCGCCAATCTGATCGGCGGCGCGTTCATCATGTTCATCGTGATCACCGCCCGACCGGATCTGAAGGCAACGGCCTCCGAGGTCGGCCTGCACTACGCCGAGCTCGGGGTCAACGCGGAGAGTTTCGCTCTGGCCGTCCTCGCAGGAGCCGTGATCACCCTGATGACGCGGATGCAGCACGCCACCGAGAGTTTGGGCGTCCAGCTGGTGCCCGCCGTTCTGTTCGGGGCGCTGCTGGCGGGCGGCGAACTGTTCCACTGCGTGCTGGATTCGTTGTTCATGTTCGGCGCGATCTTCGCCGGCGCCGATATCTCGGTGGGCATGTTCGCCGGCGCCCTCGGCTGGTCGCTGCTCGGGAACATGGTCGGCGGCATCGGCCTGGTCACCGGGATCCGTCTGCTGCGCGTGCCGCGTCGCCTGGAGGAAGCCAGGGAGCACCCGGATTCCGGTGCGCGTGAGACCTGACAGGCTGAGGCCATGAGTATCCAACGTGTCGTACCCGTGCTGACGGTCTCCGACATCGCCTCCGCGACCACCGAACACGTAGGTGTCTTGGGCCTTGAGGTCGTGATGGACCTGGGGTGGGTCGTGACGTTGGCGGACGGGTCGGGCCACCAACTCACCTTGGTCACCCGGGACGCCTCCGCGCCGGTCAATCCGAATGTCTCGGTCGGACTCGACGACATCGCAGCCGTCGAGGCGTCGTACCGCAGCGCGGTCGAGCAGGACCTCGAGATCGTCCACCCGCTCACGGAGGAGGAGTGGGGGGTCACGCGGTTCTTCTATCGCGACAGTGGCGGCTCGGTGATCAACGTGGTGGCGCACCGCTGACCGACCCCTCTCCTCCCCCTCTCCAGGTCCTCGACGCCATGAGGCAGGCTGAGCGTCGTGAGTGACTCTCGGGCGGCATCGCTGCCTCTCCTGCCCGCAGTGGCCTTCATCCTGGTGTGGTCCTCGGGGTACATCGCCGGGCCCGCCGGTGTCGAGGCGGTGGCACCGTTCAGCCTGCTGGGGGTCCGCTTCACCCTGGCCGCGATCCTCATGATCGGCCTCGCGCGGTGGTTGCGCGGACCGCTTCGAATCGACCGACGCAACCTGACCCGGGTCTGCGGGGTCGGGCTGATGATGAACGCCCTGCAGTTCGGCCTGATGTACGTCGCCTTCGACGCCGGCCTCGGGGCGACGCTCGGCGCCCTGTTCCACTCCCTCAGCCCGGTGCTGACCGCCATCCTGGCCGGAGTGCTGCTGCGCGAGCGGCTGACCCGGGTGCAGGTCGGCGGATTCGTCCTGGGGGTGATGGGCGTCCTGTTGGTCCTCGGACCCGAGGTCGACGCGGCCGGCGGCACCCTGGGGGTCGTCATGGCCAGCCTGAGCGTGTTGACGCTGAGCCTGGGGTCCCTGGGTCAACGGTGGATCTCTTCTGGACCCGACCCCCTGTGGGCGGCCGCCATCCAGTTCGCGGTCTCCGCTCCCCCGCTGGTCGCACTCGGATTGATCCTGGAGGGAACCTCTCCGGTGATCAAACCCGGCCAGGCACTGGTCGTCGTGCTCTACCTGGCGATCATCAACTCGATCATCGGACTCCTGCTCCTAGGGATCCTGATGCGCTCGGGCGGTGGTGGCGCCTCCTCCAGCGTGTTCTTCCTGATGCCGCCGGTGACGGCCGTGCTGGCTTTCGTGTGTTTTGGCGACACCCTGAATCTGCGTGAGCTGGCCGGCTTGGTCATCACCGTGATCGGGGTCGGGATCGCCACCCGGACGAGGCGAGTTCTGAAGCATTCGTCCCCCGTCCCGTAGTCGGCGGCCTACCCCACCTTGCGTCCGACGGCGGACCTCGCCACCGCGGAAAGCGTGAAGGCGCCTGGAGGCGAGCCGACCCGTTCGAACATCGCGGCCTGCAGCGCCGTACGACGATCATCGGTCAGCCCCGCGCAATACGCCCCCGCCGCGGCGTCCCAGAAGTGGCGCAGCATCTCCATCTCCTGCTCGGAGTCCCACACGCAGGCCGCTGCCACTCCCCCAGGCCGGACGACGCGGTAGAACTCGCTGGCCGCTTGAGCGGGGTCGCCCACGAAGTGCCACACCAACTGCGACAGCACCCGATCGAACGAGCCGTTGGGGTACGGCAGGGCCTCCGCGGATCCCGACCGGACCTGAACCCCCGGACACCGCTTGGAGCACTCGTCCACGAACGGCGGCGAGGGGTCGCACGCCAGCACCGACGTGGGACCGAGAAGGTCCGCAAGCACGCTGGTCAGGGCGCCCGGACCACACCCGACATCGAGCGCCGTCTGGCCCGGCCGCACGTCGGCCGCGTCGGCGAACAGCTCCGCCAAGGGGAATGCGTACCGACCCATGAACGCGTCGTACGCCGCGCCGGAGGTGTTGAACGACCGCCCGTCGCCAACCGTGTTCACGGCTTACCCCTGTCCGTCGGTCCCTGAGCCGAGGCCGGCCACTTCGAGAGTGATCTCATCTGAGGACCCTGTCAACGGTTCGCGCTCGGGGTCTCGGCCGGACCAGTCCATCGAGGGCGGAAGTGGTGCCTGACCCCCGGCTTTCGCATCCTCGGCTAGGTTGGTCTCAAGAGTCAGACCCCACTGATTCTCGGATCGAGATCATCGGTCGACATGACCGCCCAGACCCCGCGGCCTAGATGGGTTTGAGGGAGTATGGCGTCTGAGAACACGTTGTCCGTCGTTCTGAGCGAGTTCGCGCGCACTCTGGTCACCGACTTTCCCATCCAAGGCATCTTGGACCACCTGGTGACGCGCATCGTCGACATCCTGCCCATCGACGCGGCCGGGGTCTCACTGATCACCACCACCTTGGAGCCACGGATCATCGCCGGCTCCGATGAATCGGCGGTGCGGTACGAACAACTGCAGACCGACCTCGCGGAGGGCCCGTGTCTGGCCGCATATCGCACGGACACCGCCATCTCCATCCCCGATCTGACCAAGGACGACCAGTTCCCCCGATTCGCCGAGGGCGCTGTCAAGGAAGGACTGGTGGCGGTTTTCACCTTCCCGCTACGGAACGGTGGCCGGTGTCTTGGCGCTCTCGACCTGTACCGCACGGAGCCCGGCGCGCTCGACGCTCAGGACCTGGCGACCGCCCAGACCCTGGCGGATGTCACGACCGGCTATCTGCTGAACTCCGAGGCCAGACTGGCCATGACCAAGTTCGTAGCCACGGTCAGCCATGAACTGCGCACCCCGATGACCAGCATCGCGGGGTACGTCGAACTTCTCCAGGAGGAGACAGCGGGACCGCTGAACCCTGCGCAGAAGACCTTCATGGGGGCCATCCACCGAAACAGCGTGCGGCTCACCGCGCTGGCCGACGATCTGTTGACCGTCTCCAGCCTGGACTCCCCGGTGGGTCATGAGTACGTTCTGGTGAATCTGGTCAACGTGGTCAACGAGGCTCGCGCCACGCTTGAGCCGCAGATCGCCAAGAAGTCTCTTGCGGTGGTCTTCGAGGTTTCCCCTGATCCGGTACTTGTTCAAGGTGACGCCTCGAGACTCGAGGCCATCGTGACCAATCTGGTCAGCAACGCCATCAAGTTCACCGACGACGGCGGCTGGGTGCGCTGCACGTTGCGAGCAGTCGACGGCAATGCCCGCATCGAGGTCAGCGACAACGGTTTGGGTATCCCCTTCGAGGAACAACAAGACCTGTTCACCCGGTTCTTCCGGTCCTCGTCCGCGCAGAAGCGTTCCATCCAGGGGACCGGTCTGGGTCTGACCATCGTCCACTCCATCGTGCAGAACCACGGTGGCGAGATCTCGGTCGTCTCGGAGCATCTCGAGGGCTCCTCGTTCACCGTGAATCTGCCGCTGTACAGCGCCTAGCGCCACCGGGAGCTTCGCCCAGCGGGTTGTGTGGCTGAGGCCCGCGTCTGGCTCGGCGTCAGGCACACAACCCATCTGGGGAGCTTCACACGTTGAAGCGGAACTCCACGACGTCACCGTCGGCCATCACGTAGTCCTTGCCCTCCATGCGGACCTTGCCGGCCTCCTTGGCCTTCTGCATGGACCCGGTGGACATCAGGTCGTCGAAGGAGACGATCTCGGCCTTGATGAAGCCGCGCTGGAAGTCGGTGTGGATGACGCCAGCGGCCTCGGGGGCGGTGGCGCCCTTCTTCACCGTCCAGGCGCGGGACTCCTTGGGACCGGCGGTGAGGTAGGTCTGCAGGCCGAGGGTGTCGAACCCGACGCGGGCCAGCACATCGAGACCCGGCTCCTCGACGCCCATCTCGGTCAACATCTCGCGAGCCTCGTCGTCATCGCCGAGTTCGACGAGGTCGGACTCGAACTTCGCGTCGAGGAAGATCGCCTCGGCCGGGGCGACGAGTTCCTGCATCTTCGCCTTGAGGGCGTCGTCGTGGAGTTCGTCGGCGTCGCAGTTGAAGACGAAGATGAACGGCTTCGCGGTCAGCAGGGACAGCTCGCGGATCGCCTCGCGGTCGACCTTCGTGGAGCTGATCGGCGTACCGGCCTCGAGGTGGCCCAGCGCCTCGCGGGTGGCGTCGAGCGTGGCGGCCATCGCCTTGTTGCTGCGGGCCTCCTTCTCCATCCGCGGAATCGCCTTCTCCACGGTCTGCAGGTCGGCCAGGATCAACTCGGTCTGGATGGTGGAGATGTCGTTGCCGGGGTTCACCTCGCCGTCGACGTGGGTCACGTCCTCGTCGCGGAACACGCGGGTCACCTGGCAGATCGCCGAGGACTCCCGGATGTGGGAGAGGAACTTGTTGCCCAGTCCCTCACCCTCCGAAGCACCCTTGACGATGCCGGCGATGTCCACGAACTCCACCGTTGCCGGCAGGATCTTGGCCGAGCCGAAGACCTCCGCGAGCTTCGGCAGGCGTGCGTCGGGTACGCCGACCACCCCGACGTTGGGCTCGATCGTCGCGAACGGATAGTTCGCCGCGAGCACGTCGTTCTTGGTCAGAGCGTTGAAAAGGGTCGACTTGCCCGCATTGGGGAGACCGACGATTCCGATGGTGAGTGCCACGGGCCGCGAGTCTACGGAGCCCACTCGGAGGTCACGAATCGTCGCGTGGGCGTCGGCTCTCCGAAGGGTGACCGGCGAACCAGCGGCAACCCGCTTCACCCCAAATGTCAGAATCACTGTGCTCCCCATCACACGACGGGGCGCCCATCAGGACGACCGCTCGGAGGCGACCGTGACCGACTTGGCCCGGAACGAGACCACCACCGATGACAGCAGAGAGATGGAGCTCTCCAGTCCGCTGGATCTGCTGCTCTCCGACGCCACCCGTGGCCCTCTGCGACGCTTCGTGCCCGGCATGTCCGGCATCCGGTTCACCGGCGCCCTGGCCCGCCGCCCCCGCAAGGTCGTCGGACGCACCGCTGGTCTGGCCGCCGAACTGACCCGCATCACCCTGGGCCGCTCCTCCCTGGAGCCGCACGAGAAGGACCGTCGGTTCGCCGACGAGGCCTGGATGAAGAACCCGATCCTGCACCGCACGCTCCAGTCGTACCTCGCGACGGGGGCAGCCGCTCGGGGACTGCTCAGCGACGCCAGCCTCGGATGGGGAGACGCCCAGCGTATGGGCTTCATCGTCGACAATCTGGTGGAGGCCGCGGCACCGAGTAACAACCCGTTCGTCAACCCCCGAGTCCTCAAGCGAGTCATCGACACCGGGGGCGGCAACCTGGTGGAGGGCGGTCGCCGTCTGGTGCGCGATTTCGCCACCGCTCCGCGGGTGCCGTCGATGGTCGAACCGGACGCCTTCGAAGTGGGCAGCGACATCGCTGTGACCCCGGGCGAGGTCGTCCTTCGAACCGACGTCTTCGAGCTGATCCAGTACACCCCGTCGACCTCCAAGGTGCGGTCGGTGCCGCTGCTGATCGTGCCGCCGACGATCAACAAGTACTACATCGTCGACCTGGCACCCGACCGCAGCATGGTGGAGAACTTCGTGGCCGCGGGCCAGCAGGTCTACTGCATCTCCTGGCGCAACCCCGACACCCGTCACGCCGCGTGGGATCTCGACACATACTCCCGAGCGATCCTCGAGGCCATGGACGCCGCGCAGTCCATCTCGCGACAGGATCAGATCGCCCTCCTGGGCATCTGTTCCGGCGGCATGATCAGCACGATGCTGATGGCTCACCTCGCCGCCATCGGCGAACTCGACCGGGTCGCCGCGTTCAGTCTGGCCGTCACCGTGCTGGACCAGAACGAAGCCGGCCTGCCCAGTGCGCTGCTCTCCCACAAAGCGGCGGCCGCCTCCACCCGTGCCTCCGCCGAGAAGGGTTACCTCGACGGGCGTGCCCTGTCCGAGATCTTCGCCTGGCTACGGCCCAACGACCTGATCTGGAACTACTGGGTCAACAACTACCTGCTCGGTCACGCCCCGAAGGCCTTCGACATCCTGTTCTGGAACGCAGACTCGGTGCGGATGACCGCGGGGATGCACCGCGACTTCATGGACCTCGCCGTACGCAACGCGCTGACCCGGGCCGGGGAGAGTCGGGTGCTCGGCACCGACCTCGACCTCAGCAAGGTCGACGTCGACTCCTACATCGTGGCCGGTATCGCGGACCACCTGTGCCAGTGGCAGTCGTGCTACCGCACCACCCAGATGTTGGGCGGCACGAGCCGCTTCGTGCTCTCGACCAGCGGTCACATCGCCGCCATGGTCAATCCCCCGGGCAACCCGAAGGCCAGCTTCCAGACCACCGACCCCGGCCAGAACCCCTCCGAGGCGCAGGATTGGCTGGCCACGGCGACCAAGGTCAAGGGCACCTGGTGGGACGACTACACCCAGTGGCTGGGAGAGCGTTCGGGCCCCGAACGCAACAAGCCGACCCGGATGGGATCCGCCTCCTACGAACCCATCTGCCCGGCGCCCGGCACCTACGTGCACGACCGCTGATGGCCACCGTGACCCGCATCCGTGAAACCAGCACGCCCGACGAGGCGGCACCGGACCGGATCCGCACCATCTCGGTGAACGGGATCGCCGTCCGCATCTCCGAGCGCCCCGGCACCGGCGCCCGCACCAGCCAACCTCCGCTGCTGCTGTGCAACGGCATCGGGGTCAGCCTGGAGGCCCTGCAACCGCTGGTCGACTCCCTCGACCCCTCACGCGGGGTGGTCCGCTTCGACATACCCGGCGTGGGCGGGTCGCCCCTGCCACCACTGCCCTACTCGATGCCCGGGTTGGCGTGGTGGATAGGCGCGATGATGACCCGACTGGGTCATCCGACCTTCGACGTCCTCGGACTGTCGTGGGGCGGTGGCGTGGCCCAGCAACTGGCCTTCCAACATCGCAAGCGCGTACGCCGGGTGGTGCTGGCCGCGACCGGCACCGGGTCGCTGATGATCCCGGCTCATCCCAGGGTGCTGCGGATCATGCTCACCCCGCGCCGTCACCGCGACTCCGACTACGCGGCATCGGTCGCCTCCACGATCTACGGCGGCTCGATGCGGACCGACCCCTCACGCGGGGCCCGCCTCCTGCACGCGGCCACGCGTTCGGGTCCGCAACGCGGCTACTACCTGCAACTGCTCGCCGGCGCCGGATGGTCCAGCCTCCCGGGCCTGCCGTTCATCAAGCAGCCGGTGCTCGTCCTGGCCGGCGACGACGACCCGATCATCCCGCTGATCAACGGCAAGGTGATCGCCCGACTGGTGCCGAAGGCACGCCTGCACGTCTACCGCGGCGGCCATCTCGGCATCATCACCGAGAGCGACGAACTGGCCCCCGTCATCGAGAAGTTCCTCACCGAAGCCGACCCGACCGTCCCCAGCCCGCCCGTCGCAGAAACGGAACCCACCTCATGACCGACGACGCCAGCATCGATCCCATGATCGACCCGGTCCTCGATCTCGATCCCGACGACACCCCCGCCTCGGACTTCCTCGGCTTCGAGTTGATGTTGGCCGATGAGGACCGCGAACTGCTCAGCCGGGTCCGGGGCTTCATGAACCAGGTCGTCGAGCCCGTGATCAACGACCACTGGACCCGGGCCACGTTCCCGCACGATCTCCTGCCCGGTATCGCCGAACTCGGCATCGCCGGACTCGCCTACGACGGCCCCGGCTGTCCGGCCCGTGGCGCGCTGGTCGACGGCATGGTCGCGATGGAGTTGAGCCGCATCGATCCCTCGATCGGCACCTTCATGGGGGTGCACGGCGGTCTGGCGATGGGGTCCATCACGCTGTGCGGGTCCGATGAACAGCAGGAACGGTGGCTACCCGCCATGGCGAAGATGGAGAAGATCGGCGCCTTCGGACTCACCGAGCCCGACGTCGGGTCGGCCATCTCCGCCGGCCTGGAGACCACCGCCCGCCGCGACGGCGACGGGTGGGTCCTCAACGGCCGGAAGAAGTGGATCGGCAACGCCTCCTTCGCCGACCTCGTCATCATCTGGGCCCGCGACGAGGACGACGGCCAGGTGAAGGGCTTCGTGGTCGAGCAACCCAGTCAGGGAATGGTCTGCGAGGTCCAGCAGGACAAGATCGCCCTGCGGGTTGTCCAGAACGCCGAGATCACCCTGACCGATGTCTTCGTCCCCGAGACCCACCGCCTCCAACGCGCGGAGAGCTTCGCCAACACCGCGAACGTGCTGCGCGTGACCCGGATGGGTGTCGCCTGGCAGGCCGCCGGTTGTGGGCGCGGCGCCTTCGAGCACGCTCTGCGCTACACCAAGTCGCGCGAGCAGTTCGGCAAGCCGATCGCGGGATTCCAGCTCGTCCAGGACCTCCTGGTCAAGATGCTCTCCAACGTGACGGCCTCGACGGCCATGAACGCTCGCGCCTCGCAACTCCAGGACGCCGGCAGCCTGCGCGACGAGCACGCCTCCTTGTGCAAGGTCCACGCCACGGTGAAGATGCGCGAGACCGTCGGCTGGGCCCGCGAGGTGCTCGGCGGCAACGGCATCCTGCTCGAGCACCACGTCGGACGCTTCGTCGCCGACGCCGAGGCGATCTACTCCTACGAGGGCACCCGCGAGATCAACACGCTCATCGTGGGACGCGCCATCACCGGCGAGAGTGCCTTCGTGTGAGGTACGACGTTCACCGGGTGCGCGACGCCTTCCCTGCGCTTCGCGACGGACCCGCCCGCTTCGACAACCCCGGCGGGTCACAGGTCCCGAGAGTCGTCGCCGACGCCGTGGCCACGGCCATGACGGCGGGGATGTGTCAGCGCGGCTCGACGACCGCGAGCCAACGATTGACCGAGGCCACCACCCTCGAGGCACGTGCCGCGATGGGCGACCTGCTCGGCGCCGACCCTCGCGGCATCGTCTTCGGCCGGTCGATGACTCAGCTGACGATGGATTTCGCCCGCACCCTGGCCCACGGCTGGGGTCCCGGGGATGAGGTCGTCGTCTCCCGGCTGGACCACGACGCCAACATCCGACCCTGGGTGATCGCCGCCGAAGGAGCTGGGGCCACCGTCCGCTGGCTGGAGTTCGACCCCGTCACCGCGGAACCCGCGTCGATCGATTCCGTGGTGACCGAGCGAACCCGCCTAGTCGCGCTCACTGCCGCGTCGAACCTGTTCGGCACCCGCCCGGACCTCGACCCCGTCACCCAGGCCGCCCACCGCGTCGGCGCGCTGGTTTATCTCGACGCGGTCCATCTCGCTCCGCACGCGTCGATCGACCTCGCCGTCTCGGGCGTCGACTTCCTCGTCTGCTCTCCCTACAAGTTCTTCGGACCCCACCTCGGTGTCCTCGCCGCACACCCCGACCTCCTGGAGACCCTGCGCCCCGACAAGTTGCTGCCCTCCAGCGACGCGGTCCCCGAACGCTTCGAACTCGGCACGCTCCCCTACGAGTTGCTCGCCGGCGTCACCGCCTGCGTCGACTTCATCGCCGGGCTCGACGGCGGGGTCACCGGCGACCGGCGAGCGGCGATCCTGGCGTCGATGGCGACCGTCGAGTCCTACGAGAGTCACCTCTGTGACCGATTCACCAGTCGGTTGGGCGAGCTCGAAGGCTTCGACATCGCCGGCTCGCCCGCGCGGCGTACGCCGACCTTCCCCGTGGTCTCGCACCACCACTCCGCCGCTCACCTGTCCGAACGCCTGGCCGACTGCGGCATCCTCGCTCCGTCCGGCCACTTCTACGCCTACGAAGCCGCCCGTCACGCCGGTCTCGACCAGGGCGCACTGCGCATCGGGTTCGCTGCCTACACCACCGTCGAGGACGTGGACCGGCTGGTCGACGCCCTCGCGACGATCGACGCGATCGACGGGCACTAACCTGACCCGATGCGGATCGCCACCTGGAACGTCAACTCCCTACGATCCCGTATCGACCGGGTGGAGGCGTTCCTCGACCGACACGATGTCGATGTGTTGGCCGTCCAGGAGACCAAGGCTCGCGAGGACCAACTGCCGCTGATGGGACTCCAATCCCGGGGCTACGATGTCGCCGCCGCGGGGTATCACCAGTGGAACGGCGTGGCGATCATCAGCCGGGTCGGCATCGAGGACGTGCAGGTCGGGTTTCCCGCGATGCCCGAGTTCGGTGACCCGCCGGCCGCCGAGGCGCGGGCGATCGGCGCGACCTGCGGCGGTGTCCGGATCTGGTCGCTCTACGTCCCGAACGGCCGCAAGATCGACGACCCGCACTACACCTACAAACTCGAGTGGCTGGATCGTCTGCATGCGGCGGCGACGACCTGGACCGACCAACCGACGGCTCTGGTAGGCGACTTCAACATCGCCCCCCGGGACGAGGACGTGTTCGACCCGGCCGCGTTCGCGAAGAGCACCCACGTCACCCTGCGCGAGCGCGCGGCATTCCAAGCCTTCCTCGACGCGGGGTACGCCGACGTGGTCCGACCACATACCCCGGGCCCGGAGGTCTACACCTACTGGGACTACTTCCGCCAGCGCTTCGAACGCAACCGTGGTCTGCGCATCGACTTCGTCCTCGGCTCCCCGTCGCTGGCCGCCCGGGTGACCGGCGCCTTCATCGACGTCGACGAGCGGGCCGGCAAGGGTGCCTCGGACCACGCTCCGGTCGTCGTAGAACTGGACTAGTTGCTTCTCGACCTCCAGCCGCGGCTGCGCGCGCAGGTCCACGTTCACCACCAAGACCCTCCCCACGCTCGACCCGACGTGGTTGAGTTGTGCTCGTGCACCGCCCCCCTCCCCCCGCTTCACGCGCCTGGTGACCAGGAACCCGCGCGTCCTGATCGACGTGCTCTCCGAAGCCGCCATCGCGATGCCGTGGCCGGAGGCTGAGATCGAGCAGCGGCTACGGGACTGGGCACTCCAGGCCGTGCCCTCGGACATCGCGATCGATATCGTCCCGGCCCCACCACCCGACCTGTGTGTGCCCTTCGGGGACAAGCGGTACCTGGTGGCCCGCCGGGCCTTCGGCGGCACCCCGTTCACCGATCAGGACCTACGACTTCTCAACGCCCTGACCACCATGGCCGCCACCTCGCGTCATCATGCGCAGCGCGAGGCCCGGCTACGGCGACAGGCCCTGACCGATGACCTCACCGGGCTGTGGAACCACGGCTTCTTCCGCGAACTGTTCGAGTCCGCGAACCGCGACCGCGACCCACACGAGCGCATCGGCGTCCTGTTCCTCGACGTGGACCGGTTCAAGCAACTCAACGAGCACCTCGGCCACCTCGACGCCGACGATGTGCTGCGTGAGATCGCCCGCCGCCTCAGTGGCGCCCTCTCCGATGACTGCATCGTGGCCCGCGTGGGCGGCGACGAGTTCGCCGTGGTCGTGCGCCACGTGCGCGACAGCGATCATCTCGACCAGGTCGTGGGCAACATCCACACCGCCGTCCGAGCCCCGATGCCGGTGCGTAAACGACTGCTCACCATCGAGGTCAGCATCGGTTCGGCGTACTCCGCAAACGCCCTGGACGACCCGGACGTCCTGTTGCGCGCCGCCGAACGCGCGATGCGACTCAACAAGCGTGCCCGCCCCGGGACCACTGCGCTGCGGTGGTACGACGAGCGCACCATGCTGCGCGAGATGCTCGACCAGCAGCTCGTCGAGGTCGCCTACCAACCCATCGTGGGGGCCACCGACCGAACCATCCGGGGTGTGGAGGCCCTGGTCCGGGGGCGACACCTGGAGTTCGGTCCCGTCTCCCCGTTGATGCTCGTCGGTTCCGCCTCGCGGCTGCGTCTCCTCGACGAATTGACCGAGATCGTCGTTCAGGAGTCCATCGAGACCGCGGCCATGCTGTCCGACCAGGCGGCGCGCGAGGTCACCCTGAGCGTCAACATCGAGTTCGAGCAACTGCGTCAGGACAGCCGGTTGCTCAAGTCATTGCCGGACCGGCTGCAGAACACCGGTGTCCACCTGGTCTTGGAGGTCTCCGAACGACAGGTCGGACGCTTCTCCTCGGCGCACGAGTTGGTGGCCGGTGAGCTGCACGAGGCAGGCATCGAGTTGGCCATGGATGACTTCGGGGCCGGCTTCTCGACGTTCGCCCTGCTGAACAGTTGGGCGTGGTACTGGGTCAAGATCGATCAGAGCCTCGTTTCGGGGTCGTCCCGCGCTCCGGGCCGCGACAAACAGCAGGAGAAGTTGCTCGGGCACGTCACCCGCATGCTCGGTGACCTCGATCTGACCTCGGTGGCGGAGGGGGTGGAGACCCAGGAACAACTCGACCTGGTCCGGTCCCTGGGGGTCGATCTCACCCAGGGTTTCTATCTCGCCCCACCGACGAGTTCGGAGGACCTGCTCGCCCAAGTCGCCGAGCACGGCCTCGTGTTACCCCCCTCCCGCTGATCCCGCGGGCCGATCGGTTCGCCCGTTCTCGGCATGGTCGTCGGCACTGTCGGTGGCGGTCGTCACCATGGGGTCATGGACCAACTCTCCGCCCTGCTCCTCGCGTTCTGCATCCTCATCGCCTTCGGCGTCGGTGTCCTCCTCGGCCACGCCCGAGGGGTGATCCAGGGCCGACTCCAGGGTCGACTGGAGGTGCACGAGCAGGCGCGCGTGGGTGGTGCCGAGGTGCACGACGCCGAGCGAGCCGAGATCGAGGCCAGGTCGGCCGATCATGCGGTGGTCCGTGAAGGCCTGGAGCGGCTGCAGGATCAGATGCGCGATCTGGAGCACACCCGGGTGACGTGGCAGAGCCAACTCCATGAGCAGGTCGAACACATGCGGCACTCCACCGAGTCCCTCCGCCGGGAGACCTCGATCCTGTCCGGCGCTCTGCGGCGACCCACCGTCCGCGGCCAGTGGGGGGAGTTGCACCTGCGGCGATCGGTCGAGGTCGCCGGGCTGGTGGAGCGCTGTGACTTCGCCGAGCAGGTGCCCCTGCACGACGGCGCCCAACGCCCCGACGTGGTGGTGCACCTCGCCGGCGACCGCCAGGTCGTGGTCGACGCCAAGGTGCCTCTCGACGCGTTCCTCGACGCCACCGCCATCGAGGGGGACAGCGACAGCGAGCGCGCCCAACGCCAGGCTCACCTGCAACGTCACGCCCGTCAGGTCCGAGCCCACGTCGACCACCTCGGGACCAAGGCCTACTGGCGTTCCCTACCGGCGACTCCGGAGTTCGTGGTCCTCTTCGTCCCCGCGGATTCCTTCCTCTCGGTGGCTCTCGAGAACGACCACACCCTGCTCGAGTACGCCGCCGCCCGCCAGGTCGTGTTGGCCTCACCGACCACGCTCATCGCGCTGTTGCGCACCGTCGCCCAGGGCTGGAGCCAGCAGGCGCTCACCGCTCAGGCCCAGGAGATCCAGCGCCTCGGGCGCGACCTGCACCACCGCCTCGGCACCCTCGACGGCCACCTCGACAAGGCGGGGCGTTCCCTGAACAGCGCCGTGGAGCACTACAACCGGGCGATGGGTTCACTCGACTCCCGGGTGCTGGTCGCCGCTCGCAGGTTCGCCGACCTCGGCATCACCGCCGATGAGTTGCCCGCGCCCCGGCCGGTGGAGTTGCGCGCCGTAGGGCGTGGCGTCGATGAGGAGCCGATCGGGGATCATACGGTGGCACGGTGAGCCATACCCGGACCATCTGGGAAGAGGGACGTGAGACCGGATTCGAGGTCGTCGCGCTGGGTGCCGCCTTGGCGCTCACCGCCACAGCCTTGGACCTGATGACCGCGAACCGTATCGGTGTCCTGTTCGACATCTGTTTCGTCCTGCTCTGCGTCGTGCTGGCCCTGGCCGTGCGGCCCCGCGACTTCTTCACCGTGGGCGTGCTGCCGCCGCTGCTGATGTTGTCGCTGTTCATCCTGGTGGCCATCGCCGAGCCCGCAGCCCTGGCCGCGCCCGGTGTCGGATCGGTGCAGGCCGTCTTTTCAGGCCTTTCCCATCACAGCGTCGCGTTGATGGTCGGCTACCTGCTCTGCCTGACCGTGCTGTTCATCCGCCAGAAGGCCGAGCACACCCGCATCGTCTGACCCTGGCTCCAGCCCGCCAGTGGCTATTCGAACCGGTCCACGGGCCCGGCGCCGTGGCGCAGCACCTCGGGCGCGCCCTCGGACCAGTCGATCACCGTGGTCGGGGTGGCCGGGGTGTCCCCCGCCTCGACCACGATCTCGACCAGGTGATCCAGCTCCTCCTTGATCTCCCAGCCCATCGTCCGGGGTTCCTCCTCACCAGGCAGGATCAACGACGACGACAACAGCGGCTCACCCAACTCGGCCAACATCGCCTGCACGAAGACGTGATCGGGGATGCGGACCCCCACCGTGCGCTTCTTGGGGTGGAGCAGCCGCTTGGGCACCTCGGGGGTCCCGGGGAGGATGAACGTGTAGGGGCCCGGGGTGGCGGCCCGGATCGCTCGGAACGCGGTGTTCTCGACGTGCACCAACTGACCGAGTTGGGAGAAGTCCCGACACATCAACGTGAAGTGGTGGCGATCGTCGAGACCTCGGATGCGCAGGATCCGGTCGCGGCCGTCGCGGTTGCCGAGCCGACACCCCAGGGCGTAACCGGAGTCGGTGGGGTAGGCGATCAACGCGTCGTCGGCGAGCGCCTCCACCACCTGCGCCAGAAGCCGGGGCTGTGGATTGTCCGGGTGGATATCGATGAACCTGGCCATCTTGCTCCTTCGACGAGAACGACCGGCGGCCCTCACCTCCGCCCCCACGGGACGGCCCTCGCCGCGATATCTCGTATCTTGGCACCACCGGGCAACAGCCTCGACGAAGCGGTCCCGCATTCAGGCCCTGTGCGCCGGTGTCATGCCCTCTTCATGGCTGCCGCACAGCCGTTGGCAGGGCGAGCGCGGTATCAATGAACAGTGACCCCACCGGACGGGGCCCGATGGAGACCGACGGACAGAGGACTGCGAAAGCGATGCCCACCACTGACACCCCGCTGGGGAGAACCACCGCGCCAGCACCCGAGCGCCCGTTGGTGGCCTACGTCCTGCCGGTGTTCGATGAGCAGGAGAACGTCGCGCCCTTCCAGCAGGCTCTGGTCGCCGCGACCCAGGCCCGTCCTGACCTGGAGTTCGAATTCATCTACGTCGACGACGGCAGCCGGGACGCCTCCCTGGAGAGGCTGCTGGAACTGCGGGCGGCAGACAACCGGGTCAGCGTGCTGAGTTTCTCCCGGAACTTCGGTCATCAAATCGCTGTGACGGCCGGCATGGACGCGGCGAAGAATGCTGATGCGGTGATCGTGATGGACACCGACCTGCAGGACCCGCCCGAGGTCGGCACAGCGATGCTGTCGATGTGGGAGGACGGCGTCGATGTCGTATACGCCCAACGCCGTAGTCGTAAGGACACGCGCTTCAAGCGCCTGACGGCCTACGGCTTCTACTGGGTCCTGGACCGGGTGGCCTCGGTCGAGATTCCGCGCAACGTCGGCGACTTCCGGTTGATGGACCGCCGAGTCGTGGCTGAGGTCTCCCGGTACCGAGAGCACGACCGCTTCCTCCGCGGGATCGTGGCCAACGTCGGGTTCCGGCAGGAGGCCCTGCTCTTCGATCGAGATCCGCGACACGCGGGAACCACCAACTACCCGCTGCGCAAGATGCTCACATTCGCTGCGAGCGGCATCCTCGGGTTCTCCACCGCACCCCTGCGCTGGATCTCCCGGTTGGGATTCCTGATCTCCTTCCTGAGCGTCCTGATGGCCGCCTACGTCATCTACATCCGGGTGTTCGTACCCAGCCAGGCGGTGCCCGGGTGGGCCTTTCTCGGTGTCGGCATGTTCCTGCTGGCCGGGATCCAGTTGGTGATGATGGGAGTCATCGGTAGCTACCTGGGGCGGGTGTACGTCGAGTCGCAGGATCGCCCGCTCTACTCCTTGGCCCTCAGCGCCCGGGGACAGCATGAAGGGGTCAGTTCGATCACCGGTCGACTCGCGCGGGATCGCGAACAGCCCGGGCCTCTACCCGAACGCCGGGGCGGCGCGTCCTGACCACCTCCGCCACCACTCCTACGACGGCCGGTACGCCGCGGCGTACCGTCGGCCGGTTCGCGTTGGTCGGCGTTGCGAACACGCTCATCGACATCGGACTCTTCATGCTGCTGGTCGCCCCTCTGGGCATCGTGGCGGCCAACTTCGTGTCGACCAGCGCCGGCATGACCTTCAGCTTCGTGGTCAACGGCTTGTTCACCTTCGGGGCGGGATCGCTCACCGTGCGCCACGCCCTGCTGTTCGTGTCCACCACCGGGGTCACCATGTGGCTGATCCAACCGGTGGTCATCCACGGGCTACTCGCCGTCGCCCAAGGGCCCCTGAACCGGGACGGAGACCTGGTCCTCCTGATGATCAAGGTGCTGTCCATCGCGATCAGTGTGGTGCTGAACTTCTTGGCCTACCGGTTCGTGGTCTGGCCCGCCCGGGAGGACGCCCTTCGGGGTTGATCGGGTCAGTTGCGCCCGGCCGCCTTCAGGTCGCGACGCAGTTCCTTGGGCAGGGAGAAGATCAGCGACTCCTCAGCGGAGTGCACCGCTTGGGCGTCGGGGTAGCCACGCTCGGCCAGGAACTCCAGGACGCCGTCGACCAGCGCCTCCGGGACGCTGGCACCGGAGGTGACACTGACGTTGACGACCCCCTCCAGCCACGCCTCGTCGATCTCGCTGGCGTCGTCGACCCGGTAGGACGTCTTGGCACCAGCCTCGAGAGCGACCTCGACGAGGCGAACCGAGTTGGAGGAGTTGCCGGAGCCCACCACGATCAGCAGGTCCGCGTTCTTGGCGATCTCCTTGACCGCCAACTGGCGGTTCTGGGTGGCGTAGCAGATGTCGTCGCTGGGCGGGTCGAGCAGCAGAGGGAAACGTTCACGGATGGCCGCGACCGTCTCGAGGGTCTCGTCGACCGACAAGGTGGTCTGGGAGAGCCACGCGACGCGGGCCGGATCGCGCACGACGATGCCGGCGACATCGGCAGGACTCTGCACGAGCTGGATGTGCTCCGGCGCTTCACCGGCGGTCCCCTCGACCTCTTCGTGGCCCTCGTGACCGATGAGCAGGATGTCGTAGTCGTCCTGCGCGAACCGCTTGGCCTCGTGGTGGACCTTGGTCACCAGGGGGCAGGTCGCGTCGATCGTCTTGAGGTCGCGCTCCCCCGCCTGACGGTGCACCTCGGGAGACACCCCGTGGGCGGAGAATACGACGGTCGCCCCGGCCGGGACCTCCTCGAGTTCCTCGACAAAGATCGCGCCGCGGGACTCCAGGTCGGCCACGACGTGCTTGTTGTGCACGATCTGCTTGCGGACGTAGACCGGCGAACCGTAGAGGTCCAGCGCCTTCTCCACGGTGACCACGGCCCGGTCGACACCGGCGCAGTAGCCACGGGGTGCCGCCAACAGGACGGCGCGCTCGGCCTCGTCCGGGGACAGGATGGCCGGGGTGCCCAGATCGGTACTCATACCCGGGAGTCTACGGACCGGCACGGCCCGACCCCAGCCAGCACAGGTCGATGGTGGAAGTCCGGGGGTGGACGGGGATCGAACGTGGATAGAGTCTGCGCCATGGCACTCGAGACCTCGGCTGCGTCGCCGGCTCCCGTGCGGCAGATCGCCACGGCCATCACGGGCTGGGTCGACCGACTCGGCGCGGTATGGGTGGAGGGCCAACTCGCACAGATCAACCGCCGCCCCGGGATCCAGACCGTCTTCATGACGCTGCGTGACTCGGTCGCGGATCTCTCGATCCCGGTCACGTGTTCGCGGACTCTGGTCGATTCGATGAACCCTCCACTGGTCGAGGGCGCCAGCGTCATCCTGCACGCCAAACCGTCCTACTACGCCAACCGCGGAACCCTGTCCCTGCAGGTGCGCGAGATCCGGATGGTCGGACTCGGCGAGCTCCTGGCCCAGTTGGAGAAGCGTCGGCAACTCCTCGCCGCCGAGGGCCTGTTCGCCCGCGAACTGAAGCGTCCGGTGCCGTTCCTGCCCCGCAAGATCGGTCTGGTGACCGCACCGAACTCGGCCGCGGAGCGCGACGTGCTCGACAACGCCCGCAGGCGTTGGCCCGCGGTGGGGTTCGAGGTCCGGCACGCGACCATGCAGGGGCCGCGGTGCGCCGGAGAGGTGATCACCGCGGTGGGTGAACTCGACCGCTCCGAGGCGGTGGACGTGATCATCATCGCCCGCGGCGGTGGCGCGGTGGAGGATCTGCTGCCCTTCTCCGACGAGGGCCTGATCCGCGCGGTGGCCGCGGCCCGCACCCCCATCGTCTCCGCGATCGGTCACGAACAGGACGGGCCACTGCTCGACCTGGTGGCCGACGTGCGCGCCTCCACGCCCACGGACGCCGCGAAGATCGTGGTCCCCGACGTCGCCACCGAGACGGCCGGGGTGTCCGAGGCTCGAGTCCGCATCCGTAGGTCACTGGCCGGCCTGGTCGAGCGCGAGCAACGGCACCTCGACGCCGTGCGATCGCGGCCATCCCTGGCCGATCCCCGCACCCTGCTCGATGCCCGCAGCAACGAGTTGGACGCACTGCGCGAGCGAGCGCGCCGGACCATCGGACACCGCCTCGACCGGGAACGCGACGACATTGCCCACCATCGGGCCCGAGCGCGGTCACTGTCTCCGCTGGCCACCCTCCAGCGGGGGTACGCGGTGGTGCAGTCCGAGGACGGGCACGTCATCGGATCCCATCGGGACGCACCCCCGGGCTCGCCACTGCGGGTCCGGGTCGCCGATGGCCGCATCTTGGCCACCGTCACGAGCACCGACGAACTGCAGTCAGCCCCATCCATCCCCGAGGTCGACGATTCGGAGCAACCATGACCGAGGAACAACCGCACCGACCCGCCTCCTATGAGGAAGCCCGCGAGGAGTTGCTCGAGGTCGTCCGCACCCTGGAAGCGGGTGGCACGAGCCTGGAGGAGTCCTTGGCTCTGTGGGAGCGCGGTGAGGTTCTCGCCACCGCCTGCCAGAGCTGGCTCGACGGCGCCCGTGAGCGCCTCGACACCGTGATCGAGGAGTCCGAGACTCGATCGTGAGGCTAGCGCGGGATGGGCGCGGTGGTGAGCGACTCGACCACTGTCTCCATCGCAGCGGCATCCGCCGAGCCGTAGACCACCACGGTCTCCTCGCCGAGATCGGCGACGTAGGCCAGGTCGCCACCTTCGTCGGAGTAGATCTCCCACTCGGGGGCGATGGAGGCGGAGGCTGAATAGGTCCGCTCCTCATCGACGGGGTCCTCGTCGATGAGAACTTCGAGCAGGTCCTGGGTCGACCCCACCTCCTGTTGGATCCCTACGAACCGCTCCTCGGAGGTCAACAGCGAGAAGCCGTACGTCGTACGCCGGTCCCGGTCGATGGTGAACTTGGTGGTGCGCCAACCGGGCGGAAGGGCCGCGGGGTAGACGACCGTGTCGCCGCTCAACTGTGCCTCACCCACGGACGCGGTGAAGTCGATGTTCTCCTGGACGAATTCCGGCGCGTCCCCGTAGATCAGCGAGCGCAGCCCCACGAACAGCACCACCACGACGACCGTGACGATCATCGAGGCGATCAGGCCATTGGTGGTGCGGTCGTATCGGCCCGGCTTCTCAGGGGCAGCGCCATCGGGTTGCTCGTGTGCGGTGCTCACCTGCTCATCCTCTCAGGCGACTGTTCATCCGTTACCGGTTCGTCCACCCCGGTCGGTCACACCCGAAGCGTCGGCGCCGCCGACTACCATCACGCCATGACCGACTCGTCCGGATCCCCGTTGACCCCTGACCGCAACCTCGCCCTGGAACTGGTGCGGGTGACCGAGGCCGCGGCGATGGCCGCCGGAAGGTGGGTCGGCCGCGGCGACAAGAACGGCGCCGACGAGGTCGCGGTCAACGCCATGCGGGTGATGATCTCGAGCATCGGGATGCGCGGGACCGTGGTGATCGGCGAGGGCGAGAAGGACAACGCGCCGATGCTCTACAACGGCGAGGAGGTCGGCGACGGCACGGGACCGGAGTGCGACGTGGCGGTCGACCCCATCGACGGCACCACCCTGACCGCCAAGGGCATGACCAACGCGGTCTCCGTCCTGGCCGTGGCCCCGCGCGGCACCATGTACGACCCGTCCGCGGTCTTCTACATGGACAAGTTGGTGACCGGCCCCGAGGCCGCGGACGTCGTGGACATCCGACTCCCCGTTGCGGAGAACATCCGTCTGGTCGCCAAGGCCAAGGGCCTCCGGGCCGAGGACGTCACCGTGGTGCTTCTCGATCGGCCCCGTCACGAGGCGATGGTCGAGGAGATCCGGGCCACCGGCGCGATGATCAAGTTCATCTCCGACGGCGACGTCGCCGGCGCGATCATGGCGGCCCGGCCCGAGACCGGCATCGACCTGCTCCTCGGGATCGGCGGCACCCCCGAGGGCATCATCACCGCCTGCGCCATGAAGTGCCTGGGCGGGACGATCCAGGGGCAACTGAGGCCTCAGGACGACGCGGAGCGCCAACGAGCACTGGACGCCGGGCTCGTGTTGGATCCCGACCATGTGCTGACCACCGATGAGCTGGTCACCGGTGACGACTGCTTCTTCGTGGCCACCGGCATCACCGACGGCGAGTTGATGCGCGGCGTGCGCTATCGCGCCGGTGGGGCAACGACCCACTCGCTGGTGATGCGGTCCCGAAGCGGCACGATCCGGTCGATCACCGCCGAGCACCGCTTGGAGAAGCTAGGCGCTTTTTCCTCGATCGATTTCGATCACTGACCCCACGGTGGTGGCGCAGTGCCGCCGCAACGTGGTGTCGACGAGGTCGATGACACGGGGGTCCAGGGCCATGCCCACGTGGGAGGCGGTCACCTCCACCGGGGTGGCCACCGGGTCGATACAGGCGCGCCAGTCCACGACGCCGTCGCGCTTGGAGTAGATCGACGTGACGTCGATGTCGATGTCAAGGGGCGAGTTGGACTCATCGAAACTCTGGCGGGCGCACGCACCGGAGACGCAGTCCTCGGCCATCAGCCCCGGGACTCCTGCGGCGCTGAGTCGCACCAACATGTCCACACCCCTGCTCAACCCGATGTGGTGGGCACCCGGAGCCAGGATGGGACTCCCCATGGTCACGATCCCGGAGACCAGGTCCGGTCGACGGGCCGCCACTCCTCTGGCCAGCATCCCGCCGAGGCTGTGACCCACTATCTGGACCCGACTCTCGCGGCGTTGGACGATCGCCTCCAGACGCGTCTCGAGTTGCTCCGCTGCGTTGAGGGTGCAGCCGATGTTGGCGTGGATGTGCGAGCGGTAGGTCCGGAAACCCCGCTGGCGCAAAGCCCTGGACATCAAGGACAGCGTGCCGTCGCCGGCCAGGAACCCCGGTACCAGCAGGACCGGTTCCATCTGCCGCGGGACGGGACGCTGGGCGTAGCCGGTGGACCTACGGCGACGCCGGTCTCCCGCACTGTGCAGGGCCAACCGCCCGGCCTCGGTGATCACGCTTCCTTCGCGCAGGACGGCCCCAACGCGGGGCCGGGTGTAACCCTCAGGGAGGAGGAACGAGGCGAGTGGGGAGACGCTCATGTGAGCGACGTTACGCCGCATGAATTAGTTGTGAAGCGAGAATGACCCAAAAAGCCCGTGAAACTTCAAGGAATGTAAGACTGCTCCTCATGACGTCCCGACCGACCCGCCGATCCGCCCCGAGTTCCCCCACCGGTTCCGGGACCGGCGTTCCCGCCGTCGTGGCGGTCTCCGAGGAACTCTTCGCACCGGTCGGTCCCGAGGTCGAGTTGTGTTACCAGACCTTCGGCGACCCCGACGACGAACCCCTCGTCCTCATCATGGGACTCGGGGGCCCGATGACGTGGTGGGACCCGCAGATGTGTCGGATGCTGGCCGAGCGCGGGTTCTACGTGATCCGGTTCGACAACCGCGACACCGGCCGATCGAGCCGTGGCCACGGTCGGGTCCGCCGCACCACGCTGGCCCGGGCCTTCGCCGGACGTCGGGTGCGGGCGCCGTACTCCTTGGTCGACCTCGTCACCGACACCACCGGCCTGTTGGATCACCTCGGGCTCGCCTCGGCGCACGTCGTCGGCGTTTCAATGGGCGGCATGATCGCCCAGACGATGGCCATCACCCAGCCCGGCCGGGTCCGGTCACTGACCAGCATCATGTCTACGACGGGCAAGCGATCGGTCGGTTGGCAACACCCGACATTGCTTCCCACGCTCCTGGCCTCTCGCGGCGGCCGCGAGGCTTACATCGAGTCCAGCGCCAAGGTGTGGAGGCTGATCGGATCACCCGGCTACCCCACTCCCGCGGAGGAGTCCCGCGCCCGCGCCGCCGAGACCTTCGACCGAGGCGTCAGCGCCAGCGGTGTCCTGCGCCAGATGCTGGCCATCCTGACCCAACCCAACCGCGGACCCCGACTCCACAGCGTTCACGTTCCTGCGCTGGTGGTCCATGGCCTGGCCGACAGGATGGTCCACGTCTCCGGCGGACGTGCCACCGCCGCCGCGATCCCGGGAGCCGAACTCCTGCTGATCGACCAGATGGGCCACGACCTTCCGCCAGTCCTGTTCGACACCTACGTCGACGCGATCCGGCGCACCGCGGACCGAGCGGCACCCCCGGCCTGAACATGTGACTTGGATCACACCATTGCTTCGCGTGGCCACCCCTTTCAGGGGTACTGGTCCATCATCTACTGTCGAGCGGTCTAGACACGTGATGTCGGTCACGACGAAGGGTTCACCCCATGCGTTCCACCCCTGTCCACCACCAACGCCGCGACTCCTTGGCCTGCGCCAGCCGTCGGCGACGATCACTCCTCGGAACGACAGCAGCCCTCGCCCTGAGCGCGGCCCTGCTCACCGCCTGCGGCGCTGACGACGGCAAACCGACTCTGAACTGGTACGTCAACCCCGATGGGGTGGACACGCTGACAAAGCTCGCCGAACAGTGCAGCACCGACGACTACGACATCGCGATCCAGTTGCTGCCCACTGGTGCGACCGATCAACGCACCCAGTTGGCCAGGCGGTTGGCCGCCGAGGACTCCTCCACCGATCTGATGAGTCTCGACCCGGTCTTCGTCGCGGAGTTCGCCAACGCGGGATGGCTGGAGAAGCTCCCCGCGGAGCAGGCCCAGACCGCTACCGGTGACGACGTACTGCGGGGAGCCGCCCTGACCGTGACCTGGGACGACGGGGTGTACGCCTTCCCCCAGTGGGCCAACACCCAGGTGCTCTGGTACCGCGCATCCCTCGCCGAGGCTGCGGGACTCGACATGTCCCAGCCCGTGACCTGGGACCAGGTCATCGAGGGTGCCGCTGAGAACGGCGGCACCGTCGGGGTTCAGGCGAACAAGTACGAGGCCTACGTCGTGTGGATCAACTCCCTGATCCAGGGCGCGGGGGGCAACATCATCAGCGACAACGAGGCGGGCAGGGACGCCACGATCGAGATCGACTCCCAGGCGGGCAAGGACGCCGCCGCGGTCATCGCGACGCTCGCCGACTCCGAGGCCGCTCAACCGGACCTGACGACCTCCAACGAGGGCACCAGTCTGGGTCAGATGTACTCCGGCGCCGGAGAGTTCATGACGAACTGGACCTTCGTCTACAAGAACTACGAGGGCCTCGTGGACTCCGGTGACCTGACCAAGAAGGAGTTCGAGGACCTGGCCTGGGCGCGCTACCCGCAGACGGTCGAGGGCGAGCAGTCCCGTCCCCCCATCGGTGGCATCGACATCGGGGTCGGCGCCTTCTCGCAGAACATCGACTTCGCTCTCGAAGCCGCCTCGTGCGTCACCACTCCCGAGGCGCAGGTGGCCCTAGCGGTCAACGAGGGCCTGATGCCCTCCACCACGAGCGCCTACGAGGACCCGGAGCTGACCGACGCGTTCCCGGCCGATCTCCTCACGCTCTACAGCGACTCGGTCGACACCGGCGCCCCCCGCCCCAAGAGCGCGTACTACGCAACCATCTCGGCGGCGATCCAGAGCATCTGGCACTCACCGCGGTCCGTGGATCCGGACACCACCCCGAAGGAGTCGGCGGACTTTCTGCGCGAGGTCCTCGACGGAAAGGCCTTGCTATGAGTACGACCCAGGCCCCGTCGCCGGCCGAACACCGCCAGCGCAAGGCCGAGCTCAGCGACCGGGCCCGCTCCGAGAACCGGCTCGGCCACCGGTTGGTGGCGCCGGCGATCGCCCTGATGCTGCTGGTCACCGCGTTCCCGATGATCCGGGCGCTCTACCTCTCACTGTTCAACTACTCACTGACCGCGCCGGAGGATCGGGAGTTCGTCGGACTCTCGAACTACCTCACCGCACTGACCGATCAACTGTTCTGGCGCGACACCGCCGTGACGGTGCTCTACATGCTCGTCACCGTCGCCTTCGAACTCGTCATCGGCTTCATCTTCGCCATGGTGATGCACCGGGTGATCTTTGCTCGGGGCGTCATCCGCACCTCCATCCTGATCCCCTACGGCATCATCACCGTGGTCTCCGGGTTCGCCTGGCAGTTCGCCTTCAGCTTCCAGAACGGCTTCATCAACGACTGGCTGCCCTTCATCGGCACGGACTTCAACTGGTTCGGAGAGACGACACCGGCGGTCATCGCGATCATGGTCTCCGAGATCTGGAAGACGACACCGTTCATGTCGCTCCTGCTGCTTGCGGGGTTGGCGCAGGTCTCGGAGGACATGGTGGAGGCCGCCAAGGTCGACGGGGCCTCCTGGTGGCAACGATTGTGGAAGGTGATCCTGCCCAACATGCGGGCCGCGATCATGGTCGCCATCCTGTTCCGCGCCCTGGACGCCTACCGGATCTTCGACAACATCTTCGTGATGACCGCCGGTGCGGTGAACACCGAGTCGATCTCGTTCCTGACCTACCGCCAGACGATCGAACAGTTCCAACTCGGCATCGGGTCGGCACTGTCGGTGTTGCTGTTCCTCTCGGTGCTCGTCATCGCCTACCTCATCGTCAAGTTGTTCAAGGTCGACCTCGCGTCGGCACGGCAGGAGGGTTGAGATGAAGCAGAAGGTCGGAACCGCCATCGGCTGCACCCTGATCCTCATCTGGTGCCTGCTGCCGGTGGCGTGGATCATCTCGCTGTCCTTCAAGTCCCAGGCCGCGATCACCAACGGCAGCCCCGGGTTCCTCCCGGCCGACGGTGACGGCGCCGGTTGGGCCAACTACACCGAGGTGTTGGCCGACGGCCAGTTCCGTCGGGCCATCATCAACTCCATCGGGATCAGCCTGATCGCCACGGTGCTCTCGGTGGTGCTGGCCACCCTGGCGGCGTACGCGATCGCCCGGTTGGAGTTCTCGGGCAAGAAGTTCGTGCTCACCACCGCCCTGGCCATCGCGATGTTCCCGGTGGTCTCGCTGGTGGGGCCGCTGTTCGACATGTGGCGAACCTTCGGTCTCTACGACACCTGGCCCGGGCTGATCATCCCCTACATGTCCTTCACCCTGCCGTTGGCGATCTGGACCCTCTCGGCCTTCTTCCGCGAGATCCCCTGGGAACTCGAGCAGGCCGCTCAGGTCGACGGCGCGACGCCCTGGCAGGCGTTCCGGCGGGTGATCGTCCCGCTGGCTGCGCCGGGGGTGTTCACCGCCGCGATCCTGACGTTTTTCTTCGCGTGGAACGACTTCGTCTTCGGCATCTCGCTGACCTCGACCGAGTCCGCTAGGCCGATCCCCGCTGCCCTGTCCTTCTTCGTCGGCGCCGACCCGTTCAACCGGCCGGCCTCTCTCCTCGCCGCGGCGGCCGTCGTGGCCACCGTGCCCATCGTGGTCATCGTCCTGATTTTCCAGCGCAAGATCGTGGCCGGCCTGACCGCCGGCGCAGTGAAAGGTTGATCCAGATGGCTTCCATCACCATGAAGAACATCGTGAAGAAGTACGACGACGGCTTTCCTGCGGTCAACGACGTCAGCATCGACGTCGCCGACGGCGAGTTCGTGATCCTCGTGGGACCCTCGGGCTGTGGGAAGTCCACGCTCCTGCGGATGATCGTCGGGCTCGAGGACATCACCGAGGGCGAGATGCGCATCGGGGACAGGCGGGTCAACGACCTCGCACCACGCGAGCGCAATCTCGCCATGGTGTTCCAGAACTACGCGCTCTACCCCCACCTGACCGTCTACGAGAACATCGCGTTCCCCCTGAGACTGGCCAAGACCGATGACGCCACGGTGGACGAGAAGGTGCGCGCCGCCTCGGCGACCCTCGAACTCGATGAGCACCTCGACCGGAAGCCGGCCAACCTCTCGGGCGGGCAACGGCAGCGCGTGGCGATGGGTCGAGCGATCGTCCGTGACGCCGACGCCTTCTTGTTCGACGAGCCGCTGTCCAACCTCGACGCCAAACTGCGTGGGCAGATGCGTAGTGAGATCGCGCGCCTTCAGAAGAAGCTGGGTATCACCACCGTCTACGTCACCCACGACCAGACCGAGGCCATGACGCTCGGCGACCGGGTCGCCGTACTCAAGCGTGGACTCCTTCAACAACTCGCGACCCCTCGGGAGCTGTATGGCAATCCGGGCAACCTCTTCGTTGCCGGCTTCATCGGCTCACCGCCGATGAACTTCCTGCCTGCCAAGGTCTCCGGGGACCAGGTCGAACTTCCCTTCGGCACCGTCACCATCCCGGCCGACAAGGCCGAGAAGGTCCGCGGCAAGGAGTTGCTGATCGCAGGGATCCGACCCGAACACTTCGAGGACGCCTCGGTCGTCTCCCGGCAACGCGACACCGCAGGGTCGACCTTCACCGCGCCCGTCGAGGTCGTCGAGTGGCTCGGCAACGAGGCCTACGCCTACATCCCCTTCGAAGCCCCGCCCGAGGTGCGTCAGCAGCTGGAGGAGCTCGAGCGCGATCTGGACGGAGAGTCGTTGCGCACCCAACTGGTCGTCGGTCTCGACGGATCGACCACCATCACCGAGGGCGAGGACGCCGAGATCTGGGTCGACTCCTCGAGGATGCATCTGTTCGACCCCGCCACCGGCGAGAACCTCACCGTCGATCTCGAGCACGCGGGAGAGATCCCCGCCGCGGCGCGCAACCCGGAGGCGGTGCCCACCACCTGAGGTGTTGTCACGAACGCTTCACCTCTTGGGGAGGCGGCGGTACCACCGGTCCTCGTCGCTGCCCGGAGGCGGACGCCGCACCACCTTGACCTCGGCCAGGAACGCCACTCCCTTGACCCGAACCGTCGGGGCATCCTCGGCGAGATCCGCGGCCACGCGGTCCCGGCCATGACCGAAGTCGCCGAGCACCGCCATACCATCGATGATCACCCGGGTGTGTGCGTCGACGATGATCTCGATGTCTCCCAGAACGGCGTTCGCGGTGATCTCCACCTCGGCGGCTCCGAACGTGGCTTCTCTCAGATCGAGGTCGATGTCGCCGAGCAGAGCGAAGGCCACGTGTTGCGGACCGATGTGCCACACCCCTCGGCGGTTCTGGCTGCCCAGGATCGCCACGCTCCGGTCGTTCGTGCTGGTGCCCTGTGGCACCGATGGAACCTGGCCGGCGACCCTGGCCGGCGGGCGACTGCTGGTCGGCGACTCGACTCCGTTGCCCGGAAGGTCGACCACGATCGGCAACAGATCGCCGTAGACCTTGGCTGCATAGGTCGCTTCGAGCCGTTCGTCGAGTTCGATGAAATCGATCCGCCCCTCGCCCGCCGCCTCACGCAACACCTCGGCCACGCGCTCCCGATCGGCATCGGAGATGCGTAGCGACGGGTCAGGACGTTCCACCTCACCAGACATGATCCGGAATCTACTTCCCGTAGGGCGGATTGTCGGCTTACTGTTCAGCCATTCGGGTGGATGACCGCCCCGCACCGTGGGAGTAACGAGATGGTCCGCCTCGCAATCGTGCTGGCACCCCTGCTCTTCGCTCTGTTCGTCTACAGCGTCATCACCGTGCTGATGACCCGCGAGGAGGACTGCCGCCACCTGCCCAAGTGGGGGTGGTTACTGGTCGTGCTGCTCTTCCCCTTCATCGGTTCGGTGCTGTGGATCGGGGTCGGGCGCCACGGAACGCCGCGACCACGGGCCTATGAGCGGCCCGCGCCCGCCTATCCGGAGTACGACCGTCTGGGCCGGCAGGCCGCCACCGACCCGGAAGCGGACGACGCCTTCCTCAAGCAGGTGCGCGAGCGAGCCGAGGCCCAACGTCGCACCGAACGCGAAGCCCGCCTCCAGCGTCAGCGCGAGATCGAGCAGTCCGATACCCGACCGGCGAAGGATCTCGAGAACCCCTAGTGGCCCGCGTCTGGCCGATCAGGCCGACGGCGTACTCTCGGCCATTGTGACTGCTGCCTCCGGACCCGAGTTCCGCTACTCCGACCTGCTGCCCATCGGTCCGGACCAGACGCCGTACCGCCTGGTCACCACCGAGGGTGTGTCCACCTTCGAGGCCGACGGAGAGACCTTCCTGCGGGTCGCCCCCGAGGCGATCCGGCAGCTGACCTCCGAGGCGATGCACGACATCGCCCACTTCCTGCGTCCGGCCCACCTGGCCCAACTGCGCAAGATCATCGACGACCCGGAGGCCTCCGGCAACGACCGGTTCGTGGCCCTGGACCTGCTGAAGAACGTCAACATCTCCGCCGGTGGCGTGCTCCCGATGTGCCAGGACACCGGCACGGCCATCGTGATGGGCAAGAAGTCCGAGGGCGTGCTGACCGGCGCGGACGACGGCGAAGCGATCAGCCAGGGGGTGTACGACGCCTACACCAACCTCAACCTGCGCTACTCCCAGCTCGCTCCCCTGACCATGTGGGACGAGAAGAACACCGGCACCAATCTGCCCGCCCAGATCGAGCTCTACTCCACGCCGCAGACCTCCGGGAAGCCGGAGTACAAGTTCCTCTTCATGGCCAAGGGGGGCGGTTCGGCGAACAAGTCGTTCCTGTTCCAGGAGACCAAGGCGGTCCTCAACCCGAAGCGGATGCTGGAGTTCTTGGACGAGAAGATCCGCTCACTGGGGACGGCTGCCTGCCCGCCGTACCACCTCGCGGTCGTGATCGGCGGCACCAGCGCGGAGTTCGCTCTCAAGACCGCGAAGTACGCCTCCGCGCACTACCTCGACAACCTGCCGACCGAGGGTTCCATGTCAGCCCATGGCTTCCGGGACGTCGAACTCGAGGAGGAGGTCTTCAAACTGACCCAGGACTTCGGGATCGGCGCCCAGTTCGGCGGCAAGTACTTCTGCCACGACGTCCGGGTCGTGCGGCTCCCCCGCCACGGCGCCTCGTGTCCGGTGGCCATCGCGGTCTCCTGCTCAGCGGACCGGCAGGCGCTGGGCAAGATCACCGCCGAGGGCGTCTTCCTGGAACAGTTGGAGACCGACCCGGCGCAGTACATGCCCGAGGCCGGGATCGCCGAGGAGATCTCCGGAGGGGAGGTCATCTCCATCGACCTCAACCAGCCGATGGACGACATCCTGGCGGAACTGACCAAGCACCCCGTGAAGACCCGACTCTCCCTGACCGGCCCCCTGGTGGTGGCTCGCGACATCGCCCACGCCAAGATCAAGGAGCGCCTCGACGCCGGTGAGGAGATGCCTCAGTACCTCCGCGACCACCCTGTGTACTACGCCGGTCCCGCGAAGACCCCGGACGGCATGGCGTCCGGTTCGTTCGGTCCGACCACCGCCGGCCGGATGGACTCCTACGTCGAGCAGTTCCAGGCCGCTGGCGGGTCGAAGGTGATGCTGGCCAAGGGCAACCGCAGCAAGCAGGTCACCGAGGCCTGCGGCAGCCACGGGGGTTTCTACCTCGGTTCGATCGGTGGCCCCGCGGCGCGGCTGGCTCAGGACTGCATCACCGATGTGTCGGTCCTGGAGTACGAGGAGTTGGGGATGGAAGCGGTGTGGAAGATCGAGGTCGAGAACTTCCCCGCCTTCATCGTGGTCGACGACAAGGGCAACGACTTCTTCACTGATCCCTCCGGTGCGGTGACCGTCCCGCTCAGCGGGATCCGGGTGCGTTCCGCCGAGTGAGGCATGCTTCGCCCGGCCCCGCGTCCAGCTGGACACCATGCCGGCCGATCGAATTCCCACTACCCTGAGTCTCATGGCACGCCGAGGACCCAAACGCGACGACGCCGCTCGTCGACGCATTCTGGATGCGACGCGCGATCTGATCTGCGAACACGGACCGGGCCGGGTCACGATCAACCAGATCACGGCCGACGCCCATGTGGGCAAGCAGACGATCTACCGCTGGTGGCCGAGCCGGTCGGCTCTCGTCGTCGACGCACTGGCCGACCTGGTCGAGGAGCAGGCCTTCATCGAGGTGGAGGGCGATCCTGCAGACACCGCGAAGCAGTCCGTCGCCCATCACATGCGCCGACTGGCCGACACCTTCGCCTCGCCCGCCGGGGCGATGATCCGGGAACTGGTCAGCGATGCCCAGCGCGACCCCGCCGTCGCGGGCCTGTTCCACCAACGCTTCCTCCACGATCGGCGCGCCCGGGCCACCACGATCTTGCAGCAGGGGATCGAACACGGAGAACTGCGCGACGACCTCCCGATCGACACGATGTTGGACGTGCTCTACGCGCCGTTCTGGTTCCGACTGCTCCTCGACGAGAAGCGACTCTCGCCGGACCTCGGCCAGGAGATCCTCGACATCGTCTGGCCGGGCCTGTCACCCCAGCCTTGAACCTGGTAGTGCCGGCCGGTCACTTCGGCTGCGTGGCGTCCCAGTCCGGCACTGCGTTGGGTCCGGCCGGGCCGACGGCGTCTTCGCCGGTCTCCCCCTCGGGGTTGCCGGCCACGGCCTGGCTGTCGGAGATGGGGGTGTCCGCCTGAGCGGGGTCCAGTCCGCCCACCTCAGAGACCTGACGGTCGTCGGACTCGTTTTCTGATGTCTTGGCCATGCCTCAACGGTGCCATACGGCACCTCACGGCCTCTTCGAACCCATCTTCGGGGCGCTCTCGGGAATGGGGTCCGGCGGGGAGGGTTCCCCCAGCCGCTCGTGCTCCTTCTCCCGGACCGCGCGTTTGATCTGCTGCAGGTTGTTCCGCAGGAGATCCGAGACCAACTCGTCCATCCTGGGGTCCCCCAGAGCGGCGATCAGGACGCGCATGGAGGTTTCGGTGACCTCCGAGACGATCGTCTCGTAGCCCGGGATCCGGCTGACCAGCTTCGCGTTCGGGTCCTCGCGGATCTTCTCGGCGATCAGAGCCTTCAACTCGTCGTGGTTCTCCAGGATCGCGGAGGAGATGTTCTGGGTGTAGTGCCCGGTCTGGATCACCGCTGCCACCTCGTCCAGGACCACGATCGTCAGCGGACGCTTCACCAGCTCGAGCAGCCAGGCCACCAGCCGGCTGGCCCGTCGCAGCACCCACGGTTGCTTCATCCCCAACCGCACCAGGACGGCGCCCACGATCGTGGCCAGGACCGACCCGACGATCAGCACCATCACGACGAACAGCAACACCTGCAGGGTGCTGAGGTCCTCCAACCACTGGGTCATTCCTCGGGGCCTCTCGTCTGAGCACACGGTTCTGCTGTTCGAGCGATCGCGCAGCAAGCTTCGAGCGTTAGCGCAACAAACTGGGTACCGTCCCAGTATGGCGCAGCAATCCTCCGGTCCACACGGCCCCACCGAGTCAGACGACTACCGCACCGAGCACGATTCCATGGGCGAGGTGCAGGTCCCGCGCACGGCGCTGTGGGCGGCGCAGACCCAACGAGCCGTCGAGAACTTCCCGATCAGTGGCACGACCATCGAGCCGGCCCTGATCCACGCACTCGGGCAGGTCAAGGCCGCCGCCGCAGTCGCCAACCGCGACCTCGACGTGCTCCGGACCGACCAGGCGGCAGCCATCATCGAGGCCGCGACCGAGGTCGCACGCGGCGAGCACGACGACGAGTTCCCGATCGACGTCTTTCAGACCGGGTCAGGGACGAGTTCCAACATGAACGCCAACGAGGTCATCGCGACCCTGGCGGCCCGGGACTGTGATGGGATCCATCCCAACGACCACGTCAACGCCAGCCAGTCGAGCAACGACACGTTCCCCACGGCCATCCACGTGGCGGCGGCGCTGGCGACCGCCAACGATCTCCAGCCTGCCCTCGCGGCTCTCGCTGACTCTCTGGAGGCCAAGGCCGAAGAGTTCGCTGGTCTGGTCAAGTCGGGGCGTACCCACCTGATGGACGCCACCCCGGTGATGTTGGGGCAGGAGTTCGGCGGGTACGCCGCCACGGTGCGCTACGCCGGGGAGCGCCTGGACGGCGTACTCCCCCGGGTGCGAGAACTGCCGCTGGGGGGCACCGCGGTGGGCACCGGGATCAACACTCCCGACGGCTTCGCCGAGCGTGCCATCACGGCCTTGAGCGAGGCCACCGGGCAACCGTTCACCGAGGCCCGCAACCACTTCGAGGCGCAGGGCACCCGCGACTCCCTCGTCGAACTCAGCGGAGTCCTGCGGACGATCGCGGTGGGGCTGACCAAGATCGCCAACGACCTGCGCTGGATGTCCTCGGGCCCGACGACTGGATTGGGTGAGATCCACCTTCCCGACCTGCAGCCCGGATCGAGCATCATGCCCGGCAAGGTCAACCCGGTGCTTCCCGAGGCGCTGCTGATGGTGTGCGCCCAGGTGATCGGCAACGACGCCACCGTCACGGTGGCCGGCGCGTCGGGCAACTTCGAGTTGAACGTGGCGATGCCGGTCATCGCCCGCAACCTGCTGGAGTCCATCCGGCTGCTCTCGACCTCCACCCGGGTCCTGGCCGATCGTTGTGTCGACGGGATCACCGCGGAGGTCGAACAGATGCGCCGGTTCGCGGAATCCTCACCGTCGGTGGTGACCCCGCTGAACCACCACCTCGGCTACGAGGAGGCGGCCAAGATCGCCAAGCAGTCCATCGCCGAGGGCACCACGATCCGCGAGACCGTGTTGTCGATGGGGTACGTCGAACGCGGCGACCTCACCGAGGCGGAGTTGGACGCCGCGCTCGATGTGGAGTCGATGACCGGGCGTTGAGTGGCCTAGGCCGGGTCAGTACCAGCCCACGGCTTGGCTGTGGCCCCACGCGCTACACGGGCTGCCGTAGCGGTCCTGGATGTAGCCCAGACCCCAGGTGATCTGGGTGACCGGGTTGGTCGCCCAATCGGCGCCGGCGGAGGCCATCTTGGAGCCGGGAAGCGACTGCGGAATGCCGTACGCCGATGAGGTGGGGTTGTCAGCGGTCGGGTTCCAACCGGATTCGCGGGTGTACAACGAGTCCAGGCAGCTGAACTGGTCGGAGGAGAATCCGAACTTCGGCAGCAGCGCCCGGGCAATGTCGCGAGGGTCGGAGTCGGAGAGGCTCTCACTGGCGGTCATCGCCTCACCCACCTCGTCGGACAACGCAGCTTGCTTCACCGGGTCAGCGGCGTCGCGACGATCCGAGCGCGACACCACCGGTGCGCGATCAGCCACCCCTGCCACCTCGGCGGCTCCGGACAGGTCCGGCAGATCCGAGAAATCGACCCCGTCCACCACTGCGGCCGCGGCCTGGTCGACTGCGGCCACCGACAGTTGAGCCGAGGAGGCCACCGAGGTCGAGGTCGCGGAGACCCCTTCGGTGGCGGAAAGCTGGTTCGGCTGCGCACCGACCATGCCGCCGGAGACGGCGACCCCGGTGGCAGCGACGGCCACCCCGGAGAAGAGCACGGCCCTGCGGACCGTGCGAGCCGGCATCTCGAAGGCGGACCCGACGGTTCCAGGCCTGTTAGCGGCCTTGGGCGCGCGGTGCTTGGGAAGGTGCTTCACGTGCTTGGACAAGAGAACCCAGACGGTAGGCAGCAAAGGGCAGGGTGAGGCGTGAGGTGCGGGGGATCCAACCGTTCGGAGGGGAAGGTCACGAAACGGTCTCGGGCTACTGTGCCCGACCCTTGGGGGTGGTGCAAACCGAACCGCACAATTCGCGGCGCTGAATTGACCCCATCTCTCACATCAGCCCCAGCGACCACCCCCCTCTCAGAAGTAGCAGCCCCGAGGACTCAGACCGTCACGTTCTCCAGCATCTCCGTCACCAGGGCCGCTATGGGTGAGCGCTCGGACCTGGTCAGCGTCACGTGGGCGAACAGGGGGTGGCCCTTCAGTTTCTCGACCACCGCCACCACGCCGTCGTGCCGGCCGACCCGCAGGTTGTCCCGCTGAGCGACGTCGTGGGTGAGGATCACCTTGGAGTTGGCGCCGATCCGGGAGAGAACGGTCAGCAGCACGTTGCGTTCCAGGGACTGCGCCTCGTCGACGATCACGAAGGAGTCGTGCAAGGAGCGTCCGCGGATGTGGGTCAACGGCAGCACCTCGAGCATCCCGCGATCCAGAACCTCCTCGATCACCTCCGGTGAGGTCATGGCACCGAGCGTGTCGAAGACGGCCTGGGCCCAGGGAGACATCTTCTCCGACTCCGATCCCGGCAGATATCCCAGTTCCTGACCACCCACGGCGAACAACGGTCGGAACACCACGACCTTCTTGTGTTGACGACGTTCGAGGACGGCCTCGAGCCCGGCACACAGCGCCATGGCCGACTTGCCGGTGCCGGCACGGCCGCCCAGCGAGACGATCCCCACCTCGGGGTCCAACAGCAACTCCAGCGCGATCCGCTGTTCGGCGCTGCGGCCGTGGATCCCGAACGCCTCCCGGTCACCCCGCACCAGATGCACCCGTTTGTCGGGACCAACACGGCCCAGGGCAGACCCGCGCTCGGAGAGCAGGACCATGCCCTGATGGCAGGGCAGATCACGCGCCGCAGCGAGATCCAGGACCCCGTCCTCGTAGAGCTCGTCGATCTCCGCGCCGGCGACGTCGATCTCGGTCATCCCGGTGTAGCCGGTGTCGGAGTCACCCGCGGTCTCCGCGCGGTACTCCTGGGCGTCGAGCCCGACCGCGGCCGCCTTGATGCGCAGCGGCAGATCCTTCGAGACCAGCGTGACGTCGTACCCCTCGTCGGCGAGGTTCTTGGCCACGGCCAGGATCCGGGTGTCGTTGTCGCCGAGCCGGAAGCCTGAGGGGAGTGCGTTGGCGTCGGTGTGGTTGAGCTCTACACGCAGCGTGCCGCCCTGCTGCCCCACCCCGACCGGTTCGTCCAGTCGGCCGTGGATCACGCGCAGGTCGTCGAGCATCCGTAGCGCCGCTCGAGCGAAGTAGCCCAGCTCGGGGTGATGCCGCTTGCCCTCGAGCTCGGTGATGACCACCACCGGCAACACGACCTCGTGTTCGGCGAAGCGGCGCAGGGCGCCGGGGTCGGCCAGCAGGACACTGGTGTCCAGGACATAGGTGCGGAGCGTGCTGCTCGTGGAGGCGACAGGTGATGCGGTCACGGGTGTTCCCCTCAAAGGGCCGCACGCGCACTCAGCGCCCGGTCCTATCCAGCGCAGATGGACCGGAAGCCGGAACTCCTTCCAACCCGCGCGCCGGAGTGCCGGCGTCCTCGCCCCGGACAGGGTGGGACCTGTCCTGCGGTTAGGTCGTGAATGCTCACGAGCGGGCCTCCCGATATGACGAGCTTCCCACTCGCCAACACCGCAAAAGTACGCCTCGTGAACGCCGATCGTGGGCGACACGCCCGTGTCCGGCGTTACGGCCAGATGAACAGCCGGAGACGGGACGTCGCCTGGATTCCCTCAGGCGTCGAGGTCGGCGGCGACGAGGTCGCCGATCTTCGTCACGGCCGCCTCATCGTCTCCGGTGACCTCGACCTCGTCTCCGCACTTGGCACCGAGCGTCATGATCATCAGCGCGGAGGCGGCGTCGACGGCGGGGCCTCCGGGGGTGCCGATCTGTACGCCGGACCCGAGCCCACTTGCTGCCTCGGAGATGATCGCGGCGGGTCGGGCGTGCAGGCCCACGGTGGATCCGACGGTGACGGTGATGGTTGGCATGGTGTCTCCCGGTGATGGTGAGGTGAGGTGAGGTGATGGTGCTGTGTAGACGGTCGGACGGTCAATCAGTCAGATGGGCGAGTGGACGATGGCGAAGCCGACAGACCGGTCAACTCGCTGACGCGGACCTCGTTCTCGCGCACCTGGTCCGGGTGCGGGGTGGTGGTTCCGGGGAGGCTCGCCGCGGCGCTGCCGTAGGCCACGGAGAGAGCCAGTCGCGCCCCGTGGGGCAGTCCTCGGGTTTCCGCCAGCAGATAGCCGAACAGGCTCGCGTCGCCGGCACCCACGGTGCTGAGCACCTCGATCGGTGGCGGCAGGGCGTGCCAGGCGTTCTCCCGGGTGACCAGAACCGCGCCGTTCGCGCCCAGGGTGACCAGAACGGTCTCGACACCGGCCTCGATGAGCATGCGAGCCGCCGAGGCGGCCGCCGCGGGGTCGGACTCCAACTCGTCGGGGTCGCCGCCGGTCAGCGAGGCGAGTTCTTCGCCGTTCGGCTTCATCAGATGTGGGGCAGCCTGGTCGAGTCGGTCGAAGACGCTACGGAGCGGGGCGTCGCTCGTGTCGAGGGCGATCTTCGCCCCAGCCGCCCGGAGCGTGACGATGAGGTCGGAGTACCACCCCACCGGGCATCCCGGGGGTAGGGACCCCGCGAGCACGATCCAGTTGGCCGAACTGCCCAGTGACTGGAGTGCGGCGCCGAGCTGCGCGAGGACCGCCTCGTCGATCTCGTCCCCGGGGCTGTTGATCTTGGTGGTCGTTCCGTCCGGCTCGGTGATGGTGAGGTTGACCCTCGGGGAACCGGAGTGTGCGACCGGGTGGCAATCGATCCCGGCCGAGGTCAGCTCCTGCACGAACGGATCGTCCGCGGCGGCAGGCACCACGGCGATGGAGGCCAGCCCCGCAGCCATGGCGGCGCGGGTGATGTTCACGCCCTTGCCGCCGGCCTGCGAGATCTCGGCGAGCGAGCGTTGCACCGCGCCGCGTTCGAGAGGTCCGGGCAGAGTGATGGTCCGATCGTGGCTCGGATTGGCCGTCAACGTGACGATCATGCGATCACCACGTGCATTCCGGCCTCGTCGATCTCCTTGCGATCGATGTCGGTGATGCTGTCGTCGGTGATGAGGGTGTCGAGGTCACTGATCGTCGCGAACCGGGTCGGGGCCTCCGCCCCGATCTTGCTGGCGTCGCACAGGGCGATGGCACGAGCAGTGGATCCCACGATGGCCCGCTTGACCGCCGCCTCGTCTCGGTCGGGAGTCGTCAGGCCGTGACCGACCGTCAACCCGTTGGCACCGACGAAGGCTGCGTCGACCCGCAGATCGGACAGCGCGGCCACCGTGTCGGCACCCACCGCCGCCTGTGTGGTCCGTCGGACGCGACCCGGCAACAGATGCAACTCGATGTGTGGATGCGACGCCAGCGCACTGGCCACGGTGAGTGCGTGGGTGAACACCACCAGTTGACGGTCCCGCGGCACCATGGCGGCGAAACGCGAGGCGGTCGAACCCGCATCGATGATCACGGTGGCCCCGTCGGCCGGCAGGAAGTCCAGGGCCTTCCGGGCGATCCGATCCTTCTCCGGCGTCTTGACCTGGTCCCGCTCTCCGAGGGCGGACTCGACGGCCGCGAGCGTGTGGGCCGGCACCACTCCCCCGTGAACCCGGCGGAGCAGCCCGAGTCGCTCGAGCGTGGAAAGGTCTCGTCGCACCGTCTCGGTGGTGACGTCGAACAAGTCGGCCAGAGCATTGACCGACATGCGACCGTGCTCCACCACACGTTGAACGATGGCCTGCTGACGTTCTTCGGCGTACATGGTTGCTCGCTTTCGGATCTGTGTATGTGTTGTTTTATACCTATTTTGTGTTGACTGTCAAGCAACCTAGGCCGTAGATTGTGGCCATGCTCACACACGAAACCCGCACCCTGCGCGGCACACCCGTAGTCCCGGGGATCGCCTACGCCCCAGCTCTCGTAGCCCGGATGGAGGTCTCGCCAGATGCGGTGGAACGCTTCCGTCAGACGGATTTCTCCGATCCGGAGGAGGCCATCGCCGCCTACGACGCCAGCGTGACCCGCGTCGCCGACGGCTTCGCCTCGCGCGGCGAGAACGCCTCCGGAGCGGCGGCCGAGGTGCTGGCCGCCAGCGCCGGCCTGGCGCGCGACAAGGGTCTGCGTGGGGCGGTGGTGGCGGGACTCTCCGAGCGACCGTGCGCCGGTCGTAACCTCCTCAACGCCCTGCATGACGCGATCGAGCAGTTCGCCGCTGTATTCAGCAGCATGGGCGGCCTGATGGCCGAGCGCGTCACCGACCTGCGAGACATCGAGCGCCGCATCGTGGCCCACTTGGTCGGCGAGCCCGAACCGGGCGCCCCCGCCCCCTCGGAGCGGTCCATCATCCTGGCTGAGGACCTGGCGCCCAGCGACACCGCCGGCCTGGATCCCTCGCGAGTGGCGGCCCTCCTGACCCAACGGGGTGGACCGACCAGCCACACGGCCATCATCGCCCGCCAACTGGGGATTCCCTGCGTCGTCGGCGTCACCGACCTGCTGACCGTCGAGGCGGGCACTCCCCTTCTGGTCGACGGAACGGCAGGAACCATCGAGATCAACGTCGAACCGACCACGGCCGAGTCCCTGGTCGCCGCCGACCGGGAACGCGCCGAACGGTTGTCCACCTGGGCCGGGCCCGGCGCCACCGCTGACGGCGTCGCCGTCAAGCTTCTGGCCAACGTGGCCGACGGCGCATCGGCCGTCCAGTCCGCCGAGTCCCCCGTCGAGGGGGTCGGCCTGTTCCGCACCGAGCTGTGCTTCCTGGACCGCACCGAGGAGCCGACGCCCGACGAGCAGGCCGACATCTACGCCAAGGCGCTGGCGCCCTTCGCGTCGACCTATGTCGTGGTTCGCACCCTGGACGCCGGCTCCGACAAGCCGGTCGCCTTCGCCACCCACGGGTTGGAGGAGAACCCCGCCCTGGGTGTGCGCGGTCTGCGGTTGTCCTTCGACAATCCCGGCCTGCTGGACCGACAGCTGGACGCCATCGCTTCGGCCGCCGAGCAGACGGGCACCACCGCCTGGGTGATGGCTCCGATGGTCGCCACCGTCTCGGAGGCCACCGAGTTCGCCGACAAGGTGCGCTCACGAGGACTCAAGCCCGGCGTCATGGTCGAGATCCCCAGCGCCGTGCTGATGGCTCCGCAGATCCTGGAGGTCGTCGACTTCCTGTCCATCGGCACCAACGACCTGACGCAGTACACGATGGCCGCCGACCGGATGGCCACCGACCTGGCGCACCTGACCGACCCCTGGCAGCCGGCGGTGCTGCGTCTCATCGAGATGACCGCGAAGGCCGGGCAAGCCGTGGACAAGCCCGTCGGGGTGTGTGGCGAGGCCGCAGCCGACCCGTTGTTGGCCTGTGTCCTGGTGGGGCTGGGCATCACGTCGCTGTCCATGGCCGCCGCCGCCGTGCGACCCGTGGGCGCTCAGCTCGCGACCGTGACCTCGGCACAGTGTGTCGAGTTGGCCCGCGCAGCCGTCGACGCCGCGGGTCCCACGCAGGCACGCGCAGCGGTGCTCGAGCTCCTGTCCTGACCTGCAGCACCTCCTCCGCCTCACCACCGCACCCCTGGCCCGCTCTCGGGTCAGGGGTGCGGTGCGTCCGGGGGTGGCACTCAGGGGGTGGCGCTCAGGGGGTGGCGCTCAGGGGGTGGCGCTCAGGGGGTGGCGCTCAGGGGGTGGCGCTCAGGGGGTGGCGCACCTCCGAAGCGGGCTCCGGACAAGAGGTCCCTCGAGCTGTCCCCCTCGGCTACGCACCTCGGGCTGTCCCCTCAGGCACAACGAAACGGCCCGGACCACCCTGGAAGGGTGAGCCGGGCCGTGGCATACCGGGCGCTCGAGGCGCCTGGCGATCAGGGTTCGATGGTGACCTTGATGGCCTCGCCCTTCTGGACGATCGAGAAGGCCTCCAAGGCACGCTCCAGCGGGATGCGCTCGGTGATGAGGTCCTTGACCGGCACCTGCCCGGTGGAGATGTACTCCAGGGCACGCTTGTTGTGCTCGGGAGCGGACCCGTTGGCGCCGTGGATGTGCAACTGACGGTAGTGAACGACATTGGAGTCACACGTGATGGTCGGGTCGGTCTTCGGCAACCCGCCGAAGAACGAGATCCGTCCGTTACGAGCCGCCATCGCGATGGCCTGCTCCTGCGTCACGTTGGCCGCGGTCGCGGTGATGATCACGTCCGCGCCCCGACCGCCGGTGAGCTCCATGACGCGGGCCACCACGTCGACCTCGGAGCCGTTGATCGTCTCCTCGGGCTGTACGGCGTCGGCGGACATCTTCAGTCGCTCGGCGTTGACGTCGACGAGGTAGACCGGGCCCGCCTTGTGGACCCCGCGTGCGATCCGGATGTGCATACACCCGATGGGACCCGCGCCGAAGACGACGACGGTGTCGCCCTCCTCGATGTCCAGCAGTTCCTGGGCGTTGATCGCGCAGGCGAACGGCTCGGCCGCGGAGGCCTCGTCGTACCCGACGTTGTCCGGGATCCGGTTCAGGCCGTCGACCTTGAGAACCTGCTCGGGGACGATCATGTACTCGGCGAAGCCGCCGTCGTACTGATAGCCGACCGACGTCTGGTTCTGGCAGACCGCCATCCAACCCTTCTTGCACTCGTAGCAGTCTCCGCAGGGCACAGCGGCGATCACCTGGGTCCGGTCACCGACGGCCCAGTTCGATCCGTAGTGGTCGTTGACCTCGGACCCGACCTCGACGACCTCGCCGGCGATCTCGTGACCGATGGTCCGGGGCGGCGTGAGGTTCTGATGGCCGTTGTGGAGGATCTTGACGTCCGTGCCACACGTCGAACAGTTCTTGACCTTCAGCTTGACCTGGAGCGGTCCGCACTCGGGCTCGGGCACCTCCTCGAGACGAACGTCTTCGGGAGCGTAGAAACGCAGGGCCTTCATCAGTCTGAATCCTCACTCTCATCGTCCTCGGCGAGCAGCCTGAGGACCTCATCGACATCCGTGGTCTCACGGAGTCGTTGTGCTGCCTCCGAGTCGCTGAGCACCATGGCAAGCGACTGGAGGATCCCGATGTGCTCATCACTCTTGGAGGCGATGGCGATGGCGAGCCGACAGGTCTGCCCGTTCCAATCGACACCGTCGGGGAACTGTAGGAAGGCCAACGCCGCACGATTGATGTGCACCCGACTCGCGTCGGTGCCGTGCGGAATGGCCACTCCCTCCCCGAGGTACGTCGAGACCGAGGCTTCGCGCTCATGGAGGGCGGCGGCGTACTCCGGGCCCGCGGCACCGATCTCGACCAGGACCTCCCCACACTGACGCAGGGCATCCTCTCGATCGGTGGCGCTCAGCCCGAGCCGGACAGCGTCGCGACCCAGGATCTCTGCCGCCCCGTCAGGACTCAAGGGTTCCGCCCTCCTTGATGGCCTTCTCGACCAGCGCGAAAGCCGGGTCACCCATGAACACCTGGAAGGGGATCACCACCGCGTCGGCGTTGATCGACCGGGCGCGCTCCGCCAGGCCAGCGTGACACAGGACGACCTGAGCATCGGCCGGGATGGAGTTGACCGGCGAGTGGACGACCTCGACGCCGTTCTTCTTGAGCTTCTTCCGCATGGTGCTGGCCACCATCACGCTGCTGCCCATTCCGGCATCGCAGGCGATGATGAGTTTCGTGACGTCGTTTCCGTTGACTGAAGGCATCGCGTTTCCTATCGGTTGAAGGGTTGGTAGCGGCTCAGGTGCCGACGGTGACGTTGCTCTCCGGGGTCACCAGTTCGCTGTCCTTCTCGAAGCGACCGAAGCCCATCAGCAGCGCGGAAACTCCGAAGGAGACCGCTGCGGCGATGAGAATCGAGGCAAAGACGGCGATGTAGCCACCTCGAGGAGTGACCGCTGCGTAGGCGAAGATGCTGCCCGGGGACGGCACCGAGACCAGGCCGGCGTTGAGGATCGTTGCGGTCAGGACGCCCGAGGCGCCACCGGCGATCGCAGCCAGGATCAACTTGGGCTTCATCAGCACGTAGGGGAAGTAGATCTCGTGGATTCCGCCGAGGAAGTGGATGATGAGTGCGCCGGGAACGGTGGGACGCAGCGACCGCGGGCCGAAGAAGAGGTAGGCCAGCAGGATGCCGAGGCCCGGCCCGGGGTTGGTCTCGATCATGAACAGGATGGACTTGCCCGACTCGGTGACGTCGGCGGCACCCAGCGGGGTCAGCACGCCCTGGTTGATGGCGTTGTTGAGGAACAGGACCTTGGCCGGCTCCACGAACAGCGAGGCAAGCGGCAGCAGGTTGTTCTCGACCAGGATGTCGACCCCGTCACCGAGGAAGTTGACCAGCTCCTGCACGATCGGACCGATGCCCAGACGTCCCAGGATGGCCAGCGCGCCACCGAGGATGCCCAGCGAGAAGTTGTCGATGAGCATCTCGAAGCCGGTGGGAACCTTGTCCTGGATGGCGTCATCGACCTTCTTCAGCAAGAAGGCGGCGAGCGGGCCCATGATCATGGCGCCGAGGAACATCGGCACCTCCGAACCCACGATGACACCCATCGTGGCGATCGAACCGATGACGGCACCACGCTGTCCGTGCACCATGCGACCACCGGTGTAGGCGATGAGCAGGGGCAGCAGGAAGGTGATCATCGGGCCGACGAGTTCCGCGAGGTTCTCGTTGGGAATCCACCCGGTGGGGATGAATAGTGCGGTGATGAGTCCCCAGGCGATGAAGGCGCCGATGTTGGGCATGATCATGCCCGCGAGATAGCCACCGAAGCGTTGGACCTTCGCCCGAACTCCGCCTCCTTCGAGGTTCTTGTTCATATGTGCGTCCGGCATAACCATGGCGTGATCTCCGATCAAGTCAGTATCCCCGCAAGGGGATCGATGTGGCCCCCGCCACATCTGTGAGCATCTTTATATCTGCCCGTTTGGTTGGAAGTCAAGAACTTTGCAGGATCTTCACGCACATAAATGAAGATCGTTACCGATGTGGGGGCATGCCGAAGCAAAGCGGCCCCCACCACCGGCGTACTTCTTGCGGCCCGTTACCTCAGGGCGTCCGGGGGTACCGGCGTGCGAGATCGCTCAGGACCCGAACCGACGCTCGCGTTCGGCGTAGGCACGCACGGCCCGGAGAAAGTCGACCTTGCGGAAGTCGGGCCAGTAGGCCTCGCAGAAGTAGAACTCCGACTTGGCGCTCTGCCAGAGCAGGAACCCACCCAACCGCTGCTCCCCCGAGGTTCGGATGACCAGGTCGGGGTCGGGCTGACCCTTGGTGTAGAGGTGGTCGGCGATGTGTTCGACATCGATGATGCCGGCCAACTCCTCGAGGGTCGTCCCCTTCTCGGCGTGCTCGTGCAACAGCGAGCGCACGGCATCGGCGATCTCTCGACGACCGCCGTACGGGACCGCGACGTTGACCCACATGCCATCTACATCGGCCGTCGCCTCGGCCGCAGCCTTGAGACGCTGGGCCGCCTCGCCGGGAAGGAGGTCCAGTGCACCGACCAGGTGCAGCTTCCACCGCCGCTGGTGTGCCAGGGCGTCCACGGCGTCGGTGATGATCTCCAGGAGCGGCGCGAGTTCGGCCTCGGGACGGTTCAGGTTGTCGGTCGACAACAGCCACAGCGTGACGACCTTGACTCCGATCTCGTCGCACCAGCCCAACAGGGGCTCGATGTTCGCCGCGCCGGCCCGGTGCCCGTGAGCGGTGTCGCGCCCGACGGCCTTGGCCCAGCGACGGTTCCCGTCGAGCATCACCCCGATGTGTTGGGGCAGGTTGTTCGGCATCCGGCGAACCACACGTGCCTCGTACGCCGGGTAGAGCACCCGTCGCAATCCGTGCTTCCAGTCGCCCACCGGATGATCGTAAGGCTTCGAACCGCTGTGATGCTCGCGTGAGGTTCACCGCGTTTTTACGACGGGGTCATGAGGGGCCGATAGAGTCGGTCCATGAGCAAGGCAATCGATCAGGCGAACGAGTCACTGCGTGCAGGCTTGGAGACAGTCTCTGACGCTATCGCAGAAAAAATGGCCGAGATCAAGCCCAAGATGCGGGGGTGGCTGCACTTCGGGCTCACCCCACTGGCCCTCGCGGGCGGCATCGTCCTGGTCGTCCTGTCTCCTACCGCGAGCACGCGCACGGGGTCCGCGGTCTTCGCCGGAAGTGCCCTCATGCTCTTCGGCGTGTCGGCGATCTACCACACCGGCACCTGGTCGCCGAGGACCTGGGCTTTCCTCCGCCGCTTCGACCACGCGAACATCTTCATCCTCATCGCGGGCTCCTACACCCCACTGACGCTGATGCTGCTCGACGGCACCCAGCGGGTCGTCCTGCTGACCACCGTGTGGTCCTGCGCCCTCCTCGGAGTGTTCTTCCGGGTCATGTGGACCGATGCCCCCCGGTGGCTCTACACACCTCTCTACATGGGCCTCGGATGGGCGGCGGTGTTCTTCATCCCCGGCTTCATCGACGGCGCGAACGCCCGGTTGGGGACCAACCTCGCCATCGTCGTGCTGGTCCTGATCGCCGCTGGCGGAGCGCTCTACACGGCCGGTGGGATCGTCTATGGCCTGAAGCGACCCAACCCGTCACCACAGTGGTTCGGCTTCCACGAGGTGTTCCACACCTTCACCATCCTGGCCTTCGCCACCCACTACGTCGGCATCTCGATGGCGACCTACGCGTTGCGTTGAACACCGCGATGACCATCCGTGAGGCGCGCCCCACGGACGTGCCTCGCATCCTGGAACTGGTGCACGCTCTCGCGGCCTACGAACGCGAACCCGAGGCCGTCAAAGCCACCGAGCAGGACTTCCACCATGTCCTGTTCCCCGATCTGGGCACCGCCACCACACACTGCGAGGTCGCGGTGGTCGACGGCGAGGTGATCGGGATCGCCGTCTGGTACGTCACCTTCTCCACCTGGACCGGTCGCAACGGACTGTGGCTCGAGGACCTCTTCGTCCTCCCCGAACACCGCGGCTCGGGTCTTGGACGCGCCCTGCTCGCCCGGCTGGCTCAGATCGCCGTCGAACGCGGCTACCGCCGAGTCGAGTGGTGGGTCCTGGACTGGAACGCGCCGAGCATCGCCTTCTACAAGAGTCTCGGGGCGGTGCCCCAAGAGGGGTGGACGACCTTCCGTCTGGACGGTTCGGCCCTGCTCTCTCTCGGTGAGGGCGAGCCCGAGACCGTGTGACCCGTCATGGTCTGGGATGCGGCCGCTACCGTTGACCCATGGCCACGATTGAACTCACCCAGGACAACTTCACCGAGCACGTCGAAGCCGGCGGCATCATGCTCGTCGACTTCTGGGCCAGCTGGTGCGGCCCCTGCATGCAGTTCGCACCAACCTACGAAGCGGCCTCCGAGGCCCACACCGATGTCACCTTCGGATCGGTGAACACCGAGGAGCAGCAGGAGCTGGCTGGCTCGGCCGGCATCAAGTCGATCCCCACCCTGATGGCGTTCCGCGACGGCATCCTCGTCTTCTCCCAGCCCGGAGCACTTGCTGCCGCGTCGTTGGAGAAGGTGATCAGCGGCGTGCAGGAGCTCGACATGGACAAGGTGCGACGCAAGGTCGAGCAACAGAGCAAGTAGGTAGGACGAGGCAGGGTGACGGTGGAGGTTGCTCCGGAGGTTCTCGAACTGTCCCTGCCCGACGTACGCCTCTCGGCCCTGGCGTGGGGACCGACGGACGGAACTCTGGTCGTCGCGCTGCACGGTTTCCCGGACACGGCGTGGACCTGGCGGCACCTCGGACCGCACCTCGCCGACCGCGGCTACCGGGTGGTGGCTCCGTTCACTCGTGGCTACGCACCCTCAGCCGTCCCCGCCGACGGATGTTTCCAGGTCGGCGCCCTCATGGCCGACGCCGCGGCGCTGCACGCGGTGCTAGGGGGTGACGACCGCTCGGTGCTGGTTGGGCACGACTGGGGCGCGATCACGGCCAACGGGCTGGGCGCTCACCCGGACAATCCCTACCGGGCCGTGGTGACCCTCGCGGTGCCGCCGCTCGAGGCGATCTCGGCGATCCGACCCGACGCCCTCGGTTTCGCCCTGCTGCTTCCGGGCCAGATCCGCAACTCCTGGTACACGGTCTTCAACCAACTCCCGGTGCTACCCGAACGATTCTTCGACCGACTCGTCCGGCGGTTGTGGAAGGACTGGTCGCCCGGGTATGACGCCACCACCGACCTGGCACACCTCAGCGAGGCGATGACGGACTCGGCCAACCGAGCCTCGGCGCTCGGCTACTACCGCGCACTCCCCCGCTTCTGGGCTATGCCCCAGCGCTACCGCGGGTGGCACTCGACGTGGACCGGGGTCCCCACCGTGCCCAGTCTCAACCTCTACGGCCTCCACGATGGGTGCTTCCAACCGCAGCTCTCCCAACGCGCGGTCGCGGTCCTGCCTGAGGGCGCCGGTGTGGTGGGACTCCCCGGAGCCGGCCACTTCCTCCACCTCGAGCAGCCGGATCAGGTGAACAGGCTGATCGCCGAGTTCATCGCCGAGGCCTGATCCGGCCGACCCTGCTGGGGTGACTCAGTCTTTGATCGTGCCCTTACCGCCGTGCAGCATCGTCATCACGGTGGCGAGCATGCCGTCCTCCTTCTCGGTGCGCTTGAAGGAGGTCAGCGTCATCACGGGCTTGAACTTCTGGCGGGCGATGGCCTTGGAGTAGCAGAACTCGCGCAGCCCGTCCTCACCGTGGATCCGGCCGAAACCGGAGTCGCCCACGCCACCGAAGGGCAGGCTCGGGATCGCGGCGAAGGCGATCACCGAGTTCACCGCCGTCATCCCGGAGCGGATCTTGCTGGCGATCTCGATCCCACGCTTCTTGGAGAACACGGTGTTGCCCAGGCCGTAGACGGTTGCGTTGGTCAGGGCGACGGCCTCTTCCATGTCGCGGACCTTGGCGATGGTCATCGTCGGCCCGAAGGTCTCCTGGGTCACCGCCGTGGAATCCTCGGGCACGTCGACCAGGATGGTCGGCTGCACGAAGCGCTCCCCGACCCCGTCGAGTCCGCCCACCACGGCACGACCGCCGCGGTCCAGCGCGTCCTGGATGTGGCTGCGGATCACGCCGACCTGGCTGGGCATGGTGATGGGGCCGATCTTGGTCGCCGGGTCGTCGGTCGCCGACAGCACCTTGGCCTTCTCGGTGACGGCGGAGACGAACTGGTCGTAGACCTGCTCGTGCACGTAGACCCGCTCGACGCCGATGCAGGTCTGACCGGCGTTCGCCAGAGCACCCCACACGGCGGCGTCGGCCGCGGCGTCGATGTCGGCGTCCGAATCGACGATCACCGCGTCCTTGCCCCCGGCCTCGATGACCACCGGGGTCAGCGTCTCCGCACAGGCGGCCATCACGCGCTTGCCGGTGGCGGTCGATCCGGTGAAGGCGACCTTGTTGACACCCGCATGGCACAGGGCCGCACCGGTCTCGCCGAGACCGGTGATCACCGAGAGGACGGGGCGACCCACGGCCTCGTTGAAGGTGTCGGCCAACCACTCACCCACACCGGGGGTGTACTCGCTGGGTTTGAAGACCACCGCGTTCCCGGCCGCGAGGGCGTAGGTGATCGAGCCCATCGGGGTGAAGATCGGGTAGTTCCACGGGCCGATGACCCCGACGACGCCCAAAGGGGCGTACTCCAGGGTCGCGGACTGGTTCGCCATCAGCAGGCCGGACGACACCTTGCGGCGGCCCAGGGTCTTCTTCGCGTTGCCCGCCGCCCAGGCGATGTGGTCGATCGCCAGCGCGGCCTCCAACATCGCATCGGCGTGCGGCTTGCCCATCTCCTGGTGGACCACGTCGGCCAACTGGGCCATCCGACGGGTGATGACCGACTTCCACGTGTTGAGGTGCTCAGCGCGCTCGTCGAAACTCAGTCGCGACCACCACATGGCCTCGCCCTGGGCGCGGGCAACGGCGGCCCGCACCTCCTCGTCGGTGTGGATCGCGTGAGTGCCGACGACGTCCCCGGTGGCGGGGTTGATCGAGTCGAAGGTCGTGCCGGCCTTGTTGACGGTGTCCTTCGGCGCGGCGATCGAGGTGTCGGGGCGGTTGTCTACTGCGGTCATCGTGACTTCCTGATCTCGTCGGCGATCTTCTCGCCGATCATGATGGTCGGGGCGTTGGTGTTGCCGCGCGGGACGGCCGGCATGACGGAGGCGTCGACGACCCGCAGGCCTTCGACACCGCGGACCTTGAGGGAGGCGTCGACCACGGCGTCCTCACCGGATCCCATCGCACAGGTCGAGGTGGGGTGGTAGAGCGTCTGCGCCCAGTTGCGGATGTGCTCGACGAAGTCGTCCTCGGTCGGGCTGCTGGGAAGGTGGAACGGGCGGTCGAGATAGCCACTGACCGCGCCCTGGGTGCACATGTCCCAGGTGCGGCGGCATCCCTCCACCAGGGCGTCGAGGTCGGTCTGGTCCTCGAGGTACGCCGCGTCGATGGCCGGGTGCCAGGTCGGGTCGTTGGACCGCAGCCGGATCGAACCGCGACTCGCGACCGACACCAGGGTCGGGGCGGCGGTGAACATGCGGCTGGTCGGTTCGTGGAACCCGTTGTCGTAGAACCCCGCCGGGGCGGCATGGATCTGCATGTCCGGCGCGGTCAGGCCCTCACGGGTGTGGAAGAACGCCCCCGCCTCGCCAACGTTCGACGACAGCGGCCCAGTCCCCCGGGCCTTCCACTTCAGCAGGTTCACCAGATTGCTCGCCTCGGCGAGGTCGGTGGTGTTCCGGGTGTGCCACAACATGGGTACGGCGGGGTGGTCCTGCAGGTTCGCCCCGACGCCGGCCAGGTCGACCCGGGTCTCGACCCCCACCTCGGTGAGGTGGTTGCGCGGGCCGATCCCCGAGAGCATCAGCAACTGCGGGGAGTTGATCGCGCCTCCGGCGAGCAGGACCTCCCGGGTCGCGGACACCGTGTGGGTCGAGCCGCTCTGTCGGAAGGTGACCCCGGTGGCGCGCTCGCCCTCGAGCACGATCCCGGTGGCGAAGGCACCCGTCGTCACGGTGAGGTTCGGGCGGGAGCGGGCCGGCTTGAGGTAGGCGTCGTTGGTCGACCAGCGGCGGCCCGACTTGCAGGTGACCTGGTAAAGACCGGCGCCCTCCTGATCGGCCCCGTTGAAGTCGTCGCTGGGCTTCAGCCCGGCACCCACGGCACTCTGGACGAACGCATGGCTCAACTCGTGGGTGTAGCTGCGGTCCTCGACGTGCAACGGCCCGTCGGCGCCGTGCCAGGGACCGCCGAGCCGCGTGTTCGACTCCGCCTTGATGAAGTGGGGCAGGACGTCGTCCATCCCCCAACCGGCAGCGCCGTACTGGTCCCGCCAGGAGTCGTAGTCAGCGTGGTTGCCGCGGATGTAGATCATCGCGTTCATCGACGTGCACCCGCCCAGAGCCTTCATCCGCGGCCAGTAGGCCCGGCGGTTGTGCAACTGCTTCTGCTCGGTCGTGGAGTAGTTCCAGTCCCACTTGGTCTTGAAGAGCGACGGGAACGCCGCCGGGATGCTGATCTCGTCGGCCTCGGCTTCACCCCCGGCCTCCAGGAGCAGAACTCTCGTGCCCGGATCCTCGGTCAGTCGGGCCGCGAGAACGGCCCCCGAACTTCCGGCTCCGACGATGACGTAGTCATAGGTGTCACTACCTTGGGCTCCCATGCGCAGAACCTACTCCGGCGTCGGTCACGCTGTCAGCGAGTGGTCCGCAGACGTGGACAAAACCCTTCGCCAATTAGTTCCGGCGCGGTTCACACCGACGAGGTCGTGACCTCGATCTGACCGGTCAGGGTCCGGTGCACGGGGCACTTGTCGGCGATCTTCAGCAGGGCCGCACGCTGGTCCTCCGGCAGTGCCGGGTCGAGGACGATCTCTCGGTGCATCACGTCGATCATGCCCGAGTCGGCCTCGCAGGAATCGCAGTCCTCGGCGTGCACCCTGTTGTGGGTGACGGTGACCGTGGTGGCGCCGTACTCCCAGCCCTTGCGACGGGCGTACATCCGCATGGTCATCGACGTGCAGGCACCGAGTCCCGCCAGCAGGTGCTCGTAGGGGTTGGGTCCGAGATCGGCGCCGCCCACGGAGGCCGGTTCGTCGACCAACCACACGTGCTCGGGGGTCTGTGCCTGGTGGGTGAACCCGGCCGGGTCCGCCTCGCTGATCAGCACTCCCTCCTGCGGGGCCGTCCCCAGCCTGTCGAGTCCCGCCGGGCTCGAACTGACCAGTTCCACATCCGGGAGGTCGACGTACTTCGACGCCCAGGTCGAGATCAGCCCAGCGGCGTACGACGCGTCGTGGCGGTTGGTGAGCAGATGATCGGCACCATCGAGCGCGATGAAGGACTTGGGATGCCGGGCTGCCTCGAAGATCTCGCGGGCGTTGTCGATGCCCACGGTCTGGTCGTTCGGCGAGTGCAGCACCAACAACGGGCGACGCAGGGCGGCGATCCGCTCTTGTTGGTCCCCGTCCCGGATGTCGGTCAGGAACGACCGACGCAGGTTGAAGGGACGCCCCCCGATGTTCACCGACATCACCGGATCGTCGTCGCCCTCGGGCTGCTCGGCCTCGTCGAACCCCGTGATGATGTGCGCGACGTGCTCGGGAGTGGCGGGAGCACCGAGGACGGCTACCGCCTCGACCTCAGGCAGTTGTCCCGCGGCCGCGATCACCGCCGCGCCGCCCAGGGAATGGCCCACCAACAGACGAGGGGTGGCGATCTCCGTCTCCAACCACTTCGCAGCCGCGACGAGATCGCCGATGTTGCTGGTGAACGAGGTGTCGGCGAACTCCCCCTCGGAGGTGCCGAGCCCGGTGAAGTCGAACCGCAGGACGGCGATCCCACGCTCGGCCAGGGCCTTGGAGATCCTCGACGCGGCGTGCGACTCGCGACTGCAGGTGAAGCAGTGGGCGAAGATCGCGGTCGCATGGACAGGACCCACCGGTCGGTCCACCGTCCCTCGGATCGTCTCGCCCAACGCTCCTGGGAACGTCACGTCGCCGGTGGGGCCCTGAGTCGTGGGTGTCATGCAACGAACCTAACCAACGCATCCAGCGGCCCATCAATCCCGCGGCCACCCATCGGTCGGGTTCACAGAACGTCACCGATCGGTAAGCAAACGACGACGGAGGGGTGTGGGACCACGACGTAGGCTCGAGAAATGCGACGACTCCTCACCGCCGGACTCCTCAGCGCAGGCCTCCTTCTCACCGCGTGCGGCACGGCAGGCGTGGACAACGCAGCAGCCCCCAGCACGAGCCGCGACGTCGCCGACGGCGGCGAGGTCGCCCCCGCCGCGGCGAGCGGCGACGGCATCGACCTGGACTTCACCGCCGAGACCATCGCCGGGAAGCCCTTCGACCCGGCCACCACAGCCGGCTCGCCCACCGTCTTCTGGTTCTGGGCACCCTGGTGCCCCACCTGTCGGGCGCAGATCGATGGGGTGAGCGCGCTGGCCGACACGTTCGGTGACGACGTGAATGTGATCGGCGTGGGTGCCCTGGACGACCAGGGCGCGATCGCGGACTTCGCCGGAGATGTCTCGTCCAACGTGGTCAACCTCAACGACCCCGACGGCGCGGTCTGGCGCCACTTCGGCGTCACCACGCAGAGCAGCTACCTCGTGGTGGATGCGAACGGTGTCGCTCAGGCCTCGGGATACCTGGACGACGCCGAACTCTCGAGCCTGGTCTCCGGCCTGGTCGGTTGAGACGACCGGTGATCTGCTGATGACCGACGTCCACCCAGGGAGCTGATCCCGTGTTCGACGGCCTGGTTGCGGTCGCGCTCGGCGCCGGACTCCTGGCGGCGGTCAACCCGTGCGGCTTCGCCCTTCTCCCGGCCTACGTCTCGCTGCTGATCGGGCGTGACGACGACCTCACCCGAGGCGCCGCTGTCGGTCGGGCATTGACGCTGACCGGGGCGATGACCCTGGGCTTCGCCGGAGTCTTCGCCGTCTTCGGCCTGGCCATAGCCCCGGTGGCTGCTCAGGTCCAACAGCATCTGCCGTGGTTCACGGTCGTTCTCGGGGTCGCCCTGGCGCTGATGGGGGTCTGGATGCTCGCCGGGCGCGTCGTGAAGCTCCCCGCGCTACGCCGTCCCGGACGACCGGGCAAACCGCCGAGCGCTCGACCCATCACCCGCTCGTTCTGGTCCATGACGGGCTTCGGGGCTAGCTACGCCGTCGCCAGTCTGTCCTGCACGATCGCCCCCTTCCTCGCGGTGGTCATCGGCGGCTTCCGCTCCGGTTCCCCCCTCGAAGGCATCGTCCTGTTCTTGGCCTACGCGACCGGGATGGGTCTGGTCGTGGGCACCCTTGCCATCGCGACCGCCCTCGCTTCGTCCGGCACCGTGAGCGGACTGCGCAAAGCCGGACGCTGGACCCCTCGGGTCGCCGGGGCCCTGCTCGCCGTGTCCGGTGCCTACGTCGCCTACTACGGCGCCTGGGAGTTGCGGGTGAACTCGGGTGCGAACCCGGACGACCCGATCATCGATGCCGCCGCCCGGGTCCAGCAGTTCCTCGTCGACATCGTTGCTGCTGTCGGGCCGGGCGGCTGGGCCCTCATCGCGGGCGCCCTGATCGTGGGCGTGCTCGCCCTGCGCCGGACCCGCAGGCCTGGCGCCAGTCTCCATCCCTCGGTGGACCCCGCACCCTCCACGGACGCCGCGGATACGCGTGATCCCTCGTCGACGACGCCGGGGGTCTGACGCGATGAGCAGCCGGCGCCGTCGTTCGACAACGGGGTTGGGCCTGGGCCTGGCCCTCGCCCTGCTGTTCTCGGCCTGCGCCACGGAACCCACCGACACTGGCCGGAGCGATGGGGACCGAGCCACCGGCAATCTGGGCCGTCAGGACATCGACGCAGTCTCCGCTCTTGACTCACGGGACGACGCCTCCTTTCCGACGCCCCTCATCCCGCTGGAGGAGATCCTGTCGGGGGGACCACCACCGGACGGCATCCCGTCGTTGGACGACCCGCAGTTCGACCCCGCCGACGAGGTGGACTGGCTCTCGCCCGGCGATCCCGTGCTCAGCCTGACCATCGGTGACGAGACCAGGGGGTACCCCGTCGGGGTCCTCACCTGGCACGAGATCGCCAACGACACCGTGGGCGGTGTACCGGTTGCCGTGACGTACTGCCCGCTGTGCAACTCCGGGGTGGCCTTCGAACGCACCGTCGAGGGTGAGGTGACGACCTTCGGGGTCTCCGGCCTTCTGTACGCCGACAACCTGATCATGTACGACCGCGCCACGGAATCCCTGTGGCCGCAACTCACCGGGGTGGCCTCCGTGGGGGTGCGGACCGGCACCGAGTTGACCAGCATTCCGATCGGCGTCGTCGGGTGGGAGCAGTTCCAGGCCGCACACCCGGAGGCGTTGGTGCTGAGCCGCGACACCGGCTTCGACCGGAACTACGGAGCCAACCCGTACGAGGGGTACGACGACCCGAGGACCGAGCCGTTCTTCGCCCTGCCCGGCGAGCCCGACCAACGTCTCCAGGTCAAGGAACGGGTCGTCGGCGTCGGGGAGGGCAGCAACGCCGTCGCCGTACCCCGCTCGGACCTCGAAGCGGCCGGGGTCGCCCTCGTCGAGGTGGACGGTGGTCCTGTGACGCTGTGGCACCTGCCGGGTCAGGTCTCCGCACTCGACACCGCGCAGATTGCCGACGGGGCTTCGATCGGGACGGTGGCCGCCTTCGACCCCACCGTCCCGGGTCGCGGCGTTCTGGAGTTCGAACGCACCGGCAAGGGGGCGTCGGCCCGGATCGTCGACACAGCCACAGGATCCACCTGGGACGCCTTCGGCACGGCGACCGACGGCGAACTCACCGGCACCCGCCTCGACCCGGTCGAGTACCTCGACACGTTCTGGTTCTCGTGGGTGATCTTCCAACCCGACACCGGGCTACAACTCCCCTGAATCGCGTCGGCCGAGCCGTCTGATCAGACGAAGCGAACGACGATCAGGCCGAGGGCGACAACGGCGAACACGACCCCGGCGAACCGCTTGCGTCCACGGCGGGGCGCGGCGTGCTTGGAGCGTCCCCGGCTAACGCGCGCGGAGGTCGCTGGTGGCGCCTCAGGCGAGTCGGTCGGGTCGGTGGCTGCCATTGCCCGCAGGGTCACGGCAACCTCCTCCGCCGTCGGCCGGTCGTGGGGATCCAACGCCGTCATCTGGGCGATCAGGTCGCGCAGTCGCGGCGAGATCCACTCGGGGACCTCAACCGGAGAGACCAGTCGAGCCACTGCCGCCTCGACCAGGGTGCCGGTGAAGGCCTTGACCCCGGTGATGAGTTCGAGCAGGACCAACCCCAGGGCGTAGATGTCGATCGCCGTGGTCGCCTCGCCCTTGCCCACCTGCTCGGGTGCGAGGTAGCTGACGGTCCCGATCGCGGTTCCCGTTGCGGTGTGCTGCCCGACCTCGCTGGCGATGCGGGCGATGCCGAAGTCGCTCAGCAGTGGCAGTCCGTCCGCATCGATGAGGATGTTGGCCGGTTTCACGTCGCGGTGGATCACGTCGATCTCGTGGACGGCGCACAGCGCTTCGGCGACCCCGGCCACGATGGCTGAGGCTTCGTCGGGGTCGATGCGTCGCTCGGCCATGATCTCGGACAAGGAGGACCCGTCGACGAGTTTCATCACGATGTACGGACGCCCACCTGAGGTTCCGGCGTCGTGCACCGTCACGAGGCCGGGGTGCTCCAGTCTCCCGAGCACCTTGGCCTCTTCGGCGAAGCGGAACTCGGCTGATTCGTCACGGACACCGTCGTGCATCACCTTCACCGCCACGTCGCGGTCCAGGACCGTGTCCGTGGCGCGGTAGACCTCGGCCATGCCGCCGCGGCCGACCAGTTCGTCGATGCGGTAGCGCCCGCCCGCGACGACCGCGCCACGATCGAGCGTGGTGGTTGTCGGGTCGAACAGCGCCGCCGCATCGACGTACTGGGTTGCTTCGAGCCCGTCAGAGGGTCCGGTCTGGTCGGTCATCCGACGGGCCGCCTGTGTCTCCTGGCCTCAGACCGCCGGCGGGTCGCTCTTGGTACGACGCTCGGTGGTGGTCTGGGATCCGTCGGGGTGCGTGGTGGTCTGCACCGCGCCGGAGCGTCGGCTGTTGTTCAGGGTGATGGCGGTCAGGACGATGAGGCCCAGTCCGACCAGGGCCATGATCCATCCGACCATCCGGAGGTCGACCGCGTCCACAGCGTCTTGCACAGCGAGGGCCAGGATCAACCCGACCACCAACAGGAATCCGCCTGCTCCGTATCCCATGCGAAACCACCTTCCTGACCCACTTCTGGATCAGCATCAGGGCATGCCCGTGTGGCAGGCCCTCGCAGACAGTACCCAGGGTCTGGGCGGTGAATCAGGAAGTTGAATATTTTAGGGTTCGTCGGGCGTGATCAACGGGGTGACGGTCACATCGGCGTGCACGAACGCGTGGTCGGTGGCGGTGCGGATCGGGGGGTTGTAGTCCACGACGTGGCCGAAGAAGTCGATCTGCCCCGAACCGAGGATCCAGTCGATCTTGATCGGCCCGGCTCCGACGTTGCAGCCGCCGCCGGCGGTGGTGCCACCGTTGGAGGCCACCATCCCGGTCGAGGCGGCGACGCGGCAGAAGAACTCGGTCTTCTCATTCGTGTCCCCGAGAATGAACACCGTCTTCCCGGTCGCCTGGAGTTGCCGGATCAGCGCGATCTGTTGTCCGGTGGCCGAGTCTCGGGCCGCTTCCTGGTCACGCGGGGAGTTGTGGATGTCGATGACGTAGAACTCCCCCTGGGTCTCGCGGTGGCGCAGCAGGACGTAGGGGATCGGCCGTTGCTGATTGTCGAAGGTGGTGATGATCGAACCGGTGTCGCGCAACTCGAACAGGGCGTCGCGCCAAGCGATCTGGAGGCGCACCCCCTGGTTGCCCAGCGCCTGCCCGGGCCAGATGCTGTAGCCGCCGAGACGTGCCTGGAGCACTCCCAACTGATCCCGTTGCACCTCCTGCATGCCCACCAGATCGACGCCCCGCCCCTGGATGGCGCCTGCGAGGGCGGCGGCCCGATTCGTCCCCCCACCTCGGTGTTGGCTACCGAGGATGTTGAGGGTGCCGATTCCGAAACTGAACGGGTCCCCTGGCACCGGTCCGGGCGGCGGCTCGGGACGTTTTTCCAGCGCGGCAGCCGGTTTCATCAGCCGGTAGGCCGGCAGCCGGGGCAGGGTCGCTGAAGCGGCGGCGTCGGGCTTCTGCTTCTTCTGCTGATCAGCCGCCGAGCCGGTGTCGCTCACGGCGACCTCTTGGGGTTTCTCGGTGAGGGCGAGATTGGTCGTCAGGGTGCGCGATCGGGGCCCGGGGCGGCCCTTGACCGCCAGACTGGTGACCGGCACAGCCGGACTCGTTGCCTGGACCTGCATCAGCCCCGGCGCGAGGGGCGACGTCGCCGTACCCACCCCCACCGCCGCTGCGGTCGCCACGACGGCGACGAGCAGGGTCGCGGCGATCCGGGCGCGGCGCCGCGTCGGGGTCACGATGGGAGCGACCTCAACGCGGAGCGTCGTCGACGTCCGTCGACCCTTCGGCGTCGTGCGCGGAGGGGACGGTGGTGCGCTTGGTCCGCCGTGAGGGGTCGTAGAGCCCCGCCTCTTCCGCGGCCTTCACGTTCTTCAGACGCTTGGTGAGACTGAAGCCCAGGACGGCCACCGCGAGGATGAGCAGTCCGAACAGGGCGAAGGCGGTCCATCCCGCGACCACGTCGTTGGGGTCGATGTCCGCGTCGGGAACGTCGGTCGCCAACAGGATCAGGTCGAAGAGCATGCTCTTATCCTCTCAGGTCCGGTGAAACCGGACTCTCGATACCGGCGAACAGGTCGTCCTCCGGCGTCGAGCTGTGAACGTGGCTCGTGACCAACTCGAAGTCCTCGGTGGGCCAGACCTTCACCTGCAACTCCCGGGGGATGGCGAACCAGAACCCGTCGGGGTCGATCTGGGTGGCGTGCGCCAACAGCGCCTGGTCGCGGACCCCGAAGTACTCCCCGCACGGCACCCGGGTCGTGATCCGCTCATCCCACTCGGGTTCGCGCCTCCACTCCTTGAGGCGATCGGCCCAGGGGGACTCCAGGTCGTGTTCGACCATCGCGTCGTGAATGGCCTGCATCCGGGGTCGGTTGAAGGAGTGGTGGTAGTACAGCTTCAGCGGCTGCCAGGGGTCGCCTGCCTCGGGGAACTGCTCCGGATCGCCAGCGGCCTCGAAGGCGGCCACGCTGACCTCGTGGCAGCGGATGTGGTCGGGGTGCGGGTAGCCCCCGCGCTCGTCGTACGTCGTCACCACGTGGGGCTTGACCTCGCGGATGATGCGCACCAGTCGCTCGGTGGCCTCCTCGAGGGGGATCAGACCGAAGCAGCCCTCGGGCAGCGGGGGTTTCGGATCGCCGTCGGGCCAGCCCGAGTCGACGAAGCCGAGCCACTCCTGGCGCACGCCGAGGATGTCTCGCGCGCGCTCCATCTCCTGCCGGCGGACCTCGGCCATGTTGGCCAGGACGTCGGGGCGGTCCATCTTCGGGTTGAGGATCGAGCCGCGTTCACCGCCGGTGCAGGTCACCACGTGGACCTCCACCCCCTCGGCGACGTACTTGGCCGTCGAGGCTGCGCCCTTGCTCGACTCGTCATCGGGGTGGGCATGCACGTGCATCAGCCGGTAACCCGACTTCGTCGCGGTTCCGGTGATGGTTGCCGCCTGCCTGGTGGAGTGCTGCCCGATGGGGTGCTGCCCGGTGGAGTGCTGCGGTGTGGAGTCCTGCGCCATGGGCCTCATCGTAGGTCTCGGGTCCTCACACCCGGTCGTTCGGGTGCGTGACGGATATTGGTCCGGATGACCATCTAGATGTCAGGCTGGGGGTGTGGCCACCACTGACACCCTCGTCGACCGGTACGGCGCACCCGCCCCCTGGCGTCGACGCGCCCTGATCGCCGTCTCGGTCACCGTCGCCGTGGTGTCGGGCAGTTGGCTCGGTTGGACGGCCTGGGACCACTCGACACCGGAGGTCCAGTCGGAGTTGGTCAACTTCGAGGTCCTCGATGAACACGCGGCCACCGCTGACGTTCGGATGCAGTTCCGGCGTCCTTCGGTCGAGGCGACCTGCCTGCTGCGCGCCTTCGCCGAGGACCACTCGGTGGTCGGGGAACTCAGCTTCACCCCCAGCGCGGCCGTGAACGGGATGGTCACCCAGACGGTGCGTACCGAACGGCGCGCGACCTCCATCGAGAGCATCGGCTGCACGGCGGACGGACAGGCGCGGCCGCGCTGAACTGCATCCGGGCCGGTTGGTTGTTAGACTCCCCTATCTGATCGTCCCGGTGCGGCCCGCTTCCTGCGGCTCGGCGCTTTACCGCCGCGGCGTCGCTCGGAACAGTTGACGTAGAACAGTTGACGCATCGCCCGCCCGATCGGTCCTCTCCGGTCACGGTTCGTTTTTGCCTTACCCACGAGCATCCCCCGATCACCCAGACCGTTCCTGACCACCCGATCGATTATTTTCACGTAGCCACCAGGAGTTCCCATGACCCAGTCGTCCGAGAAGAGCACCATCTGGTTGACCCAGGGCGCTCACGACAAGCTGCACGCCGAGCTGGAGAACCTCAAGGGCCCCCGGCGCGCGGAGATCATCGAGCGCATCAGCGCCGCGCGCGACGAGGGTGACCTGAAGGAGAACGGCGGCTACCACTCCGCCAAGGACGAGCAGGGTCAGATCGAGGCCCGCATCGTGCAGCTCGAGGACATGCTCCGGCGGGCCGAGGTCGGCGAGACCCCTCCCGACGACGGCATCGTCGAGCCCGGCATGTTGGTGACCTACAAGTTCGCCGAGGACGACGACGACGATGCCGAGTCGTTCCTGCTCGGCGCCCGCGAGATCGCCGAAGAGGGCGACGACAGCCTCAAGGTCTACTCACCGCAGTCTCCGCTCGGCACCGCCATCCTGGGCGCCAAGAAGGGCGACACCGTGTCCTACGAGGTCAACGGCAAGTCCCAGAAGGTGCAGATCCTCGACGCCAAGCCCTACGCGGGCTGACGCGGCAGCGCGGGCTGACTCAACTCAGGCGGTAGCCGCAGTCGAGCAGCCGAGCCCGGACCCGTTCGGCGTGCGGCTCTCCGCGGGTCTCGAGCTGCAACTGCACCTCGACCTCGTCGAGAGGCAACGAGGCGGAGTTCCGTTCGTGCACGATCTCGAGGACGTTGGCGCCCGAGGCGCTGACCTCGGCCAACAGGTTGGCCAACCCTCCGGGTACATCGGGGATCGTGACGTGCAGGCCGAGGTAGCGGCCGCCGGCCGCCATACCGTGACGGATCACCTTGGCCAGCAGCAGCGGATCGATGTTGCCTCCGGAGAGCACCGCCACCGCGGGGGTCTCGAAGGCCGAGGGGTGGTCCATCATCGCGGCGACCGCCGCGGCCCCGGCGGGTTCCACGATCATCTTCGCCCGCTCCACCAGGGCCAACAGCGCTTGTGACATCGACTCCTCCGAGACCGTCAGCATCTCGTCGACGTGGTCCCGCACTGCGGCGAAGGTGACCTCACCCGGAAGCCCGACCGCGATGCCGTCCGCCATCGTCTTCATGTACTTCAACGGCACGGGACGGCCCTGCTCCAGGGACGCGGGGTAGGCGGCCGCCCCCTTGGCCTGGACCCCCACGACACGGATGTCGGGTCGCTGTTGCTTGATGGCGAGCGCGATCCCGGCGAGCAACCCGCCCCCACCGGCCGGCACGATGACGGTCTTGGTGTCGGGTGCCTGCTCCAGGATCTCCAGCCCCACCGTGCCCTGGCCGGCGACCACGTCGACGTGGTCGAAGGGATGGATCAGGATGGCGCCGGTGTCCTCGGCGAACTGTTTCGCCGCGACCAGCGCGTCCTCGAGGTAAACGCCGTGGAAGATCACGCGGGCGCCGTACCCGCGGGTGGCTCGTTCCTTCGGGATCGGTGCGCCCTCGGGCATGAAGACCGTGGCCTCGATGCCCAACTCGCGGGCCGCCAGGGCGACTCCCTGGGCGTGGTTCCCGGCCGAGGCCGCCACCACGCCGCGGGCCCGTTCGTCTTCGCTGAGCCCGGAGATCCGCACAAAGGCGCCGCGCGCCTTGAACGATCCGGTGCGTTGGAGGTTCTCGCACTTGAGTCGAACCGGTCCGCCGACCACCGAGGAGAGCCAGCGCGACTCCTCCATCGGGGTCAGCACGGCCAGCCCCTCGAGCAGGGAACGGGCACGAGCGAAGTCGGCGGGGGTCACCTGGCTCACGGTACGCCGATCGAGCGGGCCAGTTGAGCCGCCACGTCCGGGTGATCCGACGCCAGGAGGCCGACGGCGACCAGGAGGTAGTCCTGGTCCACCACGACCCGGGCCCGCTCGGGTAGTTGCCAGGCCCCGTCCCCCTCGTCGCGTAGGGCCGCATGGAGCACGTTCTCGACCACGTCGGTGGAACCGTGCCGCAGCGCCCCGCCGGAACCGACCAGCATGGCCACCTCGCGCAGGTCACGCCCGGAGCGTTCGACGACGCGACCCTGTGGGCTGAGCACCACACGGGATCGACCGGCGTGACGGCGCAGGGCCAGACCCACCGCGGCGCAGGCGATGGCCTCGTCCTCGGCCCGCTCCTCGTCGGTGGTGGGAAGGAACGCCGGTTGCGCGGTCCTCACTCGTGCCGCCGATTCGAGATCGTTCAGGCCTGCTGCCTCGACGGTGCTCGAGGCCGACCAGCGCAGGCCCAGATCTCCCTCGACCGTGCGGGTGACCGCCGTGGTCGCGACCACCTCGCGGGAGAGCCCCCGGTCCTCGGGATCCAACCCCACGACCGAGTGGACGTCTGTGGTGGCTCCGCCCACGTCGACCACGGCAACGTCCCCCGTCACCGTGGCCAGCACCTCGACCCCGGTCAGCACGACGTCGGGGGTGGCGCCGCGCACCATGGCGACGAACTCGGTGCCGCCGCCTCGGACGCTGAGCCCCTTGCCCCCGATCACGTGGGCCAGGAACATCTCCCGGATCGCCGACCTCGCCGATTCCGGGGCCAGCATGCCGATCGTCGGGAGAACGTTGTCGGCCAGGGTGTGGGGCAGATCGGTCGACGCGGATCCCAGGATCTGCGAGACCTCGTCCCGCGCCTCGACGTTTCCGGCGACCACGACCGGGCCGGCCCACCCGCTGCCCGCCAACCATCGGGTCGCCCTCAGCAGGACCTCCGCATTGCCACCGTCTGTTCCCCCGGTGAGAAGCACGACGTCGGCCGCGGCCCGGTGGAGGACCTCGTCGTCCAACGCCTTCGCGGCGACCACCACCGCCACGACCTTGCCGCCACTGGACAGGGCCACTCGTCGGCCCGCTTCTGCGGTGACGAGTTCCTCGTTGCCGACGACCGCGATCCGCAGCCCACCGCCGGCGCTCGAGCAGGCCCGCACCTCCGCGTTGGCGGCTCGCGGGTCCTGATCCACCAGCCGGGCCAGGCATGCGTCGTACCCGTCCAGGACGTCGGTGTCGATCGTGGTGCGGTGCTCGGCACTACCCAAGATCCTGCCGTCGCTCACGTCGACCAGCAGGGCTTTGGTGAAGGTGGACCCGAAGTCCACGCACACGACCAACCCGTCGGTCGAGCCTGGTTTTGGCGAGCCTGTGTTTGTCGAGCCTGTGTTTGTCGAGCCTGTGTTTGTCGAGCTTGGCGAGACCACTACCCCAGCGCGCGGTCCAGGTCGGCGATCAGGTCCTCGGCGGTCTCGATGCCGACCGAGAGCCGCACCAGGTCGGCGGGCACCTCCAGGTCGGTGCCGGCCACGCTGGCGTGGGTCATCCGTCCCGGGTGCTCGATCAGCGACTCCACCCCGCCGAGGGATTCACCCAGGGTGAACACCTCGGTGCGCTCGCACACCGCCAGGGCAGCCGCTTCGCCACCCACGGTCCGGAAGGAGACCATGCCGCCGAAGCGCTTCATCTGTCGCGAGGCCAACTCGTGACCGGGGTGCTCGGGCAGGCCGGGGTAGATGACCTGCTCGACCCGCGGGTCGTTGCCGAGGAAGTCCACGATCTTCTCGGCGTTCTCGCAGTGCCGGTCCATCCGGATCGCCAAGGTCTTCAACCCGCGCAGCACCAGCCAGGAGTCGAAGGGCCCGGCCACGGCGCCGATCGAGTTCTGGTGGAAGGCCACCTGCTCGGCGAGTTCGAGGTCGCGCACGATCAGGGCACCACCGACGACGTCGGAGTGCCCGCCGGCGTACTTCGTCGTCGAGTGGACCACCACATCGGCGCCGAGGGTCAGAGGCTGCTGGAGGTACGGCGAGGCGAAGGTGTTGTCCACGACCAACAGCGCGCCAGCTTCATGAGCGACCGCGGCGAGCGCCTCGATGTCACCGATGTTCAACAGCGGATTGGTCGGCGTTTCGATCCACACCAGTTTCGTCTGCCCGGGTCGGATTGCGGCCCGCACCGCGTCCACGTCCGAGACGGGCGCGGCGCTGTGCTCGACCCCCCAGGGCAGTTGCACCTTGTCGAAGAGTCGGAAGGTGCCGCCGTATGCATCGTCGGGCAGCACCACGTGGTCGCCGGGCTTGCAGGTCGTCCGCACCAGGGTGTCCTCTGCCGCGAGGCCGGAGGCGAAGGCGAAGGCGCGCTCTCCCTGCTCCAGGGCGGCGAGGTTGCCCTCGAGGGCGGTGCGTGTGGGGTTGGCCGACCGGCTGTACTCGTACCCCCCGCGCAGACCGCCGACCCCATCCTGCTTGTAGGTCGAGGTCGCATAGATCGGCGGGATGACCGCGCCGGTGGTGGGATCGGGCTCGTAGCCGGCGTGGATCGCACGCGTCTCGAAACCGGCCTTGCTGAGGTGCTCTTGTTGGCTCACCACTCGAGCGTAACGGCCGACGCACCTCGCCGCTCGACCTGTCGGGTGCCGCCGCGTGGTCTCAGCGGTCGGCGACCGGTTCCACCCGTCAGATGTCCGCCGAACTACTGACAGAACAATCGGAATTCGGCCGAAACGGACCCGAAACGGGCGATCGCGAACCGTTCCGTCAGTAGTTCGGTGGGGGCGAGGTCGCCGAACGACGCAGTCGCAACCCCATGTAGATGTCGTAGACACCGATCGCGATGGCCAACCAGCCGAAGACGCCACCCACACTCACGTTGAAGATGCCGCCACCCAGAGCGATGACGCCGATGAGCAGATAGCGACCACTGCTCCGCGGCTTGCGGCCCGCGGGACGAGGCTCGGGAACGGCGAGCGGGTGATCAGCGTGATCGGCCTGTTCCCCCGTGCCGTCCCAACCGTTGCGCCCCACCTGTTCGACGGCGCCATCGGCGAAGATGTACGACCAGCGCTCGTCGTCCTCCCCCTCGAGGTCGATCCGCCCCTCTCCGGCATAGGGCGCCAGCGCGGTCCAGAAGGCCGTCGCCTGCTCCGACCACTTGGGGTCGCCGTCCTCGTCGGTGTGGCAGAGCAGGTCGTCACCGACGCGCTCGAGACCGCAGGACGCAGCGAACTGGGCGAGTTCATCGAGAGTTGCGGTCGCGAGGTCGTCGCTCAGCCAACCCGAATCGGCGGCGAGCATCTGCTGACGAGCTGCGGCCAGCGCTGCGTCCTCCTGCGAGACGGGGAGCCGGAGCCGGCCGCTGGTCGTAACGAGGTATCCCACGCTGGCATCGTGTCACGCCAACCCTGGGTTGCCGACGACCAGGGCGATCGGTTTCGCCCGGCGCACCCCGGCGACTTTTTTGGGTGCCCTGAGAGAATGAAGCCATGTTCGGACGAAGCAAGACCACCCTCCCCGAAGCCGACCAGGCCCTACCCGGTCGCGACCAAAGCCCCTTCCCGCTCTCCGAGAAGCATCGCGTCCTCGACGCCCCCCTGGTCACCGAAACCGCGCCGGACGGCCACGAGGTCGCCATCTTCGGACTCGGCTGCTTCTGGGGTGCCGAGGAGATCTTCTGGCAGATGCCCGGGGTCTATTCGACCTCGGTCGGGTACGCCGGTGGGCACACCCCGCATCCCTCCTACGAAGAGGTCTGCTCGGGCCGGACCGGACACACCGAGGCGGTTCGGGTCGTGTTCGACCCCTCGCAGGTGACCTACGCCGATCTGGTGAAGCGATTCTTCGAGGTTCACGACCCCACGCAGGGCATGCGTCAGGGCAACGACGTCGGCACGCAATACCGCTCGGCGATCTACACCACCACGCCCGAGCAGCAAGAGACCGCAGCCGACCTGACGCGGATCTACAGCGACGAACTGACCCGCCGCCGATTGGGTCAGACCACGACCGAGATCAAGCCCGCCCCGGCTTACTACTACGCCGAGGACCAGCACCAGCAGTACCTCGCGAAGGTCCCGCACGGCTACCGATGCCACGCGAACACCGGCGTGAAGTTCCCCGACACCGAATAGTCCCCATCCGCCTCACACTTACGGGTCTGGGGCGGTGTGGGTCGGACTGAGAGACTGAGGACATGCCCGAACTGCCCCGCAAAGCCGCCATTCGTACCGCTCGTCTCGCCGGCCTGCCCCTGGGGTACGCCGGGCGGAGCGCCATGGGTTTCGGCAAGCGGCTGGGCGGGGCGCCGGCCGAGGCGGTGATGTCGGACATCCAGCAGCGCACGGCCGAGCAGCTCTTCCGCACCTTGGGCGAGCTCAAGGGCGGGGCGATGAAGTTCGGCCAGGCGCTGTCGATCTTCGAGGCGGCGCTACCGGAGGACCTCGCGGCGCCGTACCGCGAGCAGCTGACGAAACTGCAGGACTCCGCTCCCCCGATGCCGACCCAGACGGTGCGCGAGGCGTTGGCGCGCGAGCTGGGTCCGGACTGGAAGAAGCAGTTGGTCTACCTCGACGGCGGCCCCACCGCGGCCGCGTCCATCGGGCAGGTCCACAAGGGCCGCTGGCACGACGGCCGGGAGGTCGCGGTCAAGGTGCAGTACCCCGGAGCGGGGGATGCCCTGCGGTCGGACCTCAAGCAACTCTCCCGGCTCGCGCGCACCATCGGACCGGTCTTCCCCGGCATCGACATCAAGGAACTGATGTCCGAGGTCGAGGCCCGCGCGGTCGACGAACTCGACTACACCCTGGAGGCCGAGGCTCAACGCGCCTTCGCGGCAGCGTTCCGCGACGACGACGAGATCGTGGTGCCCGACGTGGTTGCCGTCGGCGAGACCGTCATCATCACCGAATGGTTGGACTCCGACTCCTCGCTGGCGGCGATCATCCGCGACGGCACGGTCGAGGAGCGCAACCATTACGGACAGATCCTGGTCCACTTCCTGTTCTCCGGGCCGCAACGGACCGGCATGCTCCACGCAGACCCGCACCCCGGCAACTTCCGGATCATCCCCAACCAGGACGGGTCCCCCGGTCGGATCGGGGTCTTGGACTACGGCGCGGTCGCCCGGCTGCCCGAGGGCAAACTCCCGGACGCGATGGGCCAACTGATCCGTCTTGCCGCCCTCGATGACAAGGACGAACTCCTGGCCGGTCTGCGCCGCGAGGGGTTCATCAAGGACAAGATCAAACTCGACCCGCAACTGCTCATCGACTACCTGGCGCCCCTGGTCGAGCCGACCCGGGTCGAGCGCTTCCAGTTCAGCCGTGAGTGGATGCGCGAACAGTTCGAGCGGATCAACAACCCGCGCGAGGAATCGTTCACGGTGGCGATCAAGCTGAACCTGCCCGCGTCGTACATGCTCATCCACCGCACCTGGATCGGTAGTATCGGGGTGTTGAGCCAACTGGAGGCCGAGGCGCCGTTCCGCGCGATTCTGGCCGAGTTCCTGCCCGGCTTCCGCGAACCCGTCTGACGAGCTGAAGCGCTGACCTACTGGGCCAGCCGGTCGAGAATCAGTTGCAACGCAACGTCACCCTGATCGGTGTCGAAGATGTTCTGGGCGTGCGCCGAACCGGGTAGCACCTCGAGCTGGTTGTCGTTGCCGTCGGCGTTCTCCGCCAGGGCCACCGATGCGTCCGCACTGGGGTCGTCCTCGCTGACGATGAACAGTTTCGGCTGCTCGCCGATCCCGTCGACCTCTGTGTTGACGGCCAGGGTGATGAGTTGATCGGCGATATCGGGCTGGTCGCTCAGGAGTCGGAGGATGGCGTCCGCCCCGGCGCTGCCCCCGACCAGGGCGACCTCGGCGATCCCCTCGTCCTTGAGTTGCTGGACGGCAGCCCCGATCGCCTCCGGGTCGATGTTCTCCACCGCGATCACGGTGGCGCCCTGATCGGCGATGGCGGTGGCCTGCTCCTCCCAGCTGGCTGCGTCGAAGGCTGCTCCGTGGGCCAGGACCACGCCGTACTCGCCCGTACCCCACGTCAGCGCCTCGTCGGCGCCGATGTCGATCCGCTCGCCGCTGGTGTCGCCGCCCGAACTCTCCGCCGGCCCGTCACCCCCAGATGTCTCGCCGTCGGTGCTTCCGCATGCGCTCAAGGCCAGAAGCAGGGCAACCACGAGCAGGTGCTTGATCCGAGTCATGCCCTCGACGGTACGGATGCGCTGGGTACGGACTCCGATCAGAGCGCCAAATACATCACTTGGAGGCCCACGCGACCGTGGGTGGCGGAATCGAAGGCTCCCGGCACGGTGCCGATGATCTGGAAACCGAGGTGCTGCCACAGCCGTACCGCAGCGGTGTTGGTCTCGACCACGGCGTTGAACTGGATGCCGGTGTACCCCTCACGTCGGTGCCATTCCACGACGTACTCCGCCAAACGGCGCCCCACCCCCTGACCGCGGGCGGCGGGGTCGACCATGAAGGAGGCGGTCCCGATGTGGCTGCCGCGTCCGGGTCGGTTCGGACCCATCTTGGCCGTGCCGAGGATCGTGTTGTCGGCTGCGTCCACGACCGTGAGCCCGGGTGCGGACTCCAGCCACATCTCGCGGGCGAGGTCGCTGGAGGCGTCGAGCGGGTAGGCGTAGGTGTCACCGGCGGCGACGATGTCGCGCCACAGTGGCCAGATCCGCGGCCAGTCGTCCTCGGTGGCCGGCCGGATCATGCCTCGAGGGCCGTCGGCTCAGACCGGTCCGCAGTCATGACCACATCCCCCGGGCACACCCGGTCCGTCGCTGTGGTCGGCCGGTCGGTGCAACACCGCGCTGCTCGGCACGACGCGAGCATCGTCGCCCTCGACGGTGGCCAGACCGTCGATCAGCAGGGTGTAGCCACGCGCTTCGAGGGGAGGGAACAGCACGGTCACCTGCGCGTTCTCGGCGATGTTGCGACTCGATCCGCCACCGGGACCGGCGATGATCAACGCACCGTCCATCACCCGTGGTTCGACGGTCACCGCCTTGACCCTGCCGTGCGCCGCCGTACTCAACAGGTAGCCCGCCCCGAAGTCCGCCAGGGCCGCCTCCAACTTCGCCACGTCCACCGGAATGCTCATACCTGCAACCTAACTCCCCCACGAAGTTCGCCAAATGGGGACACGAAGTTCGTCAAATGGCCCTTCGAGGTACGCCGAATGGCCCACGGACGATTCTTCCGGAACCTCGCGGCCCCATCTCGCGGACTTCGTGGCCCCATCTCGCGAACTTCGTGGGGCCATTTGCCGGACTTCGTGCGTCAGGCGAGACCCAGGACGGAAGAACCGATCCGGAGGATGAAGGCGGAGACCACGATGATGAAGAAGACGCGGACGAACTTGGTGCCCTTGGAGACCGCGGTGCGCGCGCCGAGGTAGCCGCCCAGCAGGTTGCAGACTCCCATCACCAGGCCGACCTTCCACAGCACCGCGCCCTGGGGGATGAACACCACCAGGGAGGCGAGGTTGGTGGCCCAGTTGGCCAGGCGCGCCTTGGCGGAGGCCTGGAGGAAGGAGTAGCCGAGCAGCCCCACCAGTGCGATCACGAAGAACGACCCGGTCCCCGGGCCGAGGGCGCCGTCGTAGAACCCGACGAGCAGGCCAGTGGCCACCGCCAGGCTCGTATGACGGCCGCCCACGAACCGCAGCTCGGTCAGCTCTCCCATCGAGGGCTTGAACAGGACGTAGGCACCGACCACGATCAGGACCACCAGGACGATGGGCTCGAAGGCCGACTTGGGGATCAGCGAGGCGACCAGTGCCCCGAGCACCGAACCGCCGAACGCCGCGATCATCAACGGCCCGAAGGTCTTGGGGTCCGGTTTGATCCGTCGGTAGTACGTCGCCGAACTCGCGGTGGTCCCGCAGATCGACGCCAACTTGTTCGTGGCCAGCACCTGCAGCGGAGTGGCCCCCGGGAGGCCGACGAGCAGGGCTGGGAGCTGGACCAGCCCCCCGCCCCCGACCACGGCATCGACGAACCCGGCGGTCAGCGCAGCCGCCGCCAGGAGAGCGAGGATGGTCCAGGTCGGTTCGGGCACCGGCCCACCCTAAGGTTGGGCCATGCGCATCGTTTCGTTGCTCCCCTCGACCACCGAGATCCTCTTCGCCATCGGCGCGGGCGACGACGTCGTGGGGGTCACCTTCGAGTGCGACTTCCCCCTCGAGGCCCGCCAGCGGACCATCGTGTCGACCTCCGCGATGCCCGAGGGTCTGACCCCCGCCGAGATCGACGAGTACGTCGTGGGTGCGATGCAACGCGGCGAGGATCTCTACCACCTCGACGAGGGCGCGCTCTCCGACCTCGACGCCCACCTCGTCGTCACCCAGGATCTCTGCGCCGTCTGCGCGGTCGACGTCAGCGTCGTGGACGACGCCCTGCAACACCTGGGTTGCACCGCCGAGGTCCTCACCATCGATCCACACACCATCGAGGAGGTCTTCGCCTCGATCGAGCAGCTGGGCGTGGCCACCGGCCACCAGGCCGAGGCGACCGCCCTGGTCGCCGATCAACGGACCCGCCTGGACGCCGTACGCCGCCGCGTGGCCGGACGACCGACCCCCCGGGTGATGGTGCTCGAGTGGACCGACCCGCCGTACGCCCCCGGGCACTGGATCCCGGAGATGGTCGAGGCCGCGGGCGGCGTACCCCTGCTGGGCAGGTCGGGCGACAAGTCTGTGCGCGTCCTGTGGGAGTCCATCCACGCGGAGGAACCCGAGGTCTACATCGTCGCGCCGTGCGGCTACGACCGGGAGGGTTCGGAGCTGATCAAGGCAGACCTCATCGCCACCGGCGTCCTTCCCGAAGGGGTCCCCGTGCACGCCGTCGACGCCAACGCGTCCTGGGCCCGCCCCGGCACCCGCCTGGTCGACGGGATCGAGGAGCTGGCCGAGCTCCTCCATCCGCAGGGCTCGTGAGTTGGCCGTGAGCCTGCGTGAGAGTGGTGTGTACGCCGTCCACGACGACATCGTGTTCCGCGTCGCCTTCCACGACCGGCACCGGGCAGTGCCCTATGAGTTCGTCGGTGACCCGCACACCGCCGGAGCCATCGACATCGCCGATCTGCAGCGCCTCGAGAAGGTCACCACGACCGCGAACTGGAACGACGTCCCGGTGACCATCAGTCGGGTCACGGCCTCGATGCTGGCCTGGGTCACGCTTCACGACGCCCAAACCGCCCGCGATCTCAACCTGTACGGCGGAGTCGAGCGCGGGTGGGCCACCGCGGTGCCGTTGTTCGAGCTCGACGACCTCAACGAGATCGTGGTGGACCTGCTCGCCGATCGACCCTAGGTCGGAGTCGGTCAGTCCCCGACCCAGAACCCGCGGCCGCCGAACATGTCTCCGTAGGCCGCACCCATCGACGAGCGCATCTCGCTCATCGGGCTCGGCCCACGCGAGCCGAGGTAGGACCCGACCACGGCGGCGCCGAGGTCATCCAGCTCGGGGGCCACGACCCGACCCTCGACCCGGTTGGCCATCGAGTCGATGAACCGTGCAAGCCCGGGATCCTCCCCCAGGCGGAAGAAGGTGGTCTGGGCTCCGAGTCGCCGCGCGTTGTCGAGTTCGCGTACGGCGTACGCCACCGTCGTCGGGTGCGGCGGGTAGGAGAACCACACCTGCCCATCGGACTCCAGGTGGCTGGTCGGTTCGCCGTCGGTGACGATCAGCAGCACCGGTTGGGCGCTGGGGTGCTTGCGGAAGTGCCGGTTGGCCAGAAGCAGCCCGTGGTGGAGGTTGGTCCCCTTCTCCCACTTGGCGTCCAGTCCGGTGAGGTGTTCTATATCCATGACCTCGGCGTGCCGCCCGAAGCCGATCAGCTGCAGGTCGTCGCCGCGGAAGCGGGACTTGATCAGCGTGTGCAGAGCCAAGGCGGTGCGCTTCATCGGCACCCAGCGGCCGTCCATGGCCATCGAGAAGGACGTGTCGACCAGTAGCGCGACGCAGGCCTGGGTGCGGGCCTCGGTCTCGGTGACCTCCACATCGCGGATGTCGATGCGGACGCCCCGGCTGGCGTCGCCGCCCTCGCCGGCGGTGCGGATGACGGCGTTGGTGATCGTGCGGGTGACGTCCCACGGTTCGGTGTCCCCGAAGGCCCATTCACGGGTGCCACCGGACGGCTCACCGGCCGCCCCGGACTGGCGCAGGTCGCGGGCACCCTGCCGACCCGACATCTTGTCGGCGACGTCCCGCAGCAACGACTTGCCCAACTGGCGCATCGCCTTGGGGGTGAGCTGCAACTGGCCGGAGGAGTCGCGGCGCATGGTGCCCGAATCACGCAGCGCCCGCTCCAACTCCTGCAGGGTCTTGGCGTCGACGGCGGCCTGGTCGCCCAGCTGCTTGGACAGCTTGTCCAGGTCCAGATCGTCCATCCGGGCGCCGCCGTAGGACTGGGCGAGCTGATCGGCCAGCGCGTCCAGGTCGGCGAGGTCCTGGAAGACGCCGGTCCCGTCTCCGAGACCCAGTCCCTGACCGCTTCCCTCGCCGAACTGTTCACCGCCACCCCAGTCCTCACCGGGGCGCAACGACTGGAGGTTCCCGTCCAGCCGGGACAACGACTCCATCAGTTGGGGAGAACCGAACGCCTGAGAGGAGAGCTCCATCAGTTGCTGGCGCTGCTCGGGGCTCATCGAGTTCATCATCCGTTGCGCGGCGGCCGAGCGGGCTGCTAGCGCATCGAGCAGTTCGTCGATGTTCTGTGGGTTCTCGGGGAAGAAGTCCCCGTGCTTGTCCATGAACTGCTCGAAGTCTTGTGGGGTGTCCGCACCCGAGGCGTGCTTCTCCAACAGGCCGTTGAGGTCGTCGAGCATCTCGTTGATGGCGGCGCGGTCCTCGTCGGTCGCGTTCTCGAGCGCCTGCTTCATGCCGGCGAACCGTTGGTCGAGCATCTCGCGACCGAGCAGGTCCTTGATCTTCTCGAAGCTCTCGCGGGCCTCCCGGCTCGCCCAGTCGTACTCGCCCAACTCGCTGACCGCGGCCGCGGTGTTGGGCGAGAGATTCTCCAGCTGCATCTCGCGCAGGGCCCGATCACCCTCGTCCATCATGGCGTCGCGGGCCAGTTGCTTGCGTTCCTCGAGCACGGCCTGATCCAGCAGTTCACGGATCTCGGCGAGCGTGCCGTCGAGGTTGTTCTGCTCGGTGAGCTGCCGACGACGCTCGGCCACACGTCGGGCCAGGTCGTCCAGGCCCGCTTGATCGGACCCGCCCCGGCGCAGGAACTCCCGCATCGCGCGCTCCGGGGAGTACCCCGCCATCACGTCCTCGCCGATCGCGTCGAGCGCCTCGGCGAGGTCCACGGGGGCGGCCAGCGGGTCGCCACCGTCGTACTTCTTGAACCGCGATCGATCGTGCCTACTCATGGCTACGGCTCACCGTGCACGTCTCATCCGCACCATGTCCGGAAGCCCCTCGGAGGACGTCGTACGACACACCTCTTCAAAACCGTGGTCGCGACAGAACGCAGCCGCACCGTCGTTGCCGTCGACGTACTCCAGGGACAGTTCGGGGCCGTCGGCGGCCTCCATCACCGCCGCGAGCAACTGGCTCCCGATCCCGCGGCCCTGGGCCTGCGGCCGGACGAACAACTTGCCCAGCACCGACTCACCGTCGAACTCGCCCAGGTTCGCCACCCCGAGGATCGCGCCGTTCTCGTCGACCGACACCCAGTAGGGGTAGCTCTCCAGGGAGGTCTGCAGCGCCTGGATGGACCACTCGGTCCGAACCTTCAAACTGGCGTATTCGTCGTTGATGGGGCAGTACGTCGAGGCCGTGACCTCGATACCGATCGCGTGCAGTTCGCCGACGTCGGAGAGGTCCGCCCGCCGGATCGAGGTCGACGCGGCCGTTCGATTCTCGGCCTGACCGGCCTGACCGGCCCGGCCAGTCATCCGTAGACCGTTTCGCCGTCAGCCGAGTCCTTGCCGACCTTGCGGGCCAGATACAGGCCCTCGAGCGCGAGTTCGATCGCACCGGCCCGTTCCCCGTCGTTGGTGGCTTCGAGCCGGTCGCAGATCTCGTCGTACAACTCCGACTCCCCCAGGACCGGCAGTCCGGCGAGGAAGTCGCGGGCGGTGACCTGTTCACCGGTGGTCACCATCGAACCGGCTTCGATCGAGTCGACCAGCAACGCGAAGTCGATCCCGCGGAAGTGGGCGCGCACGGTCTCGGCGGTCGCGGTGCGCAGCAGGTGGGTGAGGATGTCCTGCTCGCGTCCCTCCTCGCCGCTCTCGAACTCGATCTTGCCGCCGAGGACGTCCACCGCGGTCTCGAGGTCCACGACCCGGGCGACCGCCGAGTCCTCGCCCTGACGCGTCGCGCGGTGGATGGCCGCGGCCGCAACGGTTTCGGCTCCGGCGATCGCGAACCGGGCCGAGACTCCGGAGCGTTGGTCCACCGCGGAGGAGGAGCGCAGATTGCGGGTGAAGCGCGCGAGGATCTCCACGAGATAGTCGGGAACCTGCACCAGATCGGCGTCGAGTTCGGCCTCCTGGCGGATCACCGAGATCTCGGCCCCCAGCTCGGTCGGATAGTGGGTGCGGATCTCTGCTCCGAAGCGGTCCTTGAGCGGGGTGATGATCCGGCCCCGGTTGGTGTAGTCCTCGGGGTTGGCGCTGGCGACGACGAGGGTGTCGAGGGGCAACCGCAGGACGTACCCCCGGATCTGGATGTCGCGTTCCTCCATCACGTTCAACATCGCGACCTGGATCCGCTCAGCGAGGTCGGGCAGTTCGTTGATCGCCACGATGCCCCGGTGACTGCGTGGGATCAGCCCGAAGTGGATGGTGTCCGGGTCGCCCAACGAGCGCCCCTCCGCCACCTTCATCGGGTCCACATCGCCGATCAGGTCGGCGACCGAGGTGTCCGGGGTGGCCAACTTCTCGGCGTACCGCTCGTCGCGGTGGCGCCACACGATCGGCAGGTCGTCGCCGAGTTCTGCGGCCCGGCGGATGGAGGACCCCACGATCGGCTCGAAGGGGTGCTCGCCGAGCTCGGATCCCTCGATGACGGGAGACCATTCGTCGAGCAGTCCGACCATCGTGCGCAGCAGCCGGGTCTTGCCCTGCCCGCGCTCACCGAGGAGCACGATGTCGTGACCCGCGATCAGGGCCCGCTCGATCTGCGGGATCACGGTGGTCTCGAACCCGTGCAGCCCCGGCCACGGGTCGCGCCCTTCGCGCAGGGCGGCCAGCAGGTTGTCGCGGATCTCGACCCGCAGGGTGCGATGGGCGTGGCCCGAGGCTCTCAGCTCGCCTACCGTTCGTGCCTCTGGAGCAGCAGTCACGGGGACAGATTCAGTCGGGGGATTTGTGGAACGGGAAGTCGAGGTCGCAGTTTCAGCGGTCACCCCGTCACGGTACGCCGGAACGACAAGGAGCGGGAGTCCGTCCGGCTCACACTGTGACCGATTCACCCCGTGGGGTGGGGCCGCGCTACTACTGTTCGCCTCACACCTGCGAAAGAGGTCCCCGTGGCACGAAAGTTGCTCTCGCTCAACGATTCCTCCTGGTTGATCGCCGAACGAACCAAGACCCCGATGCAGGTCGGCATGCTGGCCACGTTCCGGGTCCCGGAGGACCGTCCGACGTTCGTCCAAGACCTCGTCGAGCGGTGGCGCGAGGTGCGCGAGTTCGCGCCGCCCTTCAACTACCTCTACCGATCCGCGCCCGCCCCGTCCTGGCAGGAGCTGCCCGACGACAGGATCGATCTGGACTATCACCTGCGGCACTCCGCGCTGCCCGGGGCAGGATCGCAACGCGAGCTCGGCGTACTGGTCTCCCGGTTGCACTCCTCGATCATGGATCGCCGATACCCCCTGTGGGAGTGCCACGTCATCGAGGGCCTCGAGGAAGACCGTTGGGCGCTCTACATCAAGGCCCACCACTCCCAGGTCGACGGCGTCGGCGGTGTCCGCCTGTTGCGACGCATCCTGTCGGCCGACCCCGACGCACGCGACATGCTGCCCCCCTGGACCGTGGGCACCCGCGGCCCCGACCAGTCCGGGTTGGTCCAGCCGACCCGCGAGGTCGTGAAGGTGGCGCCCACCTCGCTGTTGACCAGCGTGCGAGGCGGGGTCGTCGGCGGGGTCACCAGCAGCGCATCGGTGGCCGCTTCGCTGACCAAGACGTACGCCGAAACCTTCACCGGCCGGGGCCACGAGCATCAGGCGGCGCCCTTCCGCGCCCCCAAGTCCATCTTCAACGGCCGCATCCACACCCCCCGCCGGTTCGCCACCCAGGCCTACTCGATCGAGCGGATGCGAACGATCGCGAAGGCCGCCGACGGCAGCCTGAACGACGTCTTCCTCGCCATCACCGGTGGAGCCTGCCGCCGGTATCTGGAGACGGTCGGCGCGCTCCCGGACGAGACCCTCATCGCCAATGTGCCGGTCTCGATCAGGGCCGAGGGCGGGGCCTCGATCGGCAACGCGATCACCTTCCTCTACGCCTCGCTCGGCACGCTGGTCGACGACCCGGTCGAGCGCATCGCTCACATCCGGGCCTCCACCAAGCGGGGCAAGGAACGACTCCCCCAGGTCAGCGGGCTGGCGATGGACGCCTACACGACCTTGCTGATGGCCCCGTTCCTCGGTGGGGCGCTGCTGGGGGTGGGCGGTCGCGGTCGCCCCGCCTCCAACCTGGTCATCTCCAACGTCCCCGGACCCAAGGAGACCCGCTACCTCGACGGCTCCCCGATGGAGGAGATCTTCCCGGTCAGCCTGCTGTTCAACGGTCAGGGGTTGAATGTGACCGCGGTGAGCTACGCCGGAACGTTCAACATCGGCTTCACCGGGGACCGCGACTCCCTGCCCTCGCTGCAACGGATCGCGGTGTACTGCGGAGAAGAACTCGACCGGCTCGAGAAGGGGCTGGGTCTCTGAACGCAGTGACCTTGGCGTTGACCCTCGCGGTCGGCGTACTTCTTCTGCTGTCGGCCGGACTCCTGATGCATGTGGTCACGCAGCGACGCACGCTGATCACGCAACGTCTGCGGATCGATCAACTCGAGACCGATCTGGACGCCGCGTTGCGTCCCCGACCTGCCTCGACCACCACCGAGAAGGCGCTGCGCCGGATGGTGCGGACCGTCGACCGCGTGCGTGAACACGGGGTTGCGGGACTGCTGGAGGCCTCGATCGAGGACCTGCAGCGGTGGGCGGCGGAGGAACGATCCGACATCGTGAGCATGGCCTCCTCCGACGGTCACGTAACCTTGTTCTTCTCCGACATCGAGAACTCCACGGCCCTCAACAGCCGGCTCGGTGACGCCACCTGGGTGCGCGTCCTGGCGGCCCACGACCAGGTCCTGCGCGCCCAGATCGACAGGTACCGCGGCCAGGTCGTCAAGACGTCGGGCGACGGCTTCATGGTGGCCTTCCGTGACGCAGAGGCAGCCTGTCGGGCGTCGTTGGGGATTCAGCGGGATCTCAAGCGTACCCTGGACCCCCGACTGAGGTTCGTGACACCGTCCATCAAGGTGCGGATCGGGATCCACACCGGCAAGGTCGTCTCCCGGGACGGTGACTACTTCGGCCGTAACGTCGCGATGGCCGCCCGCGTGGGCGACCTCGCCGAGGGCGGTGAGGTCCTGGCCAGCCACGCGGTGCTCGAGGCTCTGGACGAGGACGCGACCGTCGAACTGACCGAGGTCGGGGAGGTCGAGCTGAAGGGATTGCCCGAGACCCACCTCATCTACCGGGTGGTTCCACGGTGACCGGTCTCGGATTGGCCCCACCCTGTCCCTGCGGCACCGGCACGTCGTACGACGCCTGCTGCGGTCGGTTCCACCGCCGGGCGGAGCGTCCCTCGACCCCTGAGGAACTGATGCGTTCGCGTTACAGCGCCTTCGCGATGGACGACCTGGACTACGTGTTCGTCACCTGGCACCCCCGAACCCGTCCCGACACGATCGAACCCGATCCGACCCTCGAGTGGGTGGGATTGGAGATCGTGTCAGCTTCGGGTGACGAGGTCGAGTTCGTGGCGTCGTACCTGCGATCGGGGGCCCCTGGTGAACGCCGGGAACGGAGCCGGTTCGAGCAGCGCGGCAAACGCTGGGTCTACGTCGACGGCATCGATCCGTAGGAAGTCTGAGTTCCCGTCGAGTCGGCGCAACTTGACGCCTAAAACGGCCCCACCCGGCGCTACTTCAAAAAGACGCGCCGACTCGGCGATCGACCGGGGCAACGAGGTCGGCCGAGAAGCGGTGAGGTCGGATGGACCCATGCGCACCTACGCGATCCGCGTCCGCTCGTCGGACGATCTCCCTGCTCTTATCGAGATGTTGGGGCGTCAGCAGGCCGAGTCGCGATACCCGATGCGGTGGCCCCTGCCGTTCCCGGTGGAGGACTTCCTGATCCGGGAGACCGAGGTGGCCGCGTGGGTCATCGAGATCGACGGCGCGCTCGCGGGTCACATCAGCGTGTGTCTCGTGCCTCCGGGCGTGGTGGCCGACGGCTACCGGACCGCTCTCGGGGCCTCCGCCATGGAAGGACTGCGCCTGATCTCGGTCCTTCTGGTCGACGACCGGATGCGCGGGTCGGGCCTCGGCCGGGCCCTGCTCGATCATGCGGTCGCCTGGATCAGGGCAAACGACCTGCAGCCCGCGCTCGACGTGCTACCCGTGCACGGAGCCGCGCTGAGGCTCTACGAGCGATCGGGCTGGGTTGAGGTCGGCGACGTACGCCCCGAGTGGCTGCCGGACGGCGAGCCCGACATGACCCTGATGCTCCTCCCCCTTGAACCACCCACCTGATCGGGGCCTGTGGATAACGCGGCGCACCGGATGAGCTCTCCAAGGAGGATGCGGGAATGCCCTCGGACGTTCGCGACCTTCTCCACCATCTCGGCGGTGTAGCCCGTCGAGCCGCGCTGCTGCGTGCAGTGAGTCGCGCCGAACTCGACCGGGCGGTGTCGGCGGGCCTGGTGATCCGGGACCACCGCGGGACCTACGCGCTCCCCCACGCCGACGAGGCGCTGCGTCTCGCGACGAGGCTGGGTGGGGTCCTGTCTCACACCAGCGCGGCCATCCATCACGGATGGGGCGTCAAGACCATGCCCGACAAGCCCCACGTCACCGTCAGCCGCGGACGCAAGCTGGGCCCGGAGCGGTTGCTGGTGCATCTGCATCGCGCCGATTTGGGGCCTGCCGATCTGGCCGACGGGGTGACCTCGTGGTCACGAACCCTGCTGGACTGTCTGCGCTTCCTGCCCGCCGACGAAGCGCTGTGCGTAGCCGACTCGGCCGTACGGGAGAGCGGTTGCCAGGTGTTGCTCGAGCACGTGGCCGAGACCGCGCGAGGTCCCGGCAGCCGTCAGTCGCGCAGGGTCGCCTCGCTGGCCACACCGCTCTCGGCCAATCCGTTCGAGTCCGTCCTGCGCTCGATCTGCTTGGACGTCCCAGGACTGAGCGTTCAGCCACAGGTCAGCATCCGGGACGGTGATTTCAGCGCTCGCGCCGATCTGGTCGACGAACGTCTACGCATCGTGTGCGAAGCGGACTCGTTCGCTTGGCACGGCCATCGCTCGGCTCTGGTCTCAGACGCTCGACGCTACAACCGGATGGTGGTCGCGGGATGGCTGGTGCTCCGCTTCACCTACGAAGACGTCATGTTCCATCCCGAGGAGGTGCGCGACGTCCTCATCGCGGCGGTGGCGCTCGCCGAACTACTGACAGAACAATCGAAAAAGGGGCCAAAAGTGGCCTGAGAAGCCGATTTCTGCCCGTTCTGTCAGTAGTTCGGCGGGCATGGCTCAACGTCGGTCGCGGAAAACCGGGTCCCGGCCCTCGGCTCGAGCCTTCGTGGCTTCCTCGAAGTTGTCGGTCAACAGCCGCAGGTAGAGCTGGCCCAACCCCTCGGAGGTCACGTGGGCCTCCAGCGAGGTGGCAGCCAACCCCGCCTGCAGGGACTTCTTGGTCAGTTCGATGCCTGGTTGGGAAAGACCCGCGATCCGCTCGCCGGTCTCGACGGCGGCCGCGACGACGTCGTCGTGCAAACCGGTCACCAGCCCGTAGTCCAGGGCCTGTTCGGCGCCCAGGTCCCGCCCGGTCAGCATGAGTTCGGCGGCTCGCCCCGCGCCGATCACCCGCGGCAGCAGGAAGCTCAGACCCAGTTCGCTGGCGGTCAGCCCGTTGTTGATACCCGCCGCCCGGAAGTACGCCGACGGCGCGGCCAGGCGCAGGTCGCAGGCGAGGGCCAAACACATCCCGCCTCCGATCGCGGGGCCGTTGATCGCCGCGATCAAAGGCTGCGGCAGACGCCGCATCGTCAACACCACGTCCTCGAGGAGGGCCATCGCACGCAGGGCGTAGGCCGGTGGCGGCAGTCCGGCCAGGCCCGGTGGGACGCCTGCGTTCTCGGTGTCCGCGCCGGCACAGAAGCCCTTGCCTGCACCGGTCACCACAATCGCCCGCACCGACGTGTTGGCGCCTACCTCACGCAGCCCCTCGACGAACGGCACCATGACGTCGTAGGCCATGGCGTTCATCCGCTCGGGGCGGTTCAACGTGATCACCGCGACCTCCGGAGTCGGGTGGTCGACCAGGACGAAGGACACGACGCCGGACCTCAGACGCTCAGGAGGACTGAGGAGCCGTGTCCGAAGAGACCCTGGTTGGCTGTGATGCCCACCGTGGCGCCCTCCACCTGGCGACCCTCCGCCTGCCCGCGCAACTGCCAGGTCAACTCGCACACCTGAGCCAGCGCCTGGGCGGGTACGGCTTCACCGAAGCACGCCAGCCCACCGGACGGATTGACGGGGATCCGACCACCGATCGTGGTCTCACCGGCCCGCAACAGCGACTCGGCCTCACCTCGCCCGCACAGGCCGAGGTCCTCCATCCAGTCCAGCTCCAGGGCGGTCGACAGGTCGTAGACCTCCGCGAGGCTCACATCCTCCGGACCGATCCCCGCCTCTTCGTACACCGCGTCGGCGATCGACTCCTTGAAGGTCCGATCGGGGATACCGGCCACGGCGCTGGAGTCCGTCGATAGGTTCGGCATGTCGAGCACCGTGTTGGGGAAGGTCGGGGTGACGGTCGAGATGCCCCGAACGCGGACCGGGTTACTCAGCCCGTGCTTCTTCGCGTACGCCGCACTGGTGAGCACCACCGCAGCCGCCCCGTCGGAGGTCGCGCAGATGTCGAGCAGGTGGAGGGGGTCGGACACCATCGCGCTGGCCAGGACATCACCGGCCTTGACCTCCTTGCGGTAGCGCGCGTTGGGGTTGCTCAGACCGTGCTTGGAGTTCTTCACCTTCACCGCGGCGAAGTCCTCGCTGGTGGCCCCGTAGAGATCCATCCGTCGCCGGGCGTAGAGCGCGAAGTACGCCGGGTTGGTCATCCCGAGCAGGCGGAAGCGCAGCCAGTCGGGGTCGTTCCAGCGTTCGCCCGCGTTGGGGGCGAGGAATCCCTTGGGCGTGGTGTCGGCACCGACGACCAGGGCGACGTCGCACTGTCCCGCGAGGATCCGCGAGCGAGCGGTGTCGAGGGCTTGGGCGCCGGTGGCGCAGGCGGCGTACGACGTGGCGACCCGGGCGCCGTTCCAGCCGAGGGCCTGGGCGAAGGTGGCGCCGGCGACGTACCCGCCGTAGCCGTTGCGGACGGTCTCACCACCGACGATCATCTCGACGTCGGTCCACGGGATCCCCGCGTCGGCGAGAGCGGCGCGGGCCGCGTGGACGCCGTAGGTCACGAAGTTCTTGCCCCACTTGCCCCATGGGTGCATGCCGACCCCGGCGACAGCGACACTGCTCTCGGCGGTTCGCGCTTCTCGGTGCGTGCTCATGCGTCTGCTCCTGTCACGGGCTGCCAGCGCCAGATGAGGCGCTCGCCGGTCTCGTCGGTGTTCAACGTCTCGACGACCAACTCGACGTCGTGCCCCACGGTGAGGTCGGCGGTGGTGACCCCTGCAGCAGCCTGGCCGAGGACCACGAGACCCTCGGGCAGTTCCACCGCGACCAGGGCGAAGGGCTCGTAGGGTTCCGATGCCGAGATGTACGGCGGGGGCGGTTGGTACTGCGCGTCGGTGTAGGACCAGATCGTGCCGCGTCGCGACAGTTCGCTGGCCTCGAAGGCCTCGCCGTCGCAGGTCGGGTTGCGGCAGAACGAATCGGCCGGGACCGGCGGAAAGTAGACCGTCGTGCAGACGGTGCATCGAGAGCCGATCAGGGCCGGTGCGTCACCGGTGGTGAACCAGCCCTCGATCGCTGGGGTGATAGTCGTCATCAAGCGCCTCCGCAAAAGTAGAACGTGTTCTCACTCTAGCGAATGTGTCATGCCGACAACCGCTGGACCAGCAATCAGACGAGAACGCCTGGGAGTAGCCCGATATCCCGGAGAAAGTCTCGCGCAACCATGCGTGGCGCGGAGCCCGCGCGAACGCGATCAGCGAGAGCCTGCACCGTGGGATCGTCGAGCGCCTCGGTGACGGGAGCAAACAGGTCGTCGAAGGCCCGGCCGTAGGCGAGGTAGACGTCCTCCCTCACCAAGGGACTCAAACCATCCGGCGACGGTTCGAGCCACTTGCGGTCGTTGGAGACGTAGTCGATCTTGTCGATGGCGCGGTAGAGCGTGCAGCGATCGGCGTCCGATGGCAGGTTGCGCAAGCCGGAGTCGCGCAGCCGGTCCCAGGCGGTGTCGATCCCATTGAAGCGCAGCTGCTGCTGGACCGCGGTTTCGCTGAAGCCACGCGGTTCGGGAACCACGACACCCGTGACCTCTACCCCCGCCCGTTCGAGCAGCAGCACACTGATGAAAGCAAGGACCAGGGCCTGCGGCTCGTCCTCGGCGCCCACTCGCAGTTGCGCACCCTTCAGGGGTTCGTCCCCCGGCAGGCGGCCCTGTTGGAAGACCCCGAGATCCTCCTCCGCGATCTGAGGCGCACACGCCTCGGGCTCCCCCGAGGCGGTCGGAGACGGCGACTCCACTGATGCGCCGGAGGTGGGCTCGACCGGCTCAGCGGAACCGGTGCAGCCCACGAGTCCGAGCACGAGCGCGAGGACCGCTCCCGCGGAGCGGGCGGAGCCGCGCATCAATTCTCGATCAGTCGGTCACGCTCAGCGTTTATCGAGCGCGCCCGGTTTCCGGCGATCCCGTCACTCCGCGACAAGGGTCAGACCCGAGCGAGGAAGGCGAGCAGGTCCTGTCGGGTGAGCACACCGATCGGCTTGCCATCCTCCTGGACCAGTACGGCGTCCTCGTGGCCCAGCATCTTGACGGCATCGCGGGCGTCCTCGGTGGACCCGATCGTCGGAAGCGGGCCCGACATGTGGTCCTCGACCGGATCGGTCAGCTTGGCCGTCCCGGCGAAGAGGGCATCGAGCAGGGCACGGTCCGAGACCGAACCCGCCACCTCCGCGGCCACGATCGGCGGTTCGGCCAGCACCACCGGCATCTGGGAGACGCCGTACTCGCGCAGGATCGCGACCGCCTCGGCGATGGTCTCGCTGGGGTGGGTGTGCACCAACTCCGGCAGGCCGCCGGACTTGCCGCGCAGCACCTCGCCCACCGTCTGGGAGGACGTGCCCTGGCCGGAGTCGAAGCCGTACTGGGCGAGCCACTGGTCGTTGAACACCTTGGTGAGGTAGCCGCGGCCGGAGTCCGGCAACAGCACCACGATCACCGCATCCTTGCCCTCGGGAGTGCCGGCCAGTTCGTGGGCGAGCTGGCGCGCGGCGTACGCCGCCATCCCGCAGGACCCGCCGACGAGCAGGGCCTCCTCGCGAGCCAGGCGGCGGGTGAAGGCGAAGGAGTCGGCGTCGGAGACCTCGATGATCCGGTCGGCGATCGACCGGTCGTAGGTGTCGGGCCAGAAGTCCTCCCCCACGCCCTCGACGAGGTAGGGGCGTCCGGTGCCGCCGGAGTAGACCGAGCCGGCCGGGTCGGCGCCGATGATCTGGATGTCGGGGTTCTGCTCCTTCAGGAAGCGGCCGGTCCCGCTGATCGTGCCGCCGGTGCCGACCCCACAGACGAAGTGCGTGACCTTGCCCTCGGTCTGGGCCCAGATCTCCGGACCGGTGGTCTCGTAGTGGGAGCGCGGGTTGTGCGGGTTGGAGTACTGGTCGGGCTTCCAGGCCCCGGGCTGGGAGGACAGCCGGTCCGAGACGTTGTAGTAGGAGTCCGGGTGTTCGGGGGCCACGGCGGTGGGGCACACGACCACCTCGGCGCCGTAGGCCTTCAGGACGTTGCGCTTGTCTTCGCTGACCTTGTCGGGGCACACGAAGATGCAGTGGTAGCCCTTCGCCTGAGCCACCATCGCCAGACCGACGCCGGTGTTGCCCGAGGTGGGCTCGACGATCGTGCCGCCCGGCTGCAACTCGCCCGAGGCCTCGGCCGCCTCGATCATCCGGGTCGCGATGCGGTCCTTCACCGACCCGCCGGGGTTGAGGTACTCGACCTTCGCCAACACCAGCGGGGCGTTCTCGGGGCTCTCCACCTCCTCGGCGAGGTCCAGGGTCCGCTCGAGTTGGAGCAGCGGAGTGTTGCCGATCAGGTCCAGGAGTGAGGTGACGTACTGCACTCCTTCAATGTAGGCGCACCCACATGAATCGCCCCCACTAGGGTGACCCCCGTGGGTAGAGAAGGTGCGGCGCGCAAGCTCGCCGCGGCAGCGGCGTACGGCGGGGGTGGACTGTCCTTACTGGGCGGCGCGATCTACGGCGTCCTGACCGCGGAGGCCAAACTGGCTCGGCGAGCGATCGGTGAGGTCAGCGACATACCCCCTCCCGACCCCACCGGTTGGTACGGCCGCGGTCGACCGGGCCCAGCCTTCAAGGTCGCCCTGATCGGCGACTCCAGCGCGGCCGGGTACGGCGTGGACCGGGTCGAGGAGACTCCCGGAGCGCTGATGGCCAGCGGCCTGGCCGAGCACGCCAACCGCCGGGTCTACCTGAAGTCGTTCTGTGTCGTGGGCGCTGAGTCCTACGCCCTCGGCGCACAGACCGATCGCGCGCTGCTCATCGAGCCGGACGCCGCGATCATCCTGATCGGCGGCAACGACGTGAAGACGCTGACCCCACCGTCCCAGTCGGTGCGTCACCTCTCCGAGACCGTACGCCGCCTGCACGCCGGCAACGTCCAGGTCATCGTCGGCACCTGCCCGGACCTGGGGACCGTCAAACCGATCGCTCCGCCGCTCAAGCAGGTCGCCCGCGCCTGGTCGCGTCGGCTGGCCGCCGCCCAGACCATCGCTGTCCTCGAGGAGGGTGGCCGCACCGTCTCGCTGGCCTCGATGCTCGGACCGGAGTTCGCCGCCGCCCCCGCATTGCTTTTCGGCCCGGACCAGTTCCACCCCTCGGCCGCGGGCTACCAGGCGTTGGCGAGCGCACTCATCCCCTCGCTCCTCGCTGCCTTGGGCCTGGCGCCCGAGGAGGAGACCGCACCGGCGACCTACCGTGGGGAAGGCGTCATGCCGGTCACCCGGGCCGCCCTCAAGGCCGTCAACGAACCCGGCACCGAACTCGGCGGAACCGAGGTCGGCGGCAACCGGCGCGGGGTGCGCGGACTCTGGGTGGAGCTGCGGCACCGCCGCCGTCGCGCCCAGACCGCTGGCACTGCCCCCTCCGAGCACGACGAGGACACGGCGGAGTCGACCTCACCCGAGGCTCCGAGCACCGACTAACCGCTAATCGAAATGGCAAAGACCCCGGGTCTCCCCGGGGCCTTCGACTCAGTTCAGGTTGGTTCGTGCTGCGTGCTGGTCAGTCCTGCTGAAGGATGGCCAGGATGCGCAGCAGGTTGGTGTAGATCCAGACCAGGCTGACGGTCAGCGCGAACGCCGCACGCCACGACTCACGCTCGGGCAGGCCGTTGGCGATGCCCTTCTCGATGAAGTCGAAGTCCAGGATCAGCATGAAGATACCGAGCACGAGACCGGCGACGGCCATGAGCAGACCGAGGCCGCCAAAGCCGAAGAGTCCGAGTTGGCTACCGAAGGCGCCCAGGACCATCTCCAGCAGACCAAGGGCGATCATGCCGAACATGGCGGCCATGACTCCACGACGGAACTTGTCGCCGACCTGGATGTTGAAGACCTTGTACGCCGTGAGCGTCCCGGCGAAGGCCGCGAAGGTCCCGATCACCGCTTGGACGACCAGGCTGCCGGAGCCGCCGGAGGAGAACTGGGTGTCGATCACCTTGCTGAAGGCACCGACGAAAACGCCCTCGAGGACGGCGAAGGCCAGGACCAGAGCGGGGCTGATCACACGCTTGAAGGAGTTCACCATCGACAGCGCAAAGGCGCCGAGGGATCCGATAAGCAGGGCGCCGTACAGCGGGCCGAGGGACGCCGAGGACGTGATGTCCGGGGTGAGCACCCAGGTCGCGAAGGCGGCGATCACCACAACACCCAGCGTCATCGCGGACTTCTGCACGACGCTGTCCATGGTCATCGGACCGGTGGGGGTCTGCTGGGTCGGGGCTCCGGGGGTGCCCGGAGCGCCCACGCCCCAGGCGGAAGGATCGTTGGTCGGGTAGGCCGAACCGCTGCGACCGCTGAACTGCTCGGAGCGGCTGAAGACGGGGTTGTTGCTACGCATGGTCTCTCCTTGGAGGCCGGGGGGTGGAACTCTTGCTGACACCTCACCGAGGTGGTTCGCCAGTCTAGTCATCTGACAGTGGGTACAACGCAGAAGGACCCTCAGACGTTCCCGAAAGGGCCGGGATCTGCCCGACCCGGGGGTGTGACCTGCGTCAATGCCGCTGCAGGAGGGCGACCGAATCGCGGACGGTGACCGGACCGTCGGGGCCCTGCTGTTCGCGGGCCTGCGCCTGGGCCACCACCACCGACCACTCCACCGGGTCGAGAGCCGCCACGACCTGCTCGGGGGTGAACAGCATGGCCGGACCGTGCGGGCGGCGTACGCCGGAGTCGAGGTCGTCGGGGTGATGACCGACCACGAGCAGGTGGCCCCCCGGCGCCACGGCTGCCCCCAGGCGCTGGTGGAACCCTGCGAACACGTCCTCGGGCACGTGCATGAAGAAGGCGGAGACGAGGTCATGGGTGCCCGGGATCGGCTCACCCGCCATCAGGTCGACGTGCGCCGACTGAACGCGATCGGCCAGACCAGCCTCCTCGGCGTGCTGTCGGGTGCGGTCCAGCGCCACCTCCGACACGTCCAGCGCGGTCACCGACCAGCCCTGCCGGGCCAACCACACCGCGTCGGCGCCCTCCCCACAGCCGATGTCCAGGGCCCGCCCGACGGGTAGCGCGGCGACCTGTTCGACCAGCCGGCGGTTGGGCTCACCGCTCCAGATCCGGGTGGTCTCGGAGTAGCGGGCGTCCCACGTGGCCTGGCTGTAGAAGTCGGCATGCTCGTGCTGGTCGTGCTCGTTGTGGCTCATGTGCCCCCGGTGGGACTCGAACCCACACTGAGTCGCTTTTAAGGCGATTTCCTCTGCCGTTGGGATACGGGGGCGGGACGATCAGGCGATCGTCATCGGTGATTCACAAATAGGTGCGTCGGGCGTGGATCGCGTGGGCTCCGGCGGCTCGGTCCAGGAACAGCAGGCCCGAACAGTGGTCGATCTCGTGCTGCAGGGCGCGCGCCTCGAAGGCGTCGGTCTGCACCGTGACCTCCTCACCGGTCAGGGGTAGGCGACCGGTGACGGTCACCCGGGAGGCTCGCTTCACGTCGCCGGTCAGGTCGGGAACGCTCATGCACCCTTCCCGGGCCTTCTCGTTGCGCGAGGACTCCACGATCGCAGCGTTGCACAGGACGAAGGTTCCGTGCATCGTGCGGGTCTTCGGATGCTCGGTGACATCGACACAGAACACCTGCGCGTCCACCCCGATCTGGGGTGCCGCAAGCCCGACGCACCCGGGGCTGACCCGCATCGTCGCCACCAGGTCGGCGGCGAGTTGGATCGTCTCGGGGTCCGTTGGATCGACCTCCCTGCCGCGCGTGGACAGGACCGCAGCGGGCGCGCGTACGACGTCCAGCACCCGACCCTTCACCTGCAGTTCGGCCTCGGTCCACTCGCGCAGACGTTCGCTCACAGTTCGTCGGTCTCGGCGGCTCGCAGGGTGGCCCCCACCCCGAGCGAGGCGGCAACCTCCTCGAGGGACCGCTGGAGGGAGTCGATGTCGACTCCCGCCGGCATCTCGATCTCGGCGATCAGGACGTACAACTCGCCGGCCAGTCGCGTGGTCAGATCGGTGATGTTCCCACCGACCCGCGCGACCTCCTGCACCACGGCCGAGACGATGCCGGGACGGTCGCCGCCGTGCACGCTGAGCACCCAGGCGGTGGGGTGTGAAGAGTCCAACGGCCCCGGCAGTTCATCGGGGACCTCGCGCACGGACACCGACAGGGTCCCGTCCTCGGTGAGGGTGGCCAATGCCTCTTCGATCGCGCCCGCCGGTGCGGGGCCGGAGCAGACCAGCATCATCGCGAAGTGCCCTCGCAGCAGGGTCATCGTCGAGTCCTCGAGGTTCAATCCGAGGTTCGAGACGGCCCCGGTCGCCTCGGCGATGATGCCTGGGCGGTCGTGGCCCAGAACGGTGATGGCGTGCAGGCTCATGCGGCGCGCCGGGTGAGCAGTCCAGGACGAGTCATGGCCACATCATGTCAGCCCCGTGCTGTCAGTGCCGGGCGGCGGCCCTCCCCAGGACGTCGTCGAGCATCGCCTCGGTCAGCTTGCCGGTGAAGGTGTTCTGCTGACTCGGGTGGTAGCACCCCAGCAGGGTGATCGGACCGTGCGGAGCGCCGATGGTTGCCTCCGCCCCGTGCCCGAACTTCGGCTTGGGTCGCGGCACGTCCCAGCCCGCGCTCCGCAACGCGCGCAGCGCCGCGTCCCACCCGAAGGCGCCGAGCGCCACGACGTACTCCGCTCGGTCGGAGACCAGCGCGAGCTCGGCGTCCAGCCAGGGTGCGCAGGTGTCGCGCTCGGCGGTGGTCGGCTTGTTCTGCGGGGGCGCACACCGCACGGTGGCGATCATCCGGGCGTCGATGAGTTCCAGCCCGTCTGCGGCGTGCACGCTGGTGGGCTGATTGGCCAGACCCACGCGGTGCAGACTGGCGAAGAGCCAGTCCCCTGAACGGTCGCCGGTGAACACCCGACCGGTGCGGTTGGCGCCGTGAGCGGCCGGCGCGAGTCCGATGATCAGCACCCGCGGATCCGGTGACCCCCATCCCGCGATCGGTCGACCCCAATAGGGCTCCCCGGCGTACGACGCCCGCTTGTCTCGCGCCACCTCCTCACGCCAGGTGACCAGGCGGGGGCAGCGTCGGCAGGTACTGATGTCCGCGCCAAGCCGAGCCAGCGCGTCCCCCTGCCCCACAGCGGGCTCGTCGGTCGGATCCCCGGGCCAGCCGCTCCCGGGTTCCACCGGCGAGGAGTACAGCTCTCCGGTTGCCGGGTGCGGCAGTTTGTCGTCGCTCACTCCACCCACTATCGCCGAGTCGGCGCATCTTGACGCCGGAAACGGCCCGAGTCGGCGCTACTTCGAAAACTTGCGCCGACTCACCGATCGGCTCGACCTGCGTCACCGCTCGGTAAGAGTTGGTGAGGCGATTCGGTCGTAGCGTCGAAGGCACGAGCAGCACTCACGCAAAGGACGAGCCCATGTCGATGATGTACGAAGCACCCTTCCTGATCGCTCTCATGTCGTTCCTGGTGGTCGTGGCCGCCGGAGCGTTCTTGGGGCTACGCATCTACGGTGCCCGCCAGGTCGCCGACGACCATCCGGTGCAGCACGGAGTCACCCCTCGGGCCGCCCTCCACGGCAAGCGACCCGCGCATCACCGCGCCGACGAGCGCTGACCCTCACGCCGAGTCACCGGGCCAGGGAGAGAGCGATCCCGTCGAGGATGTCGGACTCGGAGACCCGCATCGAGTCCACCGTCACTCGGCGCAACACCTGAGAGAGGATCAATGCCCCAGCGTCGATGACGTCGGCGCGACCCGGATGCATGAACGGGAGCGCACGACGCTCCTCGACCGACATCGCCACGAGTCCGGCCACCTCCCGGTGGACATCGTCCACGGTGAGCACCTGTTGATCGATCAGGTCGCGGTCGTACGCCGGCAGGGCCAGTACCCCAGCCGCGACGGTGGTGATCGTCCCGGCGACCCCGATCACCGCGCCGGCCTCGGACGGGGAGACCGGGCTGGCGTCCAGGGCGGCTTCGATGTCCGCGACGCAGGCGGCGACCTGCGCGGCGGTCGGGGGGTCGTCGGCGAGGTGTCGTTCGTGGAGTCGGACCGATCCGATGTCCATCGAGTGGGCGGCGAGCACCTCGAGGCCCTGCCCGAGGATCAGTTCGGTCGATCCGCCACCGATGTCCACGACCAGCACCGGGCCGGGCACCGTGCCCTCCAGCGGGCCGACGACCCGTCCGACCGACCCAGCGAAGGCAAGCGCTGCCTCCTCGACCCCGGTGAGAACCTCGGGGCGGACCCCTAGCCGTCGTTCGACCCCGGCCGAGAAGTCCTCGGCGTTGGCAGCGTCGCGGGTGGCCGAGGTGGCGCAGAAGCGGATCCTGGCGACCTCATGCTGGTCGATCAGGACGGCGTACTCGTCGATCGCGGCGAAGGTGCGGGCCAGGGCCTCATCGGCCAGCCGACCGGTCCGGTCCACATCCTGGCCGAGTCGCACCATCCGCGCCTCGCGCACCAGTGGGGTGATCTCGCCGTCCTCCGCGTCACCGATGAGGAGCTTGACGGTGTTGGTGCCGCAGTCGATGGCCGCGATGCGTTCAGTCATCGGTCGGCTCGGCGGAGACGCAGGGTCCCGACGCCCACCACTCCCCCAGGAGTTCGAGTACCTCGTCGCCCAACGGATTGACTCCGGGGCCGGCTGCCAGCGAGTGACCGGCCAGCACGTGGAGACACTTCACGCGGTCAGGCATCCCCCCGGCGGTGATTCCCTCGATCTCGGGGACCTCCCCGAGCTCTGCGCGCGCTTCCAGGTAGGACTCGTGAGCCGCCCGATAGGCCTGCGCGAGTTCGGGGTCCTCGCCCAGGCGCGCCTGCATCTGCTTCATCAACCCGGACCCCTCGAGGGTGCCGATCAGCGAGGCCGCCCTCGGGCAGGTGAGGTAGTAGGTGGTCGGGAACGGCGTGCCGTTGGGCAGCCGTGGCTCGGTGGTGACGACATCGGGGTTGCCGCACGGGCAGCGGTGACCCACCGCGTGGATGGCGCGGGGTGGGCGCCCGAGTTGGGCGTGGATCGCGGCGACGTCGGCGGGCTCCACTCCCGCGTTGGCTTCGCTCACTGTCCGGACGGGCTCGACGAGCCGTCGATCTCGTTCGCGGGTGGCTTGGCGATCTTCGGCGGGTTCCCGGCCAACTTCATCGACTCCCAGGCGTCGTTCCAGAACGCCTCCGGGGTCCGATCACCGACGGTCTCGGGGTCGGACAGCTCGGACTGACGCTCCAGCGGTAGCCCCGACTCGTCGAGCACCACGAACGCGGTCTCACCCGGCATCAGGTAGCCGAACCGTTCACGCGCCTGGGTCCGAACGAACCCCGGGTCCTGCCAGCGACGCTTCTCGCGCTCGAGGGCGTCGATGTTGTCGGCGCGCTCGCTGATCGTCTCCTTCAGCTTCCCGATCTCCGCACGTTGCTGGAGATAGGCCCTCATGGACGAGGCGTAGGACACCATCAGCACAGCCAGCACCAGCACGAGTACGACGGCCCGCCCGGTCACCCGGGAGGGCGGCCGGGTGTCGCTCACCACCGGGGAGGCGGACGTCGAGCCAGCCACACGGGGTCTCCGAGGAGCGGTCGACCGACCGGGGCCGGATCGCCCACGGGGACGACCCGACGTACCGGCCGGGCGTGGGGTGCGTTTGTTCTCAGGCATCGGACTCGTGCCGGGTCCTCGACTTCTGGGCGCTCACCACGCTGATTGTGCCGTGCTCAACCCTGATAACGCGGGAAGGCAGCAGCACCGGCGTAGCGCGCCGCGTCGCCGAGCTCCTCCTCGATCCGCAGCAGCTGGTTGTACTTCGCCACCCGCTCGGACCGTGCCGGCGCGCCGGTCTTGATCTGGCCGCAGTTCGTGGCCACCGCCAGGTCGGCGATCGTGGTGTCCTCGGTCTCCCCCGAGCGGTGGCTCATCATGCACCGGTAGCCGCTGCGGTGGGCGAGGTCGACAGAGTCCAGGGTCTCGGTCAGGGAGCCGATCTGGTTCACCTTGACGAGCAGCGCGTTGGCCTGCCCCTCGGTGATGCCGCGCTGCAGCCGCTCGACGTTGGTGACGAACAGGTCGTCGCCGACGATCTGGGTCTTGTCCCCCAGCAGGTCGGTCATCGCCTTCCAGCCGGCCCAGTCGTCCTCGTCCAGCGGGTCCTCGATCGAGACGATGGGGTACGCCGCAACGAGGTCGGCGTAGTAGGCGCTCATCTCGTCGGCGGACTTGCTGACGCCCTCGAAGGTGTAGACGTTGTCGTTGCAGAACTCGCTGGCGGCGACATCGAGAGCGAGGGCGATATCGGTGCCCAGCGTGTAGCCGGCCTTCTCGACGGCAACGGCGATCAGGTCCAGCGCGGCCCGGTTCGACTCGAGGTCGGGCGCGAACCCGCCCTCGTCGCCGAGACCGGTGGCCAGACCGCGCTCCTTCAGGACGCCCTTGAGTGCGTGGTAGACCTCGGCACCCATGCGCAGCGCCTCACGGAACGTCGGGGCCCCGATGGGCGCGATCATGAACTCCTGGATGTCCACGTTGGAGTCCGCGTGCGACCCGCCGTTGAGGATGTTCATCATCGGCACCGGAAGGATGTGGGCGTTGGGGCCACCGACGTACCGGTAGAGCGGGAGCCCGGCGGAGTCAGCGGCCGCGCGGGCCACGGCGAGGGAGACGCCCAGGATCGCGTTGGCGCCCAGGTTGGCCTTGTTCGGGGTGGCGTCGAGGTCCAACATCGTCTGGTCGATCACCCGCTGGTCATCGGCGTCCAGGCCCTCGATGGCGGGAGCGATGGTGTTGATCACCGCGTCCACCGCCTTCTGGACGCCCTTGCCGAGGTAGCGGTCGCCACCGTCACGCAGCTCGACCGCTTCGAACGCGCCGGTGGAGGCGCCGCTGGGCACGAGAGCCCGGGAGAACGTGCCGTCGTCGAGCAGCACCTCGACCTCCACGGTGGGGTTGCCGCGCGAGTCGAGAATCTCGCGGGCGCCGACGGCTTCGATGGCTGCCATGTTGTGCTCCTGGGGTGAGACGGAAGATTCCGGCCAGCCTAATGGCAACCCCGACCGACTGGTCTAGGCAGAGGCGTCGAGAAGTCGATCGAGTCGGGCTCTTCTGATGCATGTGTGGGTGCGGTAAGCGCGTCTAACGAGGCGCACGCCGCTCTCTGTCTAGGTTTCTGAACTGTCGAAGGACCAGAAACCG
>NZ_BAAGQD010000013.1:0-24119 GCF_054783655.1 Nocardioides salsibiostraticola | reverse complement strand
GAACACACATGGCTACATGATGGCAAACAGTACATATGCCGCAACGCGTCCACGACACACACAAATAGAGACCACCCCCCTCTACCGATGTGAAACCCACCCCCCTTTACGGGAGTGTTGTTCCACAGTGCGGTAGAGACTTAGGGGTCATAGAGTTACGGCGGCCATAGCGGCAGGGAAACACCCGGTCCCATCCCGAACCCGGAAGTTAAGCCTGCCAGCGCCGATGGTACTGCAACCGCGAGGCTGTGGGAGAGTAGGACGCCGCCGGACAACACTTAAAGTAAGAGGGCCACCGGGCCACAACCCGGCGGCCCTCTTACTTGCATTTACAGGGGCATTCGCTTTGTTGCCCCGCAGTCGTCCACAGGACGTTGTCAGTGGGATGTTCTCCACCGCCGCATTCGGAGCTGACGCCCGCCCCGCTCGTTCGGGGGAGGCTGGGGACCGGAGGTGAGGTGCATGACCGCACTGGAAGCAATCAACGAAGTACGTCTCCTCGGCCGGGTCTCGCTCGATCCCGAGGAACGGATCCTGCCCAGCGGCGACCGGCTGTGGACCTTTCGGCTGGTGGTGGCGCGATCTGAGGACGAGACGCGCACGAGCCGGACGTCGGTGGACGCGCTCGAGTGCGCCGTGTGGGGTGGCCGACCGCGAAGGTCGGTCGCGTCGTGGCGGGGCGGAGACATCGTCGAGGTCGAAGGTGCACTTCGCCGCCGGTTCTTCCGACACGCGGGAGGGACGTCCTCGCGGGTGGAGATCGAGGTCAGTGGGGCTCGTCTAGTGCGTCGTCGAGGGACCGGATGAGGGCACCGAGGTTGGGTTTGGGCTGGAACGAGGTGGCCTTCTCCGGCAGCAGTCGATCGGAGGCAACAAGGTCGAGGACCACGTCGACCGGCGCCGCGGGAAGAAGCAGTGCGATGGCAGCCCCCGGACGGGCATGGTCCAACGCACCGTGAGCGGTGTGGTGGTAGTTGATCCGCCGGGGCTCGGGCGTCAGGCGCGGCACGATGTCGTGATGGAGGATCTCCACCGCCGTGCGACCCGGGGGAACCGTGATGTGCACCGCAGCCCACCTTTCTGAGTCGGTGGCCACCAAGGTCTCTGGACCCAATTGTTGGACGGCGTCCGCTTCGGAAAGGGGTGTGTACCGACCGCCCGTGGAGACCACGGCGTCGCAGAGGTCCTGGAGCGAGGAGCCCTCGAGCACACGGTGAATGGCGCCGAGGAACAGCGGAGTGTCGCGCTGATCAACCAGCATCGCCAACCCGTAGTCCGCGGGGCCGCCGGGATCACGTTGCTGCATCCCCAGGTAGGCGGCGTACCGGTGGTGTCCGTCGGCGATGAGGGCCTGCGCCGGTGCGATGCCTTGCGCGATGTCGTTCAGGAGAACGGGGTCGGTGAGCTCCCAGATGCGATGGTGTTGTTCGTTACGGTCGGTGTAGACGTGAGCCGGCGCGCAACGGGTGACGTCGGCGAGTAGCGCCTTGAGCTCGTCACTCGAGCGGTGGACCAGGAGGATCGGCGCAGGGTTGAGCCTCATCTCGCTCATTCGATCGGCCAGTTCCTCAGCCTGAGCGGGATGGATCCCCTCGTGGGGGAACACGGCACGATCCTGCGGGCCCGTGGCGCGTCGCGAGACGTCCAGCACTCCGACCAGCCCGCGGATGGTGATGCCGGCCGCGGTGTACTCGTGGAGATACAGGGCGGGCCGTTCCGACTGGGTGATCTGACCGGCCTGCCGCCAAGCGGTCAGCCGGGCGGCGACATCGCGGTAGGGCCGGGCGAAGGTCCGTCCCAACCCCGCGTCACCGATGCGTCCGGGGGCCAGCATCAAGGCCCGAAAGGGCAGGAGGCGCAACGGGCCAGCGATGTACGGCGGCGCAACAGTTGCCGTCGACTCCATCTGTCCATCGTAGGGTGCCTCTGTTCGACCCACACCGGAGAGGGACCGATGACTGAAGCCGCGGGACTGGCCAACGACCGAACCACGCCCATCGAGTCCCTGAAGGGCTCGCTCGCGTCGCTTTCGGAGATCTACGACGTCGCGATGCTCGACCTCGACGGGGTCGTCTACGTCGGCGGCGAGGCCGTGCCGGGGGCTCCGGACCACATCTCGGCCGCTCGAGAGGCGGGCGTGAAGATCGCCTTCATCACCAACAACGCAGCGCGGCCGCCGGAGGCGGTCGTGGCGCACCTCGACGAACTCGGGATCACCAGCGCAGCATCGGATGTCGTGACCTCCGCGCAGGCCGCCGCCGCCGTGCTGGCCACCGAGCTCGCTCCGGGTTCGCGGGTGGCCCTCCTGGGCGGCGAGGGGCTCGCCGAGGCGCTGTCGGCCGCCGGACTGAAACCGGTCGAGGTCGGAGAAGAGGCGGAGGCCATCGTCAGCGGGTACGGACCCGAGGTGCGGTGGCGAGAGGTGATGCGGGCCGCGGTGCTGATCCGTGAGGGGCTCTATTGGGTCGCGAGCAACACCGACAGCACCATCCCCACCCCGTACGGCGTGGCCCCGGGTCACGGGCTGCTGGTCGAAACTCTGCAACGATTCAGTGGGGTGGACCCGGTCGTGGCCGGCAAACCCTCCCCGCCGCTGCTGCGGGAGACGATCGCGCGCATGGAAGCCGCACGTCCCCTGATGGTGGGTGACCGCCTGGACACCGACATTGCAGGCGGGGTGGCCGTCGACGTGGACACCCTGTTGGTGCTCACCGGCGTCACCGGGTTGGCTGAACTCGTCGCTGCTCGGCCCGGTGAGCGGCCGACGTACCTGAGCGAGGGTCTCGAGGGACTCCGACTGACCCACCCGTCGGTCGAGTGCGACGCCGAGGGCGTCGTCCGGCTCGGGGGATGGAAGGCCGACGTCGTGGACGGTTCGTGCCTCGTGCGCGGCGCCGGGGACTCGGTGGACTGGTGGCGCTGTGCCGCGGTCGCGGCCTGGGCGTATCTGGATCGCACGGGCGACGTGCCGGCCGTCGACACGCTGACCCCACCGACCACTACCCTTTCGACATGAGCGACGGTGTGGATCTGGACCTGGACTCCGACGACAGGTCCTTCGAGGTAAGGGGCTCCGAGGAGATCCCGACGACGGGAGTGGCTGAACTCGATGCGGTGATCGCCTCGGTGGCCGCGCTGGGCGACGACCGGGTCGAGGACCACGTGGTCGTTCTCGAGTCGGCTCAGGTGGCGCTGCGCCAGGCGCTCGACCAACCACGCGCCGCGCACTGACATGGCTCAGGGGAAACCCCGTCGGGTCCGATTGGACGCAGAACTGGTCAGACGTGGGCTGGCCCGCTCGCGCGAGCAGGCCGCCGAGCTGATCAATGCCCGTCGGGTCAAGGTGTCCGGCGCGGTGGCCAGCAAACCGGCCACCGGTGTCACGACCGATGTGGCCATCGTGGTCAACCAGGACCCCAGCCGTCCCGACTACGTCTCACGCGGTGGCCACAAACTCGCGGGCGCCCTGGAGGTGTTCGAGGCGGACGGGCTGACGGTCACGGGCCGCCGCTGCCTGGATGCCGGCGCCTCCACGGGAGGCTTCACCGACGTCCTACTACGGCACGGTGCGGCACAGGTCGTCGCGGTCGACGTCGGTTACGGACAACTGGCGTGGAGTTTGAGGTCCGATGACCGAGTGGTCGTCCACGATCGAACCAACATCCGCCAACTGACGCCGGACATGATCGGCGGGCCCGTCGACGTGGTCGTCGGTGATCTGTCCTTCATCTCCTTGACCCTGGTGCTCGACGCCCTCATCGGTGTCACCGCCCCCGACGGCGATCTGGCACTGATGGTCAAGCCCCAGTTCGAAGTCGGCAAGGACCGGGTCGGTCGTGGGGGCGTGGTGCGTGAGCACGCGCTACGCGTGGAAGCCGTCTCGACGGTCGCGCAGGCGGCTGCCGCCCGTGGGTGGGGTGCCCGGGCGGTCACGGTGAGCCCGCTGCCAGGCCCGGCGGGCAATGTGGAGTTCTTCTTGTGGCTTCGTGCCGGTCCCGTGCAGATCGACGAGGCCGAGATCGACCGGGCCGTCCGATCTCTGGGGGCGGCGGGTGAGAAGGTGGAACCGTGACCTCGACACAGCTGGATCGCCGCGTCCTGGTGCTTCCCCACACCGGCCGGGAGCAAGCCCGTTCGGTGGCTGTCGAGTCCATCGAGTCGCTGACCTCCCAGGGCATCGTGGTGCGACTCCTCCAGGCCGACCTCGAACGCCTCGATCTGGTCGCCGATCAGTTCACCCCGGCCCTGGAGACCACCGAGTCCGAGACCGACGCCAGCCGGGACTGCGAGTTGACCCTGGTGATCGGGGGAGACGGGAGCATCCTGCGGGCCGCGGAGCTCACCCACGCGCGACAGACCCCCGTGCTCGGCGTGAACCTGGGTCACGTGGGCTTCCTGGCCGAGGCCGAGCACGACGACGTCGACTCGACCATCGAGGCCATCGTGGCGCGCCGCTACACCACTGAGGACCGGATGACCCTTGATGTGCGGGTCTACCGCGACAAGGAACTGGTCGCCAGCACCTTCGCGCTCAACGAGGCGAGCGTGGAGAAGGCGGCCCGAGAACGGATGCTCGAGGTGGTTCTCGAGATCGACGGTCGCCCGATCTCACGCTGGGGCTGTGACGGAGTCGTCTGCGCGACGCCCACCGGTTCGACGGCGTACAACTTCAGCGCAGGTGGACCGATCGTCTGGCCCCAGGTGGAGGCCCTGTGCATCGTGCCCATCAGCGCGCACGCCCTGTTCGCCCGACCCATGGTCGTCTCACCCACCTCCGTGGTCGCCATCGAGGTCTTGGTCCGCACCGAGGACGCGGGAGTGCTGTGGTGTGACGGCCGACGGACCGTCGACCTGCCACCAGGCGCCCGGATCGAGGTACGCCGCGGGGTGCATCCGGTGCGACTGGTGCGGTTGCATCAGGCACCGTTCGCGGACCGGCTCGTGGCCAAGTTCGGCCTTGCGGTCGACGGCTGGCGGGGTTCACCCGAGAGCCGTCGCCGGACCGGTGAAGCATGATCGAAGAGATCCGCATCACCGGACTGGGCGTGATCGACGCCTCGACCTTGGATCTCGGACCCGGGCTGACCGTGATCACCGGGGAGACCGGTGCCGGTAAGACCATGATCGTCACGGCGCTCGGACTCCTCCTGGGTGGCCGCAGTGACAGCGGGGCAGTCCGCAACGGCGCCCGGCAGGCCCGCGTCGAAGGCGTCGTGCGTGCGACCGCAACCCCGGGCCTCGCCGCGGCCGTCGAAGAGGTCGGGGGCGAGGTCGAGGACGACGTGGTCGTCCTGGCCCGCAACGTGGCGGCCGGTGGCCGCTCGCGTGGTTTCGTGGGGGGCGCCGCCGTTCCGGTCGCCACTCTGGGTGAGATCGCAGCCCCCCTGGTGGCCGTGCACGGACAGTCCGACCAGCACCGGCTTCTCAACGCCCGCGCCCAACGCGACGCCCTGGACCGCTTCGGCGGCCCCGGGCTTGCGGCGAAGTTGGCCGCCTACCGGGAGACCCACGCCGCCCTGGACGCCACCGAGCGCGAACTCGAGGAGGTGGTGTCCTCGGCGCGCGAGCGCGTGCGGGAGGCCGACCTTCTCCGCTTCGGGGTCGGCGAGGTCGAACAGGTCGCCCCCTCACCCGGGGAGGACATCGACCTCGCGGCGGAAGAGTCGCGGCTCGGCTTCGCCGACTCGCTCCGCTCGGCCGCTGAGGAAGCCAGGGAAGCGCTCTCCAGCGACGACGGCGGATCCGATGGGGTCTCGATCGTCTCCGCAGCCCGAGGGATGTTGGACGCGGTGCGCGACCACGACCCGGACATCGCCGCGCTGGCCGACCGACTCGCCGAGGTGAGCTACCTCCTGGCGGACGTGGCCGCCGACGTGTCCTCCTACGCCTCCCGCATCGACACCGACCCCCACCGGTTGGCCACCGTGAGCGAGCGACGTGCGGCGCTCACCGCGTTGACCCGGAAGTACGGCGACTCACTCGAGGACGTCCTGGCCTGGGCGGAGTCGTCGTCGGCACGGTTGCTCGAACTCGACTCCACCGACGACCAGATCGAGGCCCTGCGGGCCGACCAGGCCTCCCAGCGAGCCCTCCTGGCCCAACGCGCCGCGGAACTGTCCGCGGCGCGGCAGAAGGCCGCGAAGGGCCTGGCAGAACAGGTCAGCGCCGAGCTGACCCTTCTGGCGATGCCTCACGCCCGTCTCGAGATCACCGTCGGCCAGAGCGAGGTCGAGCCCTCATCCAGCGGCAAGGTGCCGCGCAACGCCCTGGTGGTGGGGGACCGGACCCTGCGGATGGGTCGGTCGGGGATCGACGAGGTCGACTTCCTCCTCGCCGCCAACACCGGTTCCCCCGCCCGGACCCTGGCCAAGGGTGCCTCCGGCGGTGAGTTGTCGCGGGTGATGCTCGCGTTGGAGGTGTCCCTCTCGGAGACCAGCCCGGTGCCGACGTTCGTCTTCGACGAGGTCGACTCGGGGGTCGGCGGTGCTGCCGCGGTCGAGGTCGGTCGCCGACTGGCCCAGTTGGCCCAGCACGCCCAGGTGCTGGTGGTCACCCACCTTCCCCAGGTCGCGGCGTACGCCCACCGCCACGTGCTGGTCGAGAAGTCCAGCGACGGCACGGTCACCAGTTCTGGTCTGACGGTGCTCGACGACGAGGGCAGGGAACGCGAACTGTCCAGAATGCTCGCCGGCATGGCTGATTCCGATACAGCGTTGGCTCACGCGCGAGAATTGCTTGTCCTGGCACGAGCACCCGAATCCCTCATGTAGGCTGAAGTTCCGTGAGCAGGCCTCCTGGAAATACCGCAGTGACCAAGCACGTTTTCGTGACTGGAGGCGTCGCCTCCTCCCTCGGCAAGGGGCTGACCGCCTCGAGTTTGGGCCGACTTCTGCGTTCGCGTGGCCTCCGGGTCACGATGCAGAAACTCGATCCCTACCTCAACGTGGACCCGGGGACGATGAACCCGTTCCAGCACGGCGAGGTCTTCGTGACCAACGACGGCGCCGAGACCGATCTGGACATCGGTCACTACGAGCGCTTCTTGGACACCGATCTGAGTCAGATCGCCAACGTGACCACGGGGCAGGTCTACTCGAGCGTCATCGCCAAGGAACGCCGCGGTGACTACCTCGGCGACACCGTGCAGGTGATCCCGCACATCACCAACGAGATCAAGGACCGCATCCTGGCCATGGGCGGTCCGGACGTCGACGTCGTGATCACCGAGGTCGGCGGAACCGTCGGCGACATCGAGTCGCTGCCCTTCCTCGAAGCAGCCCGACAGACCCGCCACGAGATCGGCCGGGACAACTCGTTCTTCCTGCATGTCTCGCTGGTGCCCTATATCGGGCCCTCCGGAGAGCTGAAGACCAAGCCCACCCAACACTCCGTGGCTGCGCTCCGACAGGTCGGTATCCAGCCTGACGCCGTCGTGCTGCGCGCCGACCGGGAGATCCCGGACTCGATCAAGAACAAGATCTCGCTGATGTGTGACGTGGACGCCGAGGCCGTCGTGTGCGCCGCCGACGCGGCGTCGATCTACGACATCCCCAAGGTGCTGCACCGCGAAGGCCTGGACGCCTACCTCGTACGACGCCTCAACCTGCCCTTCCGGGACGTCGACTGGACGCTGTGGGACGACCTGCTGCGTCGCGTGCACCACCCCACCGAAGAGGTGACGGTGGGTCTGGTCGGCAAGTACATCGACCTGCCGGACGCCTACCTGTCGGTGGCCGAGGCGCTGCGCGCCGGTGGCTTCGCCAACGAGGCCAAGGTCCACCTGCGCTGGATCGCCTCCGACGAGTGCGACACCCCGGCGGGGGCCGCCAAGCAACTCCACGACCTGGACGCGATCTGCGTTCCCGGGGGCTTCGGCATCCGCGGTCTGGACGGGAAACTCGGTGCGCTGACCTACGCCCGCACCCACGGCATCCCCACCCTGGGGCTCTGCTTGGGCTTGCAGTGCATGGTCATCGAGTACGCCCGCAACGTGGCCGGACTGCAGAAGGCGGCCTCCACGGAGTTCGACCCGGACTGCCCCGAACCGGTCATCGCCACCATGGAGGAGCAGAAGGACTTCGTCGAGGGAGCAGGCGACCTCGGCGGGACGATGCGACTCGGGCTTTACCCCGCCGAGTTGACGGAGGGAAGCGTGGCCCACGAGGCCTACGGGCAGACCCGCATCGAGGAACGCCACCGGCACCGCTACGAGGTGAACAACGACTACCGCGACCAGCTCGAGGCCGCAGGTCTGGTGTTCTCCGGGATCAACCCGGATCTCGACCTGGTCGAGTTCGTGGAGCTGCCGCGCGACGTGCACCCCTACTACATCGCCACCCAGGCTCACCCGGAGTACCGCTCGCGACCGACTCGGCCGCACCCGTTGTTCGCGGGCCTGATCGGCGCGGCCATCGAGCGGCAGCGCGAGTTGCGGTTCCCCATGGACGAGTCCGGGCTGCGACGCCCTTCCGAGGACGACTGAGCGTGCCGGCGGAACCGCCGGCCCCGCGCGAACACGTCGTCGGGGACACCTTCGAGTCCTGGCCCGTGGTGGCCACCGAGGACGTGCACCGCGACGACTGGGTGATAGCGCTGCGACGGGACACCATCCACGCACCCGCCGACCCCGCCGAGACCTTCGACCGTCTGGTCCTGGAGCACCCCGGGGCGGTCGTCATACTCGCCCTGGACGAGCAGGATCGGGTCCTGTGCCTGTGGCAGTACCGCCACCCGGCGCAGCGGCGCTTCCTCGAGGTGCCCGCGGGTCTGATCGACACGCCCGACGAGGACCCGATCGAGGTCGCCCGGCGGGAACTGCGCGAGGAGGCCCAACTTCGCGCCGAGGACTGGACGCACCTCACCTCGCTGTACTCCTCGCCCGGCATCTCCAGTGAGGTCATGCATCTCTACCTCGCTCGTGATCTGAGCCCGGAGGACCGGGGAGACTTCGAGTTGCACCACGAGGAACTCGACATGGTCACCGATTGGGTGGCCTTCGAGGAGTTGTACGCCGCGGTGCTGGACGGTCGGATCACCGACGGACCCCTGATCGCCGGGGTGCTCCTCGCCCGGGCCCGAGGTCTCGTCGCCTGACGACGGCGGGAGTAGGGTCCCCCGCAGACGTATCCGGCGATCCAGGAGCAGGTGAACGTACGTGAGAATCGGTATCCCCACAGAGGTCAAGAACCACGAGTATCGCGTCGCGATCACCCCCATCGGGGTGAACGAGCTGGTGGCTCACGGCCATGAAGTGATGCTGCAGGCAGGGGCCGGCCTCGGCTCCTCGATCCCCGATGAGGAGTACGTCGCCGCAGGGGCCCGCATCATCGAACAGGCCGACGACGTGTGGGCCGAGGCTGAGATGATCCTGAAGGTCAAGGAACCGGTCGCCGAGGAGTACCACCGACTGCGTCCGGGGCTGACGCTGTTCACCTACCTGCACCTGGCCGCGGACAAGCCGCTGACCGAGGAACTGCTGAGCCGCGAGGTCACCGGCATCGCCTACGAGACCGTGCAACCCCCCTCCGGTGGCGGACTCCCGCTGCTCTACCCGATGTCCGAGGTGGCCGGGTGCCTGGCGCCCCAGGTCGGGGCGCACTCGCTGATGAAGGCCGAGGGAGGACGCGGCGTCCTGCTCGGCGGGGTCGGCGGAGTCGCCAACGCCAAGGTCGTGATCCTCGGGGCCGGAGTCTCAGGACAGAACGCGGCCAACATCGCCCTCGGGATGGGTGCAGATGTGACCCTGTTGGACACCGACCTCGACAAACTGCGGATGTCGTTCTGGCGCTACGACAACCGGGTCCACGGCTTGGCCTCCTCGAAGTTGTCCATCGAGCAGCAGGTCATGGAGGCGGACCTGGTGATCGGGGCCGTTCTCATCCCCGGTGCCGCGGCCCCGAAGCTGGTCAGCAACGAACTGGTGTCCCGGATGAAGCCGGGCTCCGTACTCGTCGACATCGCCGTGGACCAGGGTGGTTGCTTCGAGGACACCCGGCCGACCACACACGCCGACCCCACCTACATGGTCCACGACTCCGTCTTCTACTGCGTCGCGAACATGCCCGGAGCGGTCCCGCGGACCTCGACCTACGCCCTGACCAACGCGACGCTGCCCTACACGATCGCGCTGGCCGACAAGGGCTGGCAACAGGCCTGTCGCGATGACGCGGGGCTGGCCAAGGGCCTCAACACCCACGCCGGGATGCTGACCAACGCGCCGGTCGGCGAAGCCGTGGGCATCGAGGCCCGAGAACTGGCCGAGGTCCTCAACTGAACACCTCCACCGAGCCGATCGACCGGGCTGTCCGCACCTACCTCGACCACGTCACCGTCGAGAAGGGTCTGGCCCAGAACACCGTGGTGTCCTACCGCCGCGATCTGCGCCGCTACCTGGACTTCCTGGCCGAGCAGAACCTGCACGACCTCTCCGAGATCCGCGAGGAACACGTCTCGGCGTTCCTCATGCGCCTGCGTGAGGGAGGACCCGAGCAGGTGCCCCTGGCTGCTTCGTCGGCGGCCCGGACGGTGATCGCCGTGCGTGGGTTCCACCGGTTCGCCGTGGCCGACGGGCTCACCGCCAGCGACCCGGCCGCCGCGGTACGGCCCCCCACCCCGGCCAAACGCCTGCCCAAGGCGCTTCCCCTGGCCGACGTCGAGGCCATCTTGGAGGCCGCCGGAGCGGCGGGCACCTCCTTGGCGTTGCGAGACCGCGCGTTGCTGGAGGTGCTCTACGGCACAGGCGCCCGGATCTCCGAGGCGGTGGGTCTCGATGTCGATGACCTCCACCTCGGCGAAGGCACCGCCGACGACCCCGCCACGGCGCTGCTGCGAGGCAAGGGCGGCAAACAACGGCTGGTGCCGGTGGGTTCCTTCGCGTGCGCAGCCGTCTCGGAATACCTGATCCGCTCGCGCCCGCTGCTGGCGACCGCCGGACCCACCCGGGGTCCCGGCCCCGGGGGAGCCCTCTTCCTCAACGCCCGGGGCGGCCGGCTCTCTCGGCAGTCCGCCTGGGCCGTGCTCGCCAAGACCGCCGATCGCGCGGGCGTGACCCGCGACGTGTCACCCCACACGCTGCGGCACTCCTTCGCCACCCACCTGCTCGACGGTGGGGCCGACGTACGGGTCGTCCAGGAGCTGTTGGGGCATGCGTCGGTGACCACGACGCAGCTCTACACCCTGGTGACCGTCGACAACCTGCGTGAGGTCTTCGCGACCGCGCACCCCCGAGCACGGTGAGGACCCGATGACCGCGACCGAAGCATCACCAGGGGTCGATTGGGACCAGGTCTACGACGACATCACGAACTGGGTGACCGAGCAGGGCCTGGAGCTCTACCCGCACCAGGATGAGGCGATCCTCGAGATCGTGGCCGGCAACAACGTGGTGCTGGCCACCCCGACGGGTTCGGGCAAGTCCCTGGTGGCGGTCGCGGCGCACAAGGCCGCGATGGCCGATGATCGGGTGTCGTTCTACACCGCTCCGATCAAGGCCCTGGTCAGCGAGAAGTTCTTCGATCTCTGCGCGATCTTCGGTGCCGAGAACGTCGGGATGCTGACCGGTGACGCATCGGTCAACACCGATGCCCCGATCATCTGCTGCACCGCCGAGGTGTTGGCCAACATCGCCCTGCGCGAGGGGTCCGAGGCCGATGTGGGCCTGGTGGTGATGGACGAGTTCCACTACTACGCCGAACCCGACCGGGGCTGGGCCTGGCAGGTGCCCCTCCTCGAGCTCAACCAGGCCCAGTTCGTCCTCATGTCGGCCACCCTCGGCGACGTCACCGACCTGGCTGCCGACATCACCCGCCGCAACGGGCGCGAGACCACGGTGATCGCGGACGCCGAGCGCCCGGTCCCGCTGACCTTCAGCTGGTCGCTCGAACCACTGCAGGACGCCATCGAGGAGCTGATCAGCACCCACCAGTCCCCGGCGTACGTCGTCCACTTCACCCAGCGCGACGCCGTCGAGCACGCGACGGCCCTGTTGAAGACGGTCAAGGTCACCAACGCCTTGACCCCGGAACGCAAGGCTGCGATCGCCGAGCGGTTGGCGGGCTTCCGGTTCGGCGCAGGCTTCGGCAAGACCCTGTCGACCATGCTGCGTAAGGGCATCGGCGTCCACCATGCGGGGATGCTGCCGCGGTACCGACGGTTGGTCGAGCAGCTCGCCCAGGCGGGGTTGCTGACGATCATCAGCGGCACCGACACCCTCGGGGTCGGCATCAACGTGCCGATCCGCACGGTGCTGTTCACCGGACTGGCGAAGTTCGACGGGTCTCGGTCGCGGGTCCTGCGGACCCGGGAGTTCCTCCAGATCGCCGGACGTGCCGGTCGTGCCGGCTTCGACACCGCCGGCACGGTGGTCATCCAGGCACCCGAGCACACCATCGACAACGAGAAGACCAAGGCCAAGATGGCCGCCCGCAACGAAGCCAAGGGCGACGGGGCCAGTGCCCGCAAGCGACAGAGCAAGGCCCAGCTGAAGAAGCCCCCCACCGGGACCGTGGTGTGGTCCGAGGACACCTTCGAAAAACTCCTCGCCGGGGTTCCCGAACAGTTGGTCAGCCGGATGCGGGTCAACAACGCCATGCTCGTCAATGTCGTCGCCCGCGAGGAGGACGCTTTCCCGGTCCTGCGGCGGCTGCTGCAGGACAACCACGAGGAGCGCCGCAACCAGTTGCGGCTGAGCCGTCAGGCCCTGCGCCTGGCCCGCAGCCTGCACCGATCGGGAGTCCTGAGACGACTCGACGAACCCGACGAGTTCGGCCGGCGCTATGTGCTGACCGAGGCGTTGGCCGACGATTTCGCCCTGAACCAGCCGCTGGCCCACTTCGCCCTGGCCGCCCTCGAGGTGCTGGACCCCGAGTCGGAGACCTACACCCTGGATCTGCTGTCGGTCATCGAGTCGGTGATCGATGCGCCCCGACAGATCCTGTTCGCCCAGCAGAACGCGGCCCGCGGTGAGGCGATCGCGGAGATGAAGGCCGACGGCATCGAGTACGACGAGCGGATGCTCCTGATCGATGCCATCACCTGGCCGCAGCCGTTGGCCGAGCTGCTGGAGGCGACGTACGAGATCTATCGGGGGAGCCACCCCTGGCTCAGCGCCCACGATCTGGAGCCCAAGGCGATCGTGCGGGAGATGTACGAGTCGGGGATGAGCTTCAACGACTTCGTCCGGCGCTACCAGTTGGCGCGGGGTGAGGGCCTGGTCCTGCGCTACCTGACCGACGCCTACCGCACCCTTCGGCACACCGTCACCGACGACTTCCGCACCCCCGAACTCGACGACATCATCGAGTGGCTGGGCGAGACCGTGCGACAGACCGACTCCTCGTTGCTCGACGAGTGGGAGGCCCTCAACGACCCGGATCGACTCGCCGAGGTGATCCGGACTGCCGCCGAGGGCGCCCCGCCACCGACCCGAGCCATCTCCGCGCAGGTGCGGCCCTTCCACGTGATGATCCGCAACGCGATGTTCCGCCGGGTCGAACTGGTCGCACGCGACGACCTCGACGGACTGATGGCCATCGAACGCACCAGCGCCGACCGCACCGACCCTCCGGCCGAGGTCGTGATGACGCGTTCGGTCTGGGACGAGGCCATCGAGAGCTACTTCAACGAGCACGACACGCTGGCCACCGACGCCGACGCGCGGGGCCCGGATCTGCTGGAGATCGACAAGTCCGGTCGGACCTGGTCGGTGCGTCAGACCCTCTCCGACCCCCAGGGCTATCGCGACTGGGTGATCGAGGCCGTCGTGGACCTCGATCTCTCCGACGAGTTGGGGGAGCTGGCCCTGACCACCACCGCCATGCGGGCACTCGGGGGCTGAGCACACCCCTGCACGATCCCTGCATGACCCCCGTTCGCGGGTCATGCCAAGAGTCCCTCTATGGTTCCCCGGCGTGGCGGCACAATGTCGTCGTGTCGACATTGTCTGATGGGGGAACACCCACCAGATCGAGGAGATGCACATGAGTGGCGGACCGTATTCCGGATTCGGATCAACCAGCGCACCGGACATGCCTCCTCGGATGCCGGCCAAGGCTCAGGTCGAACCGCCCGAACCCCTGCCGTTCCGCATCCGCCCCTCGATGCCCGAGGCGGTTGGGGTGTCGACGGGGCCCAACTCCCACCTCGCCGAGACCCCGGCCCCCGAGCGGCCCATCGGGCCCACCGGCCGCCCGATGCCCGATCTGCCCGAGCCGCGCGTCCTGACCGAGCACGGCAACGCCCGCGTGATCTCGATGTGCAACCAGAAGGGTGGGGTCGGCAAGACGACGACCACCATCAACCTCGGGGCCTCGCTGGCGGAGTACGGCCGCAAGGTGCTGCTCGTCGACTTCGACCCCCAGGGGTCGCTGTCGGTGGGTTTGGGGCTGAATCCCCACGAGATGGACCTCTCGATCTACAACCTCCTGATGCAGAAGGACGTCGGTCTGGACGACGTGGTGGTGCCGACCGGGATCGAGGGCATGGACCTCCTGCCGTCCAACATCGACCTTTCGGCGGCCGAGGTGCAGTTGGTGCACGAGGTCGCCCGTGAACAGACGCTGCAGCGTCTGCTGGCCCCGGCCTTGGAGAAGTACGACGTCATCCTCATCGACTGCCAGCCCTCGTTGGGTCTGCTGACGGTCAACGCGCTGACCGCCTCGGACGGCGTCATCATCCCGCTCGAGTGCGAGTACTTCGCGTTGCGCGGTGTCGCGCTGTTGAAGACCACCATCGACAAGGTGCGTGAGCGGCTCAACCCGAAGCTCGAGATCGACGGCATTCTCGGCACCATGTACGACGGCCGCACCCTGCACGGCCGTGAGGTCATGGAGCGGCTGGTCCAGGCCTGGGGCGACCAGGTCTTCCACACCGTCATCCGGCGCACCGTGAAGTTCTCCGACTCCACCGTCGCCGGCGAGCCGATCACGTCGTACGCGTCCAGCTCGACTGGCGCCGAGGCCTACCGTCAGCTCTCCAGGGAGGTGATGGCCCGGTGTCTCGACGTGTGAGCCTTCCGACCGCCGATGATCTCTTCCGCCCCACCGGCAAGGAGCAGGACTCGGGCAAAACCGGGCCCAAGCGCGTGCGCGCCGTACCGGATCAGCCGACGACCGTCGAGGAGGACGACTCCGCCACCCGCAAGCCGAGCGGCCGGATCCGCCACGACGAGAAGATGACCGTCTACGTCACCTCCGATGAGTTGCTCGACCTCGAGGACGCGCGACTGATGCTCCGGCGTCACCAGGGGATGGCCGTTGACCGGGGTCGACTGGTGCGCGAGGCGGTGTCCATGGTCATCGCCGACTACGTCGCACACGGTGACGACAGCGCCCTGGTGCGCCGACTGACCGAGGAATGACCACCCGCGTCAAGGACTCCGCGGCGGCGGCCATGGGAGGCGAGGCCGGCGCCGAGACCCCGGCCTTCGCCCTCCGGTTGGACAACTTCGAGGGACCCTTCGATCTGCTGCTGTCGCTGATCTCCAAGCACAAGCTGGACATCACCGAGGTGGCCCTGTCCCGGGTCACCGACGAGTTCATCGCCCACGTCAAGACCGGTGGGCCGGTCTGGGACCTCGAGCAGACCACGTCGTTCCTCCTGGTCGCCTCCACGCTGCTGGACCTCAAGGCCGCCCGGCTCCTGCCGCAGGGCGACGTCGAGGACGAGGAGGACCTCGCGCTGCTGGAGGCGCGGGATCTGCTGTTCGCCCGACTTCTCCAATACAAGGCCTTCAAGCTCGTTGCTGGCGTGTTCGAGAAACGACTCGCCGGTGAGGCGCTTCGACACCCACGCTCGGTCGGCCTCGAGGAGCGATTCGCGAACCTGCTACCTGAGGTGCTGATCGGCATCGGGCTGGATCAGTTCGCGGCCTTGGCCGCCAAGGCGATGGAGCCGGCGCCGGTGCTCGAACTGTCCTTGCAGCACATCCACGCAGCCCGCGTCAGTGTGCGCGAGCAGGCCGGCATCGTGGTGGATCGGTTGCGACGCAGCGGCACCCTCACCTTCCGCGCCCTGTGCGGTGACTCACCGGACCGGCTGACCACTGTCGCCCGCTTCCTCTCGCTGTTGGAACTGTTCCGCGAGGGTGCCGTGTCCTTCGAGCAGGTGGTCGCCCTCGGTGAGCTCACCGTGCGTTGGACCGGGGACGATGAGGCTCCGATCGAGATCACCGACGAGTTCGACGGGCAGCCGCCGCTGGATGACGGGGCTCCCCAGACCGAGACCACTCCCGAGGAGGAGAACTCATGAACGACGAAGTGACCGACAGTGAATCCTTGGACATCCGGGTCGCCGATCTGTGCCCCGCCCTGGAGGCGGTGCTGATGGTGGCTGACCAGACCCTGGACGAGTCGAGCCTGGCCACTGCGGTGGGCTACCCGGTGGTCGAGGTGCTCGACGCGTTGAACGGTTTGGCCGCCGAGTACACCGAACAGGGCCGCGGTTTCGACCTGCGCAACATCGGTGGCGGGTGGCGGTTCTACTCCCGCGAGCAGTTCGCCTCCATCGTGGAGGGCTTCGTCCTGGAGGGTCAACGCGCTCGCCTGACTCAGGCGGCGTTGGAGACCCTGGCAGTGGTCGCCTACAAGCAACCGATCTCCCGAGCCCGCGTCTCGGCGGTGCGGGGCGTCAATGTCGACGGCGTGATGCGGACTCTGCTCACCCGGGGTCTGCTGGAGGAGGCGGGACGCGACGACGAGCACGGCGCCACGCTCTACCGCACGACCAGCTACTTCCTGGAGCGAATCGGGGTCGGCTCGATCGACGAGCTGCCCGAGTTGGCGCCGTACCTGCCCGACATGGACGACTTCGAGGACGAGTTGGCCCAGATGTCCGGCGCGAACACCGCACCCGCCCCGGTTGCGGCCCGTGAGGAACCGGTCGAAGCTGTGGGGTCGCAGTCATGAGTCGCGAGATTCTCACCGACGAGGACGGACTGATCCGTCTGCAGAAGTTGCTCGCCCAGTCGGGTGTCGCCTCACGGCGCAAGTGTGAGGAACTGATGCTCGGGGGAGAGGTGGAGGTCGACGGCGAGGTCGTCACCCGGATGGGCACCAAGGTGGATCCCCGTACGGCGGTCGTCCGGGTCTCCGGGCTGCGGTTGCCGCCGGTGTCCGACTTCGTCTACCTCGTGCTGAACAAACCCCGAGGCGTGGTCTCCACGATGTCCGACCCCGAGGGGCGTCGCACGATCTCCGATGTCGTGGCGGACCGAACCGAGCGGCTCTTCCACGTCGGCCGGCTGGACACCGACACCTCGGGGCTTCTGCTGTTGACCAACGACGGCGACTTCGCGAACCAGATGGCGCACCCGTCCTTCGAGGTCGACAAGACCTACGTGGCCGAGGTCGATGGCCACGCGGACAAGAAGCTGGTCGACAAGCTGTTGGCCGGAGTGGAACTCGACGACGGTCCGGTGCTGCCTACCAAGGCCCGGATCATCGCGTCGGCTCGCGACAAGTCAATCGTCGAGGTGACCATCCACGAGGGTCGCAACCGCATCGTCCGCCGGCTGCTCGAGCACCTGGGTCACCCGGTCCGCAAGTTGACCCGCACCGAGTTCGGTCCGGTCGAGATCGGACAGCTCAAGGCCGGGATGCTTCGGGATCTCAGCCTCGACGAGCTCGGTGCACTGCTCGACCGTGCGAAGTTGTGACCCACTAGTCTCCAGTCATCTCACGACGTTGAACCACAGCAGCGAAGGGTAGTCAGATGGCGGTACGCGCGGTCCGTGGAGCGACCCAACTGGAAACCGATGAGCGGGAGCACATGCTCGAGCGGGTCGCCGAGATGGTGACCGACGTGATGACCGCGAACGGCCTGGAGGTCGACGACTTCATCTCCGTCATCTTCACCGCCACCTCGGACCTCGTCTCGGAGTTCCCGGCGTACGCCGCCCGTGGGTTGGGCTTCGGGGAGGTCCCCCTGATCTGTGCCCGGGAGCTCGAGATCGCCGGGTCGATGCCGCGGGTGGTGCGGATGATGGCGCACGTCGAGACCGAGGCGAAGCGCGCGGACATCACGCACGTCTACCTGCACGGCGCCGCGGCGTTGCGTAAGGACCTCACGCGCACGCGCTCCGTCCCCGATGAGTGACTCCCATGAATGACACCGCTGGACCACGACTGATCGGGCCGGTCGAGATCGTGGGGACCGGTCTGATCGGAACCTCGATCGGATTGGCCTGCGTCGATGCGGGGCTCGAAGTGATCCTCAGCGACGTGGACCCCGATCATGTCCGCACGGCCTCGGGTCTGGGGGCCGGTCGACCTCGTGTCGAGGGTGACCAGCCGCAGCTGGTGGTGGTGTCGGTGCCTCCGGATCACCTCGCGCAGGAGATCAGGCGCGCCCTCGCTGGCGGTGCCGTGGTCACCGATGTGGGGAGCGTGAAGTCCGGCCCACTGGCCGAGGTCGCCGACGCGGATCGGGTCGAGCAGTACGTCGGCAGCCACCCGATGGCCGGCAGCGAACGGTCCGGCCCGCTGGCGGCCACCGGCTCACTGTTCGACGGGCGCCCGTGGGCGGTCACCCCCGGTGATCGGGCCGATGCGGAGGCGATCGCCCTTGTGGAGGAGTTGGCCGAGCTGTGTGGCGGGGTGCCGGTACGGCTCACCCCGGAGGACCACGACCGAGCGGTGGCCCGCATCTCCCACGTGCCCCACCTGATGGCGGCCCTGGCAGCTGGCTCGCTGCACGGTGCGCCCGAGCAGCATCTGGCGCTTTCTGGACAGGGGGTCCGCGACGTCACCCGGGTGGCGGCGGGGGACCCGGGCCTCTACGGCCAGATCGTCTCGGCCAACTCGACGGCGGTGGGGGAGTTGCTCACCGGAGTCAGGGAGCGGCTGGATCGTCTGATCGAGGCGTTGGCCAGCGGCGATCGAGGCGGGCTGCACGAACTGCTCGATCTCGGGTTGGCCGGAACCCGGGCGATCCCCGGCAAGCACGGTGGACCGTTGCGTGAGATGGCCACGTTGTTCGTCGCCGTACCCGACTCACCGGGTGGACTGGCACGTCTATTTGCCGATGCCGGCGCCAGCGGCGTCAACATCGAGGACGTCCGGATCGACCACGACCAGGGCCGCCCGGTGGGTCAGGTCGAGCTCGTGGTGACGCAGGAGAGCGCTGACCGACTCCTCGAATCGCTCGAACTTCTGGGCTGGGTCACCCACCGGTAGACTTTGTCCCCGTGAACAGCCCCTCCGCACAGCCGCAATCCTCGTCCGTGACACCTCCCGGTGAGGCACCTCTGCCGACGCCTGTCGTGGTCGCCGTCGACGGCACGTCCGGGTCGGGGAAATCCAGCACCTGTCGGGGAGTGGCCACCCGCCTAGGGCTGCGCTATCTCGACACCGGGGCCCAGTTCCGGGGGCTGACCTGGTGGATGCTGCGCGAGGGCATCGATATCCACGACGGGGAGGCTGTTGCGGCCAGTGCCTCCAAGCCCTCGCTCGTCTCGGGCACCGACCCGGCCGATCCCACGATCGACGTGGACGGCGTCGACGTCCGTGGACCCATCCGCTCGGCGGAGGTGACCTCGGCGGTCTCGCCCGTCAGCTCGGTGCCGGCGATCCGTCAACGCCTCCTGGACCTGCAACGGGCCACGATCGACCAGGCCATCGCCGACGGGGTGGGGATCGTGGTCGAGGGGCGCGACATCGCCTCGGTGGTGTGGCCCCAGGCCGAGGTGAAGCTCTACGTCACCGCCGACACCGATGCCCGCGCGGCTCGACGGGCGGCGGAGGAGGGCGGCACCGACGTTGGTGTCACCGCTGCTTCGCTCGCCGAACGGGACCGAATCGACTCCGGGCGCTCCGCCGCACCCCTGACCCGCGCCGATGGTGCGGTCCATCTGGACACCACGCCGTACACGCTCGCCGAGGTCATCGACCTGGTGGTCGACCTGGTGACCCAGACCCCGACGGGTCAGGTGTCCGGCTCCGCGTCTTCGGTGGCGCCGTGACCCCAAACCCCAAGAGTTCGGCGCCCGGCAGGGGTGCCACCGGGATTCGTCCTGCTCATCGCACCCGGATCGACATGTGTTCTCCGGCACCCTACGCGTCCAGCATGCGGCCTTGGCCGCGCCGACGTGAGATCGTAGGGCGGGTCTCGGATGACCTGCGCCAGCGGATGCTGGATGATCTGTACCAAGCAAGCGCGACCACTGGTCGCACGCTGCCAGGGCCGCTGCCGGCCGGTGAGCGTGAGCGTGATCCCGGCGGCGGAGTCACGGAGCAATCAGCATGACCACCCCATCGAACGAAGCCTTCGAGCCCATGGACGGACCTCAGCCGATCCTGGCGGTCGTCGGACGGCCGAACGTCGGCAAGTCCACCCTGGTGAACCGGATCATCGGCCGCCGTCAGGCCGTGGTCGAGGACGTTCCCGGCGTGACCCGGGACCGCGTGTCGTACGACGCGACCTGGAACGGCCGCGCATTCACCGTCGTGGACACCGGTGGGTGGAACCCCGACGCCAAGGGCCTGGCCCTGAGCATCGCCGAGCAGGCCGAGATCGCGGTCTCGCTGGCTGACGCCGTCCTGTTTGTCGTGGACGCCCTGGTGGGCATCACCGACTCCGACGAGGCCGTCGTACGTATTCTGCGGAAGTCGGGCAAGCCCGTCATCCTCGCGGCGAACAAGGTCGACGACCAGCGCACCGAGGCCCAGTCCCACGGGCTGTGGAACCTCGGCCTCGGCGAACCGATCCCGGTCTCGGGACTGCACGGCCGCGGTTCGGGCGACATGCTGGACGCCATCTTGGCGGCTCTTCCCGAGCCTCCTCCCGAGCGGGAGAAGTCGTTCGGTCCGCGCAGGGTCGCCATCGTCGGCAAGCCCAACGTCGGCAAGTCCTCGCTGCTGAACCAGTTGGCGGGGGAGAAGCGCGTCGTCGTGGACAGCGTCGCCGGCACCACCGTCGACCCCGTCGATGAACTGATCGAGCTCAACGGCGAGACTTGGCGCTTCATCGACACCGCCGGGATCCGTAAGCGGGTCAAGGAGGCCTCGGGGCACGAGTACTACGCCTCGCTGCGCACCAACACCGCGATCGACCGCTCCGAGGTCGTGGTCCTCGTCGTGGACGGTGGCCAGTCCATCTCCGAGCAGGACATCCGGATCCTGCAGACGGTCCGGGAGGCAGGCCGGGCGCTGGTCATCGCGTTCAACAAATGGGATCTGGTCGACGAGGAGCGCCGCTACTACCTGGACCGCGAGATCGAACGCGACCTCGTGCAGGTCCAGTGGGCTCCCCGGATCAACATCACCGCCCGCACCGGTTGGCACATCGACCGTCTGGTGCCCGCCATCGAGAAGGCCGTCGAGGGCTGGGAGGCCCGGATCACCACCGGCGCTCTCAACTCCTTCCTGGGCCGACTGGTCGCCGAGCACCCCCACCCGGTGCGCTCGGGCAAGCAGCCCAAGATCCTGTTCGGCACCCAGGTGTCCTCGTGCCCCCCGACTTTCGTGCTGTTCACCAGCGGCAAGCTCGACGCCGGCTACGAGCGCTACATCGAGCGACGCCTGCGCGAGGAGTTCGGCTTCGTCGGCACCCCGATCGTCCTTCAGCAGCGCCCGCGTGAGAAGCGCAAGCGCTAGGACCCGCTGAAGCCGGCCACAACGTCATACGTTCAGAGCACCTGTCTGCTCCAGACGTATGACGTGACGCCGATAGGGCCTACCCGATTCGGCGCCGCAGAAGGCCTGCGATAAGGTTCCCTCGCTTGACCAACGTCGTCCTCCGGGCCGGCCGAGGCCGAGATTTCGGGCTGTGGCGCAGCTTGGTAGCGCACTTGACTGGGGGTCAAGGGGTCGCAGGTTCAAATCCTGTCAGCCCGACCGAAAACTGCCTCTGACCTGCGGAAACGCGGGTCAGGGGCAGTTGTGTATTTGAACGAGAAGGCCCTATCCCGCACTTATTCCGCAAGTATTGGAGCGGCGGGGTCGGGGTCGGGGTTGGCGAGGTCTTCCAGTACCAGTGCGACATCAGCGGCGATTGTCGGCTTGGAGATGTAGAACTCGCGGGTGATCGCAGGGGAGGAGTGCCCCAGTTGCTGAGACGCGGTCTCGGCATCGACGCGCTCTGCGATCAACGTCGCGACGGTTTTGCGGAATGTGTGGGGCGTGACCCACTCGAGGCCCGTACCCTTACGGATCTCACGCCACCGTCGCTCCACGTTGGTGACCTGCGTCCAGGTTCCGTTGCGGGTGGGGAAGACTGCGTTGGTCGGCGTTTCGACGCTCTCGTTCAGTCGTCTCCGGAGCAGGATTACGGCGAAGTCCGGAAGCGCAATGGTCCGTAGGCTCGAGTCTGACTTCGGACTGGCCTTGCGATAGGTCCCTTTGTTCGGTTCGGTCTTGATCGTCCCGTTGATCGTGAGGTGCGCGCGTGGGGCGTCGAGGATGATGTCGACCCAACGTAGGGCAAGGATCTCGCCGATTCTGGCTCCGGTGGCCAGCATCAGGTCGACGATATCGACCATGTCGTTGGTTGCCTTAGGCCCGGGGCGTTGTTTGTCTGTCCAGACGCGTACTGACTGACGGATAACCTTCAGGTCTTGGGTCGTCAGTGACCGGGTCTCGGATCGCTCGCGTCGCACCCGAGTGGTCTGCAGAACCGGATTCACAGTGAGGGCGTCATGCCGCACAGCCAGACCCAGCATCGCTCCCATCACGACCTTAGCTTTGCGTTGCCGGCTTGAGCTAGTTGCGCGTAGGCGGACAAGGAACAGGTCGAGTCGACTCGTCGTCACCTCTCGAAGGCGCAAACCTCCGAGCTCCGGGATCACCACCTTTTGCAGGACCCGCTCGTATTCGTTGATCGTGGTCGTCTCGATTCGACGCTCGTCGCGGAGATAGGTCAGCCACAGCGCCGCGAGGCCCGCGACGGTGGTCTCGGCGGTGATCGCCTGCTCGGTCGGCGTGGTCCGGTCGACAAGCTTCTCTCGCAGCGCACGCTCTGCTGATGCCGCAGTTGTCGCCGTCGCCATGACCTCGCGACTGACCCCGTCCTTATCGCGGATTCGGGTATAGGCGCGGAACGCACCATCGCGTATTCGCCTGGTCCGAATCGTCCCCCAAGTGCCGAGCGATGTCGGGGGTCGCCCCTTTGCCATGATTCAGTTCCCGCTTGGACGTGGTCGACTCATGCGCGACAAAGAGACCCCAGCGTCCACCATCGCCTGCGGCTCGACTCCGTCGTTGTCAAAGCTCTCGACATGTTCGGTGACCCACGCGTCCAGATCTGCGCGACGGTATCGCAGACAACCGCCCATTTTGACTGCGCGCGGTCCAAACCCGGCCCGGCGGGTCCGCCAGGTGTACAGCGTGGCTTTCGGGATCGCGAGGTAGGCCGCAGCTTCATCGATGGTCAGGATGTTGCACTCCACGTTGGTGTGGTCTGTTGTGCTCATGATGCGCTCCTTCGTCGTCACGAGAACAGGTTTGCTCCCGTGACTGAAGGTGCGCACCGCTATCCCGCGAGTCTGTGGATGACCTCGGCCGGATCTGATGCCGTGGACACACTGCGCCTCACCCGCGCCGGCAGTCAGACCTGGCGACACCTTGCGGGACCCACGAAGACATTAAGAAGCGCTGCGGTTACATCTCCAAGGATGGGGTTCCACGATCACCGGATCGGTGTGTGATCGCGGCCTCGAATGTGGCCCGTCTCTGCGGGGCATCGGACGGAACTATCTGCGCGATAGAAGGGGGTCGGAGTTGTGTGCGCACAATCTGGGGGATGTCGGTCTGAACAGGTGAGGTGATGGGGACGTAGCGCTCTCGGGGTGGTCGCACGAACCCGATGGCGTCGTCGTCGATGCGCGGGACTTGCATCCGAATGAAGTAGATGCGCTCCGCGACCCCGTGTTCAATTATGTCGCTGATCTTGTGGTCAACGCGAACGAAGAGCCGGTCAAGTTCGCGGAGTGCCTTTGGGTCGCTCATGTCGGTGGGCCGGAGGGCTTGGCTGCGGCTGGCAGCGATTGCGCCTTGGCCGGCGGCAGGGCCGCCGTTGCCGAGTTGGCTGAATCGCCCTGGGTCTGATGGAGACTCTGGCTATTGGATTCCGACCAGGGGTTGGTCGGTCCGTGTCTGAGCGTAGAACGTGTCCTCGAACTCGGCCGGCGG
>NZ_BAAGQD010000012.1:0-85249 GCF_054783655.1 Nocardioides salsibiostraticola | reverse complement strand
ACCGAACACCGAGCGAAAACCCACCTCAACTACCGCGCCACACCCCGCGCACCCGGCGAAACCCTCTGGCGAACACCCCACGGACTCACCCGCATCGTCGACCACACAGGCACCCGAAAACTCGGACCAGCCGACAGCCCCCTCGAATTCGAACTCGCCGAAATGCTTGCGCGCATTCCATACGCTGGTTGAGAACCGGGACGCCTGTCAGACTCCGGGCATGACTACGCGCCGCACCTTCGTGCTCGTGGATGGCGAGAACATCGATGCCACCCTGGGGTCCCACATCCTGGGTCGACGGCCCAACCCGGACGAGCGTCCCCGCTGGGAGCGCGTGAGCACGTTCATCGAGGAGCGGTGGGGCCAACCGGTCACGGGCCTGTTCTTCCTCAACGCGAGCAACGGCACGCTGCCGCACGGTTTCGTCCAGGCCCTGATGGCGATGAACTACCGACCGGTGCCCCTGGCGGGACGAACCGACGAGAAGGTCGTCGACATCGGGATCATCCGGACCCTCGACGCGCTGCTCGACATGGAGGATGCCGACGTCGTCCTGGGCAGCCACGACTCGGACTTCGTCGAGTCGATGACGGCGCTGGTAGGCCACGGCCGCAAGGTCGGGCTCATCGGGTTCAGGGAGTGCACGAGCACTCAGTTGGTGATCGACGGCATCGAGCGCTTCGACCTCGAATACGACATCCACGCGTTCCAGACCGAACTTCCGCGCGTCAAGATCATCCAGCTCGAAGACTTCGACCCGCTGTACTTCCTTCGCTAGCGCGGGCCCCCCTGGCGGCGCCGTACAGCAGCACCACGAACCACACCGTGACCAGAAGGTCAGCCAACGCGACCGCGAACACCACGATCCCGGCGTTCGGCTCCATCGAGGCCGCGATCAGAGCGAGTCCCAGGGCGACGCCGAGAACGACCGTCAGCCATCGGATCGTCGATGCCGACCACTCCCGGTCGCGACGCACCGCCATGAGGGCTGTGCACGTGGCCACTTCGACCACGAACAGAGCCACGGTCGTCATCACGGTGACCGTTCCTCCCCCGATGCCGAGCCACTCGACGGCGGATGGGACCACGGCGACCCATGCCGCGAGTCCAGCGACGTAGAAGCCGCGATGAACCGGGTGTAGAGAAGTGAGCGCCACCGCGGCCAGCACCCATCCCACCGGGTCGGGGACGAGGTCGATACTCCCGATATTGAGGTCGACGAGCACCATCAGCAGACCCGTAGCGGCCATGGTCAACGGGCGCATCGAAGGGGACGGTTCAACCGCCCTCGGCAACACTCGCCGCCCTTGGCGCCGCCAGAGCAGCGCGGCAGCGAGTGCCGCGAGGAGCGCGCCGGTGAACCACCGCCACGGTTGCCGCGGATCGCTCACCTCGTCGGGAGCCACGGCGGCGACTAGAGGGTTCTGCCACAGGTCGGCGGCCAACACCGGGGTGCTCACCTGCTCGCCGGAACCGGCCATCTTCTGTTCATCGACCGCACCGGTCGTAATGTCGACGATGGAGACGGTGTTGCGGGATTGAGCGACTACCACCCGCTGGTCGTCCACCCAGCCCAGGATCTCGTACGGGTCGACCCCGCGCGGCAGGGCGACGGTTCGGTCGCGCGCCTGTTCCACCGTGCTGCCGGCGTACAGACGCCACCTCTTGTTGGTTCCGTTGGGAGCTCCGACGTACGCGAACGCGGTGTCGTCCGGCGCCCATGATGCGGCGACGACCCGGTGGGGCAGGGTCAGCTTGGACTGCCGCCCTGTGGCCACCTCGTGGCGGTAGACCGTGCGGCCTCGGGCCCAGACCACGCCGGTAGGCGCCGAGCCGACGATCGGGAGCCAGTACTTGCCTGGCTCCTCGATAACGACGGACGAACCGTCCTGGACATCCCAGGCGACGAACTGGTGGCCGCGCCGGGCAGGTGAGGACGGGGTCTCGTAGCTGGTCAACAGGTAGCGCGAGTCACCGGAGAAGGCCAGATCGGCCATGGCGTCGCGGACCCGGGGGACGTCCGGGTCGGCCAACTCACGGATCTCGCCGCTGGTGGTGTCCATGACGGCCCACCCGACGAAGCGAGTGTTCCCCCGTGAACCTCGGCCCTCCGCATGCCGGGACCAACCGACCCAGCGTCCGTCGGGCGACAGCGCGAACTGGCCGATCAGACCCGAGTTCTCGATGTCGATGCCGGGCAGCTCGACCCAAGTTTCGTGACCGTCGACTGCCGACACACCAAAGGTCTCGGAGCGTTGGCTCTGGCCAGTCACGCCCACCGGAACGGTCCGCGTCGAGATCCCGAGGGCAGCCAGCGGTCCGTCGACCCTCTCCTCGTCCGACCAGGGGCTGGGCGCGTTGATCGAGTCGGGCAACGCAAGATCCTCGAACGACACAGAATCAGGGGGCGAAGCGGCACCGTCGCCACTCTCGAGCGTAGGCGCCGCGACAGCCGCGCCGAGCATCAGGAAGGCTCCCACGACGACAAAAAGCGTCCACCGCGAGCGTATCGAGGGTGTTCGCCACGTCATGCCGACATCTTCACCCGGATCGTCCGGAAACGGAGAAGCCGCCCCGACCGAGGTCGGAGCGGCTGTCGTTCAATCCGTATGGATCTCCGCGGTCAGGCCTTGAGCAGTCCGACGACCTTCTGCGCGGCCTCGGTGCTGGAGGCCGGGTTCTGGCCGGTCACCAACTTGTCGTCGACGACCACGAAGGGCGCCCACGCTTCTCCCGAGGAGAAGGTCGCACCGGCCTCGCGCAGACGGGACTCCAGCAGCCAGGGGGCCTTGTCGGCGAGCCCGGCCTGCTCCTCCTCGGCGTCGGTGAAGGCGGTCAACTTGCGCCCGGAGAACAGCCAGGAGCCGTCGGCGCGCTTGGCCGGCAGGAGACCGGCGGGGCCGTGGCAGACCGAGGAGACGACCTTGCCACCGTCGAGCATGGTTACCAGGATGCGACCGAGGTCGTCGCTGACGGCAAGGTCCTCCATCGGGCCGTGGCCGCCGGGCACGAAGACGGCGTCGTAGGAGTCGAGGTCGACATCGGCCAGGACCAGCGTTGACTCGAGCCGTCCGGCGAGGGCGTCAAGGGCCTTGCGCTGCTTCGCCGACTCATCCTCGCCGATGGTGTCAGCGGCGAGGCTGCCTTCGTCCACGACAGGGGTCTTGCCGTCGGGGCTGGCGAGGTCGACGTCGATCCCGGCGTCGGAGAACACCTGCAGCGGCGACAGCAGCTCCTCGGCCCAGAACCCGGTGGGGTGCTTGGTCCCATCGTTGAGAGTCCAGTGGTCGGAACCGGTCAGGGCGAACAAGATCTTCGGCACGTGAGTACTCCTCGAATCAGGGGGTGGGCGCCGTGCGGCGCCGCATCACGACGCTACCCATGAGGTGGTCGGCTCAATCGCCGTGAGAGAACACGCACATCAGCCGCTCCGACCGGAGTCGAAGCGGCTGATGCTCAAGAGGGCTGGCTCTCGGTGGTGCGACCCACCGGGACCGGCGATTCTGCGCAGTGGAGCTGGCGGGAATCGAACCCGCGTCCTCGAGCGCTGAACCAGGTCTTCTCCGGGTGCAGTTCGTGATGTCGATTTTCTCAGCCTCGGAGCTCGCACGAACACGTCCCCGACAGGCTCAGTCAAGATTGAGTCCCGATCAACCCTCCTGACAGAAGTTGATCAGCAAGTCTCCTAGATGACGCCAGGGTCCGGGACGGAGACGGGTGCCCGGTCTGACGCTTCGATCACCGCTCAGGCGGCGAGAGCGAAGGAACTGCGCTTGTTTTCGGCAGTTATAAGTTTCCAGCGATCGTTAACGAGATGACGCTGGCTTCTCGACCCGCTTCCCCTGGAACTAACGTCCCAAGTCGAAACCGATCAGCCCCTCTTGAGTTATGAGTTCATCCTACGGGCATCAACCGACATCGCCTACCCGGTTGTTCCGCGAGCGCCTCAGGCGCGGGTCTCCCCGAAGAGACGGACCCCGTTGTGCCACAGGACATCCCGCAGCCAGTCCTCGCCCAGGCCGACGCTCGCCAACTCCTCCAGTTGGCCGACGTAGCTGAACGGGAGCGTCGGGAAGTCGGAACCGTAGAGCACCTTCGACTGCAGATCGACCAACCGCGAGACGAGCTCGGATGGATAAGAACCGTCGGAGGAGAACCAGCGGGTGAAGGCCATCGAGGTGTCCAAGCACACCCGCTCGAACCGTTCGGCCAAGGCCAAGAAGCCCTCCGACTCCGGGGACCCCATGTGGGCGGCGATCATCACCAACTGAGGGAACCGCTTCAGCACCCGTTCCATCGAGTCGGGTCCGGTGAATTCGTTGCCCACCGGGCCGGACCCCGAGTGCACCATGATCGGCGTACCCGCGGCCTCCAGTGCCTCCCAGGCGCCGTCGAGCAGCGGGTCGTCGAGGTGGAACTCCCCCACCTGCACGTGCACCTTGATCATCTCGACCCCGCGTTCCACCAGGTCAGAGATGTACGCCACGGTTTCGGGCTCGGGATAGAGCGTCGCGGACCAGATCACCTCCGGAATCTGGGTGGCGAACTGCTCGGACCACGTGTTGAGGTAGCCGGCGATCCCGGGACGGTGGGCGTAGGGCAGCGTCGAGAAGCGGCGTACGCCGAAGGACCGCAACTGCTCGATACGTTCGTCCTGGGAGCCGCGGTAGAGGATCGGCCAGTCCCGGCCGATCTTGGGTCCCGCCTGGTCGAACTCGCGCCATACCGCCCGCTCGATGTTCTCGGGCAGGAAGTGGACATGGGCGTCGATCAGCCCGGGGAGCCCCAGGTCCTGCCAAAAAGCGGTGACCGGCACGGGGTCCGCGTGCGCCTCCACCACCGGCTAGTCCATTCCCTTGAGTCGACGTCCGACGTCCTGCTCGATCTCCCGGTTGGCCTGGCGCTCGGCCAGGGCGTGCCGCTTGTCCCACGACTTCTTGCCCTTGGCCAGGGCGATCTCGATCTTCGCGCGACCACCGACGAAGTACAGCGCCAACGGGATCACCGTCAGACCCTTCTCGTTCACGCGGCGCTCGATCTTGTCGATCTCGTCGCGGTTCAACAGGAGTTTGCGCTTGCGTCGCGCGGCGTGGTTGGTCCACGTGCCCTGGGTGTACTCCGGGATGTGCACATTGTGCAGCCACGCCTCGCCGCCGTCGATGTCCACGAAGCCGTCGACCAAGGAGGCTCGCCCCATCCGCAGTGACTTCACCTCGGTCCCCTGCAACACCATCCCTGCCTCGAAGGTGTCCTCGATGAGGAAGTCGTGGCGGGCCTTCTTGTGTTGCGCGACCATCTTCCGCTCAGGTGGCTTCACCTGAGCGGCCGAGGGGGAGGTCTTCTTGGGCATCCGGCCAGTGTAGGTGGCGGGCTAGGCGGCGCGACCTGCGGAACTAGAAGTAGTTCTCCGGGTTGACTGCGTTGCCGTTCTTCAGCACCGTGAAGTGCAGGTGGCAGCCGGTGGACCAGCCGGTGTCGCCGACCGAGCCGACGCGCTGACCGCGCCTGACCTTGTCCCCGATCCCCACGTTGTAGCCCGCCGCGTGGTTGTAGACCAGGGTCAGATTCGCGCCGTTGACGCGCCCCACGTTGATGTAGAGCCGGTTGCCGTAGACCGAGTCGTAGTACCGCTGGACCACGGTCCCGTTGGCGCTGGCGAGCAGGCTCGACCCGCAGCCGGCCCCGAAGTCGGTTCCGTCGTGGAGGCCGTAGTAGCCGTAGATCGGGTGCACGCGATAGCCGTACGGCGAGGTGATCCGCCCGTTGACCGGGTAGTTCAACAGGCCCCCGGTAGCGCCGTCGTAGACGTTGTCGTCCTGGGAAGCCGCATCGAGGATGAGCTGCTTGATCCGCTGCTCGCGCTGCTTCAGGTCGGCGATCATCTGCCGGTCCTCTTCACGCGCAGCGGCCGCCTCCTGACGTGCCTCGAGCGCGGTCTGTTTCACACTGCGCCGGTCGTCGACCAGCCCCCGGACCGCATCCTTGGCGTTGACGGTCGCGTCGTTGAGGGCGTCGATCTCCAACAGGTTGGCGGCCGCGTCCTCGCGCTGAGCCTTCACCTCAGCCCTCGCCTCAGCGACCTGCTTCTCCTTGGCGGCCAGGACGTCTTCTGCGTCCTGCAGAGCGGAGTAGACGCGTTCCCCGTGCCCGACGATGGCGTCCTGGGTGGTCTGGGTGCGGACCACGTCGTCCAGCGACTCGGAGTTGAGCAACGCGGAGAGGGCCAACAGCTGAGGGGCCCCCTGCTCGTAGACGGTGGCGACCTCGTCGGCCACGTCCGCCTGCTGCTGCTTGACGGCGATACGCCCCGCCTTCAGATCGGCTTGCGCTCCCTCGAGGTTGGCCGTGGCCGTTTCCAGGGCCACCTGGAGAAGTTGGTCCCGCTCGCGGGCCTCGGCCAGGCGAGCCCGCGCCGCGACTGCGGCGTTCTGTGCCTTCTGCAGCCTGGCCTGAGCTCCACTGAGTGACGCCTCGGCGATCGAGGCCTTCTTGGTGGCCAGTCGCAACTTGTCACTGGCCATCTCGAGGTCGTCGTTGACCTTCTCGATGCGCGACTGGACGGAGTTTCGCCGGTCCTTGAGGTCGTCTTCAGCGGCGTTGGCAAGGGGGAGGGCCATCGCGCCAGCGACCACTACAAGTGCCAATGCGGCACTCACAGCACGCTGACGAGTGGCGCTGGGGAAGTAGCGCACAGGTCTGCCTTAAAGCGTTCGGGGAAGTGAACGTCTCGACGGTAGCCGCCGAGGGTCAGATCTTGACGTATTTACGGGTCAGTAGGAGTGTCGGAATCAGAGTGAGGATCGGCGCGACGACGGCCACGACGCCCACGGCGTACCCGAAGTCGGCCCAACCCACCCACGGGAAGAACCTCAACTGCTGGCTGACGCCGTCGATGATGCCGAACTTCATGAAGCCGGCCAGCGCCCCAGCGGCGAGCCCCGCCCCCAGCGCGGCGGTCACCAACGCCTCCAACAGGAACGGGAGCCCGATGTAGAGCGTGGAGGCTCCCACCAACCGCATGATGCCGATCTCCTTGCGCCGGGCCAGGGCGGCCAGCCGGATGGTGTTCCCCACCAGCAGCAGGGCGGCGAGGATCAGGAAGCCGGCCGTTCCGAGGGCGCCGTACTTCATGGCGTCGATCGAGGCGTAGATCGGTTTGAGGGTCTGCCGGTCATCACGGACGTAGCTGACCCCGTCCAGGCCGGAGGCGGCGCTGATGATGCCCTCCCCCTGCTGCGGGTCCTTCAGCGTCACCCACAACGAGGACCGCAGGTCCTCGGCGCTGACGGCGGAGTCGGCGCCCTCGAAGCGTTCGGGCCCAAAGATCTCCTTGGCCTTCTCGAAGGCCAGTTCCTGAGACTCGAACCGGTACTCCGAGACCTCGGGGTTGTCCTCGATGACCTGCTCGACCGCGCGCTGCTGAGCCGGGGTGACCTCGCCGAGGCAACCGGGGTTCTTGTCCTCGGCGTTGCACAGCCAGAAGGTCACCTGCAGCTGGTTGCCCAGCTGGCGGGCCGTCATGTCGGCCTGCTTCTGCAGGAGTACGCCGAGCCCCACCAGGGTCAGCGACACGAACAGGGTCAGCACCACCGCGATGTGCATCGACACGTTGCGGCGCAATGCCTGTCGCAGCTCGGTCAGGACATATCTCAGTTGCATCAGGGGGCCGATCCGTAGGCGCCACCGGCCTGGTCACGAATGACCTTGCCGTGGTCGAGCTCGATGACCCGCTTGCGCATCGAATCCACGATGCTCTCGTCGTGCGTGGCCATCAGCATGGTCGTGTGGGTCTCCTCGTTGATCCGCGTGAGGAGCTTCATGATCTCCATCGAGGTGGTCGGGTCGAGGTTCCCGGTGGGTTCGTCGGCGATGAGGATCATCGGGTGGTTCACGAAGGCGCGCGCGATCGCCACCCGCTGCTGCTCGCCGCCGGACAACTCGTCGGGCATCCGCTCGGACTTCCCGGACAGTCCCACCAGTTCGAGGGTCTCGGGGACCACCCGGCGGATCTCGGACTTGGACTTGCCGATGACTTGGAGCGCGAAGGCGACGTTCTCACCGACGTTCTTGTTCTGCAACAGCCGGAAGTCCTGGAACACCGTCCCGATCTGACGACGTAGCCGTGGCACCTTCCACCCCGCGAGGCGGTTGATCTCCTTACCCGCGACGTACACCCGCCCGCTGGTGGGGCGGCTCTCGCGCAGAATCAGGCGCAGAGCGGTGGACTTGCCGGACCCGGAGGACCCGACGAGGTAGACGAACTCGCCCTTGGCGACATCGACACTCACGGTGTCGAGTGCGGGCTTGCCCGGTCCCGGGTAGGTCATCGTGACCTTTTCGAAGCGAATCACTGGCCTGACGGTAGCCGAGGGGGTACAAGCGGTCCGTTAGGCGCCCGGGTGAGGCCCGACACTATCGTGGTGCCATGCGATCAACCGGCTCCCGAGGCCCTCTCCTGCTGGCGATCGCCCTCGCGCTGACGCTGGCCTTCGCCGGTGTCGTGTGGCTGCGCGGAAATGGGGAGTCGACCTCACCGCAGGCCCAACCGGACCCGACGGTCGAGGCCGAGCCCATGCCGCCCGGGGTCGAGGACGTGCCCGACGCTCTGGTGGTCGCTCGCGCTCCCTTCTGCGAGGTGGTGGAGGACACCGACGTGGAGTCCGCGCTGGGCGGCGAGATCGCCGATCGTGCCGCCTACGACAACGGCGACCGCGTCGAGGTCGGCTCCTTCTCCGATGTGGCCCACGAGTACGGCTGCCGGTGGGACGGCCGCAAGGGCCTGACGGCTCGGGCGTGGGTCTTCGTCCCACCAGTGACCGTCAAGCAGGCGCGGTCGATGATCGAGGTGACCCGGTCCGCGACGGGTTGTAAGGATCTGACCGGCTCCTACGGCGCTCCCTCGCTGGGCCTGGCCTGCGCCGGCAAGTCACGGCAGCAGGCGTCGTACCGCGGGCTGTTCGGAGACGCCTGGCTCACCTGCACCCTGAACGCCCCAGCGAGCATGAAGGCCGGGAAGGTGGCCCGTCGGGCCGACCGCTGGTGCGCTGCGGTAGCGCTGGCCGCGGGTGACGAAGCGCCGCCGGCCGAAGAGTAAAGTCTCGCCCTCGAGAAGGTGCGATCTGCGGCGGAGAGCGACGCAGGCACCTAGGCTCGTCGGGTGCCCCCACACACGCGCCACTTCATCCCCCTGACCCTGCTCGGCCTCGTCCTCACCGCCGTGCCCGCCCTCGCCCCGGCCCAGGCCGCCGAGGACTCCCTACGCGACATCGCACGGTCCAACGATCTCTCGGTCGGGCAGGCCCGATCCATCCTGGCGGACCCCACCGCCCGGGTGGGCGCCAACGACCGCTTCTACTTCGTCGAGCCCATCCCCGAGGGCCCCGCCTCCGCGGCTCCGGTTCCGCAGCCCGCCTTCCCCCTCGACGACACCTTCTCGCTGCACTCCAAGCCCGGTTCCCAGCGCACGGTCTACCTCGACTTCAACGGCGAGATCGTCAGCGGCACCGGGTGGAACACTGCGGGCAACGGTGCGGTTCGCTCGGGTTACCACGCCGGTTGGGACCCATCCGGTGACGGCTCGACCAGCTTCACCAACGCCGAGAAGCGCATGGTCCAGGACATCTTCTTGCGGGTGGCCGAGGACTTCGCCCCGTTCGACGTCGACGTCACGACCTCGGACCCCGGGGCGGCCGCGCTCGCGCGCACCAGCAACGCCGACCAGGCGTACGGCGCCCGGGCCCTGATCACCGACAGCGACGAGGCGCACAACTCCCTCTGCGGGCGGGGGTGCGGCGGCGTCGCGTACGTCGGGTCGTACGACATCGTCGGCAACGACTACTACCAACCCGCCTGGGTCTTCCCCGCGGGCCTGTCGCAGGACCCCAAGAACATCGCCGAGGCCGCCTCCCACGAGATCGGCCACAACCTCGGACTCGACCACGACGGCACCTTCGGCGACTCCTACTACAGCGGTCACAACGGGTGGGCGCCGATCATGGGAGTGGGCTACAACCAACCGATCTCGCAGTGGAGCAAGGGCGAGTACTTCGGCGCCGACCGGACCGAGGACGACCTCGAGATCATCAACTCCCACGGTCTGGCCAACCGGACCGACGAGGCGGGCGGCACCGTGGCCTCCGCCGCCGCGGCCCTCCCCGCGGGGACGGCGTACATCACCTCGCGGACCGACATCGACGTCTACGCCCTGGGCCAGTGCACCGGAACGATCTCCCTGACGGCCGACCCGGTCGAGGTCAGTCCCAACCTGGACATCAAGCTCAACCTGCTCAACGCAGCCGGCGCCACCGTGGCCAGCCACGATCCGGCGTCGGCCGGCACCGGTCGGGACTCCGCCACCGGCCTCGGCGCCGCCCTCAACACCTCGGTGGGCGCCGGTCTCTACTACCTCGCCGTGGACGGCGTGGGTCGCGGAAACGTGAACAACGGGTACAGCGACTACGGCAGCCTCGGTGCCTACACGGTGTCTGGCGCCGCGTGTGCGGACGTGGAGGCGCCCGGCGCTCCGCGTGACCTGACCGCGGTGCGTGACCTCGCCGACGGCGAGGTCGACCTCGCGTGGACCGCCCCGGCGAACGACGGCGGCAGCGCCATCACCCGCTACGACGTGTTGGTCGACGGCCTGGTCGCCGCCACGTCGGCAGGCACCAGCGCGTCCTTGCCCATCGACAACACTCCTCACGACCTGTCCGTGCGCGCCGTGAACAGCGTCGGCGCTGGCTCCGCCTCCGCGACCGTCAACCTTGCCGGGGTCAACGCCCCTGGAGCGCCGACCACCGTGGCGGCCACCCGGACCATCGACACCGCCACTCTTACCTGGGCACCGCCCGCCAGCACCGGTGGCTCCCCCATCACCGGCTACCAGGTGGCCCTTGACGACGGCTCGTGGATCGCTGCCGGGGACGCCACCTCCCGCACCCACACCTTCACCGGCGTCGATCTCGACGCCCATGAACTCTCCATCGGCGCCGTCAACCAGGTCGGTCCCGGGACCGTCGTCACCGTTCCGGTCGCACGCATCGGCGCCCCGACCGCTCCCCTGGCCGTCGCGGCGACCCGCAACCTGGGCCCCGGCGAGGTCACCGTCACCTGGAACCCACCGACGAGCGACGGTGGGGCCGCCGTGAGCGGCTACGAGGTGCAGATCGACGGCACCACGACCACCGTGCCGGCGACTCCGCGCACGTTCACCACCTCCGCGTCGTACGCCGCCCACGCCATCGTGCTCCGCGCCCTCAACGCCCGGGGCACCAGCGCCGACTCCGCCGCCGTCACCCTGGCTGCCGTGAATGCTCCTGGAGTGCCCAGGTCGGCCCGGGCCACCCGCTCCGCCACCTCGATCACGCTCACCTGGACGGCGCCGGGCAGCACCGGAGGCAGCCCGATCACCGGCTACGAGGTCAACCTCGACGGCGACGGGTGGGTGCCCACCGACCGCTCGACGCAGCACGTGTTCCCCACCGATGACGCCGCCCACGCGGTCGCCGTACGCGCCATGAACGCGGTGGGTCCCGGTCCGAGTGCCGTGGTCGGCGTGGACACCCAACCGGACGACGCGGTGATCCCACCGACCCTCAGCGCACCCGGTCAGCCTCGGATCGGCCGGGCCAAGTCGGGCCGCCGCGGCTGGAAGGCGACCGCCACCATCCGGTGGCGTCCCCCCGTCAGCGACGGTGGTGCGGAGATCAGGAGGTACCAGATCTTCGCCTACAAGCTGAAGGGCAAGCGCACCGTGAAGCGCTTCAAGAGGGTCGTGTCCGCCAACAAGCGGGTGCAGAGCGTGCGACTCCCCCGTGGGGTCTACAAGTTCGCGGTGCGCGCCAAGAACAGCGAGGGCAAGAGCCCGTTCAGCTCGAGGTCGGGCAAGGCCCGAGCGCGCTAGGGCTCACCGGACACGAAAGCGCCGGACCGGGCCGGGCGTCGACACCATGCTGCCCCGCACCACTCGGAGTCGGGCGCGGTACAGACCGGGGCTCAGCGTCAGGACCACCTTCTTGGTGGTCGCCGAGGTCCTCCGGCGCATGAGGCCCTGTCCCCCGCCCCGAATGGACACCCGGAGCGAGGTCGCCGCTGTCCGTGAGGCCTCGCGTGGCCACGCCAGTGTCGTTCGGCCACCAGCACGCACCCGCACCTTGCGGACGCGTGGGCGGACATCCCACGCCTCGCGGGATGGTCGGGCCACTGGGCGGGGCAACGCGCCGGCCTGTTTCAGGGCGGCGGCGATGTGAAACGCCAGCACCCGCTGGCCGGTGACATTCGGATGTACGCCGTCGAAGGTGTGTGCCTTCGGGCGGAACGTCCACGACGATGCCGTCGAGTCATGGGCGAGGGTCACGCGAGGGTCGTCGGCGTAGCGCCGTGCCACCAACGCGTTGGTTGCGCGGGCCACGTCGTTGCGGCCGCCCGACACCGCGAACGACGGCCGACTCGACATCGTGATCTCGCTCAGCACGATCTCGATGTTCGGATCGGCCGCCCACACCTTCTCCAGGAGGCTGCGTGTCCGAGCCTCGAGCGTCGCTGGAGTCGATGATCCGGTCCCGTTGAAACCCAGTCCCACCGACACGACGTGGGGTTGGTAGGCCCTCACGCGTTCCGCGATCAAACGACCCTGACCCGCCAGACGCGCCCCGGACGTTGCGGCGTGGGCTGTCTCGAATCCCGCGTCCGTTCGCAGGTACCGACTCCGGTCATGACCAATTCTGGAGAGACTGCGGTTCGGACCCACGAAAGTCACTGGAACCCGTTGCCGGCTGAACTCGCGCCACACGAAGTAACGCAACGTCGCGTCACCCTGTCGGCCCTGGGTGATCGAGTCTCCGACGAACATCACGCGCAGCTGCGGTGACGGTTCGGCTGCGAGAGCCGGCGCCATGGAAGTGACGAACGGCAGCAGGGTCATCCCGAGCACGGCGATCATGGACGCGCCACAGTGGGCGCGCAGTGAGGTACACATGGTTGGGGGGGCCTTCCGGGGGGAAACGGTTACATCGCCTGGGTCTGACGAGGCGCGCTTCGCTGATCAAGTGCTGTTGGCGCTGGCTACTCCTGGCGGTCGGCGCCGCGGCGCCAGCGGATGCCGGCCTCGAGGAAACCGTCGAGGTCGCCGTCGAAGACCGACGAGGGGTTGCCGACTTCGTACCCGGTCCGCAGGTCCTTGACGACCTGGTAGGGGTTCAGCACGTAGTTACGCATCTGGTCTCCCCAGCTGGCTGCGACGTCACCCTTGAGGTCGTCGAGGTGCGCCTTCTCCTCGGCCTTCTTGCGAGCCAGGAGCTTGGCCTTGAGGACGACCATCGCGCTGGCCTTGTTCTGCAGCTGGGACTTCTCGTTCTGACACGAGACCACGGTGCCGGTCGGGAGGTGGGTCAGTCGGACGGCGGAGTCGGTGGTGTTGACCGACTGTCCACCCGGACCACCGGAGCGGTAGACGTCGGTGCGGATCTCCTCGTCGGGGATCTCGATGACGTCGGTCTGCTCGAGGACGGGGACGACCTCGACCGCGGCGAAGCTGGTCTGGCGACGGCCCTGGTTGTCGAAGGGGCTGATCCGGACCAACCGGTGGGTGCCTGCTTCGACGGAGAGGGTGCCGTAGGCGTAGGGGGTCTTGATCGCGAAGGTGGCGGACTTCAGGCCCGCCTCTTCGGCGTAGGAGGTGTCGTAGACGCTGACGGAGTAGCCGTGTTGCTCGGCCCACCGCATGTACATCCGCATCAGCATCTCGGTGAAGTCCGCGGCATCGACGCCACCGGCGCCGGCCCGGAGGCTGATGATGGCCTCGCGGGCGTCGTACTCGCCGTTGAGGAGGGTGCGGACCTCGAGTTGTTCGACCGACTTCTTGATCTTCACCAGATCGGCGTCGGCCTCCGCCAAGGAGTCCGCGTCGCTCTCCTCACGGCCCAACTCGATCAGGGCCTCCACGTCCTCGATCCGGTCCGAGAGGGCGACGAAACGGTCGACCTGGCCCTGGATGTCGGACAGGCGACCGGTCACGCGGGTGGCGTGATCGACGTCGTCCCAGAGATCGGGGGCCGCTACCTGCTCTCCGAGGTCGGCGATTTCACGGCGCATCTCATCGATGTCGAGCACCTGCTCGATAGTGCGCATGGTCGCTTGAAGCGACTTGATCTCTTGGTCGTAGTCGGGGCCTGCCACAAGGAGCAAGCCTACGGGTCCCCGCACGGTTTGAGTGAAGTGGCGGACTCCGCGGGGAAGCCGTCGTAACCTTCCCGGGTGTCGTCGTCACCAGTCAGGGCTCTCGGGGTGGTGCTCTGCCTCCTCGCGGGCTTGCTCACCGGTGTTGGTGCTGGTCCGGCCACGGCCGCGATCCCCCTGCTGAACCCCGATGACCGGTTGCGGGTGATGTTCGTGGGCGATTCGATCACCCAGGGTCGACAGGGCGACGCGACGTACCGCTATTTCGTATGGCGTGAGTTCGTCCGCCAGCAGGTGCCGGTGACCTTTGTGGGACCGACCAAGGAACTGGCCAAGACTCGCGGCACACCCAGCAACTATCTGCGCACCGACCTGGGCTTCGAGACCCAGCACGCGTCGAAGGCGGGCTCGAAGTTCCCCTCCCACATCGCCCGCATCGACAGTTTGGTGCGGGCCCATCGACCCGACGTCATCGCCCTGATGCTGGGCTACAACGACGCCGGGAAGACCGACGGCCGGACGATCGCGATCAACACCGCGCGCTATCTGGAGCTCACCTGGCGGGCCGATCCGGACATCCGGTTCGTGTTGGGCGAGATCACCTCGGCGTACCGCTTCAACCGGAACAAGGCCACCAACCGCAACCGCGAGACCTCGAAGGCCAATGCGCTGGTGCGGGAGTGGTACGGCGACGACCCGCGGGTGAGCATCGCGTCGAACGTCACCGATGCGCGTCGTCCGTGGAACCCCGCCCAGCACAGCTACGACGGCGTCCACCCGAACATGGCAGGCCAGAGTCTGCTGGGCTTCCACTTCGCCACGGCGTTCCGGGCCAGCGGCGATCTGTACGCCGCGCCCGCGGAGCCGACCTCGCCCAAGTGGAAGGTGCGACCCCGCATCGAGTCCGTGGGTGTCGCCTCACAACGCGGCCGTGGTCGACAGGCGGTGGCCCTGAGGTGGCCCCACCAGGCCCGGCGGATCTACGTCAAGGGCTTCCGCCTGGTCATCCGGCGCCCGAACGGGTCGTTGGTCGCTGTCCGGAACTCGGCGAAGGCCAAGCAGGCGCGCGTTTCCCTGCCGTCCGGTCGCTACCGGGCGCGGCTGGTCGCGTGGCGCGGGCCGATGGTGTCGCCGCCGGGGCCGACCAAGTCGTTCCGGGTGCGCTGAGGCGTGACCACGCAGAACGATATCTATTGCGCACCGGTCCGAGCGGCCACACGCAGCGACGCGTCAGTATCCCTCATGGGATACCGGCGCGTCGCAACGAGATGAAAGACTGGACCTAATTCGGTTCAGCCAAACACACACACCGTGTAGACTGTGACGTTGATCGGCTGGGACGTGCCGTTGTACAGACGCACGCGCCATTGACTTGGGTTATGGGGATGCAACGCCGCGATGTTGATATCGCGGGAGTTCGCGTTGGTGATCGGGAACTGAAGGTGCGCGACACCACCAGCCATTGCCACCTTGCCGATCGGGCACGGTGGAGTGACTGATTCCGCCCCACGGTTCGGAGGGACCGGGTTGGACACGGTGATGAGGCCGCTAGAAACCACCTCATAACCGGAGACACCGTCGTCTCCCGCAGGTCCTGTGGGGCCGGCGGGTCCTGCATCACCCTGAGGTCCTGCATCACCCTGAGGACCTGCATCACCCTGAGGACCTGCATCACCCTGAGGACCTGCATCACCCTGAGGACCTGCATCACCCTGAGGACCTGCATCACCCTGAGGACCTGCGTCACCCTGAGGACCTTGAGGTCCGACTGGCCCCTCTTTATTCCAGTCCAGTGCGACTTCATTCTTCTTGCAGGTGGCGTTGTCTCCGACCACCTTGAAGGTCCCGCTGCTCGCGTTCACGCACGTGTGGATGAGGTCGTCATCCCCACCATGGGCGTTCGCGATTGAAACCAGTCCAACACTGGCCAGCACGATCGAAAGGCCAACGGCAAAGCGAGCCATTGTCGTTCTTGAAATACGGGGTATCATTTTGAGCATCCTTAGCTTGATCTGGAGGATCTTGCTTTCGGGGCCCGACAATTACCCCCCTCCATGGCGCCGGGCGGTCTCGCCAAGTTAGCGCGCAAAAAGGTGTCTGTCTCTAGACCTAATGTGCAGTCAATAGCCCGTGAGAATGGTTTCTCGTATAGCCCGGGAAGATCATGGTGTGACTAATAGTGCTCAGCAAGACCCGGGGTGAACGACACCGCAGCGGCGGCCCTTAGGCCCGGGCGGTCGCGTGATGCGCACCCATCGTGACGCCGCCGGGGCTGACCAAGTCGTTCCGGGTGCGCTGAGGCGCCTGCTGGAGTGCCGAGTCGAGAGCCTGGTCGAGGTCGGCGATGAGGTCGTCGGCGTTCTCCAGACCGATCGAGAGCCGCACGAGGCTCGCGGCCGGTCTCGCCTCGGGGGCAACGGGGCGATGCGTGAGCGCCGCGGGGTGTTGAACCAGGGAGTCGACGCCGCCGAGGCTGACGGCGTGGGTGAACAGTTCGACGCCGGAAGTCACCCGCGTAGCTGCCTCATAGCCGCCGCGAAGGTCCATCGAGATCATCGCTCCGGTGCCGCGGAACTGGCGGCCGAGCAGCGCGCGTGGGTCGTTGTCCGTCGAGGGGTAGTGCACGTGCTCGACGGCCGGGTGGGTGCGCAGCCAGTCGACCACCTGACGGGCGGTCTCCTGCTGGGCACGCACGCGCAGCGGAAGAGTCGCCAGTCCGCGGTGGAGGAGGTAGGCGCCCAGGGGGTGCAACAGGCCACCGGTGACTGCGCGGACCTGGCGCAGCGAACGGGCCATCTCCTCGCCGCAGGCGATGACGCCGCCGACCACGTCGCCGTGTCCGCCCAAGTACTTGGTCGCGCTGTGCAGGCTCATCGCAGCACCGTGGTCGATCGGGTTCTGCAACACCGGGGTGGCGAAGGTGTTGTCGACTAGGACGGGAACCGTTCCAGCCTGCTCCACCACCCAGCCGATGTCCGACAGCTCGAGGGTCGGGTTGGCCGGGGTCTCGAGGATGACCATCGCCGTGTCCGGGCGGATCGTGCTCGCCACCTCGTCCTCCTCGCAGAAGGTCACCTCAACCCCCAGTAACCCGGAGGCGAGGAGGTGGTCGGTGCCGCCGTACAGCGGGCGGACGGCAATGACGTGGCGGTGCCCGGTCAGGGCCGAGGTGGCAATCACCGCGGCAGTCATCGCAGCCATCCCCGAGGCAAAGGCGACGGCGGTGTCCGCGTGCTCGAGGCCGGCCAGCGCCGTCTCGAACCGAGCGACGGTCGGGTTCCACAGCCGTGCGTAGACCGCGCCGCCGTCCTCAAGCGGGTATCCCCCGGTGGCCATCGACTCATAGGAGTCACCACCACGCTCGATGTCGGGAAGCGGGTTCGTCGAGGACAGGTCGATCGGGAGGGCGTGTACACCGAGCGCCTGGAGGTCCTCGCGACCTGCGTGCACGGCTCGGGTGTCGGCGTGAAGGCGGTTGAAGTCCATACGTGTCAGACTGAGCGTGATCGCAGACTTTGAACAGATTGATTGCCTTCTCGCTTACTAGAAGACGCTGATCAGCGATCAGCAGCAACATTGCCACCGATGATCGGAGTGGATCTTGCTCGAATCACAAACGTCCGCGGCGTCACGAGAGTCTCGGTTGGACGACCTCGACCGGGCGATCCTGCAGGCGCTCTACACCGACGCCAGCACCACGAACAAGGCGTTGGCGCGCAGGCTGGGGATTGCGGAGTCGACCTGTGCCTACCGGATCCGTGCGTTGCGGGAGAGCGGCGCGATCCGCGGCACATACGCCGATCTCGACCTCGACGCCCTGGGCTTCCCCCTCCAGGCCATCATCAAGGTCCGGCTGGGGAGTCACGATCGGGAGCGGGTCAACCGGCTCTACGAGGGGGTCGTAGCCGCGCCCGGGGTGATCCGCGCCTATCACGTGGCCGGGTCGGATGACTTCCACCTGCACGTCGCCGTCGAGAACGCCCAGGCCCTGCGCGACCTGGTCCTCAACCACGTCACCAATCACCAGGTGGTTCGCGGGACCGAGACCCAGTTGGTCTTCGAGCTTCGCGCCGGGGCCGGGGTGCTGTCCAGTTCCTCAGCGTTCGGGGTCGACGACCGCTGACCCCGTGGCGGACACCGTGGGTCTGCTGGGCGAGCCGGGCACGGTGAGGGGCAGGTCGAGTGGGGCGCTGAGTTGCACGATCACCGAGTCGTCGGTGGGGTCGACGCGCACGGTGTAGGACAGCCCGGGGTAACGCTGGTAGGCGCCGACCTGGGTGAGGTAGCTACTCACGGCGGCGCGGGCCTCGCCGGCGGTGAGTTCCAGGGAGCCGGCGCCGACGCCGCCGGAGTAGACGTCTTCCCCGGTGGCGCCCAGATCCGCCCCGCGCAGTGCGGCCCCGTCGGCCAGGGTGCTGAGGCCCTGGCGTTGGAGGTACGCCGCGGAGGCGTCCACGACGACCGCGATCGCCAGAGCCAGAACGAAGGCGAACCCGATGATCAGCACGCTGACCGAGCCCTGCTCCTCACGGTGTTGCATCGCCGGGCGGGTCACGGGGCGATCTCCTGGTACTGCCCGATCGGGACGGTGTGGGAGGCGTCCAGTGCGAAGCTCGGGGTGTCGCCGCCCAGGATCTGGGGCATCAGGGGGAGGTCGACGCGGGAGTCGATGCGAACCGTGATCACCGACGTACCGCTGTGGCAGTTACGGGGCAACGGGGTGCAACTGACCCGGACCGTCAGCGGCGACCCCTCGAGACCCTGATCGGCCAGTGCGCGGCGGGCCGCGTCGCGGGCCCGGGCCTCACCGATCGCGTCGGTCGGGGCCAAGGCGTAGGCGCGGGCCGCGGACCGGGCGGCCGCGCTTGTGCCGAAGGCGCCCCGTTGCACCTCGAAGACCGACATGACGATCCACACCATCGGGATCAGCAGCAGGATCCCGACCCAGATGAACTCCACGACGGCGTTCCCATCCTCGTCGTGATCATGTCGTTCGAAGAGGCTCATGACGGCGCCTCCTCCACCGCGCTCCCCCGCACCTCCAGCGTGATGGCCGGTCCGCCCAAACCCAACGTAGGAACCTTCGCGCGCACCACCACCTCCACCCCCGGCGCTCCACCGACCGAGGTCCGTCGCACCGAAACATCCTGAGCGAATCGCCCGGCGATCGCCTCGTCGATCTGCCGGCGGGTCAGGGCTGCGCCGTCCGAGGGTCCGCGGTCCGAGGTGGCGGCGTACCGCGCGCCCTCGGACGCGGCGGCGGCCATCGTGTTGCGGACCAGCAGCACCAGTCCCAGTTGCAGGATGCCCAGGAACATCGGAATGAGCACCAGCAACACGAGCACGAAGTCGACCACCGCGGAGCCCTGTTCGGAGCGCCGGGCGGGACGCACTACTTCACCGAGTTGAGTGCGGCGCGCAGCATGTCTCCGAGTTGGTCGCTGGCCACGGTGCCGATGACACCGACCAGCCCGGCGGACATGACGGTGATCATCACCCAGCCGGGGACGTCGCCGCGCTCGTCGCGATCCTGCGACGAGAGTCCGGCGCAGAGCCCCAAGTAGAGCGCCACGATGCAGCGCAGGGTTGTCGTGTGGAGTGTTCTCATGATGGTGCCTTTCCGAGGGTTGTGATGCAGGTCAGGGAGCGATGAGGGAGAGCCCGATGACGCCGGGCCAGAAGGCGAACAGAACTGTGATGGGGAGAACGAGGAACACGACGGGGACCATCATCACGACCTCGCGACGAGCGGCGGTCTCAATGAGTTCGCGACGTCCCGCCTCGCGCACGTCAGCGGCTTGCGCGTGCAGAACGTCGGCCAACGGGGTGCCCCGCTCGACCGCGACCGCGATGCCCTGGGCGAACCGAGCAACCAACGGCAACCCGGCGGTGGCCGCCAGACGGTCGAAGGCCACCGAGACCGGCTCGCCGGTGCGGATCGCCGCCAGCACTTGGGCCAGATCGACCGACAACTCACCCCCGCTGCGGCGTACGACGCGGTCAAGCGCAGCGACCGGGCTCTCGCCCGCGGCGACCGACAAGGCAAGTAGCTCCGCGATGGTGGGGAACTCCGCCAGGATCCGACGCTCCCGGTTCTTCACCTGCGTGGAGAGGTAGTTGTCGCGACCCAGGACCCCGGTGGCGATGCCGACGGCGCACACAATGCCGGACGCGACCACGCTGCCGGGATCGGACAGAGTCCGGAGCAGACCCCACGCAGCGGTGACCCCGAAGCCCGCCAGCCCCCAGATCACCTGCTCGAGTCGGAAGTCGTGCACGGTCAGCGGCAGGTTGGCGCGCTCGATACGGCGGCGTACCGAGGTCGAACCACCCAGCACCCGTTCGACCCCGTCCGCGGCCGATCGCAGCACCGGGCCGAAAACCCCCGCGAGGGCGCCCGAGGAGGTGGGTGCGCCGACCGCCCCCAGACCGTGGTGACGGCGAGACTGCGGAAGGTCGCGCAGGTAGGGCAGGACCCGCACACTCAACTGGGGTCGCCGGATCACCTGGAGTCGAGCCACGACGAGCACCAGCCCCAGGCCGGCCAGGGCACCGCTGAGCGCTCCCCACATGGTCGGCGTCATGCCAGGATCCGCCGTTCGACCGGAAGCCGACCCATCCGCATCATCAACCGGTAGGCCACCACACACACCGCCGCACCGAAAGTCAGGATCGCGACCCCGACCCCCGAGCTGTAGCGCGTGATCGCGTCGGACTGGAAGCTCATCAGGAGCAGCACCGCCCAGGGGGCCGACACCGCCAACCGGGCTCCGTTGACCGCCCACGCCTGGCGCGCTTCCAGCTCGGATCGGGTGCGGGCGTCGTCGCGCAGGTAGCCCGACAGATTGCGCAACAACCGCCCGAGCTCTCCCCCGCCGACCTCACGTGCGATCCGCAGCCCCTCCACCACACGATCCCCCACCGGGTCCGCCAGTCGCTCCTTGAGCCGATCCAGGGACTCCCCGAATCGCCCGGTCACCTGGTAGTCCAGCGCGAAGGCGTTGAACGCCTCGCGCAACGGTTCAGGCCCACGGACCCCGAGACCGCCCAGCGCATCGGGCAGTGAAAGCCCCGCCCGGACCCCCGAGGCGAGGTTGTCGACCGCCTCCGGCCAGACCTCAGCGAACTCCCGCTGACGTTTGCGGGCTCGGCCCACGACGATCGCCACCGGCAGATAGGCTCCCATCGCCCCGAACACCAACGCCACCGGAGCGGTGCGGGAAACGACCTGCACGACGACTGCCGAGATGATGGCGATGGTTCCGCAGACGGCGAGGAAGCCAGCGGGCGTAACCCCGGCCATCCCCGCGCGGGCCAAGAGTTGCTCGATCCGTCCGGGTCGCAGCGTGGTCCTCTTCGATTGTCGGGGCACGAAGAAGGCCGACCACACCAGCATCAAGCCGATGCCGACCCCGAGTCCGACCAGCGCGCCCATGGCCTCACGCCCCCGCGCTGAGGAGTCGGTGTACGTCGATGCCGACCCGTTCGAAGCGCTCGGTCCGCGACGGCATGCCGTTCCCACGAACGAGTTGCGTTCCGCGGCGGACGAAGAGGGTCTCGGTCTCGATGATGTCGTTCTCCACCCGACCCGGGACGGTGACGATCTCGTTGACCCGACGCACGCCCTGGGCGTCGACACCCAGATGCACCACCAGATCCACCGACGCGGCCACCGTGGGCACCACGAATTTCGCCGAGATGTTCTCCCCCGCCAGCAGCGGCAGAGTGCAGACCTTCACCAGTGCCTCACGGGCACTGTTCGCGTGCAGGGTGCACATGCCCGGCAATCCGGCATTCAGCGCCAACAGCAGATCAAGACACTCCTCCGCGCGGACCTCGCCCACCAGGATGCGCGACGGCCTCATCCGCAACGCCTCCTTGACGAGGTCACGCAGGCGGATCTCCCCAGTCCCCTCCAGTCCCGATTGACGAGTCTGCATCGCCACCCAGTCGGGGTGGTGGAACCGAAGCTCGAAGACCTCCTCTGCGCTGACCACCCGCTCCCCGCCGGGGATGGCCGCGGCTAGGCAGTTCAGCATCGTCGTCTTGCCCGCCTGTGTCCCTCCTGCGATCAAGATGTTCAACCCGGCGCGGACCGAGGCCTCGAGGAACGCCTCGGCCTCGGGCGTCAGGCTTCCCAACTCCACCAGATCGGAGAGCCGGGCGGCCTTCAAGACAAATTTCCTGATGTTCACCGCCAATCCGCTTCCCACGGAAGTTCTGGCGATAGAATCAGCAAGTTGGTCCACGCTGTCGCCTGACCGAGCAGCAGACCCAAGCACCCGCTCATGCCGATGTGCGGATGTGGGTGAAGCGCGGGCGTGGTGGGAGTTCTCGATGAAAGGATGCCGTCATGTCACGACACGAGGCAGCCTGCGGGCGGCGACTAGTCGAGGTCGCGGAGTACGACGGGGAGTCCTCCGTCAGCATTGCTGCGACCCAACTCGGCTCCGCGTTCTCCGAACGCCGCAAGCGCCAGGTTGTCGACGAGTGGATCGACTTCTTTGGTTCCGGACCCACTCTCATCCGGAGTCTCTGCTTCACCACCCGAACGCCGAAGCGACTCTTCAGCGCCTTGTCGGGGCAGCCGCAACTCACGTCACTCAACGTGAAGTGGGGCGACTACGACGACCTCTCCGCTCTCAAGGGCATGTCCGAACTCCGCTCCCTGCGACTCCGTGGGGCCTCCAAGGTGCAGGACCTCGCTCCCCTCGCGGGTCTCCACCACGTCGAGGTACTACAGGTTGAGGGGCTGCAGGGCCTCGTCGACGCCGCACGGATCTCAGAGATGCAAGCGGTCACTGACCTTGAAGTTGGCGGAAACTGGATGACTCCCCGGAACGTCCGACTGCCCTCTATTGCTTTCCTCACCGAGATGCCACAACTGGAGCGCCTATTGCTCCACACGCTCATTGTCGACGACCTGAACTACGCATCCCTGTTGTCCCTGCCCAACCTCAAGACAGTGCGCGTGATGGAAGCGCGAGGTATGAAGCCGCCACATCAGGACCTCATCAAGCAACTGCCCTGGGAAGGCTGATCAACAACATCCGGTTCTGCTTGTTATGCACGTGATCCTCGCGGACATGCCGATGTGCGTGTGCCCATGCAGTCGGGTCGTGTGCCTGACAACGACTGACCGATCGTGCTCGAGCACACAACCCTGCAGACATGGCAGTGACAACGAAGTAGGCCCACCCGAGAGTGGAGTCGTGTGCCTCAGAACGCATCATGGACCGTCTTGAGGCACACGACCCCACGCCTCGGATGACAAACCCGGACGCACACGGTTCTGCCGCGATCCGCGCGGCAACGGAACGGACCTTCCGTTGACGATCGCGCCATCCGGGTTCTTGCTGGGCTATGACCGCTACCGACATGCTTCCCGTGACAATCGACCACGACGATCAGATTCTGCACCTGGCTGTCGCAGCGCACCTGGCTCGCTACAAGGGCGAGACCCGTGCTCACACAGCCTCCGATCTCAACATCTACCTGAACTGGTGCCACGACCACGGACTCCCGCCGCTTCAAGCCCAGCGCGCACACATCGAACTGTTCCTACGCTGGATGCAGGAAGTGCGCAGACTCAAGCCCTCAACTGTCTCCCGGCGCCTCTCAGTACTCTCGGGCTTCTACCGAACCTGTGTCATCGACGGTGTCCTCGAACACTCACCAGCCGAGTACGTCCGTCGCCCGAAGGTCCCCCCGGAGTCGCCGACCCTAGGGCTGAGCCACCTGCAGTTCGAGGCCATGCTCACTGCCGGCCGTGATTCGACCAATGACAACGACTTCGCACTGGTCGCGATGCTGGGTTTGCTCGGGCTGAGGATCTTCGAGGCCACCGGAGCCAACATCGAAGCACTCAGCGAAATCCGCGGACACCGAGTTCTCCGCGTACACGGCAAGGGAGACAAGATCGCCCAGGTCCCGCTCTCACCCGCCGTAGGTCGAGCGATCGACCGTGCCGCAGGAACCCGCGAGAGCGGCCCGCTACTTCTCAACGGTCAAGGCCGACGCATGGACCGGCACGCGGCCACTCGACGGCTACGAGCCCTGGTTCGGACTTCCGGAGTCACGATCGACCGGATGCACCCACACATGCTCAGACACACATTCGTCACGACGATGCTCGACGCGGGAGTTGACCTGCGTGACGTCCAGATCGCAGCCCGCCACGCGGACCCCCGGACAACGATGCGATACGACCGAGCACGCAACAACCTCGACCGGCACCCCAACTACATCCTCGCCGCCTTCATGGCCTCCGCGACATGAAGCATCGACACCGCCAGGGGCTTCTGCTGCGGATCGCAGCAGAAGCCCATGGCGGTGTCGCGCGGATCGCGGCTACTAGGAGACTTCCCTCAGGATCGATGTCTGGCCAGACTCGGTCCAGGTGTCCGGCGGGACGCTCGCTATGCGGCTGCCCACCTGCTCGTGGGGTGTGGCTCTCTTCTGGACTGCGGCCCGCCGGTCACCGTGACGAGGCGTGGCTCAAGAGGGGTCTGCCCAGCTCGTAGTAGCAATGCCCACCTCGTCGTCCTAGTTGGTTCAAACGACAGGCGAGAGGTGTGCAGCATGAGTGGAACGCAGGCAGTGATCATCGGGGTTGATCCCCACAAGATGTCGGTGACGATCGAAGTCCTCGACATGAAGGAAAGGCTGCTCGGTAGGGGCCGCTATCCGACCGATCAGGCCGGATATGTGGCGATGCGGACCTTTGTGAAGCAGTGGTCCAACCGGGTCTGGGCCGTCGAAGGGGCGAACGGTGCCGGCCGCCCGTTGACCCAACGCCTCGTCGCTGTTGGTGAACGAGTCATCGATGTTCCCGCGAAACTCGCTGCTCGGGTGCGGTTGTTCGATACCGGCCACAACCGCAAGACCGACGCCCTGGACGCCCACTCCATCGCGGTCGTCGCGGTCCGCACCGACGGGCTACGGGTCGTGGCGGACGACGGGGAACTCGAAGCGCTGCGGATGCTCACCGACCGCCGCGACGAACTGGCCCATCAACGCGTTCAGATCGTGAACCGGTTGCAGCGGTTGTTGAGCGAATTGCTGCCCGGCCAGCGCAAACGCGACCTCTCGGCTGCTCAGGCGAAGGTCATGTTGGCCACCGTGCGGCCCCGCGACATCGCTGGGAAGACCCGGCGCCGGATGGCGGCCGAGCAGATCACCGACCTGGGCGCGGTCGATACGAAGTTGAAGAAGATGAAGGCCGAACTGAAGGCCGCCGTCACCGCGCGCGGGTCCTCGCTGATGGACATCTACGGGGTCGGGCCCGCGGTTGCTGCCCGCACGCTGGCTGACGTCGGTGACGTGGCCCGGTTCGTGGACCGGAACCGGTTCGCGTCCTGGACCGGGACCGCACCACTCGACGCGTCCTCAGGTGAGCAGAACCGACACCGGTTGTCCCGGGCCGGGAACCGGCGGATGAACCACATGCTCCACATCATCGCGATCGTGCAGATCCGGCACGACACCGAAGGACGGGCCTACTACCGACGCAAACTCGCCGCGGGTAAGACCCCGATGGAAGCACTGCGGTGTCTCAAACGACGTCTGTCCGATGTCGTCTACCGCCAACTGAAAGCCGACGCCGCGAATGCTGAAGGGGCTGGGGGTGCGGGTCCGGGAGGGCACTGCGGGGCGACTCAAGAATCCAGCGCGGCCGACTCACACCCGCGAATCGACACTTCGGATGAGCCACTTCCCGGACCCGCGAAACCCACGCTACGCCCAGAACCCCGCCACGTGAAGAACCTCGTTTCAAGCACCCCTTGACACAGAGGGGTGCCAGAACCGGATGGCCGCGGAGCTCCAGAAGCGTTCACGCTACGCGGCAGATCCGCGCGCGCTGAGGCGCACACTACGCGGCAGATCCGCGCGGTTCGATGAGGCAGGATTGAGACATGCGAGCCGTGTTGAAGAGCCTCGACCTTGAGCCAGACCCTGACCGCCGCTGAGTGCACGCTACTCGGCAACCCCGCGAACCATCGGCGGCATGGTCGGGCGGAGCCCGCTGTGCGGCAGAATCTTCGTGTAATTTCGACGCATGACCGGAGCGCCATCGAATGTGCGGCTGGGTGTCCGAGGTCTCATCCGTACGGGTGCCGTCCCTGGCACACAGGTCCTCGTCGATTCGATTGGCCTCACGCCCGTGGATCCTCTGATCGTTATTGCGTCGCCGGATCTCGACGTTCCGGGTCATCCAGGTGAGCAAGTTCTCCGGATCTGGCCTGACGAGATCGGCGAACTCATCGATTCATGGGATGTTGCCTGGACCAGCATGGAGGACGGCCAAGCCCAACGGTTCCTCTGAAACTCGCGAAGGCATCGCGGCAGAACCGGATGGCCGCGTGCGCACGCTGCGCGGCAGATCCGCGCGCACAGTTGCCGGACGTCCCGGTAACGGTGGGGCCATACTGAGTCCATGCCGCTGCGATCTGAACCTCGGGCCTCGACACACGCGGGGTGGTTCGATCGGATGCTGCTTGTCGCTTTCGGCGTCGCCGGGACTCTCTGGGTTTTCGGGCTCACCGTCGGCGACTTCTCGAACGACCGGAAGTTCGTACCCCTAGCCGCGGCCTATGTGCTCGTCTTCACCTGGGTGATCGCCCTCAAGCGCTTGCGCACGCGAGTGGCTCTATTGGTTGCGTGGGCAGTCGCGGTGCTTGCCGGGGTCGTGCTGATGCTCAATTCGGATTGGTCAAATGGACAAGCCATCTATATTGGCGTGATGCTGGGGACGTATTACTTCTGTTTCTGGGCCCTTCCCAGCGGCTTGCTGCTCTTTTGCATCGACCCTGACCGGGTTAAGGCGCTGAGGTGACGAGGTGGGCAGATGCTCGTGCTGTCAGCGGCAGAACCGGATGGCCGCGTGCGCACGCTACGCGGCAGATCCGTGTGCGCTGAGGCGCACACTACGCGGCAGATCCGCGCGCCGCGAACGCGTTGTGCGAGGCTGGCACGGTGGAGGGTGTGGAAGCCATCGAGTCAACGATGGCGGGCGTTTTCAACCTGCGTGGTTTCCGCAAGCGCGGACGGAACTGGTTCCGCGTCACCTCCGAGGGCCAGTACCAGGTGGTCAATCTTCAGAAGTCAGCCTGGGGAGGAGGCAGTTGCTACCTCAACCTGGGCTGGGACCCGGTCGTGCCGGGCGAGGGCTTTCGTCCGGAGAGTCAGTGCTGTCTCAGCCTCCGCGCCGAGCAGACCGACGTAATCCCTTCGATACCGATGCTTCGGCCCGACGGTGTCACAACCATTGAGGTGTCAGGGATCAGCCTGCTCGACTCGGACATGTATCTCGAAAGGTCAACGGACCAACTGTGTGACGAAGTCAGAGCGGTCATCGCACGACCTGTTGCTGATCTCATGGATAGAACGACCTCTATGGTCGATCTGGTTCCGCTGATCACCGCCAAACCGTGGTTCGCGACGCGCATATTGCGCGATCATCTGACGTCCATAGGCTACGAGTTGCCAACAACTTGGTGACGCTCGCTCATCGGCATGAGCGGACGGTTCGCCGCGACCAAATCTGGCCTGCTGCACGATCAGGTGACAGCCACGCGCTGAAGGGGGGCGCGAGCACCATCAGCGATGTCTCTACTGTCGTATACGAATTGGCCGATCTTGACCGCTGTGAATCCCCGGGCGATCCCTTCCAGGACCACGTGCAGGCGGTGTCCCTGGGGCAGCATCGCATCGACGAAGGGGCGGCTGACGTCGATCCGGCGGCCGCTCGACTTCAGCATGCGTTCGGTCAGTTCCTCCACCTGGGCGGAGGTGAGGATCAGGTTCGTCAGTTCGTGGCGACCGTTGCGGGCCACGAAGACCCTGCTGGGGTCGTTGATCCAGATCTCCTCGACGGTGGGGTCGTCGAGGAAGGGCTGCAGGGGCCCGAACCCGGACACCCTGGCCAGCAGGTCACCCACCATCGCGTCCGGATCCGGCACCGGGGTCACCACCCCGGTCAGGCTGCGTTCGTCGTGGTCGCGCACCACCGACTCGGCGATGCGGCGTACGACGTCCGCGTCGCGTTGGGGATCGACGCCCTCGGCGCGTACGGCGTCGCGCACCGCCCGGTCGAGCACGTCGACCAGGTCAGGGTGAGCGTCGACGTGGGTCGTCGCCATACGAATGACTCCCGAGATAGAGGGTTCGCAGACCAATGGAACGGGTCCGAAAGTAACCCAGACCCACCGCGTTCGGACAGGGGCCACACACGATCTGTGGATAACCCGGGAACGAAAGTGTCTTGTGTGACGTGTGTGACAGGCGGAGGACTGGAAGCGAGATTCCCGGCAGCAACTCTGTCTAGTCAACCTTCAGCGACTGCTCGGAAAGCCCCTCATGACGAGACAACGTGTCACTCTGTTCAGATGTCGCGAAAGCAGCACGGTCCTGCTGCCTCGCAGACGGGGCGACAGCCCTGGGGAACCGTTGCGACCTCCGCCGCGTTGGTGGCCACCATCGCCTTGGCCTCCGGTGGGGTTCTGCTCTCGAAGAACCTGGCGGAAGGTCTCCTTCGTTCAGAGAGCCGGCTCAACTCGATCGTCAGCGAGGTCCGCTTCCAGGACGGTCTGGAGTGGCGCGCCATCAGCGGACAGGAGACCGGATCTCTCCGCGCCCAACTCGTCGAGTCCCATGCGCGGGTCGAGATGCTCCTGGGCAACACCTCAGGAGTCGGTCTGCGTCCCCCTGAGGTCGAGCGCCTGTACGCGCTGCACGACCGGTACTCAGAGTTGGTGTTGCAGGAGATCGATCTGCTCGACGCCGGGCAGATCAGCGACAGCGAAGCACTGGTCGACGAGAAGGTGGAGCCCGCCGCGGCCGAACTCCTTGACACCCTCACGATCTCCTCCACACAGTTGAGAGCGCGCAACGCGTCCCTGGCCCGGTGGAGCGACTTCGGGGTCGTCCTCAGCGTGGCCCTCGCCTTCCTCTCCATGGCCTGGATCCAACACCGCTTCCATCGGAAGCGCTCGCGCCTGCAGGCGGAGGTGGCCAACGACGTACGTCACCGCGTCCTGATCGAACAGTCCGCGGATCTGGTGATGGTCTGCGACCGGCACGGTCGGTTCATCTACCTCAGCCCGGCTGCGGAGCGGGTGCTGGCGCCCCAGGGTGAGGATCGGTCCACCACGCAAGTCGGGAACGCCCTCGAGCACTTCATCCACGCCGAGGATGTCGTAGCGCTGCGCACGGCCCTGAGCACGGGATCCGCCAACGAGATCGTGGTGCGGTTGGCCCACCCCGGTCAGCTTTCGACCTCCTACCATGTGGCCGTCCGCGATCTGACCGCGAATCCTGCTGTCGCCGGAATGGTCCTGACCTTCCACGACGTCACCGACATGTTTGCTCTGGATCACGCGAAGAACGACTTCATCGCCAACGTCTCGCACGAGTTGCGCACCCCGCTGACGAGCATCCGCGGCTACCTCGAACTCCTGCGCGAAGGCGAACTCGGCGAACTGGTCGAGCGCCAACTGCACGCCCTCAGCGTCGTGGACCGCAACGCCGTACGACTTCTCGGTCTGGTGGACGAACTCCTCCTCCTGTCCGACATGAGCGACACCCGCCCCTTGGATCACTCGGGTCCGGTCGACCTCACCGTGACCGTGCAGCACGCGACGCTCGCCCTCAGCCCGGTGGCGGCTCAAGGGGGCGTCACGCTCGACATCCCCCATACGGCCGAAGCATGGGTCGCCGGGGACCGAGAGAAGTTGGAGCGACTCGTCGTCAACCTGCTGAGTAACGCGATCAAGTTCACTCGTCCCGGGGGTGAGGTCACGATCGATCTGAGTGTCACGGCGGCCGCAGTGCTCCTCACGGTGAGCGACTCCGGCATCGGTATCCCGGTGGAGGAGCAGGGAGATCTGTTCAAGAGTTTCTTCCGCTCCAGTTCTTCCATGCTCAACGAGATCCCAGGCACCGGCCTCGGGCTCGCTCTGTGCCGCTCCATCGTCGAAGCGCACGGCGGCGTGATCACTCTGCAATCGGAGCCCGGAGTCGGGACCTGCGTCACCGTGACCCTCCCCCGGCTCGAGGACGTCGAGGAGAGCGCCACGCATCCCCTCCACAGGGTCCCCTCCATCACGACCTGAGCTTGGCGACTCAGCCCCCACTTATCCACAGGCCGATCTCGGAGCGCTGGCTACCTTCGATGAGCCGATGCAGGGTGATCGTCATGAACGCTCTCCGAGACACCCTGCGGCGACAATCCGGAGTGGGCAGTCGCCGCCAGGTGCTTGAAGCCAGCGGCACCGACGACGACATAGATCGCCACCTGCGCCGCCGTCAGTGGGCCCGCATCCACCCTGGCGTGTACGTCGACCACACTGGCCCCCCGACGTGGGAACAGCGGGCCTGGGCCGCGGTGCTGCATCACTGGCCATCGGCTCTGGGAGGTACTTCAGCCCTGCGCGCGCACGGCCTCACTTGCTTCTCCGAGGCGACTCCCATCCATCTGGTGGCCCCACGCGGCAAACGCGTGCGGGACCCGAGATCAATCAGGACTCGCCAACTCACCGACGTCGAGCAGGCCGCGCTGATGCACCTCAGCCCGCCGAGGGTTCGCATCGAGTACGCCGTCCTGGACGTGGCCTCCCAAGCGACCACCGTCGACGAAGCGGTCGCGGTCCTGGCCGATGCCGTCCAGGAACGGCGTACGACCCCCTCCCGCCCGCGCGGCGCAATGGCCCATCGCCCAAGACTGCGACACCGCCAGGTGCTGAAGGACGTGCTCCGCGATCTCGATGAGGGAGTCAACTCCGGATTGGAACGACGCTATCTGCGCGCCGTTGAGCGCGCCCACGGCCTACCGCGGGGCAAGCGGCAGCGGCGGGTCGTCACCGGATCCATCACCTACCGCGACGTGGAGTACGCCGAGCAGCAACTCGTCGTCGAACTCGACGGCCGCCTGGGGCACGAGTTCGCTCGGGACCGCTGGTCCGACCTGCAGCGCGACCTCGACTCGGCCGCGCGCGGCGACCTCACCGTCAGGCTCGGGTAGTCCACAACCCTGCGGTCCCGAGTGCCCGATCAGGGGAGATAAATCCGCAACCCGTGCGGATTTATCTCCCCTGATCAGCGACTCCCCTACTCCAGCCGCAACTGACCCCAGGCGGTGACGATCGGCAAGAGTTCTCCGACGGCCCAGGACGCGGTCTGGTCGTGGTGGTGTGGGTGGCCGGGGTCGCCGGAGGCGCCCAGCGGGACCACCCATCCGCCGGCCGTACGGTCCTCGAGGTCCCAGACGTAGCGGGCGACCGCGCCGCGGAAGCAGGCGTCGGACTGACCCGGGAGGGAGCCGGCGGCCATCACGGTGTCGTTGTCGCCCGAGAGCCGCACCCGGGGTACCTCGGGCGGCCGCAACCCCATCAGGTCGAAGGCGTGAGTCGGATCGAAGACGTGGGTGTCACCCCAGGTTCCGGTGTGGTCGCGGCTGTCTTCCAGGGCGGCAGCCGCCAACGCTGGCAGGTCGATCCCGAACGGTCGACCGGCCGCCACCAGACTGGGGAGGGCCAGGGCGATGCGTTGGGTGACGTCCAGCCACGCTCGGAAGACCGGGTCCACGTCCGGGGCTTCGTGCAGACCCGCCAGCGCGGGCTCGGCCGCGATCCGGCGTACGAGCGCCGAGCGCCACGCGGCGAACGAAGCCGCCTGCGCGGAGTCGGCGTCCATGTGCCCGTCGAAGTCGTCGAAGGCTCCGGGGACCAGCCCCCGGATCAACGGTACGACGGCCAACCAGGTGTCGCGGTGGATCGCAGCGAAGTCGTCGGTCGACAACCCGCGACGGTCGCGCAGCAGATCGGCGATCCGCTGCGCCCGGTACGGCGGGGCGAAGGTCGAGCCGATCTGATCGCTCTGCGGGCCGCGGCGCTCGTTGGCCGTGATGACCTGCCCGTCCGGGGCGACGTCCTCGCGGTGCGCGTCGGCCAGCCACCCGGTCCACCTCGTCGGGTCGGCCGGGTCACGGGTCGGCACCCGTCCCGCGATGCGGTAGCGGACCGCACCGGTTCGGTCGGCGATCACCACGTTGTTCACCGGCTCCACCCAGTGGTCGAAGGCCGCATCGACGTCGTCCGCGGATCGGGCGCGCAGCAACGGCAACAGCGCCTCGAAGCCCAGATCCCCCAGGACCGTCGAGGCGTTGCGGAACGACCCGTCCGCACCGGCCTCCTGGTAGTCCGCCGCGCCGTTGGTGATGGCCCAGGCCACCTCGCCGGCGTGGGCGAAGTGCGGGATCCCGGGGACGCCGACGAACGCCAGCCCCAGCACGTCGAAGGGGTCCTCGGGGTCCTCACTGGCCAGGCGCACCTGCTGGTAGCCGCCCGGCGACTCGAAGGACCGGTGGGGATCTCCGCCGATCAGTGGTCGCCCCGACGCGGTCCGTTGGCCGCCCACCGCCCAGGCGTTGCTCCCCGACAGGGTCGGCCCCTCGTGCGAGATGAGCGCCGCATCGGGGCCCAGGACCGCGTCGGCGTGCCGCTTCCACACCTGGTTGCCGGCGTTGGCGAACAGGATGTGCTGGGCGTGGAAGTTGGCCAACGGCATCCAGTCGGTCCACGGCTCGGGTTCGTGGCCGAGGTCGGCGAACTCCACGGCGGCGCCATGGAGACGGCCGTTCAAGCCCTCGACGTACGCCGCCACGAACGCCTGCGACTCCTCCGACAACCGGTCGAAGGCACGTTGGGCCGTGTCGACCACCTGGGTCCGGGCCGCGAAGTCGTCCCAGGCGCGACCCGCGTCACCGAACACGGAAGCGGTGGTGCCGGTGGCCCGCAACCGCAGCCACTCGAGTTGCCAGGAGCGATCCACAGCCGTGGCCGCCCCGTGGCCACGAGCGACGTCGAGGACCGAGTCCCCCCGGATGTGCGGAACGCCGTACGCGTCGCGATAGATCTGGCTCACAGGGCGACCCTAGTGGCCCCTGTCTTGGCTGCGCTCAGCCCGGGATCTGCCCGAACGATCCGCGCTGGAAGGCCTGGTAGGCCTCCATGACCTCGGCCTTGGTGTTCATCACGAACGGCCCGGCCCACGCCAGGGGCTCCCGGATGGGGCGACCCCCGAGGACCACCACGTCGAGCTTCGGCGAGCGGCTCTCCTGGGTGCCGTCGGCGGCCACCGTGAGGTAGTCGCCGGCCCCGAGCAGAGCGGCCTGGCCGGTGTGGATGGGCTGGCGGTCGACCCCCACGGTCCCTGATCCGTTGAGCACGTAGACCAGCGAGTTGAACTCGACGTCCCACGGCAACTCGAGTTGCGCACCCGGCTCGATGGTGGCGTGCACCAGCGACATCGGGGTGTACGTCGACCCGGGACCCGCGTGGCCATCGACGCTTCCGGCGATCACCCGCACCAGCGCACCGGCGTCCGGTGTGGTCAACAGCTGCACCTGGCCCGAGCGGATGTCCTGGTACTTCGGCGCGCTCATCTTGGCGTCGCGGGGCAGATTGACCCACAACTGCAGGCCGTGGAACAGCCCACCTGCGGTGACCAGCCACTCAGGTGGCGCCTCGATGTGCAGGAGCCCCGAACCGGCGGTCATCCACTGGGTGTCGCCGTTGGTGATGGTGCCGCCCCCTCCGTGGCTGTCCTGGTGGTCGAAGGTTCCGTCCATGATGTAGGTGACGGTCTCGAAGCCGCGGTGCGGATGCCACGAGGTGCCCTTGGGCTCGCCGGGGGCATACTCCACCTCCCCCATCTGGTCCATCATGATGAACGGATCGAGGTGCGCCAGGTCGATCCCCGCGAACGCGCGACGGACCGGGAAGCCCTCTCCCTCGTGCCCCTCGGGGGCGGTGGTGATCTGCCAGACCGGGCGCGGCTGGTCGCCCAGGCCGGGCGAGCGCAGTCGGTCGAGCACGGTCAGGTCGTCAACGGTGATGGCGGGCATTCGGCCCACCTCCTCACGAAGCGGGGATGGTGTACTCGGTCCAACGATAGTTGAAAGTTTAATATTCCGCTCGGACTTAGTGCCGTCTCCACTGATCAGCGCTAGATTGCTGAGGGTGAACACACCCCCCATGTTCGACGTGGTCATCGTCGGCGGTGGACACAACGGCTTGGTCGCAGCGGCGTACCTGGCCCGTGCCGGCCTAGACGTAGTGGTCCTCGAACGCCTCGGACACGTCGGCGGCGCCGCAGTGTCCTCCCGCGCCTTCCCCGGTTTGGACGCCGACCTGTCCCGCTACTCCTACCTCGTCTCGGTGATGCCCGATCGCCTCATCGACGACCTCGAGCTCGACCTCCGCTTCGGATCACGCAAGACCGCGTCGTACACCCCTTGGACCCGCGAGGGCCGATCCGGTGGGCTGCTCGTCGAGCACGAGGAGGGCGTCCCCACCCGCGACTCCTTCCGCGCCCTGACCGGCTCCGATGAGGAGTACGACGCCTGGCGCCGCTTCTACGCCGACGTCGGTGAGTTGGCCGCGGTCGTGGCGCCGACCCTGATGGACCCGCTCCCCACCGAACGCACCCTGCGCGGACAGGTCCGCCCGGAGGTCTGGGCCGATCTGGTGAGCAATCCGCTGGGTCAGACGATCGAGACGCGCTTCGCCGACGACACCGTGCGCGGAGTGGTGGCGACCGATGCGTTGATCGGCACCTTCGCCTCTTTGCACGACCCCCGCTTGATCCAGAACCGCTGCTTCCTCTACCACCTGATGGGCAACGGGACCGGTGAGTGGCGGGTCCCCGTCGGCGGGATGGGCGCAGTCACCGACGCGTTGGCGAAGGCGGCCGTCGACGCTGGTGCCGAACTGGTCACCGGTGTGAACGTCACCTCCATCGACGCGGGCGAGGACCAGGCGGAGATCACCTGGCACACCGGTCAGGAGACCAACACGATCAGCTGCCGCCATGTGCTGGCCAATGTCGCGCCCTGGGTGCTCGAAGCCCTCTTGGGTCACACCGCCGACCCGGAGGCCAAGCCCGAGGGCTCACAGTTGAAGATCAACTTCCTCCTCGACCGGCTCCCCAAGTTGAAGTCGGGACTGGATGCCGAGACCGCCTTCGCCGGCACTCTGCACCTCAACGAGGACTACAGCTCGCTCGAGCGGGCGCACCACGAGGCCGCCCGCGGGAAGATGCCGACCGCGCTCCCGGGCGAGATCTACTGCCACACCCTGACCGACCGGACCATTCTCGGGGACCTCGGCGAGAGCACCCACACCCTGACGTACTTCGGCCTCCACACGCCGGCCTCCTTGTTCAAGTTCGACCCCGTCAGTACTCGGATGCTCGCCGTGGGCCGTGCCATCGAGTCGATCAACGAATGTCTCGAGGAACCGATCGAACGCTGCGTCACCCGCGACGAACACGGCCGGCTGTGCATCGAGGTCAAGACCCCGCTCGATGTCGAACGGGACCTCAACATGCCCGGTGGCCACATCTTCCATGGCGACCTGGACTGGCCGTGGGCCTCGAACCGGGCTCCGATGGACCGCCCGAGCCAGCAGTGGGGCGTGGACACCGGCATCGGATCGGTCCTGCTGTGTGGCTCCGGGGCCCGCCGTGGCGGCGCCGTTTCGGGGCTCGGCGGGCACAACGCGGCCATGGCCGTGCTCGCCGATCGCGAGCGGGACAAGCAGTAGGCAACCCGATTTCACCCGTCGCAGGACGCCTGCTAATCTTGCGTCTGCTTCACAGCGCGCGGCATTAGCTCAATTGGCAGAGCAGCTGACTCTTAATCAGCGGGTTCGGGGTTCAAGTCCCTGATGCCGTACCACCCAAGCAGCAGGTTGCAGGCCCACCACGGAGAGATCCGGGTGGGCCTGAACTGTTCTCCGGGGGCGCATCCGGCACTAGTTCGTGGTGTTCCACCTGAAGACGTTCAGGGTGCGCCACATCCCGTCCTCACGGGCTTCGAGTCCGGCGGTCCCTTTGGCCACCTTCAGCCTCTGCTGCCCCCCGACTCGCAGATAGATGTCGTCGCCGTCCGTTCGTCCGGCGCCCATATGGATGCGCACGGTCTTGCCTGGGCCGATCGACTGCCTGCCCCGGTCGATGGTGGCGATGGGCTGGCCGAAGACGGTCAGGCGAGCACCGCGGATCGGGGCCCAGATCGGGCTCGGGTTCTTGATCCGCAACCACTGGTCCCCGAATCGTTGAGCACCGACCAGCCAGAGCTTGTAGAAGCCGTGGTTGACGGTGTTCGAGACGACCTTGGCCGGGTCCGGGAAACTCGGCAGAGCCACTCGGTAGTCCCAGCGTCCTGCGGGCTGACGCTTGGAGATCGTGGCCATGAAGGCGTCTCCCCCGATATGGGTGAGGTCGAAACGCCCGACGTTGGTCCACTCCCCGTTGCTCTTCTGGCGTTGGAGGATCGCCTTGTCATCGGTTCTTCCTCCGCCGAAACGCACGATCCCCGTCACCACCAGCGGCGACCTGACCGAGCGCTTCGCGGGGCCGGACTCGAGGATCACCGCTTCCGAGGTGGTGCCGCGAACGGTCACCACGATCTCCCCGGACTGCGCGAGGCTTCCGTCGGCGTTCTCGATCCGCCAGGCGACGGCGTAGCGGCCCGACTTGGTGACTGTGATCTCCAGCCGTCCCTGGCCGTCGCCGATCATCCGAGCAGACCACTGACCCGCGTCCGGGGGAGCCGACCCCCGGGAGACCATGAAGGTCTGGCCGGGCGCGAACTGCACTCCCGTGAGTACGTCGCGTTGATGCGTCCCGACCCCGGACACGAAGACGAAGGGCGCCACGATCGGCGTCGCCTCATCGGCCAGGAAGGCGGTGTGGGTCGAAATGACCTTGCTCGCGTTCTGGTTCCGGCGGATTGTGGTCAGTTGTAAACCCTGCGCCGCCTCCCACCGCGCCGCGACGAAAGAATCGTCACCGACAAGCGCCAACGGGAACCGGTGACGGAAACGCTCCGCTCCGTTGTTGGTCAGGCCGAAGAGACCCACGAAACCATTGCCTATCTCGCGGGTGCTCTGGACCACCACCGGTCCTCTGTCGGTCATCACCAGCCGCGTGGACGTCCCTGCTCCACCGACCTTGACCGGGTAGGCGTAGGTCCACACCTGCACCCCTGCCGCATCCAGGGCGCTCAGCGTGAGGTCAGCGTCCTGGTCGGTCACGTTGCCTTCGAGCTGACCCACGACGTAGATCCGGTCGCCGTCGACGGTGAACTCGCCGCCACCGTTGGCGAACTTCCGCGACCACACGGGGGTCAGCGTGTTGACGCTGTATCGCCGGAGGTACTGGCCGAAACAGCAGTCGGAGGGGATCAGATCCGAGGAGACGAAGGAGTCGTTCCCCAGTGGCGTAGAGGGGTCGGGCACATGGTCGGAGTCCACGCTGATTTCGAGGTCACCGGTGGCCAGCGCCAACCGGTGAATCTTCCCGGGATCGGCCTCACCGATATTGCTGCTCGGGGAGCCGATGATCATCTTCTGGTCCACGACCGAGACCAACCTCGGGAAGCTCCCGTAGGTCGAGGGCCGGAAGTTCCGCTTGTACGCGAGCGGTCCGTTCCCCAGGACGCGGAACAAGGTAGCCCTGTCGCGACCCTGCCCACTGGCGCTGACCGCCTTGATGGCCACGACAACGCCGGCACCGGCGGCCGCCACCCCCCGGATAGCGAACTGCGCATCGCCCGGCTGTGGGACTACGTGGAGTCCAGTGGCGATCACCACGTCGGACTGGTCCAGTCTGTTGACCCTCAGCTTGCCCGCCTCGATGCGGACGACCCACTCGTTCCCACCGGGAGAACTCACCCGGTCGCGATCAATGACGTTCGGATCATCGGTGACCGAGGCCAGCCCCACCTGCGGGAGCTCACCGAGGTTCGCGAGTGCGGGCCCGGCCTGAGCGCTGGTCGGGCTCAGCCCGGCGAGGACGAAAGCCCCCATGAGCATGGCAACAAGGATCTTTCGTGACATACGTGGTGGCCCCCGGCGTATTGCGATGTTGACGCGACCCGGTCACGCTAGCCGACGGACCCGGACCGTCCAACGCCTACGACCGCACCACCACGTCCACCAACACCACCCGGTATTCAGTTGAGGTCGACCTGAACCGCGGTCCAGTCGTAGGTGAGAGTGATCTCGTTCATTCCTGCGCGGCACTCCAGGGCCAGCGTGGTGGCGTCCGAGATGGTCGACAGGATGCCGTGCATAGTCACCTGGGCGACACCCGCGGGCATGTCGACTCCGTGGTTGACGATGCTGATGTTGCCGCCGCTACCTCCGACGATGTCGCAGTAGAGGTTGTCGCCGGCGTTGCCCACGCGCGGGAAAACCCGCAGGTTGGCTGTGATCAGGTAGTCGCCGCCCTCTGCGATCTCCATTGTCGCGAAGGTCTCCCTCACCGCACCCACGAACTGGATGCTGCTGTTGCTCACCTGATAGGCGGTCGGAGCACGGTCGCCGATGGCGCTGGCCACCGCGGAGTCGAGGTCCTCGAGGCGCACCTCTCCGTTCTTGATCTTGTCGCTGCGCACGGCGTTGGTCTTGATGTCGGATCGACGCACGGCGTTGGCCTTGATGTCGGAGGTGCGTACGGCGTTGGTTTTGATCTGCTGGGCGCCGACGCTGTTCTTCGGCAAGGACACCGCGGCGTAGGCCGTGCCGGAGACGGCGATGGTGAGGGCGAGCACCGCGATGATGCCGGAGAGGGTGGGGCGTGGAATCTTCATGGACTTTCCTTTCGGAGATCTTGATGTGCTCTTCACTGAGCGGTCAAGGGACCCGAGATCCAGCGGCCACAACGTTTCTTCTTACTCCGAACCAGGGCCTCTGGCTACCCCCGCAGCAGTGGATCGATGAGTGGTCTAGCCGCGTCGGGATCCGCTGCGGCGCCCGGGCCCTTGACTAGACCGGGAGTTCCGCTTTCACTGAAGAGAGCCTCACTCCACCTCGGGACGATGCAGGGACCATTTGATGTCCAGATCGATCAGACCCACGCCCCCTACTTCGCGGTTGCGCTCTCGAATCGTGGCCCTATCGGTCTCCGCTCTCGCGGTCGGCGCCCTGAGCGCGGTGGGCCCCGTCCGCGCTGCACCTGCGCCCGCGCCCGCACCAGCAGCCGTAGCCCCGGGCTGTGAGGAACCGAGCACCACGTCGTACACCAACACCACCCCGGTGCCGGTCCCCGCGGATCCGGCAACAGGACTCACGACGTCCATCCTGACGGTGAGCGACGCGGGTCCGAACCTGGTGGACGTCGACCTGTTCACCGATCTCGAGCACTCCTACAACGACGACGTCGAGATGACTCTCGAGTCGCCGGTGGGAACGGTCGTGACCCTGACGACCAACAACGGTGGCGACAATGACGACGTCTTCGCCGGCACCACCTGGGATGACGACGCAGACCACGGAAACATGGTCCCGTACTCGACGACTCCCGTCGCGATCGTGACCGACCACGTCTTCACCGATGGCGTCACCGCCTCGAGGCTCGTCCCGGAGGAAGCGCTGAGTGCCTTCGCGAACGAGAACCCGAACGGCCAGTGGACCCTGACGATCCGCGACGCCGATCACGTCAGCGACACCGGGACGCTCGACTCCTGGAGCCTGAAGCTGGCCACGCGGACATCGGCGGAGACCCGTCCCGCCGTACCCCGATTCAGCGAGAACGCCGCCCAGCCTGTCAACGAGACCTATGACGGCTATGGCGTCTACTCGGTGCTCGAGCTTGCCGGGATCGGATCGAGGATCGCGGACACCACCGTGGGACTCCAACTACCGCACGCCAACAGTCAGGACCTGGAGATCTCGCTGACCTCGCCCGAGCGGACGACCACGACGCTCACCACCGGCAACGGCAACGGGGCCGACAACTTCGCGGACGTCGTCTTCGACGATCACGCCGACCCCGGCAGCCAGGTGCCCTACGCCGCCCCAGCCAAGATCGTCAGCGACTACCCCTTCATCGACACCGTCACGCCGGACAGGCTCGTTCCCGAGGAGGCCATGGGCGCCTTCCGTGGGGAGGACCCCAACGGTGACTGGATCCTGCGGATCATCGACACCAACCCCAATGGTCTCAGCGGGTCCCTCGACGGCTGGTCCCTGAACATCACGCCCTCAGTCTGTGACGACGAGGTGCTGGGGCTCAAGGCCAAGACCAACCGCAGGCTCGTGAAGCGGTGGTTCGTCCAGGCCAAGATCCGCGTCGACGAGCCTGCCTGGATCCGGGTGACCGGTAAGGCGAAAGCCAAGGGCAAGGGCAAGCGCTTCTTCCACGTCCGTAAGCAGGTCCGCCGAGCCACACCGGGGTACGAGCAGGAGTTCCGAATGAGGCTGCACCCCAAGGTCTACCGACAGATGCAGCGCACCTTCTCCGGATGGGCCCGGTTGAACATCAAGGTGACCGACGCCGCTGGCAACACCGAACGGATCAAGAAGAGCGTCCGAATCGAACGGAAGTGGTGACTCGTCCTCAGTAGTGCGACAACAGGTCGCGCAACACATCGCCCTCGGCGGTCCAGGCGTCAGACCCCCCATGGGAGTGGGACGACACGGTTTCGACCGAGGCGGTCAGATCTTCGAGGACGCCCCCTCGGGGGCTGGTGTTCGACTGCATGTGACGACGGTGGCATCCATCGCGGTCTCGCGCCACCGGAACGGGAGTCATTCCCGTCACATGTGACCTAGCACGCACTGCGGCTAGTCCGTTGTGACTAGTCGGACTCCACCAGACCGATGATGCGGCGGGCCAGTTCGGGCCCTTGGTCCTCCTGCACGAAGTGTCCGCCGTCAACCCGGGCGTGATCCATCCCCGTCGCGCCGGGCACCTGCGCCTGAAGCGGCTTGTCGGCCTTGCCCAGGATCGGGTCCTTGCGCCCGTAGACGGTCAGGAAGGGCTTCTCGAAGCGCCCGAGCCCCGCCCACGCCAGCCGGTTGGCGGGCATAGCGGGATCGTCGGCCCCGGTCGGCACCAGCGCCGGGAACGCACGCGCTCCGGCGAGGTGCTTGGCCGAGGGGAACGGGGCGTCGTACGCCGCCCGCTCGGCCTTGCTCAGTGACCGAACCGTGCCTACATCGACGATCCGCCCGATCGGGAACACCGGTGACCACCGGGAGAATCCACGCCACACGTGGAAGGCCAAGGGCGTCTTGGTGCCCTCGGCGGGCAGGAAGCCGTTCCCGACCACCACCCGCGCGAACCGTTCCGGCTCCATCCCGACGATCCGCAGACCGATCAGCGAGCCCCAGTCCTGACAGAACAGGGTGAGGTCGCCGATGCCGAGCTCGTCGATGAAGGTCGTCATCCAGTCGACGTGGGCCTGATAGGAGTAGTCGGACACCTTGGTCGGCTTGTCGGAGCGCCCGAAGCCGATCAGGTCCGGCACCACCACACGCAGACCGGCCTCGACCAGCGGGTCGATCATGTGGCGGTAGAGGTAACCCCAGGTCGGCTCGCCGTGCAGCAGCAACACGACGGGGGCGTCGCGCGGCCCCTCGTCGACGTAGGCCATGCGCAGCGGGCCGCCGGCGCCACCCACGTCGACGTACGACGGCGCGTAGGGGTAGTCGCTCAGCGCGGCGAACCGGTCCTCGGGAGTGCTCACGATGTCCACGCACCGCAACCTACCGGCTAGGCTCCCGCTCGTTGTTAGTTGTCCATTTCAACTAACTCTCACCCATCAGGAGTCGATGTGCTCGAGAGCACCCACCGGCCGGCCCGTCCGCGCCTGACCTTCGTGCTGCTCGCCCTGTCGATCACCACGTTCGTGCTCCTGCAGTCGCTGGTCATCCCCGTGCTGGCCACGATCCAGGCCGAGTTCGACACCGACCAGAACACCGTCACCTGGGTGCTGACGGCGTACCTCCTCTCGGCGAGCATCGCCACCCCCCTGCTCGGTCGGGTCGGCGACGTCGTGGGCAAACAACGGATGCTGGTGGTCTGTCTGGCGATCCTGACCGTGGGGTCGCTGCTGGCGGCCGTCGCGCCCTCGATCGAGGTGCTGATCGTGGCCCGCGTGATCCAGGGCATGGGCGGAGGCGTGCTGCCGCTGTGCTTCGGCATCGCTCGCGACGAGTTCCGTTCAGGCCTTCAGTCCGCGTTGAGCATCCTCGCCTCGTTGGCCGCCGTCGGATTCGGCATCGGCATCGTCATCGCCGGACCCATCGTGGACGTGATGGGTTTCCGCGGCCTCTTCTGGCTGCCGATGGTCGCCACCGCGATCGCCGGGGTCGCGGCCCTGGCCTTCATCCCGTCCTCCCCCGTCCGCACCCCTGCCCGGCTCCCGGTGACGCCCGCGGTGCTGCTCGCGGGCTGGCTGATCGCCCTGCTCATCGCCCTCAGCGAGGGCAACGACTGGGGCTGGGCCTCCGGGCGCACCCTGGGCCTGCTGGCCCTCTCGGGCCTGCTCGTGGTGATCTGGGTCCGCACCGAACTCCGGGTGCCGGTGCCGATGATCGACATGGCGATGATGCGTCGCCGCGGAGTCTGGAGCACCAACCTGGTGGCCGGCTTCGTCGGATTCGCCACCTTCGCGACCTTCGGCTTCCTGCCCCAGTTCCTGCAGACCCCCATCGAGGCGGGTTACGGCTTCGGCGCCTCCATCTCCGAGTCAGGTCGGCTGCTGGCGCCCTCGGCGTTCGCGTCGTTCCTGATGGGGTTCTGCACCGCTCCCCTGATCAAACGGGTCGGCGCCCGCAGCGTGATCGTCACCGGGACCCTGGTCATGGGGCTGACCTTCGCCTCGATCGCGCTCTTCCACGACGCCACCTGGCAGCTGTACGTCGCCACCACCGCCCAGGGGGTCGGCTCCGGCCTGGTCTTCGCCAGCCTCGCCGGCGTCGTCATCGCCGCCGTGCCCGCCGAACAGACCGGTGTGGCCAGCGGGATGAACGCCAACATCCGCACCATCGGCGGCTCCCTGGGCGCCGCCGTGATGGCCGGGATCGTCACCGCTCGACTGACCGTCGACGGCTTCCCCGTCGAGGCTGGCTACACGATCGGCTTCCTGGTCCTGGCCGTGTCGATGATCGGAGCGGCCGCAGCAGCGGCGTACATCCCCGACTACCGACAGCGCGCTATCAGTCGCTGAGCCGAGGTACGCTGCGACGTGATCGCCTGGACGGAACCCGCTCGGCGGGCCGCCGACGCCTTCGCCGCCACCCACGGGGTTGCGCCGGACGGCGTCTGGTTCGCCCCGGGGCGGGTCAACCTGATCGGTGAGCACACCGACTACAACGAAGGATTCGTCCTGCCGCTCGCTCTGGCCCAGGGCGTCGGCGTCGCAGGCCGAGCCCGCAGCGACAACATCCTGCGGGTCACCTCCGGGCAGACCGGGGAGCCCCTGGAATGCGACGTGACCGCCTTGTCCCCCGGTGACATCCCCGGGTGGGGTGCCTACCCCGCGGGTGTGGCCTGGGCCCTGAGGGGGGCCGGTCACCCGATCGGCGGCGCCGATCTCGTGATCGAGTCCGATGTGCCTCGAGGAGCCGGGTTGTCGTCCTCCCACGCCCTCGAGTGCGCGGTCGCGGTGGCCCTGCTCGGACTGAGCGACATCGATCTGGACCGGACCTCCTTGGCCCTGCTGATCCGGACCGCGGAGAACGACTTCGTCGGCGCTCCCACCGGGATCATGGACCAGATGGCGTCGCTGCACGGTGTCGCTGGTCATGTCCTGTTCATCGACACCCGCAGCCTCGAGGTCGAGCCTGTGTCGTTCGACCTGGGATCCCACGGTCTGGCCCTGCTGATCATCGACACCCGGACCGAGCACGCGCTGGTCGAGGGCGGGTACGCCGACCGGCGTGCGGCCTGTGTGGCCGGGGCGACCGCCCTGGGCGTGGCCGCTCTTCGCGACGTACTCCCCGACGACTTCTCCCATCGGGAGTCCCTGATCGAGGATCCGGTGGTCCGGCGTCGGGTGCGACACGTGGTCACCGAGGACGCGCGGGTGCTGGACACCATCGACCTCCTGCGCTCAGGGGCCGACCCCCGGGTGATCGGTCCGCTGCTCACGGCGTCGCATGCCTCGATGCGCGACGACTTCGAGATCACTGTTCCGCAGGTGGATGTGGCGGTCGAGACGGCACTGACGGCGGGTGCCTACGGCGCCCGGATGACCGGTGGCGGCTTCGGTGGATGCGTGCTCGCCCTCGCCGACGCCGACACGGTCGAGGAGGTGACCGCTGCGGTGCGTTCGGCGTACGCCGAGGCTGGATTCGCCGCGCCGTCCACGATGGTCGCGGCCGCCTCGGACGGGGCCCGTCGGGTCTCCTGACCCGCGGCGACTACCGGCCCTGGAGAATCACCTTGTCGACCAGGTCCTTCTTGATCTGACTGCGGGTCCAGGCGAACTTGACCCACTGCTTCTTCGCGAAGATCCGGGTCTGGTCCGCGGAGTAGCGGGCCTTCGGGTCCTCCTGCTGGCTGTAGGTCAGGATCGTGCGGGCGTTGACCTTCCCCTTCTTCTGGAAGGCGATGGCCTGGATGTGCGAGGAGCCGTAGGTGATCGGCTTGTAGCGCCCGCTGTTGCGTTCCGGGTTGCGGGAGGACAACACGTTCGCGTTGCCGATCAGGCCCCCGTCGCCACCCCCGAGCCCGATGGCCGGCGCACCCCGGTCGCCGGCGACCTGCAACGAGCCCCAGGTGGCGTCAAAGGGGATCTTGCGGGCGCGCAGCGAGTCGATGGCGCCCTGCATGGCCGCGACGACCTGCGGGTTCGCCGCGTTCAGGTCGCGCGGCGTGTTCAGCGGGTCCGCCGCGGAGAACGGCGTACGCCACAACCCCTGGTCGGGGGTGCGGTTCGCGAACTCCTCGAAGATGTGGGTGCCGACGCTGCTGCGCTGGGAACGACCGTCCCAGGCCTTCAACACCGCGCAGGCCTTGGTCTCCCCGGTGGCCGCGCAGACCTGGTCGAGTGCTCCTCCGGCCCGCATCACCTCGGCGCCTCGTAGACGGTTGGCGTGCTCGTGCCGCCGGAAGCTCGCCGGGGTCTCCTTCCGGCCGGAGGCCAGACGGTCGATGACGTACTGGGCGACCATGCGGGTGCGCATCGTGCGCTCGCACTTCTCGCACCCGATGATGTTCGCGAAGCCCTCGAGCCGCACGTCGGGGTTGGGCAGCCAGTAGGAGTCGTTGGCGTTGTGCACCCAGTCGCGGCGGACCACGGCGGGCAGGTTGGCCGGACCGAACATGCCGGGACGCTGGGCGTCGGCGTCGGTGCCCCAGGCGCAGGAGGAGTCGGCGAAGGTGCCGTCCAGACCGGGGAGCCCGGCGACCTCGTCGAGCACCCGGCCGACCGGGGTCATGCAGCGTTGCGCCAGCGCGGTCGGGACGTTGGGCACCACCGAGTGATCGGCGTAGAGCACGTTGCCGCTCCGGTCGGCTGCGGTGGTGTTCACCCACGGCATCCCGCCGCCCTTGTCCTGACGACGCAACAGGTCGCGGACGTTGGTGGCCTTCCCCATCTGCAGGAAGGTGTCGATGGTGCGCAGATGCTCGGCGTTGGCGTCACGGAAGGCCCAGAAGCTCGTCGGGCTCCACGGCATGAAGAGCGCCGGGGCGTCCAGCACGTAACCCTGCGGGGTGCGGTAGAGGTCCTCGGTGACCGTGCCGACCGATCCGTTGGCGCGGCGTACCCGGACCTTGACCAGGCGTCGTTCGAGCTCACGGGGTCCGCTGTCGGTGAGGTACGTCGTGCCCGAGACGGGCGTCTTGTACTCATAGGGCGTGAAGCGGTACGCCGTGGAGACGGTGTGACTCCAGGCCACGTCCTTGTTCCACCCGATGTTGACCACCGGCGAACCGATCAGCGAGGCCCCGGCGACGTCGTACTTCCCCGGGATCGTGAGTTGCTGCTGGGTGAAGTGGTAGCGCCCGCGCCAGGGGAAGTGCGGGTTGCCGAGCAGCATGCCCTTGCCGGTCGAGGTGTCCTCGCCGCCCACGGCGGTGGCGTTCGACCCGAAGGCTGCGGCGGGGTCCTTGCCCAGGCCGGCCAGCAGGGCGTCCCGATCGACCTGCGAGGCGCGCAGCGGCAGATCGGGCAGACCGGGATCGCCGGGAGTCGGGGGTGCGGCGTCGACGACCTCCTTGACGAACACCCCCGCCGAGGCGAGCAGGTTGGCCAAGTAGACGCCGTACCAGAGGTCGACGGCCTTGACGTTGGGCTTGAGGTACTGCGCGCCCTTGCACTCGGCGTCGGTCACTCCCCGGCGACCGGTCTCCCGGATGAAGCGGTTCACCCCGGCGGCGTACCCCTTGACGATCTGCTTGGCCTCGCGCTCCGGGCCCGCGGGACCGGCGAAGAGCTTCTCGACGACCCGGCGGTTGTGCAGGTCGGTGACGAAGGCGTCGACCTGGAGGTTCGAGGCCTCCAGGGTCACCTGGTCGTCGTAGCGGGCATCGGGTCCGAAGAACAGCGAACGCTGCCCCCGACCGGTGACCAGGGTGTCGAACAGGGTGCAGACCGACGACTCGGCGGCGGCGTACCCAGAGCCGTAGCCGAGGCCACCGAACCCCTTGGCCGTGATGTGCGGGATCCCGTGCTTGGTCGTCTCGATCCGGGCGCGGTACTTCCCGTTGCCCTTCTTGCTCAGCACCGTGGCCGGCTCTGCGGTGGCGTTGGTCGAGCCGGGGATCGCGGCAGGGGCCGCAGCGGCACCGGCCTCGAAGGCGCTCACCGTGGCGAGGGGAATCAGGGAGAGCGACGCCAGGGTCGCGAGGGATTGCTTGAGTCGAGTGCGCACAGTGCTCCAACGCACCAGGTGGGGCGATGGTTACGGACCCGAGGCGTCCGAGGTCTGCGGCTCGAGGCTCAGAGGTAGAGGCCGGCGGCCTCGTCGGCCAACCGGTCGGCCGCTACGGCGTGCACGTCGCGTTCGCGCATCACGACGTAGGTGTCACCGCTGACCTCGACCTCGGCCTTGTCCTCAGGGTCGTAGAGGACCTTGTCCCCCACCTCCACCGCGCGGGCGTGGGGTCCGACCGCCACGACCTTCGACCAGGCCAGGCGCTTGCCGCCCATCGCCGCGGTGGCGGGGATGACGATCCCCCCGGAGGACTTGCGCTCGCCTGCGTCACCGTCGAGCTCACACAGGACGCGGTCGTGCAGCATCTTGATCGGGAGCACGGATCCTCCGCGGGGTGCGATGGAGATCTGGCGGGTGATCTAGGAGGCGATCTTGCGGACCGTCGCGAACAGAACGATCACGCCCAGCACACCGCCCACGGTCTTGAGGATGTTGTCGGTGCGGGGTTCCCCGGTCTCGGCGTCGACGTAGACCGCCTTGATCGCGGCGATCTCACGACTCACGATCGTCTTGGGGTGCGAGCGGTAGAGCAGCTGGTCGATGGTGCCGGCCAGGCGCTCGCGCGTTTCTTCGATCTCGCGCTCGATGTCAGAGGGTTCGTTGCTCACGAGGGCAGGTTACCAATGGTCCGCGGGTCGAAGCCGAAGGGGAGTTCCAACCGGTGTTCAGCCATCAACGTCTCGTTGCTCAACACCTCGAGGGTGGAGCCGTCCGCGACCACGTGTCCGTCGCTGAGGATGACCGATCGGGGACACAGTTCCAGGGCGTAGGGAAGGTCGTGGGTGACCATCAGGACCGTGACGTCCAGTCCCCGCAGGATGTCGGCGAGCTCGCGGCGCGAGGCGGGGTCGAGGTTGGAGGAGGGCTCGTCCAGGACCAGGATCTCGGGCTCCATGGCCAACACCGTGGCCACGGCGACGCGACGTCGCTGGCCGAAGGACAGGTGATGCGGCGGCCGGTCGGCCACCTCGGCCATCCCGACCTGGGTCAGGGCCGACATCACCCGGGCCTCCAACTCCGCCCCTTTGAGTCCCTGGTTGGCCGGCCCGAAGGCCACGTCGGCCCGGACGGTGCCCATGAAGAGTTGGTCGTCGGGGTCCTGGAATACGATCCCGACGCGGCGGCGTACCTCGGCGAGGTTGGCCTTCTCGACCGGTAGCCCACTGATCTGCACCGATCCGACCCCGCCGGCCAGGATGCCGTTCAGGTGCAACACCAAGGTGGTCTTGCCGGCACCGTTGGGTCCCAGCAACGCGACCCGCTCCCCCGCATGGACATGGAGGTCCACCCCGAAGAGGGCCTGGTGCCCGTCGGGATAGGCGTAGGCAAGTCCTTGCACGTCGAGAACGGGCACACTCATGAGCACATCACCTGTTCATCACCGGGGCATCCTTCCGTCGTAGCCGCGCGAGAGCATGGCGAGGTGGACCCGTTCGCCCCGCTCGTAGGAGCGGATGAACAACGCCCCCAGGGAGCGCGCCAGCGCGGGCCAGTGCCGCGGGGATCGGGGGTCGACGCCACGCGACCGCATCGAGACCAGCATGCGTCCCAGGTCGGCGGTGACCACGTCGAGGTAGCGGATCATGAAGCTCATGATCTGGACGATAAGGTCGGGCATCCGCAACTTCTGCAGACCAACCAGGACCTCGGAGGGTTCGGTGGTGGCCGCCAGGGTCAGGGCCGCCATCACGCCCAGGGTGCCCTTGGCCAGCAGCGTTCCGGCCGCGACCAGTCCGGCCTCCGACACGCTCAGGCCGAGGACCTCGACCCGAGGTCCGGTGGCCACGAACGGCAACAGCACCGCGAACACGATGAAGGGCACCTCGATGACCATCCGCTTGGCGATGTAGCCCAACGGCACCCGGGCGGTGAGGATCACCGCGACCACGATCAGCAGGTAGACGGCGTACGCCGGATAGAACCGCGGCGGTGTCGCCACCGCCAGGAGCACGAAGGCCAGCAGAGTCAGGATCTTCAGATGCGCCGGGAAGCGGTGCACCACGCTGTGGCCGTGGAAGTGCAGACGGTGACCGTGTCCCGCGCCCACTAGTGGGTGTCGCTCGCTTCCGTCTCGTGTTTCGTACGACGGCGCACGACGTAGGTCAGTCCCCCGGCGAGAGCCAGAACGAGGAGTACGCCGGCCACCCCGGCCACCCCACCGCCCAACCGATCGTTGTCGATGCCCTTGGTGTCGTATCCGCTGAAGAGGCCGTCGTCGGTCTTGGGGGTCTGCGCAGTGTCGTCGAAGCCCTTGTCCTTGGCGACGTACTCCAGACCGTCGGGGCTGCCGCTGGCGTAGTAGCTCCCGACACCCGCGATCAACAGGGTCACCAGCACCGCAAGGATCGCGAAGGTCCGCGTGGACATGCGCGGACGCTTCTCGGTCTGACCGCTCATGCTCTGCCCACTCATGCTTTGCCCACTCATGCGGTGGCCGTCCGGATCTCGAGTTCACGGGTGGAGACCAGACCGCGGGCGCCGTGCACCAGGTCGGGACGCACGGAAACCACCGAGCCCACCACCAGCAGGGTGATGGCGGCCTCGCCGAGGCCGATCAGGGTGTGCCAGCCGAGCATCACGGTCAGCACGGTGCTGGCGTCGATGGGGGCGACCCCACCGATGGCGAAGAGCAGGGTGAACACCGCTGCGGCAGCCGGGACCGAGACGAACGCGCCCACCGCGGCGGCGGGGGCGATGCTGGAGGAACGCTTCGGGAGCACCGCGAGGGCCAGGCGGAACACGGCGTACCCGACGAAGCAGCCGACGATGCCCATCAGGGTGATGTTCGTGCCGATGGCCGTGACCCCGCCATCCGCCATGAACAGCGCCTGGACCAGGAGCACGACGCTGATGCACAAGGCACCGGTCCAGGGGCCGACGAGGACCGCCGCCAGCGCACCTCCCAGGAGGTGACCGCTCGTACCGGCGCCCACGGGGAAGTTGATCATCTGCGCGGCGAAGATGAAGGCCGCGACCAGTCCGGCCATGGGCGCGGTCCGGTCGTCCAACTCGGTGCGGGCCTTGCGCAACGCCACCGCCACGGCACCCGCGGCGATCACACCGGTGGTGATCGACGTCGGTGCGTCGAGGAATCCATCGGGCACGTGCATGCGGGCGTCTCCTACCAGTTGGCCATCAGTAAGTTGGTTGAGGAAACCCTACGTTATTGCAAACAATGTGCAACTACCTCTGGCCCGCAGTTGCGCGAGAAGGAGCCTCCATGCCCACCACCGACCAGACCCGACTCGCCATGGGCGATCCCGCCCCCGACTTCACCCTGACCGATGATCAGGGCACCGAGGTCACCCTCTCCTCGCTCCTGGGTGAGGACAAGCGGGTCATCGTCTACTTCTACCCGGCGGCGATGACGCCCGGCTGCACCAAGCAGGCCTGCGACTTCACCGAGTCCTTCGACTCCTTGGCCGCTGCCGGGTTCACGGTGCTGGGCATCTCCCCGGACAAGCCGGAGAAGCTGGCCAAGTTCCGCGAGCGGGACGGGCTCACCATCACCCTGCTCTCCGATCCCGATCGGTCGGTGATGAAGTCCTACGGTGCGTTCGGCGAGAAGAAGCTCTACGGCAAGGTCGTCGAGGGAGTCATCCGCTCGACCTTCGTGGTCGACCCCGCCGGTGCCGTCGAACTCGCGCAGTACAACGTCAAGGCCACCGGCCACGTCGCCAAGCTTCATCGCGACCTCGGGCTGGCGTAGGACGACGCCGGGTCGGCACTAGACTTCCTGGCGAGCCGGAGTGGTGGAATTGGCAGACACGCAGGTTTTAGGTACCTGTGCTCTAGGGCGTGGGGGTTCAAGTCCCCCCTCCGGCACGATGAACCCTATTGATGCCTGTCTCGCGATCGGTCAGGAGCGACCATGAGCCAACCACCGGAGCAGCCGCCGGAGTGGACACCGCCGGGACCGAGCGGTGACGGCGTACCTCCTGCCCCACCGGGCCAGTACCCACCGGCTCAGTATCCGCCGGCCCCCTACCAACCGGGCCAGAAGCCGTCGTCGAAGAAGAACGTCGGCCTCATCGTCGGTCTGATCGCCGCGGGTGTGTTGGCGTTGAGCGCGATCATCATCGGAGTCGTCGTGCTGGTCAGCGGCGACGACGGGCCGAGTGCCGACGCGCCCATCAGTAGCCAGAGCGCCGACCCGTCCCAGGACGCCTCCGAGGACCCCGCTGATGAGACGGGCCTCCTGTCCGGGGAGGGCTACTCCTACACACTGCCCGACGAGTGGCAGGACGTCAGCGAAGACGTGCTGGCACAGAACCCACCCGGCGCCATCGACACGGTCGCCACGTGGGGTCCCGACATCGAGAGCGGTCGCGCCAACCTGATCGTGGAACGCCAACCGGCCGAGGTCACCGACCTGGAGGAGTTGCGGGAGAGCTGGCAGGGCAACCTCGGGAACGCCGTGGGCGTCACCCCGAAGCCGGGCCCGGACTCGCAGATCGGCGGCGAGAAGGTCATCGCCGCGACCCTCGACAGCGTCAACAACCAGGACGTCTCGGTGGCACAGACCGCCTATCTGGCGGTCGTCGACGGTGCGGTCTACTCGATCACCCTGAGCGCCGAGAAGGGCGACGCCGGAGCGAAGGACGTGTTCGACGAGATTCTGGATTCCTGGACCTGGGAGTAGCTCGACTACCTGTGACGCCGCTCACAGGGGGTTAGGCTCCGCGCATGGGTGGAGCACTGACGGAGATCGGACTGCCGATCGCACTGGGGATCATCATGTTCGGCCTCGGGCTGGATCTGACGCTGAGGGACTTCCGCCGGGTGCGGGAGCACCCCAAGGCGGTGGTCGTGGCGCTGGGATGCCAGTTGCTCCTGTTGCCGCTGATCTGCTTCGGTCTGGTGCTGTTGTTCGATCTGCCGCCGCTGCTCGGGATCGGGCTGATGCTGTTGGCCGCCTCCCCCGGTGGCACCACGGCGAACCTCTTCAGCCATCTGTTCCGGGGCGATGTCGCCCTGAACATCACGCTGACCGCGATCAACTCGGTGATCGCGATCGCAACCCTTCCGGTGATCACCAACCTGGCCATCGCCTACTTCGACCAGGGCGACACCGTCAGCCTTCCCCCGGTCGAGGTGATCAAGGTCTTCGTGCTGATCCTGGTCCCTGTGGCGATCGGGATGGCCGTCCGCTCCCGACGCCCCGACTTCGCCGAGCGGATGGACCGCCCGGTGCGGATCGCCTCTGCGGTGATCCTGGCCGTCCTGGTCATCGGGATCCTGGCCGGAGAAGCCGAGAACGTGGGCGACTACCTGGCCTCGGTCGGCGCTGCCGCCGCCCTGTTCTGCGCGATCAGCCTCGTCGTGGGGTACGCCGTCCCCCGCGCCTTCGGCATCGTCCAGGGACAGGCGATCGCCTCGTCCTTCGAGATCGGCGTCCACAACGGCACCCTGGCGATCTTCGTGGCCGAGAACATCCTCGAGGTCAACGAGGTCGCGGTCCCCGCCGCGGTCTACTCGCTGCTGATGTTCTTCATGGCCGCGGCCTGGGGTGTGCTGATCAGCAAGCGCATCCGGAGGACAGAGAGCGCATCTGTCAGCTGAGGGTCTCGCCCTCTTCCCGCAGCCGGGGCGGCGAGGTGTTCTCGGGGTAGATGCCCTGCTTGTCGGCGTAGAACTCGCGGATCCGGTCCATGTCCGCCGAAACGTCACCGGTGGGCTGGAAGGTGATACCGAAGCCGACGCGGCGGCTGGGTGCGTCGAGGAACGACAGGGTGAGTGGCAACCCGGTCTGCTGGGAGATCCGGTAGAAGCCGGACTTCCAGAACTCGACCTTGCCGCGGGTTCCTTCGGCAGCGATGGCCAGCAGAAAAGTTTCGTCCGACTTGGCCCGTGCAACCAACTCGCGGATGGTGGCGCCGGGGTTGTCGCGGTCGAGTTCGATGGCTCCGCTAGCCCGCATGATCGGCGCCAGAGGTCCCTTGAAGAACGACTCCTTCACGAGGATCTGCAGCTGCACGTTGTGCGTCCAGGCCATCAGGACACTGAGCACCCAGTCCCAGTTGGAAGTGTGCGGGTAGCCCACCAGGATGCCCGCCTGCGGCGGGGTCCCCACCGGCTTCCACCGGACGATGCGCAACAGGAAACGGGCCAGGTTGCGTCGGAGAAAGAAGTGTCGGTTCACGCTCGGAATCTACCGGGGGGCCAACGCGGCGGCGACCAGAGGTGCGATCTCGCGCAGTGCGTGGCCTCGGTGGGAGATCGCGTCCTTCTCCGCCGCCGACAGCTCCGCGGTCGCCAGGCCCGGGTGGTCGTCGGCCTCGAAGAGCACGTCGTACCCGAAACCTCCCTCGCCGCGCACCTCGTGGAGCACCCGACCGCTCATCCGCCCCTCCACCACGATGGCGGCACCTCCCTCGACCCGGGCGTCCACGAAGGCCACCGCACAGACGAAGTGCGCTGCGCGCCTCTCGGTGGGTACGTCGGTGAGTTGATCGAGCAGCAGCCGGTTGTTCCTTGCGTCTTTGTCATCCCCCTTGGCGGAGCCGGACCAGCGTGCGGAAAGCACTCCCGGCATGCCGTTCAGCGCATCGACGCAGAGCCCGCTGTCGTCGGCGAGGGTGGGGAGCCCGGTCATGGCCGCGCCCGCCAGCGCCTTGACCAGCGCGTTGCCCTCGAAGGTCGGATGGTCCTCGATGGGTTCGTCGTAGGCGGCGACGTCGTCCAGGCCGAGCACCCGGATGCCGGGCAGGTGCTCGACCAGGATCCGCTGCATCTCGGCGATCTTCTTGGCGTTGCGGGAGGCGAGGAAGATCTCGACAGGCTCGACCATCGGCTAGCGCCCCAGAGCCTCGTTCTGCTTACGGATCAGGTCGGCGCAGCCCTCGCCGGCCAGGTCCAGCAGTGCGTCGAGCTCGGCGCGGTCGAAGGCCGCACCCTCCGCGGTGCCCTGGACCTCGACGAACTTCCCGTCGGCGGTCATCACGACGTTCATGTCGGTCTCGGCGCGGACGTCCTCGACGTAGGGCAGGTCCAAGCGCGGCGTACCGTCGATGATGCCGACGCTGATCGCGGCGACCGAACCGGTCAGTGCCCCGGGGACCCCGAGGGCGGCGCAGGCGTCGTGCAGAGCGACGTACGCCCCGGTGATGGCGGCGGTGCGGGTGCCGCCGTCGGCCTGGAGGACGTCGCAGTCGAGCTGGATGGTGTTCTCTCCCAGCGCCTTGTCGTCGATGACCACGCGCAGGGAGCGGCCGATCAGACGGCTGATCTCGTGGGTCCGGCCACCGATGCGGCCCTTGACCGACTCGCGCGGCGAGCGGGTGTTGGTGGAGGCCGGGAGCATGGCGTACTCCGCGGTCACCCAACCCAGGCCGGAGCCCTTGCGCCAGCGCGGCACACCCTCGCTGGCCGAGGCCGAGCACAGCACCTTGGTCTTGCCGAATTCGATCAGCACCGAGCCGGCCGCGTGGTCCAGCCAGTTGCGGGTGATGGTGACCGGGCGCAGTTCGTTGTCGGCCCGGCCGTCTTCGCGTGGGGTGGGAGAAGTCATGGGGCCGACCCTAGTAGTCGGGGCCCACCTACTTGAATTCGATGCGGAGCAGTCGGGCCACACCCAGTGCGAGGGGGACGATCAACCAGATCGTGCCTGCGACCACGAACTGGGCCCACTCCTGGCCCGTCAACGAACCATCGCCCACGAACAAGGGACTCTGTGCGGTATTGAACTCGACCCACGGCGCGATCTTCTCGAAGCCGCTGCTGATGCTGGACAGGATGCCCGAAGCGATCGGCAGCACCAGGCTGTAGATGAAATAGACCACGATCGCGGCCGGGGTGTTCATCAGGAGCATGGCGATCGCGAAGCCGGTGAAGACCCCGATCAGGTTGGCCAGCACGAAGCCGTTGAAGATCAGCGAGAACTCCGGGGTCCAACTCGGCGAGGCGCCCGAAGCGACCCCGATCAGGGTGCCGACGGCCGCGACGAGAGCCGCCAAGATGATCAGGCCCACCCCCAGGGTCAGCCCAGCGAGGAACTTGGCGATCACCACGCGGGAGCGTCGGGGCTCGAGGGCGAAGGTCACCAGACCGGTGCGTTGGCTCTGCTCGCTGGTGACGAGCAGGATGATGACGATCGGCAGGAAGTAGCCGAGGGTCGCCCCGGAGATCTGTAAGAACGTGCCGTAGTCCTTGTCGACGTCATTGCCCACCAGGGCGAAGATCGTGAGAACCACGAGAAGCAGTGCGAGCACCCCGATGATCAGCCACCGTCCCGCCCGGGTGTCGAGGGCCTTGCGGACCTCGACCTTGGCCAAGCGCCCCATCGGCACCTGCGAGGTGTCGCTGAAGTCCAACGGGGCGTAGGAACTAGAGGTCGAACTCATCGGGCTACTCCTGGGGCAGTGACGTCGCGTTGGGTGTCGGACGTCAACTCGAGGAAGAGGTCCTCGAGGCCGGCCGACCCGGTTCGAAGGTCGGTCAGCACGATGCGCGCCTCGATCGCTGCTCGACCGACGTCCTGCGGCGCACAGGAGGCCCGTAGGCCGCTTCCTTCGGGTTGTACGTCGAACCCGGCTCGCTTCAGTGCCTCGGTCAGCCCCTGGTTGTCTTGCGACATCACCAGGGTGCTCACCGTGCCGTCCATGGCCAGGAGCGTCGCTTTGTCTCCTTGCGCGACGATCTTGCCGTGCCCGATGAGGATCATCTCGTCGGCGATGAGTTCGACCTCGTTGAGGAGATGGCTCGAGAGCAGCACGGTGCCGCCGCGGTCGGCGTACCCCTTCAGGAGGCCTCGCATCCAGCGGATTCCCGCGGGATCGAGGCCGTTGGCGGGCTCGTCGAGAATCAGCACCGACGGGTCGCCGAGGAGGGCGTGGGCGATGCCGAGTCGCTGCTTCATGCCCAGGCTGTAGTTGCGCAGGCGGCGCTTCGACTCCTTCGGGTCCAAGGAGACCAGCGCCAGCATCTCGTCGACCCGGGAGTCGGGCAGACCCATGGTCGCGGCGCCGATCATCAGGATCTCCCGACCGGTGCGGCCTGCGTGCTGCGCTGAGGCGTCGAGAAGCACGCCCACGTGGCGGCCGGGGTTCGGGATGTCTTGGTAGAGATGCCCGCCGATGGTGACCCGGCCACGGGTAGCGGGCGTCAAGCCCGCCATGACGCGCATGGTGGTGGTCTTCCCGGCGCCGTTGGGTCCCAGGAAGCCGGTGACCTGTCCGGGACGACAGACGAAACTGACGTCGTCGACGGCCGTGAAGCCGCCGTACGTCTTGGTGAGCCCTGAAACCTCGATCATGCGCCCAGCGTGCACTACTTCCGATGAAGATGGAACGCCGCAACGCCGACCTTCAGGGACCGTTGAGACTCGCGATCAGTCGAAGTCGTAGATCGCGCCGGGCCGGGCCAGTTCGATCGGTCCGGTGTAGTTCACCCGGGCCTCGGTGAGCATGGTCTGCTTGTCGAACCACGGCGGGATGTGGGTGAGCACGAGTCGTTTGGCGTGCGCACGAGCCGCGGCCTGACCGGCGTCGGCCCCGGTGAGGTGGAGATCCGGCGGATTGTCGTCGTGTTCGCGGAAGGATGCCTCAGCCAGGAGCAGGTGCACCCCGGCGGCCACGCGATCGAGACCCTCACAGGGGCCGGTGTCTCCGCTGTAGCCGATGGTGATGCCGTTGGCCTTGATCCGCAGACCGAACGCATCGACCGGGTGAACCACCGGCACGGCCACGATCGAGAAGGGCCCGATCTTGATCGGTCCGTCATAGGAGCGGAAGTCGAACTCCTCCGCCATGCCGGGGCCATCGGGCAGGTCGTAGGCACGCGCCATCCGGTCGGCCGTGCCGACGGGGCCGTAGACCGGGATCGTGGGTTGCCGGCCGGTGGGGTGGTACTTACGCATCACGTAGTAGCCGCACAGATCCAGACAGTGGTCCGGGTGAAGGTGGGAGAGGAAGACAGCGTCGATGGTGAGCGGGTCGACGTAGTTGTGCAGTGCGCCGAGGGCGCCGTTGCCGAGCTCGACCAGGATCCGCCAGGTGCGCCGGTTCCCGTCGGGGCCGTCGTAGGCCTCGAAGAGGTAGCAACTCGCGGGCGAGTCCGGTCCGGGATACGAGCCCGAGCAACCGATCACGGTGACCTTCATGTCCCACCCCTCATGTTCCCCACCTCAGGTTCAGCCCTCTTGCCGATGATCAAACCAGTCCCCCGATGAATTGCCCGGCAGCGGCGAGTTCCGGTCCGAGGAACCTGCGGCCGATCGTCTCGAAATCCTCGGGGGTTCCCGTGGTCAGGAAGGAGTACGTCGGCTCCCCCTCGGTGCGCATCAGTCCCGTGTCGGCCAGCATCTTGTAGACGTCCTGAGCGCACTCCTCGGCGCTGCTCACCAGCGTCACCCCGTCGCCCATGACGTAGGAGATCACACCGGTCAACAACGGGTAGTGGGTACAGCCGAGCACGAGGGTGTCCACCCCGGCGGCGGTCAGCGGGTCCAGGTACTCGTGAGCCGCGGAGATCAGGTCCTCACCACCGGTGATGCCCTGCTCGACGAAGTCAACGAAGGCCGGACAGGCCTGGGTGGTCAGGACCATCTGCGGTGCCGCCGCGAACGCATCGTCGTAGGCGCGTGAGTCGGCGGTCGAGCGGGTGCAGATCACGCCGATGCGGCCGTTTCGTGTGGTGGACACGGCCCGACGGGTGGCCGGGTAGATCACCTCTACGACCGGCACGTCGTACCGCTCCCGGGCGTCGCGGAGCATCGCCGCGCTGGCGGAGTTGCACGCGATCACCAGCGCCTTGACCCCCTGGTCGACCAGGTGGTCGAGACACTCCAGGGCGTACTCGCGGACCTCCCCGATGCGCTTGGGCCCGTACGGCGCCCGCGCCGTGTCGCCCAGATAGAGGACCGACTCGTGGGGCAACTGATCGATCACCGAACGGGCGACAGTCAGTCCTCCGAAGCCCGAGTCGAAAATGCCGATCGGCGCATCCACAGATCCGGAGATCGTCGAAGAGAGCGGAGGCATCGATGAAGTGTAAGACCGGCACCGCAACTCTGGTGGCCCCTGGGACACACGTCACGTTGCTACGCTCCCCCGCATGCTCCGCTCCCTCCTCACCGCAGGCACTCTCGGCCTGATCCTCACCGGGGCTCCGGTCGCCGTTGCCGCACCGGCCCCGACTGCTCAGACTGCCCTGAGCGCTAGCCCAGCCAGCAGTGCACAGGCCCCACGTGTGTTGGCCATCTCGGTCGACGCCCTGAGCCCGGCGGCGATCCGCAAGGTGGGGCGCGCGGGTGCCCCCAACCTCTTCCGGTTGATCCGGCGGGGCGCCGGCACCCTCAACGCTCGGACGACCTACGAGCAGACCTACACCCTGCCGAATCACGTCTCCATGGTGACCGGACGACGCGTCAACGCGCGGCGCGGCGGGCACGGCGTCGACTTCAACGACGATCGTCCAGGCACGGTCCAGAGCGCAGCCGGCGGGCCGGTCTCCTCGGTGTTCAACCAGGTGGCCGAGGCCGGAGGCTCCAGCGCCGTGTTCTCGACCAAGACGAAGTTCTCCATCCTCAAAAGATCCTGGCCCCGGGCCATCGATCGGCTCGTCATCAAAGAGGAGCGGGATCGCTCCTTGATGAAGGCGGCACGTGCTGACCTGATCAAGAAGGGTCGCGACTTCACCTTTGTCCACTTCGGCAAGATCGATCAGGTCGGACACGACCGCGGCTTCCAGTCCCGGCCCGACCTCCGGGCGGTACGACAGGTCGACACATTGATCGGCAAGCTGCTCAAGGCGATCGACAACCATGCCGCTCTCGCCGACACCGTCGTGATCCTGACCGCCGACCACGGGGGCGTCGGGAAGGACCACTTCGATCCCAAGCAGTTGGTGAACTACCGCGTCCCGTTCCTGGTCTGGGGCCAGGGCATCGACCGCGCCAACCTCTACAAGCTCAACCCGTCCTATCGCGACCCGGGCCGGCGCAGGGTCTCCTACGCCGGCAAGCAGCCCATCCGGAACGGCGACCTGGCCAACTTCGCGGCCGACCTGCTCGGCCTTGCCTCAGTGCCCGGAAGCCAGTTCGACGTGCGACAGCGGTTGCGCGCCAGCTGATAGCCCCGATGGTTGAGGTGCGACGAGCCCCGTCGCTGGTTGAGGTGCGACGAGCCCCTGGGCGAGGAGCCCGACGAGAACTCAGCAATCGATACAGAAGGGGCGACACAAACGCCGACCGCCCGCCTCTCCCAGGAACAGGAGAAACGGGCGGTGGTTGTCAGGGACGGCCTGCCGAGCGCCGACCGATCACATGTTCTTGAGGATCTCCCGCATCAGCTCGGCCGTCGCGGACGGCGTCTTACCGACCTTCACGCCCGCAGCTTCGAGGGCCTCCTGCTTGGCCTGCGCCGTGCCAGAGGAACCGGAAACGATGGCGCCGGCGTGGCCCATCGTCTTGCCCTCCGGTGCGGTGAAGCCGGCGACGTAGCCGACGACCGGCTTGGTCACGTGGTCCTTGATGTACTCCGCGGCCCGCTCTTCGGCGTCGCCGCCGATCTCGCCGATCATCACGATCGCCTTGGTGTCGGGGTCCGCCTCGAACGCAGCCAGGGCGTCGATGTGCGTGGTGCCGACGATCGGGTCTCCACCGATGCCGATGGCGGTCGAGAAGCCGTAGTCGCGCAGCTCGAACATCATCTGGTAGGTCAGGGTGCCGGACTTCGACACCAGACCGACCGGGCCGGAGCCGGAGATCGACGCCGGGGTGATCCCGGCGAGCGCCTCGCCGGGGGTGATGATGCCGGGGCAGTTGGGGCCGATCATGCGGGTGGACTTGCCGTCCAGGTAGGCCCAGACCTCGGCCGTGTCCTGCACGGGAACGCCCTCGGTGATGACGACCAGCAGTTCGATGCCGGCGTCGATGGCCTCGAGGCAGGCGTCCTTGGTGAACGCGGGGGGCACGAAGGCCACCGACACGTTCGCACCGGTCTCCTTCATCGCCTCCTCGACGCTTCCGAAGACGGGCAGTTCGATGTCGTTGCCGTCGGCATCCTTGTGCGCGACCTTGGTGCCGGCCTTGCGGGCGTTGACCCCACCGACGACCTGGGTGCCGCACTTGAGCATCAGCGCGGTGTGCTTGGTGCCCTCACCGCCCGTGATGCCCTGGACGATGATCTTGGAGTCTTTGTTCAGGTAGATAGACACAATTCAGTCCTCGATCTTTCTCAAGCGCCTGCGGCGTGGGCGAGTTCGGCGGCCTTGTCGGCGGCGCCGTCCATGGTGTCGACGAGAGTCACCAGCGGGTGGTTGGCCTCCTCGAGGATGCGACGACCCTCTTCGACGGCGTTGCCGTCGAGACGGACCACGAGCGGCTTGCTGGCCTCGTCACCGAGGATCTCCAGCGCGCCGACGATGCCGTTCGCGACGGCGTCACAGGAGGTGATGCCGCCGAAGACGTTCACGAACACGCTCTTGACCTGCTCGTCGTTGAGAATGACGTCGAGACCGTTGGCCATCACCTCAGCCGAGGCGCCACCACCGATGTCGAGGAAGTTGGCGGGCTTCACGTTGCCGTGCGCCTCGCCGGCGTAGGCGACCACGTCGAGGGTCGACATGACCAGACCGGCGCCGTTGCCGATGATGCCGACGGCTCCGTCGAGCTTGACGTAGTTCAGGCCCTTGGCCTTCGCCTTGGCCTCGAGCGGGTCCGCGGCGTCCTTGTCCTCGAACTGCGCGTGGTCCTCGTGACGGAACTCGGCGTTCTCGTCCAGGGACATCTTGCCGTCGAGCGCCTCGAGCTTGTCGCCGGCCAGGCGGGCCAACGGGTTGACCTCGACCAGAGTCGCGTCCTCCTCCACGAAGGCCTTCCACAGGTTCAGCACCGTGGTGACGGCCTGCTCGGTCAGGACCTCGGGGAAGCCTGCCTCGGCCACGATCTCGCGGGCCTTGGCCTCATCGACACCGACGCCCGGGTTGATCGGAATCTGCTTGACGGCGTCCGGGTTGGTCTTGGCGACCTCTTCGATCTCCACACCACCCTCGACGCTGGCGATGCAGAGGTACTGGCGGTTCGAGCGGTCGAGCAGGAACGAGAAGTAGTACTCCTCCTCGATCGTCGCGGCCGGGGCGATGAGCACCCGGTGGACGGTCAGTCCCTTGATCTCCATGCCGAGGATCGCCTCGGCGTGCTCTTCGGCCTCGTCGGGGGTCTTGGCGAGCTTGACGCCACCCGCCTTGCCCCGGCCTCCGGCCTTGACCTGAGCCTTGACCACGCACACACCGAGCTTCTCGGCCGCGGCGCGGGCCTCGGCCGGCGTCGTCGCGACGATGCCCAGGGCACCAGGCACGTCATGCTTGGCGAATAGTTCCTTCGCCTGGAATTCCATGAGATCCACTGATCCACCATGTCCTTGTATCGACGGTGCAGCGCGAGCCGCTGCGCACCATTGGCTGGGGTGTCCGAGCCACCCCCAAAAAACGAACCAGGGTGCCTCGGCTCCACCGATGCACCTTAGGGCAGTTAGCAGGTCTGTTGAAATCCGGTCCCGCTGATCAACCACCGCGAGGCATCGACCGGTGGGTGGTCACTCAGCGAAGTGCTGGGCGACCCAGTCGGTGATCTCGGTGGTGGCAGCGCCCGGAGTGAAGACCTTGGCGACCCCGATCTCCTCCAGGAGAGGGATGTCCTCCTCCGGAATGATCCCTCCTCCGAACAGCACGATGTCGGAGGCGTCGCGCTCGGCGAACAACTCGACCAACTTGCGAAACAGCGTCATGTGAGCGCCACTGAGGACCGAGAGGCCCACCAGGTCGGCGTCCTCCTGGATCGCGGTCTCCACGATCTGTTGGGGCGTCTGATGCAGACCCGTGTAGATGACCTCGTGACCGGCGTCCCTCAGGGCGCGCGCCACGATCTTGGCGCCGCGGTCATGTCCGTCGAGACCGGGCTTGCCCACCACGATGCGCAACCGGTGAGTGCTGTTGTCTCCGGTGGTGCCAAGGGCTGCATCGTCGGTCGTCGGCGCGGGAGTGGTGGAGATCATGACCACAGACTAGTAGGACGTCCAGGTATCTGCGAGTGGCGGTGAGAATCCCCGCCACCAAAGGCCCTCGACGTGGCCCAGACCACATTTTGTCGGGTTCCCCCACGAACCACTGCCCGAGTTGTGCACAATCAGTCCAGCACGAGTTCGCCCGGCCGTGACCTTTCCGTTACAGTCTGCGGCGGGCTACTGGCTGTTCCATCTCTTTCCCCCGGCACTACTGCCCCACGCCCCTGCAGCAAGCCCCCGCGACACGAAACAGTTCACCGAGCGTACGGAGAAGTTGGTCTATGGGTCACCACAAAGCCACACGACGCGCGGATCGACGACCCTCCACGACCGCAGCGACCCCCTACGCCGGCCGTCGGGTCGCCGGACGCGTGACCACGGAGTCGCCCGAAGCGCCGGCAACGGCCTCCACTCTGCTCTCTGATTCAAGCATCGAAACGACCGCGACCGCCTCCCCCCTACAGGTGAAGGTCGATCTCACCCACCACTTCAACGACGTCGAGACCACTGCTGAGTTCCCGCTGGTCTCCGTCATCCCCTCCGGAAAGCGCAGGGCCGTCCGTCGCGCCGGCTCGCGCCCCCCTGTGTTCAGGTTCCTCCCCACCGCCCCGGTGGCCGTGGGCATCGCCACGATCGCCGTGGCCGTCGGCGGGGCCGTGGTCTCGACCGGTCCCGAGTTCGCCGCCACCGCCTCCTCGGCGTCGATCTCCAGTCAGATCCAGCGCGCCAGCGCCCTCAGCGGTGAGGGCGGTGTCGCCAGCGTCAGCGCCCAGTCCGGCACACGCAGCGCCCCGGTCAGCCGGGACTCACGCCGCAACGCGTTGAACGCGGTCGCCGACTCCTCGCTCGTCGCGGTAGCGGAGAAGCAGGCCGAGCAGCGCAACGCCGCCCTGGGCCAACTCGCCCAGCAGGCCGAGCAGCAGGCCGAGAAGATCGCCGACAACCAGTGGGTCTACCCCCTCGAGCCGGTTGTCCTGACCGCTCGCTTCGGCCAGTACGGCCTCTGGGCCAGTTCCCACACCGGCCTCGACTTCAACGGAGAGACCGGCGACCAGATCAAGGCCGTCGCAGGCGGTGTCGTCACCTCAGCTGGCTACGAAGGCGCCTACGGCAACAAGACCGTCATCACCCTCGAAGACGGCACCGAGATGTGGTACGCCCACCAGACCTCCTACTTCGTCAGCGTCGGAGAAACCGTTCGCGCCGGTCAGGTCATCGGTTCGGTCGGTGCCACCGGGAACGTCACGGGCTCTCACCTGCACCTCGAGGTCCGCCCCGGTGGCGGCGACCCCGTGGACCCGTACGCCGCCCTGCAGAACAACGGCCTGTTCTAGTTCACCTGGTTCGGTCAAACGCTTCCGGGTTGGGCGCGTTGACCACAGGGGTGTCGAGGCTCAGGCCTTGACGGCCTTCGCACCTCGACCAGCGTGCCGCTACAGCTTCTCGACCGGTGCGTAGCGCAGCAGGAGGCGCTTGACGCCCTCGGAGCCGAAGTCGATCGAGGCGACGGCCTTCTCGGCCGCACCCTGGACCGACACCACGGTGCCCATTCCGAACGAGTCGTGCAGGACACGGTCGCCCGGGTCCAGCGATGGGACCTCTCGGGCCGGTTTCGACTTCGCTGCCGCATCGGCCCGAGCAGCGGCCGAGGTGAAGTTTCGACGTCCCGCGGAGGTCGGCGCACCCATCCGAGCGGCGGGTGAGGAGTCGGTGAGGTCGGGTCGCGTCCAGCGGCTCATCGCCGCTTCGGTCCGGCGCCAGTCGACCAGGTCGATGGGCAGCTCGTCGATGAAACGGGAGGCCGGGTTGTGCGACGGCGCGCCCCAGGCCGAGCGGACCACTGCACGGGAGACGTAGAGGCGTTCCCGGGCGCGGGTGAGACCGACGTAGGCGAGGCGACGCTCCTCCTCCAACTCGGTGGGGTCCCCCAGCGACCTGGAGTGCGGGAAGATCCCGTCCTCCAGTCCGGTGAGGAAGACCACCGGGAACTCCAACCCCTTGGCCGTGTGCAGGGTCATCAGGGTCACCACCCCCAGGTCCTCCGCTTCGGGGTCCGGTTCGTCGGGGATCTGGTCGGTGTCGGCGACCAGGGCCACGCGTTCGAGGAAGTCGCCCAGCCCGGGCGCCACCAGTCCCGCATCGACATCGGCAGGGTCCGCCGACGGCCCGGCGACCGGGTCGTCGGAGAACTCGCGGGCGACGGCCACGAGCTCGGCGAGGTTCTCCAGGCGGGTGGCGTCCTGGGGGTCGTCGGACTCCTCGAGGACGTCGAGGTAGGTCGATCGGGCGAGCACGGTTTCGAGGACGACGTCAGCCCGCTCCCCGGCCTGCACCATCGACTGGAGTTCCTCGACCATCGCCACGAATCCTTTGATCTGGCTCAGACTGCGGGTGGCGAGACCCGGTGCGTCGTTCGCGCGGCGCAGCGCCTCCCAGAAGGTGATGCGCTCGCGTTCGGAGTAGGCCTGCACGCAGCCGACGGCCCGGTCCCCGATCCCCCGCTTGGGAACGTTGAGGATGCGACGGACCGACACCTGGTCATCGGGGTTCACCAGCATCCGCAGGTAGGCGATGGCGTCACGGATCTCACGGCGTTCGTAGAAGCGCACACCGCCGACGACCTTGTAGGGCTGACCGGTGCGGATGAAGATCTCTTCGAAGACCCGCGACTGGGCGTTCGTGCGGTAGAACACCGCAACGTCGCCGGGCTTGACCCCCTTGTCGGTCAGGGCGTCGATCTCGTCGGAGACGAACCGGGCTTCGTCGTGCTCGTCGTCGGAGACGTACCCGACGATCCGCTCCCCGTCGCCGGCTTCGGACCACAGCCGCTTCTCGCGTCGCCCCTGGTTGTTGCCGATCACCGAGTTGGCCGCGGTCAGGATGGTCTGGGTCGAGCGGTAGTTCTGCTCGAGCAGGATCGAGGAGGCGTTGGGGAAGTCCTGCTCGAACTGGAGGATGTTGCGGATGTTGGCCCCGCGGAAGGCGTAGATGGATTGATCGGCGTCGCCGACCACCATCAACTCCGCCGGCGGAACGACGGCCTCTTCGACGAGTTCGGGGTCATCGGAGCACAACTGACCGATGAGGGCGTACTGCGCGTGGTTGGTGTCTTGGTACTCGTCGACCAGCACATGTCGGAACCTGCGCCGATAGGTCTCCTTGACCGCGGGGAACGCCTGCAGCAAGTGAACCGTGGCCATGATCAGATCGTCGAAGTCCATCGCGTTCGCCTCGCGCAGACGACGCTGATAGAGCGTGTACGCCGCGGAGTAGTCACGCTCGAACCCGTTGAGGGTCCCTGCCGCCACATCTTCGGGATCGTTCAGTTCGTTCTTGTGGTTGGACACCCAGTGCAGGACCGCGCCGGGTTGGAACCGCTTCGGGTCGAGGTCGAGGTCCTTGAGGACCAGCGTCATCAGCCGCTTCTGGTCCTGGGCGTCGTAGATGGAGAAGTTCGACTTGTAGCCGAGTTTGTCGGCCTCCTTGCGCAGGATGCGCACGCAAGCCGAGTGGAAGGTGCTGACCCACATGATCCGGGCGCGTCGCCCGACCAGGTCCTCCACCCGTTCCTTCATCTCGGCGGCCGCCTTGTTGGTGAAGGTGATGGCCAGGATGGAGCCGGGGTGGGCGCCGCGTTCAGCGATCAGCCACGCGATCCGGCGGGTCAGGACCCGGGTCTTGCCGGAACCGGCCCCCGCGACGACCAACAGGGGCGCCCCACTGTGGCGCACGGCAGCAGCCTGGGGTTCGTTCAGGCCGTCCAGCAACTCATCGGTCGACAGCCCACTCCGGGGGGTCGAGGCAGTCGGTTCAGTGGCGAATTCGGGGATCGGCAGTGGCAGGTTCATCAGGATCGAACCTTACGCGGCGCCACCCCCAGGGATCATCGCGCGTCAGGTGTGCGCCGGGGACCACAGGACCGCCACGCTGACGTTGATGATCACCAGCGCGATCATCCCCAACCACAGTCCCCTCGGCATGCTTTCCTTGCGGGCGTTGGCGATCACCAGGACCACGAGCACGAGCCCGATGAGAAGCTTCACGGCGATCTTCGCCCCGTTCACCGGGTCATCTCCGCCTGAGAGCACGCCCGTCAGGGCCAGACCAGCGATGAAGGCGGTGGCGACGCCGTCGCGCATCGCGGCGTTGACCTTCTTGACGGGAGCGTCCGACTGGGCCAGCAAACCCCCGAAGAGCGCGGCCCAGCCCAGGAGGTGGATCACGAGCAGGATGAGTCGAAGGGTTTCCATGGCGCTCATCCTAGGGATGGGCTCAGACCTACCGACCGTTGGCGCTGAAGTGTTGATAATCCGACAGGCTGTTGAAGCGACCGCCCCAGGTCCACCCGATCCGGTCGAAGGCACGCACCGCCACCGAACCCTCGGTGATCATCCCGGGCAGGTCCCGTTGGCGGTCGAGGTAGGCGCTGGCCCGCTCCGGCAACACGACGTCGCCCTTGAGGTAGGGGTTCATGAACGGGTTGATGTCGATGGCGAGGCCCAACGCGTGCGCGGAGATCGTCGTTGCGGACCCGGTCGTCAGTCGGCAGACCGTCGCGGCAGTGTTGTTGCCGTCGCCGGTGGCCGGCGCCTCGATGTCGGCGGTGGTGACCAGCCGCATCTCCTCGATCGGGAAGTCGGCGGCGAAGAGTTCGTCGAACACCGAGACCACGTCCTGGGCGACCGACGCCGCGACCACCATCTCCCCGAGGTGAGCCAGTCCGTCGAAGCCCCGGAAGGTCAGGGTCAGATAACGCAGATCGCTCAACGGCACCGGGCAGAGGTCCTGGTACGCCGTGCCCATCCGTCGACGTGTGGCCGGGGAGACCGCGGCGATGTCCGAGACGAAGGTCCCGTCCTGCGGCGCCGGCCCGAGTGGATCGGCCGTGGGGTACCGGCGGTTGCGCAGCGACTTCGGGGTCGGCTGGATCTCCCCGAATCCGTCCGCCCGCAACGGCAGAGGACGCGTCCCCAAAGGCCAGGTCGAGTACGCCAGCTCCTCGGGTTCGTTGGGCGTCTGACTGGGCTTCTGGCTGGGCGCGGTGGGTGGCGCGGACGTCGGGGTCGGCAGACCCGTCACCGGCGGGGGTGACGAGGGGGTGGAGGTCGGTGCCGGAGCCTCTGAACAGGCCGCCAGCCCCGAGCAGAGCGTCAACGCGAGCAGCAGACGCCTCGCTGGCCGCACCCGCGACCGCGGGGGGCTCACAGCAGGCGCCGGTCCGAGGCCCAGCGGGTCAGCTCGTGGCGGGAGGAAAGTTGTAGTTTCCGCAGGACCGAGGACATGTGGGTCTCCACGGTCTTGACCGAGATGAACAACTCCTTGGCCACCTCCTTGTAGGCGTAGCCGCGGGCGATGAGTCGCATCACCTCCCGCTCGCGTTCGGTGAGCCGGTCCAGGTCCTCATCGACGGCCGCCACGTGGATCGATCCGGCGAAGGCGTCCAGGACGAATCCGGCCAGCCGGGGTGAGAAGACCGCGTCGCCCTCGGCGACCCGGCCGATGGCGGCGACGAGCTCCGGCCCGGTGATGGTCTTGGTGACGTAGCCACGGGCTCCCCCGCGGATCGTCCCGATGACGTCCTCCGCCGCGTCGCTCACCGAGAGGGCCAGGAACCGGGCCTCGGTCTGAGCGCCGACTCGGCGCATCACCTCGACCCCACCTCCCCCGGGCAGGTGGACATCGAGCAGCACCACCGCCGGTTGGTGTTCGAGGACCGCGGCGACCGCCTCGTCCACATCAGCGGCCTCGGCGAGGACGACCACTCGGCCTTCTCCCACCGCGGTGAGTTCGGCACTCACCCCGCGACGGAACATCGCATGGTCATCGACGATCAGAACGGTGGTAGCGGCGGCCGGCTCAGTCATGGGTCTCCTTCGTTGCGGCACGAGCGGGCAGGTGGAGGCGGACCTCGGCGCCCTCCCCGGGCGTGGAGAGGACCTCGGCCCGGCCACCGTGGCGTTGCATCCGGTCGATGATGCTGTTGCGGATGCCGTAGCGATCTGCTGGGGTCTGCTCCGGGTCGAACCCACGGCCCCGGTCGCGGACGAACACGTCAACCGCGTCGTCGCCGATCTCGGCGTAGACGTCGATCCGGGCACAGCCTGCGTGCTTGGCGCTGTTCGTGATGGCCTCGCCTGCGGCGGCCACGATCGGTTGGAGCCAGTCCTCCAGGTCCCGGTCCCCCACGGTCACCAGGTCGACGGCGATGCTGTGGTCGTCCTCGACGTGGGCGGCCACCGCCCGCAGGGCGCTGGCGACCGTCCGACCGTCCAGGTCCTCACCGTCGAACAACCAGGCCCGCAGGTCCCGCTCCTGGGAGCGGGCCAGACGAGCCACGGCGACGGCGTCCTCGGGGTTCTTCTGGATCATGGCCAGCGTCTGCAGCACCGAGTCGTGCAGATGGGCCGCGACGTCGGCGCGCTCCTGGGTGCGGATGCGTTCGGTGCGCTCCTCGGTGAGCTCGGTGGCCAGCCGGAAGATCCAGGGCCCCAGCACGATGGCGATCCCCGCCACCCCCAACAAGCCAGCGAGGAGCACGTCGCGAGTGACCGCGACGTCTCCCCCGCGCAGCGCGACCAGCACCCCCGCCACGATCAGGAGGACGACCCCCGCGGCCAGCCGTCCGTAGGACGCCCAGCCACCACTGCCCAGGACGACCCGAGCGGGTTGCAGTCGCCCGGTCGAGTCCAGCCATCGCTCGCGCTGTGCCTCGTCGGCCTGACGCCACAGCAGGGCCACCCCGACGACGCCGATCATCAGTGGCCACAGCAGGGCGCCGCCACCGACCACGGCCTGCACACTCAACAACGCTCCGATACCGAGCGCACCCAGGACCAGCACGGGTCCGACATCACCGATTCGTCGGGCCCGACCGGGGCGTCGACCGTCGCGGGAGGCTCCGGCCAGGCCGGGGGGTCGATGATCGAGGAACGACGCCGCGGGCAGAAATATCCACAACCCGGCGTACAACGCGATGCCGAGGCCGCCTAGGGCTGCGGTGACGATGAAGCCGACCCGCACCCAGAGCACGGGCACGGCGAGGTGCTCGGCCAGTCCCTCGGCGACGCCGCCGATGACCGAGCCCTGATGGGACCGGTAGGCGCGGCGGGGACCGCTCGGCCCCAGTGTCCCTGTGGTCCCTGTCGTTGTGGTCTGCATCGTTCCTCCATCGTCCCACGCGGTCCGCGGGGTCACCATGAGGAACGACCCTGAGAGGACCCCGAGACTCCCAGCCCCTCTCAGGCCAAGAACCAGGGTTGTCCCCGATGGTGCACCGACCCCGATCCGGCCACGATGGAGTCATGACCACCTCCCCACCAGAAGCCCCGCAAGAAGCACCACGCCAGGGCCCCGCCAGCGGCGGACCTCGCGTCTCCCGGGAACAGATCACCGACCTCAGCCGGCTCCGCCGCACCCGCCGTGACCGCAAGGTCGCGGGGGTCGCCGGCGGCCTCGCCCGTCACCTCGACATCGACCCGGTGATCCTGCGGGTCGCGTTCGTCGTCCTCGCCTTCTTCGGCGGGGCAGGCATCATCCTGTACGCCGCGGCCTGGCTGCTCGTCCCCTCCGACGGGTCGGACGACGCCACCATCAACCTCGACAACCGCAGCCGGACCGTTGCCCTGACCCTGGTCGCGGTGATCGCGCTCCTGGCTCTTTTGGGCGACTCACTCGGAGGGTGGGGCTTCCCCTGGCCGCTGGCGATCGTCGGGGTGATCGCGTTCCTGATCATCAGCCGGCGCGGGGACCGCACGGTTCCGACACCCCAGGCAGCGACCCAGGCGGACACCTGGGAATCGCCGGCCGGTGCTCCTGTGATGACCGAGCACGGCGGCTACCGCCCCCCGCCGCCCAACCCCCGCAAGCGCGGGCCACTGCTGTTCTGGTTCACCCTGGCGCTCGCCGCGCTGTCGGTCGGGGTCCTGGGGATCCTCGACCTGGCAGGACTCGACACCACCCCGTCGGCGTACCCCGCGACCGCGCTGGGCGTGACTGCCCTGATGTTGTTGGTCGGCGCGTTCTACGGACGGGCCGGCGGGCTCATCCTGATCGGCCTCGTCCTCGCCGTGGCGACCGCGGGCACCACCGCCGCCGAACGCGTCGAGGTGGGTGACATCGAACGGATCCCCCAACGGGTCGCCGACATCGACTACACCTACCAGTACGACGCCGCCGACCTCGAGATCAACCTGAGCCAGGTGGCCGACCCGGAGAATCTGGACGGCCGCACCCTCGACATCGACATCGGGATCGGTGAGGTCACCGTGACGGTGCCCGACAACGTCGACGTGATCGCGGAGACGACGCTGGACGGCTTCGGCACCACCAGGTTGTTCAACCGCCAACAGGACGGATCTCAGTCGGCCATGTACGACGGCGGCGAGGACGTGCCCACCCTGACCGTCAACATCCGCGCCAGCATCGGCGAGCTCACCGTCCAGACCTCCGAAGGGGCCAACTGATGAACAGCCAGGAAGACACACGTCCCACCACCACCTCGCCCGAGACCGAGTCGGGCTTCCACGTGGTCAACATCGGCCACCTGGTCATCGGGGTCGCCCTCCTCGGGCTGACCCTCACCTGGGCGCTGATCGTCGGCGGCGCGGTCGCCGACGACAGCGTCCGGTGGCTGTTGCCGGTCCCGTGGGTCAGTGCCGGCTTCGCCGGTCTGATCGCCATCGTCGTCGCGTCGCGTCGTCGCAACCAGTCACACCAGGAGCTCCGATGACCAAGAAACTCACCCGCCGGACCGACGACCGCTGGATCGGTGGTGTCTGCTCGGGGATCGCGGCCTACCTCGACGTCGACGTCAACGTGGTCCGGTTGCTCACGGTGGTCGCCACCGTCCTGGGCGCCGGCAGCCTGATTCTCGTCTACGTCGTGGCCTGGATCCTGGTGCCCGCCGCAGCAACCACCCCCTCGGCGCCCGCACCATGGACCCAAGACTCCCCACCTCAATGATCTGACCCTCTCCTGCGGACCCGACCACGGGCTCCTCGCGCCGTCGGGGGTAGGTGCGACGGAAAGAACGTCCTCCGCAGGTTTGCGATGTTCGGGTCGGGGCAGGATTCTCCCGCCGAGAACCCTGCCCCGAGGAGTCACACCCATGCGCGATCCCATCGAACAGATCGCCGACGCGCGAGACGGCTTCGATCGCGTCGCTCAGGTGTTCGAGAGCGTCCAGGCCTCGCGACAACCCGCTACGGCGACCCACCCGAACAAGCAGGTCACCGTCAGCGTCGATCCCGACGGGGTGCTTCTCGACGTCGTGATCGGAACCCACTGGTCCCTCGAACTCGACGGTGATGAACTGGCCGCGGCCATTCTGGAGACCTACGCGGCCGCCGGCCAGCAGCGGCTCGAGGCATGGGGCACGTCGGTCGCCGAGGCCATGGACCAGCCGGCTCCCCCGGCCCGGCCGATGCCTCCTACCCACGAATCGCTGTCCTCGCGACTGGAGGACCTCGTTTCCGAGGACTCTTTCCGAGAGAACAGCGACGCTTCACTAGAAGCCCTCGCAAGCCTGCTCCAGGCCGCGGTGGACGACGTCGACCAGGTGACCCGAGCCGTCGAGGACCAGGCCCGCGCCTCCCACGAGGGGGTCGCCCGGGGCGCTACCGTCACCGTCTCCGGCGGTGGGGTCCTGCATCACATCAGCCTCGATCCTGCCTGGGCGCAGGCCACGGTGGCCACGAGCCTCTCGCAGTACGTCATGAAGGCCTACCGCGCCGCCCTGGCCCAGACCCAGGGCAGCACCGCCCACGACATCGTGGCGAACAGCAACCTCGGCACCATCCAGCGTCTCGCGAACGATCCGCGCGCCCTGGCCGAGCACCTCCGCCTCCTGTGATGCTCCGACCGACCTCTACCCGGGAGCCCTGAGATGACCCTCGAAACCGACCTCCAGTCCCTCACCTCGGACGCCGCGGTCTGGGACGACAGTTCCGACACCCTGGCCAACGCCGTCGGCACGATCAACGAATTGGTCCTGACCACCTCCCAGCTGTCGTGGGCCGCTGAGGTCACCGGCCTGACTGCCGAGTACGCCGCCTTCGTGAGCCGGGCCGCGGAGTTGGTCAACCAGGGCCGATTGGAGACGGCGTCGATGGCCGTTGGGCTGCGCCAGGTGCGCGACGGTTACGAGGACTCCGACACCGACTCTCGTGAGGAGCTCGCCGGACTCTGGGACTTCACCCCGTAGTCGCGACTCCGCGTCCCCACTCACCGCCATCCCGCCGTCTCGAACAGGAGCCACCCTCGATGCATCCCCTCGTAGAAGAGATCAACCGACTCGTCCAGGAACTGCAGGGAAAGATGGACCGGCTCCAGGAGATCGTGAACTCCGGGTTGAGTCGCATCCCATGGGGTCTGGGGTGGGTCGCGGACAAGATCCACGACGCCTGGAACGCCCTGCTCGAGAAGTGGAACGACTTCTGGGACAAGGCGACCCTGCTCTTCGGCAACATGGGGGATCCCGGATCGCTCAGCGCGACCGGGACCTCATGGACCGGCGACGTGGGCAGACCGGTGACCGAACAGGCGGGCACGATCAGCGAAACACTGCTCGCCGCGGACAACCACTGGACCGGGGACGCGGCCGCCGCCTATCTGCCGCGCGCCGCCCTCCAGCGGTCGGCGATGGAGGCCATCGAATCCAGCTTCGTGCAGTCCGCCTCCTCCGCCCTGGACACGGTCAAGAGCGGTCTGTTGAAGTTCTACACCTCGCTCGTGGCGGCATTGATCACCCTGGTCGCGGGCTTCATCTCCGCCGCCGCGTCCTCGGCGACGATCATCGGCATCCCGGCGGGGATCTTCATCGCCGTGGGCGCGATCCTCATCGCCGCAGGCGCGTTCTACACCGGCGGGGTGTTGCTCAAGAGCGACTGCACCTCCGCGAAGGGCCAACTGTCCCGCGGAACCTCGGGAGCAAGCGCCTTCCCGGGAGGCGCCTGGCCCCCCGGGGCCGTGTTGACGCCGTGACGACCACCCTGCAGCGTCATCCCACGGTGGCGTACGCCGCCGCTACCGCGGTCCTGGTGGCCGGCAGCGTGTTGATCGCGCTGCTCGCGCCCGACATGTTCACCACCCAGGACGAACAGGCGGCGACCCTCTGGGCGGTGACGGTCTCGGCGGGCAATGCGCTGATCGGGTGCGGGCTCATCCTGGGGATCGTCGCCGGGCGGAAGAACCCTGCGGGCGGACGGAACCTCACGCTCCTGTGCGGGCTGGCCGCGATCGCGAATCTCCTGGCCATCTGGCTCATCGCGGTCGTCCTGAGCGTCGACGGGTCCGGATCCGTGCTCGGGATCGCCCTGCTCCTGATGGTCCCGACCCTGATCCTCGGCGCCCTGATCCTCGCTACCCGGCGTACTTCCCGGGGCTGACTCCGGTCAGGGCGGGGTCGCCTCGGTCGCCTCGGTGAGGTTCGGGCGCGAGTTGCGCAGGTCCGGGCTGATGATCACGGTGCCGAGCACCGGCAGCACGGCGAGCACCAAGAAGGCCAGGCCGATGGAGGTCACGCTGCCCAGACCGCCGACCAACGCGCTGCCGACGGATCCGCCGATCAGGAAGATCAGGGTCGCCACCCCGAGGGCGACGCCGCGCACCTCGGGTTCGACGGCGTCGGCGACGGTGGCGCTCAGGGCGGGTTGTCCCAGACCGAAGGCGAAGGTGACCAAGATGACCGAGACGGCGAGAAGCGGCCACGAGATCAGCGCAGCCCCGGCCGCTGCGAACAGCAGCGCCAGGGTGGCCACCATGCTGGAGATGGCCAGGGACCAGACCGTCCCGACGCGGTTCATCAGTGGGCCCGTGACGCGGGGAACGAACAGGGCGATGGCGGCGCTGGGCAGCAGGACCAGTCCGACCTCGTAGGGCTCCCACCCGTCGCCGAGTAGAACCACGGGCACTCCGACCAGGAGGGCGAACCAGGCTGCGGGCACCGCGGCGGCAGCGAAGGCACTCCGCACGACGGTGCCGTTGCGGATCACCGTCAACGGGAGGAAACCATCGGGACGGCGCCTGACTCGGGCGGCGGTGGCGGGGGTGCCGAACAGCATCAGCGTCACACCCACGGCGGTGACGATCAGTCCCGTCGAGGGCGACTGGATGATCAGCACCGCACCTGCGGCGGTGACGGCGACCAGGATCGCCCCCAGGATGTCGAGGCGGGCACCGGTCCCCTCACCGGTCAGTGCGTGCCAGACGAACGGAATGACCAACAGCCCCAGCACCGGCAGCGCCATCACGGCCCGCCAGCCGAAGAGGTGCTCCACACCTCCGCCGAGCAGGGGTCCGAGCGAACTCACCGCTGCAGCCACCCCCGCGAGACGGCCAAGGGCCAACCCACGGATCTGTCCGGCGTACCGACCGTTGAGGACCGCGACGCCGAGGGTCGGTACGGCGGCCGCGCCGGCGCCCTGGAAGAGGCGGGCCACGAGGAGGACCGAGTAGGTCGGGGCCAGGGCTGCCACCAGCGCCCCGGTGGTCATCAGCACCACCCCGATCAGGAGCGGGATCCGGATCCCGACCAGGTCGGAGATGCGCCCGTAGACCGCGGTGGTCACCGCGAGCATCAGGACGTAGAGGCTGATCGTCCACGTCGCGACGCCCTGGCTGACCCCGAGGTCCTCACCGAGCAGTGGGAGGGCGATGGCCGCCGAGGAGGACCCCATCCCGGCCAGACCGAAGAGGAGACCCATCAGCATCGAGATACGTCGGGAGTCGTCGGCGGGCATGAGGGTCCAACTCCTGAAACCGCATATTCATTCCCCGCTCCGAGAACCCATCCATCCCACCCGTCACAGGAGCCGGACCGACGGGAGTGGGATCGGTGCAGATGCCCGGTCCATTGGTAATCTCCTCCGGAGATGAGTGAGGTCAAGCAGGGTCGACGCGGTCACCATCGCGACGACATCCAGGGCATCCGTGCCCTGGCAGTCCTTGCGGTGATGTTCAACCACGCCAGTTTGGGCCCGCTCCCCGGCGGATATGTCGGGGTCGATGTCTTCTTCGTGGTCTCCGGCTTCCTGATCACCCAGCTACTGCTGCGCGAGGGCCATCGGACGTTCCGCGTGTCTCTGGCCGGTTTCTACGCCCGTCGAGCGCGTCGGATCCTGCCCGCCGCCAGTCTGGTCCTGGTCTCCACAGTCGTGTTCTCGGTGGCCACCTTGTCCTATCTCGACAGCATCCGGGTCGCCAAGGACGCCGTCTGGTCGGCACTGTTCGCCGCCAACATCAACTTCGGGGTCCAGGGCGCCGACTACTTCTCCCAGGACGCCGGCACCTCACCGCTGCAGCACTACTGGTCGCTCGCGGTCGAGGAGCAGTTCTACGTCGTCTGGCCGCTCCTGATCTCCTTGGCCTTCCTTCTGGGTCGGCGCCGTAAGGCCAGGCCCGCCTACTCCCTGAAGATCGTGATGGGCACGGTGCTGGCGCTGGCGGCGGCGAGCCTGGCGTGGTCGATCTACCTCACAGCCACCTCCCCCGGGGCGGCGTACTTCTCCACCTCCGCCCGGGCCTGGGAGCTCGCGCTGGGCGCGGCGGTCGCGGTCGCGGTCCACCAGGGACGCACGCTGGGTCCGAGGTACGTCCGTGAGATCACCGCGACCGTGGGACTCCTGGCCATCGCCACGGCCGTCCTGACCTACAACGAGACCGTCACCCTGCCCGGGTACGCCGCACTGCTGCCGGTCCTCGGTACAGCCGGTCTGCTCTGGTCGGGCGCCTTCGGATCGACTACGTGGGTGGGCAGGGCGTTGTCGGTGCGGCCGTTGCGGGAGATCGGCGACTGGTCCTACTCGCTCTACCTCTGGCACTGGCCGTTGCTGATCCTGCCGCAGATGTGGCTGGCGCGAGAGTTGCTCCCGGTCGAGACCGCCTTCCAGATCGTGGTCACCTTCGCCCTGGCTCACTTCACCTACCGCTACGTCGAGACCCCGTTCCGGCGTACCAGGACGTCGCGTCAGCCTCGGCGGGCGCTGATCCTCTACCCGATGTCCTTGGCGCTCGTGCTGCCGATCGCCCTGGGTGGTTGGGCCTGGGCCGATGTGAAGGTCTCCGAGAGGGGCGACGAGCCCGCGATCACCGTGGAACGCTTCGGACTCGAGCCGGGCAACCCCGAAGCGTTGGTCAGGGCCTCGGTCCTGGCGGGGAAGAGCGGCTGGGCCATCCCCAGCGACCTGACACCGGACCTGGTCGATCTGAACCGCGACGTGGCCCAGGTCGGGGACTGCGACTACACCCAGGACACCCGATCCCTGTGCCCGCGGGGCGACCCGGAGGGCGACAAGACCCTGGTCCTCGTGGGGGACTCCCATGCCCGGGCGTGGATCCCGGCCTTCGAACACATCGCGGAGGCGGCCGGCTACCGCGCCTACTACCTGGTCAAACCCCAGTGCACGGCGTCCCTGGTGGCCCCCGCCCGCCTGAGCACGAACCAGCCGTGGCCGGCCTGCACGGAGTTCCAGGCCTGGGTCGCCACCCAGATCGCCGATCTGAAGCCCGACCTGGTGGTCGCCTCGAGCACCCCACCCGACGGCATCTACACCGACGACGGGGCGTTCACCCGCGACAAGGGAGAGATCGCCTCGGCTCTGTCGGTCGGGTACGCCGATCTCTTCGCCGCCTACACCCCGCACGCCGGACGGGTCGTCCTGCTCGAGGACGTCCCTCGGCTGCCGACCGATCCGGGCAGTTGCCTCTCGGCCCGCGATGTCCAGCAGGCCGACTGTCTCTTCGAGCGGGACCCCGTCAACGAACAGATCGGCGACGACTCCGCCACGGCCGCCGCCATCGCAGGGGTCGACAGCGTCGACCCCTCGGCCTGGTTCTGCGCGGACGGGTTGTGCCCCCTGGTGGTCGGCTCCACGATCACCTACCGCGATCGCGGTCACATCACCACCGAACGCTCCGCCGAGTTGGCCGGGCCGCTGGCCGACGCCCTGGGGCTGATCCCGGACACGGCGTCCGCGGCGGGGACCGACTCCGCGTCGGCCTCCCCCGCCCGCTGAACTACCCCGCTGGATTACCCGCTGTGTCAGAGGCCGGAGATTCGGATCCCGGAGTGGATCTTGTAGCGCTTGTTGATGCTGATCAGTACGGCGGTCAGCGGCTCCAGCTGACGGGCCAGCCGCAGCTTGCCGGCGTCCACACCGTCGCGCCCGGTGACCGATCGGGCCAGTTCGATGACGGTGTCCTTCGCCTCGCGCGAGTCACCGCACACGAGGATGTCCTCCTCGTCGAGGTAGGCCGCATCGCCCCAGAGGGTCACTGCGGACACGTGGTGGAAGGCGCCGACCACGGTCGACTCGGGGGCCAGTCGCTGAGCGGACTCGGCGGCTGATCCCTCACCACCGTCCACGACCCGCCCCGACGGCCCGGACTTGTCGAAGGCCAACGGGTTCACGCACGAGATGACGATCTTGCCGGCCAGCGGCAGGGTGGCGACGAGTTCGTCGTGGCCGTCGTACGGCACCGCGAGCAGGACCACGTCGGCCTGGGCGCAGGCGTCGTCGTTGCTGGCCCCACTGACGGCGCCGGCCCCGTCGACCTGGGCGAGGCGCTCGGTGACCTCCGCGGCGACCGGGGCGGCCTTCTCCGCCGATCGTGAGCCCAGGACGACACTGTGGCCGTGCCGAGCGAAGCGGTAGCCCAACCCTTTTCCTTGGGGGCCGGTGCCGCCGATCACTGCGATGCGCAATGCCGTCATGAATGCTCCTCGATTGGTTCGTGGTGGGTCCGTCAGGGATGATCCCCCAGGTGGAAAGGTACCGGGCCGGTGGCCCGACCTTTTGGTATCTTTCCGCTGGTAGAGACCATGGCCGGGGGGTCTACGGGCCGAAGGCGGTGCTCGCGTCCCATCCGGCGCGAACGGCGACGAGGGAAGAGGATGGCGACCAGGTTTCGTAGCGACATCCAGGGACTGCGCGCGATCGCGGTCCTCACAGTCGTCGCTGCCCACGCCGGGGTCCCGTTCCTTCCAGGCGGTTTCGTCGGGGTCGATGTCTTCTTCGTCGTCTCCGGATTTCTGATCTCCGGGCTGCTGTTCGCCGAGGCCAGCGAGCACGGTCGACCGTCCCTGTCGCAGTTCTGGGCTCGACGTGCGCGCCGGATCCTGCCCGCCGCCACGGTGGTGACCCTGGTGACGGTCGTGGTGTCCCTGCAGGTGATGAGTCTGATCGACGCCCGCCAGGTGCTGCTGGACGCCGGTTGGGCCACGGCCTTCGGCGCGAACATCCACTTCGCCCAGCAGGACATCTACTACTTCGCGCAGGCCGGCGGTGCCTCACCGCTGCAGCACTACTGGTCGCTGGCCGTCGAGGAGCAGTTCTACCTCCTGTGGCCGGTCCTGGTCGTCGGCGTGGTGGCGCTCGCCCACCGCCTGCGACGGGGACGTTCGGGGTCGACCGGGCTGCCGCGTAGGCCGCTCCTGGCCCTGCTGCTGGTCATCACCATCACCTCGTTCGTCTGGTCGATCGTGCAGACCACCAACGAGCCCGGATCGGCGTACTTCTCCACGTTGACGCGCTCCTGGGAGCTCGGAGTCGGTGCGCTCATCGCGCTGATCACGCCCGCGGCGGCCAAACGCCTCAGCCGCCGGGTGGCCTCGGCGATGGCCGTCATCGGCCTCCTGGCCATCACCGTTGCGGTGCTCACCTACACCCCCGAGACCGAGTTCCCCGGATGGGCCGCCACGCTCCCCGTCTTCGGCACCGCGCTGCTCCTCGCCGCCGGTCTGTCCCCCACCAAGCCCGTGACCGAGCCCCTGCTGGCGGCCCGGCCCATGCAGGCCGTCGGTGCCTGGTCCTACTCGCTCTACCTGTGGCACTGGCCGGCGCTGATCCTGGCCGAACGGTTCGCCGTACGCCCCCTGAAGCCGTGGGAAACCGCCCTGGTTCTGACTGTCGCCCTGGCGTTGTCGGTGCTCACCTACCGCTACATCGAGGGCCCCTTCCGCTCCGCGGCACCCAAGCGTCGGCTCATCGTGCGCAAGCCGCTCGCGCTCTACCCGGCCAGCCTTGCCCTGGTGGGACTGGTCTGCGCCGGTGCCTGGCAGTGGACCGACTACCGCTCCGCCGAGCGGGGGAACAACCCGGCGATCACCGTCGCCGGGGACTCCGCCCTGAACGACGGGCCCGATTCGGAGCAGGACCCGGAGGACGACCACACCGAGGCGGTCGAGCTGGTTCGTGCCTCCGTGGACGCGGCTCGCGAGGACATCGCCGTACCGAGTGATCTGACGCCGGACCTGCTCGATCTGCGCGACAGCATCGCCGACGTGGGCGAGTGCGACTACACCGACGACGACATCCGGGTGCTGTGCCAACGCGGCGATCCCGACGGTGACCGAACCCTCGTGGTGATCGGCGACTCCCACGCCCGGGCCTGGATCCCGGCCTTCGACCGGATCTCGGAGGGATGGCGGATCTACTACCTGGTCAAGTCCCAGTGCACCGCCGCCCAGGTGACGGTGGCTCCGCTGAAGGAGGCCCAGCCCTTCGAGGGGTGCGACGACTTCCACGACTGGGTCGCCGAACAGGTCGCGGTCCTCGAACCCGACCTCACCGTGGTCGCCTCGTCCCCGCCGGTGAACGGCGTCTACGACGGCAACGAGCGCTATGAGTCGGTCGAGCGGGTCGCCCCGCTCCTGGCCCAGGGCTACGACGACCTCTTCGTCGACCTCCTGGCCGCCTCCCGGCGCGTGGTGTTACTGCGCGACGTGCCCAAGTCCTCCGACGACCCCGGCACCTGCCTGACCCAGGGCAAACCGAGCCTGCGCACCTGCATGTTCGTGCCCGTCGAACGCTCCGAGGTGCTCGCCGACGTCGCGGTGCAGTCGGCCCGTCTGGCCGGCGCCGAGGTCGTCGACCCGCTGCCCTGGCTCTGCTACGACGGGGACTGCCCGGTCGTCATCGGCGGGACGCTCTCCTACCGCGACACCGATCACCTCACCACCGAGTACGCCGCGAGCCTCGCCGGTGCGCTGGGTCGGGCCCTGAGGATGACCGGCTCCTGACTCCACCACCGGGGTAGTCCCTGACGTTTGTGCGAACTTTTCCGGCGTGTCGTCGCATAAACGTCAGGGACTATCCCGTTCCTGGCCGGGTCTGAATGGATGGTGCGGCGACCGATCGTGGGCTCTGCCAGAGTGACCCCATGATCCTCTCCACGCCCCTGATGTACGACGGCAACCCGCGCGCGACCGCCGATGCGGTGGTAGGTCTCGAGAAGGCCGGCCTCGACATGATCTGGGTGGCCGAGCCCTACGGCTTCGACGCCGTGTCGCTGATGGGCTACATCGCCGCCAAGACCGAGACGATCCAGATCGCCTCGGGCATCCTCAACATCTACTCCCGCACCCCCGGCGCTCTGGTGCAGACCGCCGCCGGACTCGACAACGTCTCCGGCGGCCGGGCCGTGATCGGCTTGGGCGCCTCAGGTCCCCAGGTGATCGAGGGATTCCACGGGCTGGCCTACGACAAACCCCTGGGCCGCACCCGTGAGGTCGTGGAACTGCTGCGGATGGGGCTGCGCCGCGAACCGTTGGTCATGGACGGCATCCACCAGATCCCCCTACCCGCCGATCAGGGCCTGGGCCTGGGCAAGCCGCTGAAGTTGCTCAACCAGCCGGAGCGATCCGAGGTGCCGATCTGGATCGCGTCGTTGGGTGCGAAGAACGTCGAGTTGACCGCGGAGATCGCCGACGGGTGGTTGCCCACCCTGTTCTACCCCGAGAAGGCCCACGACGTCTGGGGCGAGGCGTTGGCCCGCGGCACCGCCACACGCTCCCCCGACCTGGGACCGCTGGAGATCTCCGCCGGCGGCATCCTGGCCATCGGCGAGGACGTCAAGGGGATGCTCGACTTCGCCCGCCCGATGTACGCCCTCTACGTCGGTGGGATGGGCGCCCGCGGGAAGAACTTCTACAACGACCTCGCCTGCCAGTACGGCTATGAGGAGGAGGCCAAGAAGATCCAGGACCTCTACCTCGACGGCAAGAAGCAGGAGGCGGCCGCCCTGGTCCCCACCGAGTGGTTGGAGGCCGGCAGCCTGGTCGGGCCGGCGTCGTACGTCCAGGAGCGCATCGAGGCGTTCCGTGAGGCGGGTGTGACCAATCTGCAGGTCGTCCCGGCCACCGAAGATCCCGCCGCCGCGATCGCTCAGGTCAAGGAATGGATCGGCTGAGCCGCCCCCACCACCCGCTCAGGAACTGCGCCCCAACGACCGGGTGATCACCGCGTTGGCCGCGCGCTGGAAGCCGTTGACGACCGCCTCCAGGGTGAGTTGACGCAGTTGCGACATCGTCTGCTCCAACTTCACCGCGTCCTCGGCCGAGTGCGGCTCCTTGCGGTAGGGGACCATGACCTGGGTGCGCAGGATGTCGGTGAGCTCGTCGGCCAACGCCTCCATGTGCCGGCCGATGGCCTCCTCGGCCAGCGCCAGGCTCTCGGCGGGGACGTCGACGTCCAGCAGTCCGAGACCCACCGAGAGACCGGGCAGGGCGACGTACCCGTTGGCCCGTCGCTCCAGGGCCGCGATCCGCTCGAGTAAGTCGACCTCGGCCTCCCCCAGGGCGCGCCCGGCCCTCGCCTCCAGTTCCGCATGGGTGATCGGCTCGGGCCCTCTGGCCGTCCAGGAGGTCAGCATCGCCCGCTGCAGCGCGAGTTCCTCCACCGATGCCTCGGTCGGGATCTCGGCGAGGAAGCCTTCGATGGCCTGCAGTGTGAAGCCGTGGTCCTGCAGCGCCCGCACCAACTCCAGTCGAGACCGGTGCCGGGCGTCGTAGTAGGCCACCCGGCCCTGCCGGATCGGCGGTGGGATCAACCCCAGGCTCGCGTAGTAGCGCGTCGTACGCACGGTGAGTCCCACATCGGCGGAGAGTTCATCGATCGTGGCGAGAGCGGCGTCCATGACTGGCACAGTAACGCTGTCAGGGTGGAAGGGGGTCAATCGGCACCCCGGTCTTGAATGATGACAGTATTGCTGTCACAGTTTCACTGCAGATGCCGCGGCCACCCGCGGCCCCACCCCGTCACGTCCTGGAGGACCCCGCCATGCCCGAGACCCCGTCGATCTACGAGCAGGAACACGACGACTTCCGCAAGACCGTACGGGCGTTCATGGAACGCGAGGTCGTCCCCTTCCACGACCAGTGGGAGAAGGACGGTCAGGTCAGCCGCGAGGTCTGGACCAAGGCCGGCGAACAGGGGCTGCTCTGCTTCGACGTCGACGAGGCGTACGGCGGCATGGGCGTGGCCGACTTCCGCTACAACATGATCATCGCCGAGGAGATCAGCCGCGTCGGCGCGAGTGGACTGGGCTTCCCTGTCCACAGCGACATCATCGTCCCCTACATCAGCCAGTTGGGCACCGAGGAGCAGAAGCAGCGCTGGCTGCCCGGTCTGGTCTCCGGCGAGCTCATCTCCGCGGTCGCCATGACCGAACCCGGTGCCGGCTCGGACCTGCAGGGCATCCGGACCACGGCGGTCGACAAGGGCGACCACTACGTGCTGAACGGGTCGAAGACCTTCATCAGCAACGGCATCATGTCCGACCTGGTCATCGTGGTCGCCCGCACCGACCCGGACGCCGGTCACCAGGGCATCAGCCTGCTCGTGGTCGAGCGCGGCATGGAGGGCTTCGAGCGCGGACGCAACCTGGACAAGATGGGCCTCAAGGCCCAGGACACCTCCGAGTTGTTCTTCGACAACGTGATGGTGCCCAAGACCAACCTGCTCGGCGAGGAGGGTTCTGGCTTCGTCTCCCTGATGGTGAACCTGCCCCAGGAACGCATCTCGATCGCGGCCATCGCCGTGGCGGCCTGCGAGCACGTCCTCGAACTGTGCTTGAGCTACGCCAAGGAGCGGGAGGCGTTCGGCAAGCCGATCGGCAAGTTCCAGCACAACCGGTTCCTGCTGGCCGAGATGGCCACCGAGGTCCACATCGCCCGGGTCTTCGTCAACGACTGCGTCACCAAGCTCAACGCCGGTGAGGTCGACACGGCGCTGGCCTCGATGGCCAAGTGGTGGACCACCGAGTTGCAGAAGAAGATCGTCGACCAGGGCGTCCAGCTCCACGGTGGCTACGGCTACATGATGGAGTACCCCATCGCGAAGGCCTACGTGGACAGCCGGATCCAGACGATCTACGGCGGCACGACCGAGATCCAGAAGGAGATCATCGGCCGAATGCTGGGCATCTAGTTCCCCACCTGTAAGACTGTGACACGCACCACACGGGCGGGTCAGGGCGTTCCCGAGGCGCTCTTGACCCGTCCGTTTCGTCTTGTCCACGACTGCCCCGACGAGGGCCGCGCACCGACCCCTGGAGTCCCTTGATGTCATCCACGCCCGACGTTCTCGCCACTCGTGCCACCATCGAAGAGGCGGTCGCCGGCCGCACCCTGGTCGATGTCCTGGCCGCCACCGTGGAGGAGCACGCCGACGGTCCGGCGTACTCCGACAAGCACCACACGGCCCCCGGGGATGTATGGCGCACCCTGACCTGGTCCCAGACCCGCGAGGCGGGACTCGACGTCGCCGCGGGGCTGATCTCGCTGGGCGTCAGCACCGGTGACCACGTCGCGATCATGGCCACCAACCGGATCGAGCACGTGGTGGCCGACATCGGCATCGTCCACGCGGCCGCCACGCCGATGTCGATCTACAACACGTTGTCCGGTGAGCAGGTCGCCTTCGTGGCCGGGCAGTCTGAACCGACCGTCGCGATCCTCGAGAACGCCGACCACCTCGCCCGTTGGTCCCACGCCATCGAGGAGTCGACGTCACTGCTCAAGGTCGTCCTGATCGATGCCGACGCCAAGCCCGACGGCGACCTCTACCTCACCTGGGACGAGTTGGTCGCCGCCGGCCAGGCGCGGCGTACCGCCCTGCCCGACGAGGTCGCGGCCCGCGCAGCGGAACTGACCCCGGAGTCCCCCGCCACGATCCTCTACACCTCCGGCACCACCGGGAACCCCAAGGGCGTGGTGCTGAGCCACCACAACGTGCTCTATGAAGTCGTCAGCACCCTGGAGGGCGCCGGACTCGACGGCCCCCAGCGTCAGGTGAGCTACCTGCCGTTTGCACACATCGCCGAACGCACCCTGGGCATCTACGCCCCGCAGTACATCGGCGGGCACGTCCACACGATCGGCGACCCTGCCGAACTGCTGGCCACCCTGGGTGAGGTCCACCCGACCGCATTCTTCGGGGTCCCCCGGGTCTGGGAGAAGATCAAGACCGGAATCTCCGCCAAGCTCGCCTCCGACCCGGACCCGAACAACGTCAAGATGGTCCAGGACTGCATGGCCGCGGCCCTGACCTGGGTCGAGGCCCAGCAGGTGGGCGGCACGATGACCCCGGAGATCGAGAAGGCCTACGCTGACGCGGACGCCGCCATCCTCGGCTTCCTCAAGCTCCTCCTCGGACTCGACCAGGTCCAGTGGGCCGCCTCCGCAGCGGCGCCCATGCCGCTGGAGGTCGCCAAGTTCATGGCCGGTCTCGGGATCAAGGTCTATGACGTCTACGGCATGACCGAGACCTGCGGTGCCGTGACCGCGAACGGCCCCGACGGCTTCAAGCTCGGCACCGTCGGTCGCGCCACCCCGGGCATGGAGGTGACCCTCGGCGAGGACGGAGAGGTGCTGGTCCGAGGCCCGGTGAACACCTCGGGTTACTACCGCGCCGAGGACAAGACCGCCGAACTCATCGACTCCGACCAGTGGGTGCACACCGGCGACATCGGAACGCTCGACGACGATGGGTTCATCGCGATCGTGGACCGCAAGAAGGAACTCATCATCACCTCATCGGGCAAGAACATCGCCCCGTCCAACATCGAGAACTACCTCAAGGAATCGCCGATCATCGGACACGCGATGGCCGTCGGTGACGGCAAGCCCTACGTAGTGGCGGTGCTGACCCTCGACGGTGAGATCGCCCCGATCGTGGCCGAGAAGATGGGGGTCACCTACACCGACCTCGCGGATCTCGCCCAACGCCCGGAGATGATCGCGATGGCCAAGGCGGCTGTGGACGCGGCGAACGAACGCCTCTCCCGACCCGAACAGGTCAAGGCCTTCGAACTGCTCGGCACCGAGTGGACCGCCGAGTCCGAGGAACTCACCCCGACCCTGAAACTCAAGCGCCGCGTGGTGAACACCAAGTACGCCGACGTGTTGGAGCGGTTGTACTCCTGATGTGACGCGGCGCTGGTTGAGGTGCGAAGGACGCCAGGCGGGTTCAGGCGGTGAACGCAACACCTTGATCTGATCGAGGTGATTGACGTGGGCCGTCCTCCGGTGCGCGTTGAGGTTCAGCGAGTGTTCTGGCAGCACGT
>NZ_BAAGQD010000011.1:0-84295 GCF_054783655.1 Nocardioides salsibiostraticola | reverse complement strand
TCAAAGACCCCGACGCCCTCATCGCCCTGATCATGCTCAGCCTCGGCGGCCACCGACCACACCTCCCCGGACGAACATGACCCACACATCAGTCACAAGAGCCCCAGTCGGCGCTTGTTGACTCAGGTTTTTTGCCGAGTCGGCGCTTGTTGAAGAACACGCGCCGACTCGGCCCTTTCCGGGCGTCAATAAGCGCCGACTCGGTGAGCACTAGGGTGGGATTCGTGGCCGACCTCAACATCCCCGACGCCCCGACGATCGAGGGAGCGACCCACCTGCACTCGGGCAAGGTCCGCGATCTCTACGAGTTGCCCGACGGTCACCTGCTGATGGTGGCCAGCGACCGGATCTCCGCCTACGACTTCGTCCTCGACACCACGATCCCCGAGAAGGGCGAGATCCTCACCCGGATGTCGCTGTGGTGGTTCGAGCAGCTCGCCGACCTGGTCCCCAGCCACATCGTCTCGACCGACGTGCCGGCCGCGGTCGCCGGTCGCTCGGTGGTCTGCGAGCGCCTCGAGATGTATCCCGTGGAGTGCGTGGCTCGCGGCTACCTGACCGGCTCGGGTCTGCGGGAGTACGCCGAGTCCGGAGCCGTGTGCGGCATCGATCTGCCCGCGGGGCTCGTCGACGGCTCCCGGCTCGAGTCCGCGATCTTCACTCCGGCCACCAAGGCGGCGTTGGGTGATCACGACGAGAACGTCTCCTTCGACGCGGTCGTCACCGAGATCGGCGCGGAGCGGGCCGCTGAACTGCGCCAGCTGACCCTGGACGTCTACGCCCGCGCGGAGTCCCTGGCCCGCGAACGCGGGATCCTGCTGGCCGACACCAAGTTCGAGTTCGGTGCCCGACCCGACGGGACCACGGTCCTGGCCGACGAGGTGCTGACCCCCGACTCCTCGCGCTTCTGGTCGGCCGCCGACTGGAACCCCGGCCGCCCGCAGCCCTCCTACGACAAGGACATCGTCCGCAACTGGCTCACCTCGCCCGCATCGGGCTGGGACCGCACGTCGGGCGAGCCGCCCCCGCCGCTGCCGGCCGAGGTCGTCGAGCGCACCCGGGACCGCTACCGGACGGCGTACGAGCTCCTGACCGGCAACCAGTGGTGAGGTCCGCGTGAGGACCACCAGCCAGGTCACCGAGGAGGACTGCCGCCACGACGCCGACCAGGTCGACCCCACAGCACCCGGGTACGGCGCGCACCTGCCGTTCCACTCGATCCTGCAACGCTGCGGCCTGGCCTGGCGCAACTTCATGGCGGACATGCCGCTCGACTACGCCGGCATCATCGTCCCCAACGTCAACGCCGACTTCGTCGCCGAGGTCGGCCTCGGCGACCTCGACATCGACGTGTCCCTGGTCAAGGTCGGCCGCACGTCGTTCACCGTCGAGTGCCTGGTGAGCCAGGCCGAGCGCACCGCCGCGCGGGTCACCGTCGTGCTGGTCGCGTTCGACTACGCCGGCGGGGTGTCGATCCCGCTGACCGACGGCCAGCGCGACTGGCTGGGTCAGGTCCCGCAGAAGGTCGTGTAGGCGCCGAAACTCTCCGGGGCCGGCTCGGCGAACCGTTCCAGTCCGGGACGCTCGGCGAACGGGTCACGCAGCACGTCGAGTAAGGCCTGCACCGGGGCCAGATCGCCGGCGCTGCCCGCGACCAGCGCCTCCTCGACGAGGTGGTTGCGGGGGATGTAGACGGGATTGACCCGGTCCATGACATCCGGGTCGGGACTCAACGCCACCCAGCGACCGAACCACGCGTCGTACGCCGCCACCTCGAGCACGAGGTCGCGTGCGGTCGACGTGCCCTCGCGCCGATCGCGGGCCAGGGCGCGGAAGAACGAGGTGTAGTCGGCCTGGCCTCGGATCAGTCCGAGCAGGTCGTTGACCAGGTCGTGCGCGACGTCGTCCTCGACCTCCGGCGGCAGCCCGAGCTTGCGGCGCATCCCGGCCGACCACGTGGCGGCGTACCGCGTGCGGAACCGGCCGAGCTCCTCGACGGCGATCTCGATGGCCTTGGTCTGATCATCATCGATGAGGGGCAGGAGGGCCTCGGCCAGACGCGCGAGGTTCCACTCGGCGATCTCGGGCTGGCGACCGTAGGCGTAGCGCCCGTCGGCGTCGATGGAGCTGAATACGACCGCCGGGTCGAAGACCTCCATGAACGCGCACGGACCGTAGTCGATGGTCTCCCCGGAGATGGTCGTGTTGTCGGTGTTCATCACGCCGTGGACGAAGCCCACCAGCATCCACTGAGCGAGCAGGTCCGCCTGCGCCTGCACGACCTCGGCGAACAACGCCCGCGCGGGCTCCGGGTGTCCCTCGATCGTCGGGTAGTGACGGGCGATCGCGTGGTCGATCAGCCGGGTCATCAGAGCAGGATCACCGTTGGCGGCGGCGTACTGGAAGGTCCCGACCCGCAGATGGCTCCGCGCCACACGGGTCAGGACGGCGCCGGGCAGTGGCCCCTCCTGACGGTGCACGGGGCGACCGGTGGCCACCACGGCCAACGACCGGGTGGTGGGTACGCCGAGCGCATGCATCGACTCGGCCATCACGAACTCGCGCAGCATCGGACCGACGGCGGCGAACCCGTCGCCACCGCGCGAGAACGGCGTACGGCCGGAGCCCTTGAGGTGGAGGTCGCGCAGGGCCCCGTCACCGACCTCGATCTCGCCGAGCAACAGCGCGCGGCCATCACCCAGGCGGGGGGAGTAGCCACCGAACTGGTGCCCTGCGTAGGCCTGCGCCACCGGGGCGGCGCCGGGCGCCACGGCGGTTCCGAGGAGGAACCCCAGGCCGTCCTCGGAGCGGAGCCAGGCGGGGTCGAGCCCGAGGTCTGCCGCGAGGGTCTCTTCGAGGAGCAACAGTTGTGGGGTGGGGGCCTCTGCGGCCTTCCACGCGAGCGCGAGCTCGGGAAGGTCATCGGCGAAGGCGTGGGAGAGCGTGGGCGGTGATGCGGGAGGCATGTCTCGAGATTACGGCTCGTAGGGTGGAGTCATGGTGCTGACGTCATGGTGAAGGCAGTGCAGTTCCCGGTTCCGCCGGAGGTGGCGTTCGACTACCTCGTGGATCCGGTCAACCGACCGGCGTGGCAGTCCTCGCTGCGCAGCGTCGAGGAGGTCGACGGCGACCCGCGCGTCGGTCAGACCTGGATCGACGTGACGCTGCCGGGGCTGCGGCCCACGATGGAGACCACGCTCCTGCAACGTCCGCTGCGGTGGACCGAGATCGGCACGTGGCACGGGATCGCCGCCGAGTTGACCCTGGACTTCGCGGCGTACGGCACCGACACGTTGGTCACGCCGACCTTCGAGGTCACCGGTCGTGGCCCCGCTGCGGCGCCGGCGTACCTGGCGAACAAGGTGGCGGTGTTCGCGGTCATCCCCGACCTCAAGCGGGCGGCCCAGATCCTCGGACGCGCTAGCGGACCGTCCGGTCGTTGATCCCAGGCGGAGGGTTCTCACCGCGCGTTGAGTAGGTTGACTCACATCAGAACCAGGTGTGTCCCACACCACCACCAAGCCACCACGGAGGCCCCGGATGACGACGTACAACCTAGCCAGTGTTCTCGAGGACAGTGCTGAGAAGTACCCCGACCGGGAAGCGATCGTGCTGGGCGACACCCGGCTGAAGTACGCCGACGTCAACGGCGTGTCCAACATGGTCGCGAACCTGTTGGTCTCCCGAGGTCTGAAGCCCGGGGACAAGGTCGCCCTGAGCTGCGCGAACCTGCCGTACTTCTCCATCATCTACTTCGGCATCCTCAAGGCCGGCTGCACCGTCGTACCGCTGAACATCCTGCTCAAGGGACGCGAGGTGGCCTACCACCTCGAGGACTCCGACGCGAAGGCCCACTTCTGCTTCGAGGGCACCGACGAACTGCCCATCGGCAAGGAGGGGCACGCCGGGTTCGAGATGACCGACGGCTGCAAGGACTTCTGGATGATCACCGTCGACCCGGCCGGTGCATCGCCGATCGAGGGCACCGAGACGCTGGGCCAAGGCATCAACGGACAGCCCGGCACCTTCGACACCGTAGCCACCGACGAGGACGACACCGCGGTCATCCTCTACACCTCCGGCACCACCGGTCAGCCCAAGGGCGCCGAGCTGCGCCACCGCAACATGCGCGACAACGCCGCAGCGGGCGCGGACCTGTTCGAGGCCAACGCCGACAAGCCGGACACCTACCTGTGCGTGCTGCCGCTGTTCCACTCCTTCGGGCAGAGCGTCATCCAGAACAGCGGCTTCCTGTACGGCGGCACCGTCGTCATGCTGCCCCGCTTCGAAGCCGATGCCGCGCTCAAGACGATGGCCAAGGAGGGCGTCACCTTCTTCGCCGGGGTCCCCACGATGTACTGGGGCCTGCTCGGCGCGCTGGACGACTCCGGCGTCGACGTCAAGGCACTGGCCGCCAATCTGCGCGTGGCCGCCGCCGGTGGTTCGGCCCTCCCGGTCGAGGTGCACAAGGAGTTCCAGAAGCGTTTCGGGGTCACCATCCTCGAGGGCTACGGCCTCTCGGAGACCAGCCCCGTCGCGAGCTTCTCCCCGCACGGTGAGGAGCCCCGCGTCGGCTCGATCGGCACGCCCATCAAGGGCGTCGAGATGAAGCTCCTCAAGCCCGAGAGCTGGGACGAGATCGGCCCGGACGACGAGGTCGGCGAGATCGCGATCAAGGGTCACAACATCATGAAGGGCTACTACGGTCGCCCCGACGCCACCGATGAGTCCATCCAGGACGGGTGGTTCCGCTCCGGCGACGTGGGTCGCAAGGACGAGGACGGTTGGTACTACATCGTCGACCGCTCCAAGGACATGATCATCCGCGGCGGTTTCAACGTCTACCCGCGTGAGATCGAAGAGGTCCTGCTCAGCCACGAGGACGTGTCGCTGGCCGCCGTGATCGGCGTACCCCACGAGAGCCACGGCGAGGAGATCAAGGCCGTGGTCATCCTCAACAAGGGTGCGAAGGTGACCGAGGACGAGTTGATCGCCTGGGGCAAGGAGCAGATGGCCAACTACAAGTACCCGCGCCAGGTGCAGTTCGTCGACGACCTGCCGATGACCGCCACCGGCAAGATCCTCAAGCGCGAGCTGTCCTGATCCCTCCACTGACCGCCAGCCGGGTCATCGGCCTGCTGGCCGCTCTGGGTCTGATTGCCGCCGGCGTGCTCTGGTCCCTTCAGGGGCTGGGGTACGTCGACGGCACCTTCACCAACTCCAAGTCCTGGTCACTGATCGGGCCCGGCACCGCCGGCCTGGGCGTCGCCCTGGCCATCGTGGTCCTCCAGCGCCGTGAATAACCGGGATAGTCCCTGACGTTTGTGCGACGTCGTACGGCGTGTCGTCGCACAAGCGTCAGGGACTACCTCTGTGTCGCCTACTCGAACGGGTTCGGTACGCCGCCGGGCAGGTTCGCGAGGAGCTCGCGGGCCTGCGCGGCCGACTTGTGCTCGACCAACACCTCGTAGCGCGTCGCCACCACCTGGGTGACCGACGAGAAGTCCCGCTGGCCGCGGGTCATGGCGTAGCCGAACAAGGACCAGATGACCCCGAAGAGGGCACCGATCACCACGGTGCTCAGGATCGTGGCCAGTGCGCTCTCCTCGGTGAAGATCGTGAAGATCAGCCCGATGAACAGGCCGAGCCAGATCCCGGACAACAGGCCACCGAGGGCCACGCGAGGCGTGGTCAGCCGACCGGTGATCCGCTCGATCCGCTTCAGATCGGTGCCGACGATCATCAGTTGCTCGACGGGGAAGTGGTTGTCGGAGAGGTAGTCGACGCTCTTCTGGGCGGCGGCGTAGTCGTCGTACACCGCCAGGGACTGGGGGAAGTCCAACTTCAGCGGAGACGTGCGGGAGGACGGTTGTGCGGAAGGCATGCTCATGCCCCCCAGTGTGCCGGTCGGGCCCTCGCCCTAGACTCGGTGCGTGCCTAGAGTCGTGGTGGACGTCATGCCCAAGCCCGAGATCCTCGATCCCCAGGGGAAGGCCGTGCAGGGTGCATTGCCCCGCCTCGGCTTCGCCGGAGTGAGCGATGTGCGCCAGGGCAAGCGGTTCGAGCTCGAGATCGACGGCGAGGTCACCGACGCGGTGCTGGCCGACGTGGCCCGAATGGCGGAGACCCTCCTGTCGAACCCGGTCATCGAGAACTTCACCGTCACCGTCCCCGACGGGTCCCCGGCGTGAAGGTCGGGGTCGTCACCTTCCCCGGGTCCCTCGACGACGTCGACGCGGCCCGCGCGGTCGGCGTAGGCGGCCACGAGGCCGTTGCGCTGTGGCACGGCGACCACGACCTGCGCGGGGTCGACGCGATCGTCCTGCCGGGAGGTTTCTCCTACGGCGACTACCTGCGCTGCGGCGCCATCTCCCGCTTCTCCCCGGTGATGACCGAGGTCATCGCGGCCGCGAACGCCGGCATGCCCGTCCTGGGGATCTGCAACGGCTTCCAGGTGCTGTGCGAGTCCCACCTGCTGCCGGGCGCCCTGATCCGCAACGACCACCGCAAGTTCGTGTGCCGCGACCAGCGCCTGCGGATCGAGAGCACCTCGACCCCGTGGACCAACGCCTACGCGGAGAACGCGGAGATCACCATCGTGCTCAAGAACGGTGAGGGCGGGTACGTCGCCGACGACGCCACCCTGGACCGTCTCGAGGGGGAGGGCCAGGTCGTCGCGCGCTACCTCGACCTGAACCCGAACGGCTCGATGCGCAACATCGCCGGCGTCAGCAACGAGCGCGGCAACGTGGTCGGCCTGATGCCGCACCCCGAACACAGCGTGGAGGAGCTCACCGGCTCCGGAGTCGACGGGGTGGGCTTCTTCACCTCGCTGGCCGCAGCGACCTTCGCGTGAGCCCCAGCAGGCTCTTCATCCTGCTCGCCCGCGCCGAGGCGGTCACCTGGGCGATGCTGCTGAGCGGGATGGTGTTGAAGTACGCCACGGAGACCACCGAGCTCGGGGTGCAGATCGCCGGGCCGATCCACGGTGTCGTGTTCATCGCCTACGTCCTGACCGCGGTCGTCGTGGGTGCCGATCAACGCTGGTCGACCCGTCGATTGGCCCTGGCCGTCGGCGCCTCGATCCCACCGTTGGCCACCATCCCCCTCGAGCGGTACGCCGCCCGCCACGGGTGGCTCGCCCCCTCCTGGCGGTTGGAGCGCGAGGAGCCGGCAGGCCCGACCGATCGTGTGGTGGCCTGGATGCTCCGACACCCGGGACGCGGCGCACTGGCTGCGCTGGGAGCCGTCGCCGTCCTCACCGCGGTGGCCCTGATCGCCGGTCCGCCGGGCGGCTGAGCCCCCGCTCAGCCGCCCTGCCCCGTCCAGCCGCCGAGCCCCCGCTCAGCCGCTGTTCCCCGGTTCGATCGCCGAGCCCCCGCTCAGCGAGCGCCGTTACGCAGCTTCCGCCAGGTCTGGTAGTTGGTCACGCCCGTGACCTTGATGCGAAGGGCCTGCTGGTAGCCCTTGACCGCTGCGACCGTGCGGTCGTCGAACACCCCGGTCGACTTCAGACGCCCCTGCGGGTAGACCGCGTTGAGGGCCCGCTGGGCCCGTAGGACGTCGTCCCCGTGGGAGCCGACCTTCAGCGCCGGCCGCGACCCTGCGGCGTACAGCGTGGCCCAGTGGGACTTGGTCCAGCCGTTGGTGGCCCGGAATCCCTTCTTGACCTGCCATGCCTTCGCCGCCGACACGGTGTCGCCGGTGAACTGCCCGTCGATGGGTCCGGAGTAGAGACGCTTCTCCTTCAGCAGGCACTGCAGGCCGCGGACCTTCTTGCCGGACGCTCCGGGCCTCATGAAGGGAAGCTTCACGAAGCCGACGCGTACGCCGCCGCAGCGGTTCTCCGAGGGAGAGGTCGACCCGGTGCCGAGATCGAGGTAGTTGCGGTCGATGTTGATGCGTACGCCGCCCCAGACCTCGTCGTGTCCGCCGGTGTACTGCTTGACCCGGCCACCAGGACGCCACCCGTCGCCGCGCAGGTACTCGGTCGAGGTGTTCGCCACGTTGTCGTAGCGGGCGAGCCAGATCTGGTCGGGCAGGTGGAACGCGTCGGGGCGCTCGACGCGGGCGTCGTCGAGCATCTTCATGCCCGAGCCCGCGCTGGAGTAGACCCCGGAAACGTAGTTCAGGGACCGGATCGCGGCGGTCCAGCCGCTGAGGAAGACCAGGGCGGACTCTCGGCAGTGGTAGTTGCCGAGGTCGAAACCCTCGAGGTCGTAGAACAGGGTGCTGCGCGGCACGATGCCGAGGTTCCGGGCCGCGACCACGGCTTTGCGGGCTTCGGCAACGCCCTGGTTCCAGGCCTGCTGGTAGTTCTTCTTGCTGCCCGGGTTCGCGCTGATCTTGAAGTCGTCGTCGTAGCGAGGGAACCGCGGCTGGCACGACGCCTGGGGGCCGAGGGTGATCGGCAGCAGACTCCAGCCCTGGTTCAGTTGCTTGCGGACCCAGGTCGCGTCGAGGTTCGACTGGGTGCGGCAGGCCCGGGAGTCACCCGAGATGTAGATCCCCACGGCCAGGAACGGCGAGTGCTGCATCCACTTGTTCATCGTCTTCTGGTTCTGGGTCTCGCACTGGTCGAAGCCGTAGCCGGTGATGTTGCCCGGGGTGACGGGGTTCTCAGCAGCAGCGGCGGGGGCGACGGCGGCGGACATCGGGGCGAGGGCAGCGGCCGCGCTGGCCTGCCCTGCTGTGGCCGCCGCGCTCACCGGAGGGTTCAGCGCGGTGAGCAATCCACCGGCGAGCAGACCGGTGATCGCGCAGGCGGTGACGATCCCCCGAACGCGTGGACGGTCGGACGAGCGCGATACGTCGGGGGAGGAAGCTGGGGAAGTCAGGCGGGAAGGCATGGTGAAACTCCGAAGGATGTCGTCGGCGTTGGGGGAAGACCTCGTCGAGGATGAGTCACCATAACCACACCAGTAACACCGGTAACAGCACTCTGCGTGAACTACAGACCTGTAATTCGGCCGCTGTTCGGACTAGTCCGTTGTGACCATGACCCTGGCTGCTCGGTCACTTCGGCATCGACGAACGGTTGAAAGACGCCTGCGACCCTGGCCATCACCACGTCGGCGGGTCACAGTTGTCTCGACGGCCGGATCCCCCCGGCGGCCGTCGACTGAAGAGGATCCGCCCCGCCCCCACCTCCCAGGAGATTCAGATGATCGCCACGTGGAGCATCACCCCTGTGCTCGGCCTGGCGCCGCTGTTCCACGCCGACCCGACGGTCGGTGGACCGCCCCTGCTCACCCCCGATGGGCACTGGCGCTGGAACGGCGATCACTGGCTCGTGGTCGGTGGGGCGGCTGGCCCCTCGACTGGTCCCTCGACTGGCCCGGCGTACCTGGTCGGTACGCCGGAGCCGGCCCGCAGCGCTGCCTGAGGCTCAGCGCAGCCGCGGGCCCGGATCGCCCACCGCCGGTGCTCCCGGTGGGCGACCCATGGGCGCACGATCACCCGGCGATACATTGGGACCGTGCCGCAGACCTCTCACTCCGAACCGATCCCCGAACCAGTCACCGGCCTCGACACCGTCGACCTGGCCCTCTCCGACCCCGATCGTGAGCAACCCTGGTCCGAGTTGGGACTGAAGGCCGACGAGTACGCCGAGATCTGCGAGATCCTCGGCCGTCGCCCGACGAGTTCGGAGTTGGCGATGTACTCCGTGATGTGGAGCGAGCACTGCTCCTACAAGTCCTCCAAGGTGCACCTCAAGCAGTTCAGTGAGATCCCGCAGGAGACCCCGTTGGGTGCCGGGTCGGCCAAGATGCTGGCCGGTATCGGTGAGAACGCCGGCGTCATCGACATCGGTCACGGGTACGCCGTCACGTTCAAGGTCGAGTCGCACAACCACCCCTCCTACGTCGAGCCCTACCAGGGTGCGGCGACCGGCATCGGTGGCATCGTCCGCGACATCCTGGCCATGGGCGCCCGTCCCGTCGCGGTGATGGACCCGCTGCGCTTCGGTCCGCTCGACGCCGAGGACACCAAGCGCGTTCTGCCCGGGATCGTGGCCGGCGTCGGGGGCTACGGCAACTGCCTGGGCCTGCCGAACATCGGGGGCGAGGCTGTCTTCGACTCCACCTACCTCGGCAACCCCCTGGTCAACGCCCTGTGTGTCGGCGTACTGCGGCACGAGGACCTGCACCTCGCCAAGGCCTCCGGCGTGGGCAACCAGGTGATCCTCTACGGCGCCAAGACCGGCGGCGACGGCATCGGCGGCGTTTCCATCCTGGCCAGCGAGACCTTCGACGGCGCAGCAGACGGCTCCGGCGGACCGGCCAAGCGGCCCAGCGTCCAGGTCGGTGACCCCTTCATGGAGAAGCTCCTCATCGAGTGCACCCTGGAGATCTTCGCGGCCGGTCTGGTTGCCGGCATCCAGGACCTCGGCGGCGCCGGACTGTCCTGTGCGACCTCCGAACTGGCCAGCGCCGGTGACGGCGGCATGCACGTTGAGCTCGATCGGGTGCCTCTGCGCGACTCCTCGCTGGCTCCCGAGGAGATCCTGATGAGCGAGAGCCAGGAACGGATGATGGCGGTCGTCGAGCCCGACGACGTCGAGGCCTTCTTGGCCATCTGCGCCAAGTGGGAGGTCGACGCCACCGTGGTCGGCGAGGTGACCGACACCGGGCGCCTGCAGATCGACTGGCACGGCGAGCGGGTCGTCGACGTACCCCCACGCTCGGTGGCCCACGACGGGCCGACCTACGAACGCCCCTACGCCCGACCCGGTTGGCAGGACGCCCTGCAGGGTGACGCCGCCGAGCACCTGGCCCGCCCCAGGACCGGTGAGGAACTGCGCGACACGGTCCTGCGTCTGGTGGGTTCGCCCAACCTGTGCGACAAGTCCTGGATCACCGACCAGTACGACCGCTACGTCCGCGGCAACACGGTCCTGTCCCAGCCCAGCGACGCCGGCATGGTTCGGGTCGATGAGGAGACCCACCTCGGGGTCGCGCTCGCGACCGACTGCAACGGACGTTTCGCCAAGCTCGACCCCTACACCGGCGCGCGCCTGGCCCTGGCCGAGTCCTACCGCAACGTCGCGACCAGTGGCGCCGTACCGCTGGCGATCTCGGACTGCCTGAACTTCGGTTCTCCCGAGGACCCCGACGTGATGTGGCAGTTCGCCGAGGCCTGCCGTGGCCTGAAGGACGGCTGCCTGGAGCTCGGTATCCCGGTCACCGGGGGCAACGTCAGCCTCTACAACCAGACCGGGGTGACGGCGATCCTGCCGACCCCCGTGGTCGCCGTACTCGGGGTGATCGAGGACGTACGCCGTCGCACTCCCACCGGTTTCCGGTCCGTGGAGGGCAACGACCCGGGCGAGACCGTGGTGCTGCTCGGTGCGACGCGCGAGGAACTGTCCGGGTCCGAATGGGCCCACGTCGTGCACGACCACCTCGGCGGTATGCCGCCCGTGGTGGACCTCGGCGCCGAGAAGCACCTGGCCCAACTCCTGCACGAGGCCGTCGGTCTGATCACCAGCGCCCACGACCTGTCCGACGGCGGTCTCTCCCAGGCCCTGGCCGAATCCTGCATCCGGCACATGTGCGGGGTGACGGTCTCCCAGGAGGCGCTGCAGCGGGTCGCGCCGGATCCGTTCGTGGCGCTGTTCTCCGAGAGCGCGGGTCGCGCCGTCGTCACAGTGCCGCACGAGGACGTGGACCGACTGCTCTCGCTGGCCGGCCAGCACGGGGTTCCGGCGATGGAGATCGGTCGCACCGGCGGCGATGTTCTCGCGATCGAGGGTTCCTTCGAGATCAACCTCCTCGAGGTGCGCTCGACCTGGACCAAGACGCTTCCCCTCGCCCTGGCCTGATCGCGAGTCGGCGCTTATTGACGCTGGAAACGGGTCGAGTCGTCGCGTGTTGCGTCAAGTAGCGCCGACTCGGCGATCGAGGGGGAGTGTCGTCAGGGGTGCCCTGGCACGCTCTGGCCATGAGACGCCGGACGCTGCTGATGTTGCCTGCCATCGGTGCGGCTGGCCTGGCGTTGGCCGCCTGTGGAGAGGATGCCCCTGTGCGTGAACCGACCGGGCCCGGCGAGGGCCGACTGACCTACGGGCAGGACCCGAGCCAGTTCGGCGACCTCTACCTTCCCGAGGGCGAACCCCGCGGGGTCGTCGTGGTGATCCACGGTGGGTTCTGGAAGTCGGGTTTCGACCTCAGCCTCGGGGCACCCCTGGCGACCAGTCTGGCGGCGGAGGGCTGGGCGGCCTGGAACCTGGAGTACCGACGGGTCGGCACGGGAAGCGGGGCAGGCGGCGGCACGCCACAGACCTTCGACGACATCGCGGCGGGGATCGACAAGCTCGCGGACACCGGCCTCGACCTCTCCACCGTCGTCACGCTGGGGCACTCGGCCGGCGGGCATCTAGCGGTCTGGGCCGCGGCGCGCGACCGCTATGACTGGCCGGGTGGGGTTCCCGTCACCGCAGCCATCTCCCAGGCGGGGGTTCTCGACCTGGTGGGCGGCAGTCAAGCGGGGCTGGGTGGGGGAGCCGTCGAGGCCTTCCTCGGGCGCACACCCACAGCCGCCGACGCGGCGTACGACCCCCTGCAGCAACTGCCCCTCGACGTGCCCGTCTGGTGCGTGCACGGCACCGACGACACGATCGTCCCGATCAGCCAGTCCCAGACGTACGTCGCCGCGGCGACCGAGGCCGGCAGCGCCGCCGAACTCGTCGAGGTCGACGGCGACCACTTCGTCCTCATCGACGCCACCTCACCAGCCTGGACCCGCACCCTGGAGATCCTCGACGACCTCGGCTGACCACGAAGTCCGCCAGATGGGGACGCGAAGTCCGTCGAATGGGGACGCGAGATTTGCCAGATGGGGTCACGCACGATCTCGACGCCCCATCTCGCGAACTTCGGCGCCCCATTTGGCGAACTTCGTGTTAAGCGAAGACACCCTCGGGGAAGCAGCCACCGGCGAGGGCGGACATCACCCAGGGACGGCCCAGGTTGCGCAGGCGCACGGTGCCTTCTTCGCCGAGGGTCGACCACGGGGCGGCGGCGAGGATGTCGGTGGCGGACTCGACCGACTCCCGCAGCGAAACCCCGGCCTCGGTCAACGAGCCCTCGGCGGTGAACAGGCCCCGCTCGACGAGTTCGGCGTGCGCCGCTGTCCACTCCTCGTCGGACCAGCCGCGACTGGCCTGCGCCGCCGCGAGGGTGAAGCCCTTGCCCGTCGCGGTGTGGGTCATCAAAGCGGTGAGTCCGTCCAGGCCAGCGGCGAGCAGGGCCGCGACGTGACCGTCGCCGCGGTGCTCACGCATCAGGGTCAGGGCGTGAAACAGCACCATGTGCGGCTCGGTGGGCCACTCGAGGTCGGCGTGGGCGGCGTACAACGCGCGGCCGGCGGGGGTGCACCCGGCGGCGGCGGTGCGGGCCAACTCGGCGGCCTCGGCCATTTCCGCCGAGGCGAGGACCTCCTCGCCCAGCAGCCGGGTCCAGGCCTGCGAGACCCCGCGGTAGCGCGCCGCGTGTACGTCGGCCGGTGTGGCCGCCTCCCACGCGCCGGGCAGGAGGTGCGCGACCAGGCCGGGGCTGAACACGAAGAAGGTGGCCGTCACCGGGCCGGGTCCCACGAGGCCCATCGGCGCCGCGCGCCCGGCGAAGTACGCCGACATGCCCCGTCGTACGCCGAGCGCGGTGATCTCTTTCTCCACCTCCGGAACGAAGTAACACAGCGAGTGGAGGGTCTCGAGGGTGCGCGCCGTTTTGGCGGCCAGGTGCGGATCCATGCCCACCGTTCTACACGGTCCTGAGACCATGGACCCATGCCTGCCCGACTTCGCCTCGCGCCGACCGCCGATGTGGCAGCAGCGCTGGCCAGGGTGCGGGCCGCCGAGCCCGATCTCCCCGACTCCAGCGACCTGCGGATGCTGACCAAGCACTTCCTGGCCGTCCTGGAGTCCAGGGCGCCGGGCAAGTCGGTAGAGGTGCGCGTGCCGCCGTACGCCGCGGTGCAGGTCGTCCCAGGCGTGCGGCACACGAGGGGAACCCCACCGGCCGTCGTCGAGATGGATGCCGCCACCTGGATCGCCCTCGCCGCCGGTGACGCCGACTGGTTCGAGGTCGAACGCTCCGGTCGGGTCGCGGCCAGCGGCGAACGCACCGACCTCTCGGTCTACCTCCCCCTCACAGATCCGAACCCCCAACCGACCGGCCGATAGTCCCTGACGAAGTGGTGGTGAAAACGGCTCGGAGACCACCATTTCGTCAGGGACTACCCCCGGATAGGTTGGGCGACATGAGCCAAGAGATGCGGGACAGAGTGGCGCAGGTGCTGCCCGGGATCCGGAAGGACCTGGAGGATCTGGTTCGCATCGAGTCGGTCAGCGCCGACCCGGCTAGGGCCGGCGAGGTGCAGCGGTGTGCCGAGGCGGTCGCCGAGCTCTTCCGGGCCGAGAACTTCGACAGCGTCGAGATCGTCAGCGCCCGCGCCGACGGCGGTGCCCCCGCGGTCATCGCCCACAAGGCAGGCCCCGCCGGTGCCCCGACGGTGCTGCTCTACGCCCATCACGACGTCCAGCCCGAGAACGACCACGCCGAGTGGGATACCCCACCCTTCGAGCCCACCGAGCGTGACTCGCCCGACGGCCCACGCCTGTTCGCCCGCGGTGCGGCCGACGACAAGGCCGGCATCGCGGCCCACCTCGGAGCCATCCGGGTCTACGGCGACGACCTGCCCGTCAACGTCGTCATGTTCGTCGAGGGCGAGGAGGAGGTCGGCTCCGAGAGCCTGCCCGCCCTGCTCGCCGCGCACCACGAGAAGCTCCGCTCCGACGTCATCGTCATCGCGGACTCCACCAACTGGGCGATCGGTGAACCGGCACTGACCACCAGCCTGCGGGGCCTGGTCCGCGCCGACATCGAGGTCCGCTGCCTGACCCACGCCGTGCACTCCGGGATGTGGGGCGGGCTGATGCCCGACGCGCTGATCGCCCTGAGCCGGGTCATCGCCAGCCTCCACGACGACCGCGGCAACGTCGCCATCGACGGTCTCCACAGCGGCCCGGCCGCCGACGTGGTCTACCCCGAGGACCGTCTGCGCGCCGAGTCCGGAGCCATTCCCGGCCTCGACTGGATCGGGGACGGCTCCGCGGTCGAACGCCTCTGGACCAAGCCGGCCCTGTCCATCGTCGGCCTCGACGCACCGAAGGTCGACGGAGCCAGCAACACCCTGGTGGCCTCGGCGCGCGCCAAGATCAGCCTGCGCATCGCCCCCGGCGACACCAGCGAGAACGCCGCCGCCTGCCTCGAGCGTCACCTCGAACAGCACGTCCCCTGGGGTGCCCAGCTCACCTTCACCGTGGTCGACACCGGCGAGGCCACCCAGATCGACCCCACCGGACCGGCGTACGACGCGGCGCGAGCAGCCTTCGCCGAGGCCTGGGACGGCACTCCGCCCATCGACATGGGGGTGGGCGGGTCGATTCCCTTCATCGCCGAGTTCCTGGAGGCCTTCCCGAAGGCCAGTGTGCTGGTCACGGGGGTCGAGGACCCCGACACCCGCGCCCACGGAGCCAACGAGGGACTGCACCTCGCCGAGTTCGAGCGCGTGGTCCTCGCCGAGACCCTGCTGCTGCGCAACCTCGCTGCGAACCAGGACTAGGCCAGGTTTCTGCCGTGCGTGCCAGTCTGCTCAGCTTCCTCGCCGAGCACCGGCGCGGGCGGACCGAGGTTCTCGCGGACCGTTTGGCCTCACTGATCCAGGCGCAGAACCCCGGTTACACCGCGATCGCCGTGGTCAGTCGGCACGATCTGCGGGCCTCGTGCCGAGACAACATCGGGCGGGTGCTGGAGTTGCTCGCCGAACTCCTGGCCCAGGCCGACGACGAGCGGGGTACGCCGGCAACCGAGGCGTCCTACGACGCGGCCCGGGCAACGGGACAACGACGGGCCGAGCAGGGGCTGCCGCTCGACGACGTCCTGCGCTCCTTCCGACTCGGCGGCCGGTTGATCTGGGACGACCTGGTCGAGCAGGCGGCCGAGGAACTGCGATCCGAGGATCTGCGTGAGATCGGCACCCGGCTGTGGCAGGTCGTCGACGAGACCTCCGCCCAGGTCGCCGCGAGCTACCACGCCCACGAACGGACCACGGTGCGACTGGACGAGCAGCGTCGGGCCGAGCTGTGGGAGGGCCTGCTCAGTGGCCGGGCCCGAGACCCTCGCTACGCCAACGAGGCCGCCCAGGTGCTGAACCTGCCCGCCTCCGGGGACTATCTGGTCCTGACCGGCCGACAGCTCGACATCGACGCCTTCTCCTCCACGGCTTCCCCCCACGCGAGTGCCTGGGTGCATCGCACCGACGGCGCGGTCGGGTTGATCTCGTTGCGCGAACGCGACCAGGGACCCCTCCTGGAGCGACTCGCCGCCTTGGCCGACACGGTCGCGGTCGGCGTGTCCGCTGCGGTGCACGGTCTCGCCCGGGTCGACCAGGGTCTGGGCCAGGCGAGCCTCGCGTTGCGCGGGCTCGAGTCGACCACGGGCCTGGCCGCCTTCGACCAGCGTCTGCCCGAGGCGTTGCTCGTCAGCGCCCCCGATGTCGCGGCGCGCCTGATCGAGGTGTGGATCGCCCCCCTGCTCGCGGTCGGGGGCGAGGAGGCTCCGGTGTTGCTGGAGACGGCCCGGGCGTGGGTCCTGGTCGGTGGATCGGCCACGCGCACGGCCGCCCGGGTGCACTGTCACCGCAACACCGTGCTGAACCGGATCCGCCGGATCGGGCTGCTCCTCGATGCGGATCTCACCGCCGAGACACTGCCCGTGGACTTCGATCTGGCGCTACGAGCGCACCGGTTGGGCCTGGGCTAGGCGATTTCGATTTGTGCGTTGAGCACAACAAGAGCCGTCTGATCGTGTGCGCCTTGGGCATGGTGCACCTTGGTGACCGGTGACACACTTGACCAATGGCGTCGGCACTCGATCGACGCCCCGACCGTGCACCATCTCAGTAGACCCGTGGGGACGTGACGTAATGACGATCTCGGAAGACCAGCAAGCGCCGGAGACCGAAGGTGACGCCAAAGCGGGCGCCTCGGGGCTCGGGCGACGTAGTTTCATCGGGTACGTCGTCGCAGGGACCACCCTGGTCACGGCGGCCGACCTCAGTCTCGCGCGGCCCGCCAGCGCCGCCGCTGCGGTGGTCCCGTCCGGCCCACAGATCCCCGAGCTCTACGACCTCGAGGACCTCCAGACCGACGCGGCTCTGCCCACCTCGGCGCTGATCGCCGTGCGGGTCAACGAGGACGGCACCGCTTCCTTCGCCCTGCCCCGCGCCGAGGTCGGTCAGGGCATCACCACCTCGACCGCGATGATCATCGCCGAGGAGCTCGACCTCCCGGTCGAGAAGGTCAAGGTCACCCTGGCCCCGGCGCGACCCGAGCTGGTGTTCAACCAGCTGACCGGTGGCTCCAACACCAGCGTCTCGACCTACACCCCCATCCGGGTTGCCGCGGCCATCGCCCGCGGCGCGCTCCTGGCGGCGGCCGGCGCCCAGTTCGGCTACGCCGCGGACCGCCTGACCACCAAGCAAGGCATCATCACCGCCCCCGACGGGCAGACCACGACGTACGGCGCCATCACCCGCCAGGCCGCCGCGTTCGTCACCAAGACCGTCGAGGTCACCCTCAAGGGCAACGACGAGTTCACCGTCATCGGGACACCTCAGAACCGTGACGACGCGCTGGCCGCGGTCACGGGGCAGAAGGACTACACGATGGACCTGAAGAATCGTCGGGCCAAGCCCACGATGGTCTGCCGTCCGCCCACGTTGAACGGATCGCCCAAGCGGCTGCGCAACCGCAAGAGGATCCTGCGGATGCCCGGGGTGAAGCAGGTGGCCCTGGTCGACACCGGTGTCGCGGTGCGTGCCTCCACCTTCGGTCAGTGCATCGACGCGATCCGGAAGATGAAGGTCGACTGGAACCCCGGCAGCGTCGAGGGCGAGAACGACAAGACGATCCTGGCCCGGCTGCGCAAGGCCGAACTCCCCATGATCGTGCCCAACGTCCCGCTGTTGGCCGAGCAGGTCGACGCGGACTTCACCTTCACCTTCCGCAGCAGCGCGGCCCTGGAGCCGTACTGCGCGATCGCCGATGTCCGCAAGGACCGGGCCGAGATCTGGGCCGGTCTGAAGGTCCCGATCCTGGCTCAGCAGAACATCGCCCGTGAGGTCGGTCTGCCGCAGGACGCGGTGAAGGTCAACGTCGTGACCTCCGGTGGTTCCTTCGGGCACAAGCTGTTCGGGGATCACGCCATCGAGGCCGCCAAGATCTCCAAGGCCATGGGTAAGCCGGTCCGCCTGATGTGGCACCGTGCCGATGAGCCCCGCCAGGGCCGCCTCCACCCGATGGTGACCTCCCGGATCCGCGCCACGATGTTGGCCGGTCAGGTGCTCTCCTTCGAGCAGCGCAACACCAGCGTCGTCACGGACTTCAGCCACGGCTTGGGCGAGATCATCACCCAGACCATCGACGAGACCCCGGTCGCACCGCAGCTCGGAGGGTTCGGGTTCTCCCAGACGATCTTCGCGCTGACCCAGGAGCTGCCCTACAACTTCGGTCTCGTCACCCAGCTCCTCAACGAGACCGACGACCGCTTCAACACCGGCAGCATGCGCAACATCTATTCTCCGGACACCGCGGTGGCCAGCGAACTGGTGATCGACATGATGGCCAAGAAGGCCGGAATGGACCCGCTGGAGTTCCGGCTCAAGCACATCAAGAGCGCCAAGGTGCGCAAGGTCCTGGAAAAGGTCGCCGAAGAGGGCAACTGGGGTCGCAAGATGCCGGCCAACACCGCACAGGGCATCGCGGTGCACAGCGAGTACAAGGGCGCGACGGCCGTGCTGGTCGAGATCGACAACACCCCCGCCACGGTCAACCGGAAGATCCGCGAGGCCGTCACCGGTCCTCGGGTCACCAAGGCCCACCTCGCGGTCGACGTCGGACTGACGCTGAACCCCCGAGGCCTCGAAGCGCAGATGCAGGGCGGCTTCATGGACGGAATGGCCCTGACCCTGACCAGCAGTTGCCACCTGGTCGACGGCCGGTTCCTCGAGGCCAGCTGGGACAACTACTACTACACCCGCCAGTGGAACGTGCCGCTCGACCTGCAGATCCACATCCTCGACGGGGAGTCCGACCAGCCCGGAGGTGCCGGTGAAGCCGGTGTCCCCGCCTCTGCGGCCGCCGTGGCGTGTGCCTACGCCCGGGCGTCCGGCAAGGTCCCCACGGTCTTCCCGATCAACCACGGCAAGGTGTCGTTCAAGCCGAAGTCGTTCATCCCGCCCGTACCCCCGTCGCCGACCAACGGCCTGCGGTTCACCCGCTGAGGACTGGAGAAAAACAATGCCTAAGCAAACCTTCATCCTCAACGGCAAGCGCGTCAAGGTGAACGTCAAGAACAACCTCCGGGTTCTCTGGGTCATCCGGGACAAACTCGGAGTGACCGGCCCGAAGTACGGCTGCGGGATCAACGTCTGCAAGGCCTGCACGTCGCACATCAACGGCAAGGCCTTCAACCCCTGCTCGGTCAAGATCGAGGACATCGGTCCCAACGACCGGATCGACACCATCGAGGGGCTGCCCAAGACGGTCAACAAGCCTCTGCACCCGATGCAGCAGGCGTGGATCGACCGGGACGTCGCCCAGTGCGGCTACTGCCAGCCGGGCCAGATCATGGCCGCGGTCGCGCTGGTGAAGAAGGTACGCCGCGAGGGGCGCGAGATCCGTGACAGCGACCTGGACACGATCCGCAACATCTGCCGATGCGGCACCTACACCCGCATCCGCGAGGCCATCGAAGAGGGCGCACGTCGCATGTGACTGCGCCTTCCACCTCCCCCCGGGAACTCCTACCGTCGGCCAGCGGCCCTGGCCGACGGTAGGACCACCCGGAAGGTGCTGCCCACCTCGAGGGTCGAGTCGAGTTCGACCCGTCCCAGGTGGCGCTGGACGATCCGCGAGACGATGGCCAGCCCCAGCCCGGTCCCGGGTTGGGACAGCGCGTGAGGGTTGGTGCTGCGGAAGAACTCGGTGAACAACCTCGCCTGATCCTCGGGGCTGATGCCGAATCCCTCGTCGCTGACGACGACCTCGACCTCGTCGTCGCGAGTGACGGTGGTGATGGAGATATGGCCACCGTCCGGGGTGTACTTCACCGCGTTGCTCAGCAGGTTGCTCACCAGCCGGTCCAGTTCGTCGTGGTCGCCCGCGGCGATGGCGGGTCGGCCCGCGTGCGTGATCGACAGTCGTTGACTGCGCTGGTGCAGCGACATCGCGGCCTGCTCGGCCACCTCGATGACGACGCGGTCCAGATCGACCTCGGTGGCCTCCAGTGGGTGCCGAGGGTCGCCGACCCGCGCGAAGGTCAGCAGGTCGTCGACCACCCGGGTGAGGCGTTGGGTGCCCCGCTCGATGACGTCGAGTGAGTGCTGAGCCTCATCGGAGAGGGCCGCATCCCCGGAGGTGAGTTCCACGTGACCGACGATCGCAGCCAGCGGATTGCGCAGGTGATGGGACATCATCGCGATCAGGTCGCTCTTGTAGGCGTCGAGCTCCCGCAGGTCATCGACCAGTTGGCGCTCGGTGTCGAAGGCGCGTGCGTTCAGGACCGCGCGGCCGAGGTCCTGGCCGATCTCGATGACGGTCTTCTCCTCTTCGGCGCTCCAAGCAGCCGAGTCCGGCCCGCGACCCAGGATGAGATGCCCCAGGCACTGGTTGCCGGCGCCAATCGGAGCCAGCAGGGCACGGCCCCAACCGAAAGACTCCATCAGCGCTACCAGCAGGACGTACTCGCGTTCGGAGGTGACCAGAGGATCACGCAGCGACGCGGCGATCTGACCCGCTCGCTCCGCCCGCCACAACTGATGTGACAGACGGTGGATGAGGGTGACGGTCTCATCCGGGGCGTCCAGCCTGGGTGTGCCGGCCTCCGGGAACTCCTCGGTGGGATAGGTGCGGATGCGGGCTACGAGGGCATCGAAACCCCGGGCCAGGGGTGTGGTGCAGTTCTCGAGGGCGGTGTCGAGGTCGAGTTGGGCGCTCGCGGTCCGCACGACCTCGCGAGCGACCTCGGCCAGCCGCAGGTGCTCGTCGGCCCGGGCGAGCTCCTCGGCCCGGCGGATCGCTCGCTGCGCCTGCTCGGCCAACCGGTGGAGCGCGCGGTGCTCCTGAGGATCGTTGAGGTCCTCACCGAAGGAGTGTTCATGCATCGTGAGCACCAGTAGGCCGCGCGGGAGGTCGAACCGATCGGTGAGGGGTCGGTGGATCTGTGCGGCGGAGCCGACGCCCTGCAGCCGGGCGAAGCGCGGTTCGGGGCTGGGCCGAACGTCGACCAGGAGGCTGCGGGCGGTACGGCGGGCTTGGGTGCCGGGGTCGTCGCCGGCGGATCCGATCGCTGCCAGGCGGAAGACGCCCTCGGGGTGGTGGTGACCCCAGACCTCGGCCCGGGTCACGTCGGGAAGGTGGGTCAGCGCGGCGTACAGGGCCACCTCGAGGGCCTCGGTCAGGCCCGCCGGTGGATAGGTGCCGGTGGTCTCGGGCAGCGCTGGGAGCTCGTGTGCACTCATCGTGAGCCTGCGAAGGACGGCGATCCGGCGGGTCGCAACCGGGCCCGCGCCGGAAACGGTGAAGGGGCCGAGACCGGGTCCTCGCGCGGGAGGGTGAGGGTGAAGGTGCTTCCCGATCCCGGCGTCGACACCACATCGATGCGTCCGCCGTGACGCTCGGCGATCCGTCCGGCGATGCTCAGCCCGAGGCCGCTACCCATGATGTCGGTGACGACGGGGTCGGGGGAGCGGAAGAACTCGTTGAAGATCAGGCCCTGCTCCTCCACGGCGATCCCGATGCCGTGATCGGTGACCTCCAGGACGATGTCCTCTCCCCAGCTGCGCAGGGTGACCTCCACCCGCCCGCCGCCGTACCGCGCGGCGTTGTCCAACAGTGCCGCGACCAACCGCTTCAACTCATCGTGGTTGCCCTCGACGATGACCCCGCCGGGGGCGAGCAGTCGGACGGTCGGCGCGTCCTCCTCGCGGACCAGCCGGTCCACGGCGCGGCTGGCGAGTTGGCCCAGATCGACCGACGTCAAGGTGCGATGTGCCCCCGAGTCGACTCGCGCGAGCAGGAGCAGGTCGTCGACCAATCCGGTCAACCGGTGCGCTCCGCGATCCATGGCCGCGACCGACGCCTGGGTCGCGGAGGAGAGGTCCTCGAGGGTCGACAACAGTTCGAGGTGCCCCATGATCGCGGTGAGGGGATTCTTCAACTCGTGCGAGACCGTGGCGATGAGTTGCGACTTGTACGCGTCGAGGCTCTGCAGGTCGGCGATCAGCTGACTCTTCGTCTCGAACGCCCGCGCGTTGAGGATGGCGGCCCCGAGGTCGCGGCCGATGTCGAGGACGCTGGTCGTCTCCAGGCGCGTCCAGCGCGGGTCCTCGGGTCGGCGGGGGAGGACCAGAATGCCGAAGGTGTCCCCACCCGCCCCGAGGGGGACGAACATGACCGAGGCGATGTTCAAGTCGCTCATGAACGCAGTGACGGCCTCGTGATCATCCGGCGAGAGGAACGGGTTGTTCGTGGTGTCGAGGCTGATGACGGCGGCCTCCTGGATGTCCCAGAGCTTCTTTGCTGCGCGTTGGGAGATCAGCACCATCCGACCGGGAATCGTCAGGATCGACCCGTCGGCGAGGATGCCTTCGCCGACCTCGGTGCCGTGCACCTCGAAGACCTGGATCCAGGTCCCCATCGACCCGAAGCCCAGCAGGAGCGGTTCGCGGCACTCCTCGAGCACCCGCTCCAGGGTGGGCTGGCTCGAGGCGGTCCGCACCAGGCGGCGGGCGGCCTCGGTCAGCCGCTCCTGCTGCGCGTGCTGGTCGCGTTCGATGGCCGCCCGTACGGCGCGCTCGGCCTGCTCGGCGTACCGATCCAACAGTTGTCGGGTGGCCGGCCCGGGGCGCAGTCCGTCGAGGGGGATGTCGGTCGACAGCAGTCCGATCAGGCCGCCCTCCTCGGAGTACAGCGGAGCGAAGAACAGGTCATCGGGTTGCCAGGAGTCGGGAAGATCGCGGGGGCGCACATCGGAGCGCCACCCCCACGCCGGTATGTCGAGGCGAACCCGCTCCTGCGGTACGAAATGGAAGCGACCGCGCCGCTCGGCGCGCTCGAGCTCGTCGAGGATCAACGTCGTCGGGGTCCGTGCTCCGAGCAAACGAGCGGCGATCTCGTGGCGATCGCTGGACACGGTCACGGTGGTCATCGTGTCGCCTCGGATGACGTTCACCACGGCCACAGCGAAGCCGACCGTCTCCGTCACCGAGTCGGCAAGTTGCTGGAGGGTCTCGCGAGAGGTGTGATCCGACCACTGGTCGACGTCCATGCGCGTCGTACCCAGATCCCCGTTACCGGTGTGTTCCATCACTCCTCGTGCCTGTTCCGCCCGACGGTCGCACTTCTCCGGCTCGTTCCCATCTTAGTGAACAATCTTGCGGCTGAACGGGAATCGCGCGGTCTGGTCGCGAGTCTCCTAGACTCGGGGCGTGCCCTACCTCAGTACCAGCGGATCTGTGCCATCTCCCCGACCCGCGCGAACCGGTGGCGACGGACGGCTCACCGATGCGTTGGATCCTCAGGACCAGGGTCCCCAGGACGCCTGCGGTGTGTTCGGTGTGTGGGCGCCGGGCGAGGACGTGGCCAAGCTGACGTACTTCGGCCTCTACGCCCTGCAACACCGCGGCCAGGAATCGGCCGGCATCGCGGTGAGTAACGGCCGGCAGATATTGGTCTACAAGGACATGGGGCTGGTCTCCCAGGTCTTCGACGAGACCACCCTGGACTCCCTCAAGGGCCACCTGGCCATCGGGCACTCCCGCTACTCGACGACCGGCGCCAGCACCTGGCAGAACGCCCAGCCCACCTTCCGGCCCTCCTCGGCCGGGTCGATCGCGCTGGGCCACAACGGCAACCTGATCAACACCCACGACCTCGCCCAGCAGGTCGCGGACCTGCCCAGCGAACCGGACCAGCTCGACATCCACGCCCGCGACCTCGAGTCGTCGACCAATGACACCGGTCTGGTCACCGCCCTGCTGGCACACCACCCGAACGGCACCCTCGAGGAGCGCGCCCTAGAGGTCCTGCCGACGATCACCGGGGCCTTCTCCTTCGTCTGGATGAACGAAGACACCCTCTTCGCGGCCCGCGACCCCCAGGGGATCCGTCCGCTCGTCCTGGGCCGGTTGGACCGCGGTTGGGTGGTCGCCAGCGAGGACGCAGCCCTGGCCACCATCGGAGCCAGCGTCGTCCGGGAGGTCGAGCCGGGCGAGATGATCGTGATCGACGAGCAGGGCCTGCGCTCGCACACCTTCGCCGAACCGGCCCGCAAGGGCTGCGTGTTCGAGTACGTCTACCTGGCCCGGCCCGACGCGCGGATCAGCGGCCGCAGCGTGCACGAGGCGCGCGTGGAGATGGGGCGCCTGTTGGCCCGCGAGTTCCCCGTCGACGCAGACATGGTGATGCCCGTCCCGGAGTCCGGCACCCCCGCGGCGTCCGGGTACGCCGAGGAGAGCGGCATCCCGTTCGGCCAGGGCTTCGTCAAGAACGCCTACGTCGGCCGGACCTTCATCCAACCCAGCCAGACCCTGCGCCAGCTCGGTCTGCGGCTGAAGCTCAACGCGCTGGACCACATGATCCGTGGTCGAAAGATCGTGGTCGTCGATGACTCCATCGTTCGCGGGAACACCCAGCGGGCGCAGGTCCGGATGCTGCGCGAGGCGGGCGCCGCCGAGGTGCACGTGCGCATCTCCAGCCCGCCGGTGAAGTGGCCCTGCTTCTACGGCATCGACTTCGCCACCCGCGCGGAGCTGATCGCCAACGGTTTGGACCCCGCGGAGATCGCCGCGAGCGTCGGCGCGGACAGCCTGGGGTACATCTCCCTGGAGAACATGATCGAGGCGACCGCGCAGCCGAAGGAGTCGCTGTGCACGGCCTGCTTCACCGGGGAGTACCCCATCGAGTTGCCCGACGAGAGTCTGCTGGGCAAGCACCTGCTCGAGATGAGCCTGTCCAGCCCGACCCTGGGCAAGGCCCTGCCTGTCCTGAACAACCCGTAAGTCTTCCCGGCTCGCACGAGCCTTCTGACCAGCACCCACCCGAGAAGGGGTTCGACGATGAACGATGCCTACGCCCGTGCCGGGGTCTCCATCGAAGCCGCCGACACGGCGATCGACCTGATGAAGGGCTCGATCGAGCGCGCGCGACGGCCAGAGATGATCGGCGGGCTGGGCGGTTTCGCCGGGCTCTTCGACGCCTCCGCGTTGACGTCGTACAAGCGGCCGATCCTGTCCACCTCGACCGACGGCGTCGGCACCAAGGTGGCGATCGCCCAGGCGATGGACGTCCACGACACCATCGGCATCGATCTGGTCGGGATGGTCGTGGACGACCTGGTGGTCTGTGGCGCCGAGCCGTTGTTCATGACCGACTACATCGCCACCGGCCGGGTGGTGCCCGAACGGATCGCCGCCATCGTCAAAGGCATCGCCGAGGGCTGCATCATGGCGGGCTGTGCGCTGATCGGCGGCGAGACCGCCGAGCACCCGGGTCTGCTGGCCCCCGACGAGTACGACGTCGCCGGCGCGGCCACCGGAGTGGTCGAGGGCGATGACCTGCTCGGTCCCGGTCGGGTCCGACCCGGCGACGCCGTCATCGCCATGCAGTCCAGCGGACTGCACTCCAACGGCTACTCGTTGGTGCGACACGTGCTACTCGCCTCGTCGGCCGACGGGGGAGCGGGCTGGTCGCTGGACCGTGAGGTCGCCGAGCTCGGCCGGACCCTGGGTGAGGAGCTTCTCGAGCCCACCCGGATCTACACCCTGGCCTGCCTGGCCCTCGCGAAGGCGACCGAGGTCCACGCCATGTCACACGTGACCGGTGGTGGACTGGCTGCGAACCTGGCCCGCGTCATGCCCGTCGAGCTCAAGGCCACGATCGAGCGAGGCACCTGGTTGCCCCAACCCGTCTTCGATCTGGTCCGCCACGTCGGATCGATCAGCCAACCCGACCTCGAGGCCACCCTCAACTGCGGGGTCGGGATGCTCGCGATGGTTCCGCCCCATGCCGTGGACGACGCCCTGGCGTCGCTGGAGGCTCACGGCATCAAGTCCTGGGTCGCCGGGGAGATCGCCGCCGACCCGGCCCAGTCCGCCACCGTGGAACTGGTCGGGCAGCACCCCGGCTGGTGATCCCGCCGACAACTGTTCCTCCGGGCCGTTCCTCCGGGATGTTCCTCCGGCCCGGTCCGATGGCGAATTGCTCACATAAGTGGCACCGGGTGTGCGGGAACAGCCAGGTAGCAGGTAGCGTTCACCTCACGAGAATGTAATCCGAGATCAGACCCGGGTGCCACGGTGCCCCGGCCAAGTGTGCGAGGGGGCTGGACCCTATGGGCCGCGGCCGAGCGAAAGCCAAGCAGACCAAGGTCGCTCGCGACCTGAAGTACCGGACTCACGAGACGGACTTCGGGGCTCTGGCGAAGGAACTGCACGGGGAGTCGTCCGAACCCGTCAGCAGTCCCGTCGATACTGACGATCAAGAGGACGAGCCCTACAACGACCTTCGTTGACGGTCCCCTCGGGGACACGGTCAGCGCAGTTCAGGGCAACCTGGCGTTCGGTACTCCAACGTCAGGCTGCCCTGCGAGGCGGTGCTTGGGTCGAGGGCGGTGTCAGGGCAACCAGACACCGCGTAGTCGGCTGACTTCGCGCATCCGCTGTTCCGCGATCCGGTCAGCCGCGATCGCGGGGGCGACACCGTCACGTTCGGCGCGCGCAAAGACGGCACGGGTCGTGTCGTAGATGTGAGTGGCTCGCTCGTGGGCACGGGCGAAGGAGAAGTCACCCTCGCGTTCGTCGGCGACCTGGATGAGACCGCCTGCGTTCACGCAATAGTCGGGGGCGTAGAGGATCCCGCGCTCCTCGAGCGCCTTCTCCACCCCGGGGTGGGCCAGTTGGTTGTTGGCCGCGCCACACACGATGCGCGCGCTGAGGACCTCGACCACCTCGTCGGTCAAGGCCCCACCCAGCGCGCAGGGGGCGTAGATGTCCAGATCGCGGCGAACCAGCGCATCGGCCGATTCCGCGACCTGCACCTCGGGGTGGGCGGCGACGATATCGGCCACCGCGGGGGCGTAGACATCGGTGATGACCACCCGTGCGCCCTCCTCGAGCAGGTGACCGACCAGGTGTCGGCCCACCTTGCCCACCCCGGCGACCCCGACGGTGCGGTCGGCCAGGCTGTCACTACCCCAGGCGGCGTGCGCTGCGGCACGCATGCCCTGGAAGACGCCGTACGCCGTGAGGACCGAGGAGTCCCCGGCCCCGCCATGAGCGGTGGTGCGGCCCGTGACGAAGGCGGTCTCCCTGGCGATGTGGTCCATGTCGGCGGAGAACGTCCCGACGTCACAGGCGGTGTAGTAGCGACCGTTGAGTGACTCCACGAACCGGCCGTAGGCTCGCAGCAGCGGCTCGGACTTGAGGGTCTTGGGGTCCCCGAGGATGACGGCCTTGCCGCCCCCGAGGTCGAGCCCGGCCAGCGCCGCCTTGTAGGACATGCCGCGCGAGAGGTTCAGGACGTCCTCGATCGCGTGCGACGTCGCGGCATACGGGTAGAAGCGGGTCCCGCCCAAGGCTGGGCCCAGCGCCGTGGAGTGGATGGCGATGATGGCGCGCAGGCCGGTGGCGGCGTCGTTCGCGAAGACCACCTGTTCGTGATCGGCGGCGAGCTCGAACAGATCGGGTGCGGTGTGCGGGGATGAGGCAGACATGGATGGTGTCCGTTTCTTCGTCGGATGTCCGGGCGCGTGGGTGGCGATCGGTCTGGTCAGGCCGCAGGGGTGGCGCGGCTCACGCTCCACAGTAGCGCTGCCGGGTGCTTCCGCACACGTTCTGAGGGGCTGGCGGATGGGTCAGTTGGCTGGTGAGGTCGCAGTGCGGGCGTGATCCGACAGCGCCCCCGCGGCCTCCGCCGACACCTGGCGCAATCGGCCCACCAGCTCCGGTACGGCCCCCGTAGCGGGATGGTTGGCGGGGTCGTTGGACGGGTCGCCGGTCTCGGCCGCAGACTCGATGCTTCCCGCCAGCGCACCCAGCCGCATCAGTCCGAGGTTCAGGGCGCTGCCCTTGAGGGCGTGGGCCGCGGACATGGTCGCGGCGGCATCGCCGAGTCCGGCGTCGATCTCGATGCGGCGGACCATCTCGTCCACCCTCGTCAGGAAAGAGCGTCGACCGCGCTCGAAGAACGAGACACCGTCCTTGACGAGCTCGCTGAGTTCGGCGACGCGATCGGGGTCGAGCACCACCGGCTCCGGCGACGCTGCGCTTGGTGGCACCTCGGTGCCCGATGGACCTTCGTGATTGCTCGGGCTGTTCGGGGGGCTGGTGTCGCCCATGGGGCCGCCTGCGGCGACCCCCATCGAGGGGATCCATCTGTGTAGGCACCGGGTCAGTTCTGCGGAGTCGACCGGCTTGGTGAGGAAGTCGCTCATGCCCGCACCCAGGCACCGCTCGCGTTCCCCGGCAAGCACGGAGGCGGTCATGGCCACGATCGGAACCCCGGACTGGCCGTGCTCGAGCCGGGCCGCCTCGTCGGTCCGGATCGCGCGGGTGGCGTCGTACCCGTCCATGCGTGGCATCCGACAATCCATCAGCACCAGGTCGATGTCGTGGTCATCAACGAGGAGGAACTCCAACGCCTGTTGTCCGTCGTCGGCCAGTTCAACCTGGCAGCCCTGTGCTTCGAGAAAACCTGCTGCCACGAGTTGGTTCACCGGGTGGTCGTCGACGATCAGGACCCGGGCGCCGATCGGTGTTGAGTCGGTATCGCGGCCGAGCCCGGGCTGTGGAGGCGGACTCATCAAGCCCCAACTTTCCATCAGGACCCCGTAAAGCACGGTGGAGCGAACGGGTTTGCTCACGTGGGGAACCGTTCGCCCACCGCCGAACAGCAGCGACGAGGCCGGTGGGTCGCCCAGGACCACGGCAGGCCCGTCGTGGCCCAGGCGCACCAGATCCTGCACGAACCGGTCGGTGTCGCCCTCGGGGAGGGTCTGATCCACCAGCACCGCGGCGTATGGCGCATCTTGGGCCGCGGCGGTGCTCAGGGCCGCTGCTCCGGCCTGGGTGTTCGTGACGTGGTCGACGGTGACGCCCCAATCGGCGAGCGTCTGGGTCACCGCCTCGGCGGCCGAGGGGTGGTCCTCGACCAGGAGAACCGTCCGGTTGGCCATCTCGGCTCGAGGGCGCGAGGTGGACTGCGGGTGGTCATGCCGCTGTGCGGGGAGACCCAAGCGAACGGTGAACCAGAAACTACTTCCGGGTTGATCGACCGAGTCGCTGAATCCGATTTCACCGCCGAGTGCCGTGGCCAAGCGCTGAGAGATGGCCAAACCCAGCCCGGTTCCGCCGTGGCGTCTTGTGGTCGAGAGGTCGGCTTGGGTGAAGGGGGCGAAGATGGACTCGCGAGCGGACGGGGGGATCCCGATGCCGGTGTCCGTCACGGTGACCCGCACCAACACGTCGACGGCGTTGAGTTCGTCCACGTCGAGCCGCACCTGGACCTCACCCTGGTCGGTGAACTTGACCGCGTTGTGGCACAGGTTGCTCAGGATCTGCCCGAAACGGACCGAGTCCCCCACCAACGTCGCCGGGACACTCGGGTCCACCTTCACGGTGACCTCGACGCCCTTCTCCGCCGCGGCGGGACCTTGACCCGCTGCCCCCCGCTCGAGCGCATCGCGGACCTGGAACTCGCGCCGCTCCAGCTCCAACATCCCGGACTCGAACTTGGAGAGGTCCAGGATGTCGTTGATGAGCGCCAGCAGGTTCTGGCCGGACTCGCGCAGACCCTCGGCGAGCTGACGTTGCCGATGGTCCAGATGGGTCCCCAGAAGAAGATCGTTCAGACCGATCACGCCGTTCATGGGGGTGCGGATCTCGTGGCTCATGGTGGCCAGGAAGTCCGACTTCATCGCGGAGGCCGCCATCGCCTCGTCGCGGGCGTGGGCTAGGGCGTGCACGGCCTGGGCACGCAGCGCCACGTTCTCGAACTGGCGAGCGATCTGGGAGATCAGTTCGGGGGAGGCCAGGGCTCCGTCGTAATCCTCGATGAGGGTTTCGACCACGGTCATCACTACCCCGTCGACCGCGATCGGCTGCGCGACCAGCACGCCGGTCCCGTCAGCCCAGGGGATCGCCTCCAGCTGGCGTTGCCCGGTGCGCCAGGCGAGTTCGGCGAGCACGAGGTCCAAGCCTGCCAAGGCCTCGGGTTCGAGCCGCGCGTCGACCGCGATGTCGAGGTCTCCCCGGGCCATCGTGTCGCTGCCCGAGTCCCGCAGAAACAGACCCACGGGTTGCCAACCGCTGTCCGGGGAGTTGTTGGCGGCGGAGTATTCCAGGGTCTGGCCCATGGTGGTGGCCTGGTTGGCGGCCTCGGTGAACGCCAGGTGGGCTCGGAGTTGCTGATTGGCCCAGTGAGCCTCGCGTGCGGACTCCTTCAGATCGGTGATGTCCTGCAGGGTGCCGCTGATGGAGACCAGGGCGCCGGTGTCGTCGTGCGAAGCGAAACCACGGGCCCGAGCCCAGCGCACGTCCCCCTCGCCGGTTCGGATGCGGCCCTCCCAGATGAAGGTCTCGCTCTCGCCCGACATCAGCGGTGCCAGGGCCTCCTCGACCGTCTCCTGGTCATCGGGATGGGTGAAGGCGCTCATGGCCTCGAAGGTCGGCACGAACCCGACCGTGGGGGCGCCGTAGATCCGGAAATACTCATCGGTGCCCGTCACCATTCCCGTGGCCATCGTCAGTTCCCAGCTACCCAACTGACCGATCGTCTGGGCTGTGGACAGTTGCTGCTCGCGCGCCGTCAGAGCGTCCAAGAGTCGGCGACGTTCGGTGTATTCGGTCACCCGGTGCAACCACGTGGTGGTCGGCGAACCGTCCGGTTCGATGAACGGGGTCCAGCTGATGAGGGCCCAGAGCTGACTGCCGTCGGGTCGGTGGAGGAGTACCTCGACGTTGTGCTCTCCGGGATCGCCCTGTACTGCGCCGTTGATGTGTCGCAGGAAGTCCACCAGGCCCTGGTCGTCCAGGACGTCGCGCACATGCAATGTGCTCATCGCGTCGGGCGACCTCCCCAGCAGCCGGCCCATGGCCTCGTTGGCGTAGTGCGTGCGCCCCTGGGCGTCCAGCAGCCACAGTCCGTCAGGATTGTTGGTCGCTAGACGCTCGAAGAACTCCGGGCTCGACACCGAGTGGCCCCCTTGTCATAGACCTCGTGATTCAACCTTCCCCCGATGGTGGGCATCGTGCAGTCAAACGGATCAAACGATCCACCTGACTAGAGCGGTCGATGGGGACGTTGCGAGAGAATGCCGTGAAGAGGTGCGCACCCGAGCCTCGAACCCTCCCAGCCTTCGAAGGAGAGCCGAGATCCATGGAGTCGCGCAGGAGGACGCCCGACGCGGAAGGACCCGTCGTGGCCGGACATCAGGTCACGCTCGGTTCGGCCCAGGGTCGCTGGATCCTGACCGCCTCCATCCTCGGCTCAGGGCTGGCGGGCATCGACGCGACGGTCGTGAACGTCGCGCTGCCCGAGATCGGTCGGGCGCTCGACTCACCGTTCTCCGGTCTGCAGTGGACGGTGACGGCGTACACCCTGACGTTGGCCTCCTTCATCCTGCTGGGCGGGTCGCTGGCCGACCGGTTCGGTAGGCGACGGCTTTTCATCATCGGGGTGGTGTGGTTCGCGTCCGCGTCGTTGTTGTGTGGGCTGGCTCCCTCGATCACCACCCTCATCGCCGCGCGGGCTCTGCAGGGGGTGGGTGCGGCGTTGCTGACACCGGGGAGTCTGGCCATGATCCAGGCGTCCTTCGTCCCGGAGGATCGCTCCCGGGCGATCGGCGCCTGGTCGGGGTTGTCCGGGGTGGCCACCGCGATCGGCCCGTTCCTCGGCGGCTGGTTGGTGGAGACCGTCTCCTGGCGGTGGATCTTCCTGATCAACGCACCCCTGGCGGTCGTCGTCGTGGCGTTCGCCCTGCGGCACGTGCCGGAGACCCGGGACCCGGGGGCAGCCACGGTGATCGACGTCCCCGGCGCAGGACTGGGGGTGATGGCTCTCGGAGGTGTGACCTACGCGCTGGTCGAGCAACCCGATCGTGGACTGGGATCGTGGCCGGTGCTGACCGCGGCCGTGCTCGGTGCGTTGGCGATCGTCGGGTTCGTGTTGGTGGAGCGGGGTGCGCGCCATCCGATGCTGCCGCTGACGATGTTCGCCTCCCGCCAGTTCTCCGCGGCCAATCTGGTGACGTTCACGGTCTACGGCGGTCTGGGTGCGGTGTTCTTCCTGTTGCTGATCCAGTTGCAGGTGGTCGGCGGTTTCCGGCCGATCGCGGCGGGGTTGTCGATCCTGCCCATCACGATCGTCATGTTGTTCCTGTCCGCCCGCTCGGGGCAGTTGGCCTATCGGATCGGACCTCGGCTCCAGATGAGCCTCGGACCCGTGGTGTGCGCCGGAGGACTGCTGCTGATGCTCCGCATCGGCCCCGACGCGTCGTACGCCGCGGACGTCCTGCCAGGTGTGCTCGTCTTCGGTCTGGGGTTGGCCGTGTTGGTCGCTCCGTTGACCGCGACAGCCCTGTCGGCCGCTCCCGACGAGCACGCGGGACTGGCCTCGGGGGTCAACAACATGGTCGCTCGGGCGGCCGGGCTGGTGGCCATTGCGGTGCTTCCGGTGGTGGCGGGCATCTCCGGTGCGGACTACGCCGTACCGGACGCCTTCGACGCCGGCTTCGAGCGGGCGATGGTGGCGGCCATGGTCCTGTTGTTGTTCGGTGCCCTGGTTGCCGCCGTCGCGATCTCGAACGACACGCTCGAGATCGAACCGCACGGGGACCCCACCACCCACTGCGGGGTGGGCGATCCTCCGGCCCGGGTCACGCGACCGGAGACGCCGCCTGAGACGGGGGCGGAGTCGGGGGCGAAATGACCAACAGGCCACCGGTGGGGGGAGCGGTGGCCTGCTGACGTTGTGTGGGGGGAGGTCGTACGGGGTGTCGATGCAGCCGATCTGACGGGCGCGCCGGCGTCCCCTGTCTGGGGGTGAGGCGGTTGCAGCTGAGGTGCTGCGGATGGTGAAGGGTCAGGCGGCCTGTCGGACGACCGGACGCCCTTCGTCGGGGTGCTCCTGATCGAGGATCTCGTCGAACATCTCGTCGAGGAGGTCGAGGGTGGCCGGCTCGTCCACGAGGACGGCGGTGCGCCCGGCCTCCATGGTCCAGTCTCCCGGCGCGAAGACCGTCGGGACGGAGATCGAGGGGGTGCGGTGAGTGGCGGCGTTCAGGGTGCGGGGGCTGGCTTGGCGGCGACGGCGCTCGTCGCGATCGGCGCGGACCTGCATCGGGACGTCCTGGGAGGTGGCGAAGGAGGAGATCGCGTCGATCTGCGGGAGGGTGCCGTCCGAGAGATGCGCCAGTGCCTCGTGCTCGCTGATGCGTTCGGCGATCACCTCGCACAGGGTCCGGGCGTCGTACCGCTTGATCCAGGCGAACATCGTGAACGAGGAGTAGCCCAGCTCGACGGCACCGTTGGTGGTGCGAGCGATCTGGTCGATCTCCAAGTCCGATTCGGCCAGCATCCGGTGGATGTCACCGGAGTTGACGACGTGCGGGTTGCGGGAGAGGTAGCGGGCACGGCGAGCGGAATCCATGTCCCGGGTGCGGCTGGTGGCGGGTCCCGAGGTGACGAGCGCGACGGCCGCAGCGGTGATCAGACCGACGATGACGAGTAAGGGGATCATGTTCCCCTCCTTTCGAGGGGGCGGCGGATCGAGTTCGACTGCTGGTGCAGTTTGGGGTGTTCGATTCGCAACCGTGGGGGATGCCGTTGAGAAGTACGCTCTCATGTGGCCAACGGTTTGTCATGTGTTACTCAAAAGTGGATCTATCGGTCTAGACCTGCGGCGTGTTGTTACCGTTTTGTGGATTTCGGGGATCGGGCGAGGCAAAGCGTGTGGAGAACGCCGGGGAAACTCAGTGGGCGAGGTCCCGCAGCGCTGTCTGGGCGGCCAGATACCCGCACATCCCGTGGGCGCCGGCACCCGGGGGAGTCGCGGCGGAGCAGAGGTATGCCCCGGGGACCCCGGTGTTGTAGGGCCGCAGGGTGGGTCGAGGGCGGAATACCAGTTGGAAGGGGTCGTTGGCGCCGGTGACGATGTCGCCCCCCACGTAGTTGGCGTTGTGCTCCTCCATCGCCACAGCGCTCCGGACGTGGGTGGCCAGGATCCGGTCACGGAAGCCCGGAGCGAAACGCTCGATCTGAGCGGTGATGGCCTCGGTGGCGGCGTGGGTGTCGCCGTCGAATCCCGCCGGCACGTGGGCGTAGGCGTAGAGGGGGTGGACGTCCTCGACCGACCGGCTCGGGTCGGCGACGTACTGCTGGCCGACGAGGAGGAACGGCCGATCGGGCATCCGTCCCCGGGCGACGGCGCGCTCGGTGTGGGCCATCTCATCCACGCTGCCGCCGACGTGCACGGTGCCGGCCCGGCGGGACGGTTGGTGGGTCCACGGGACCCCGTCGGCCACGGCGTAGTCGACCTTGAAGGCACCCGGGCCGTGCCGGAAGCGTCGGTAGCCGCGAGCGGCACGACGCGGCATCCGGTCCCCGAGGATGTCGGCCGCAGCGCCGGGGGCGGTGTCGAGCAGGACCAGATCGGGTGCCCCGAGGTCGTCGTACGACGTCACCTCGACGCCGGTCTCGTAGGTGACGCCCAGGCCCTCGCCGAGCCTGACCATGGCCGTGGCGATGGCTTGTGAGCCGCCCTCGGCGACCGGCCACCCGTAGCGGTGCGCCGCGGTGATCAGCGCGACCCCGATGGCGGAGGAAGCCGGGCCGCCGAAGGGCCGCATCGCGTGAGCGGCACCGCCGCCGAAGAGGGCTCGACCCTCGTCGGTGGAGAAGCGTCTGGCCAGTACCGAGGCGGGTAGGGCGGCGTACGCGCCGAAGCGGGCCAGGTGGAGCGGGTGGTCCGGGAGGTGGAGGACCGGTTGGAGGAACTCCTCGGCGATGGTGTCGAAGCGGTCGCTGAGCGAGCCGAACATGCGGGACCAGGCGCGGCCGTCCTCGCCGAGGCCGGCGGCGGTGTCGGCGACCGATTGGTACGCCGCCGCCCCCCGGCCCTCATCGAGGGGGTGGCTGAACTGCACCTCGGGCCAGCGCCATGTCAGTCCCGCCTGAGTCAGGTCGAAGGCGCGGGAGAAGGCGTTGTCCAGGGCGAGGGGGTGAAAGCCCGAGCAGTCGTCGTGGATCAGTCCCGGCAGCGTCAGCTCGCTGGAGCGAACCCCACCGCCCAGGGTGTCGGCGGCCTCCAGAACCCGGACGGAGATGCCGGCGGCGGCGAGGGTGAGCGCGGCGGACAGGCCGTTGGGCCCACTTCCGACGACAACGGCAGTAGTCACCGCACCATCCTTCCCCACGGGCCCATCGATCAACCCAGCGGCGCGGTGAGGCTCGTAACGTTGTGGACCGGATAGTCCTCGCCCATCACCGGCCAGGGCTGACGGGTCAACATCTCGCTGATCAGGACGTCGCCCTCCTCGACCAGGCCGGTGGCGGCGTCGTAGATGCGGTAGTGCTGGGTCTTGCGGTGGATCGGTTGGGACTCCAGGACGACGACCCGCAGGTCACCCTCGGCGAAGTGGCAGCGGTTCTGGATGGCCTCGAGCAGGGTGTGGTTGTGCAGGTGGCCCTCACCGAAGTTCCAGCCGATGGAGGTCCCGGCGACGAACTCGCCGTCGCGGGCGGTGTAGCGGTTGGCGAGGTCGTCGGGGTCGCCGCCGTCCAACCCGAGCGCGCGGGCGCCGAGACCGTTCAGCGCACGGCCCTGGACGTGCAGGGACCGCCACGCCATGCCCTTCTGCATCATGAGGTCGGCGGTCTGAGCGTCGTACAGGGTGGTGAGTTGGTTGATCGGGAGCTTGCTGGGGGACACCAGGTCGGTCTCGAGGCGCTGCTCGGAGTCGTCGCGGAAGAGCCAGAGGCTGGTCGCCCAGTTGCCGGCGTAGTAGCGCATGGCGGGCAGGAACGAGACGAGGTCGGGGCGCAGGTTGCCCAGGATCGGGAGCCCGAGGAGCGCCGGGAGCAGGACGACCAAAAGCAGTGGGTTGTCGAGGTCGTAGATCGTGACCTCGCCGTGGGCGCCGAAGAGGAAGAACAGCGAGACGATGAAGAAGAGGTTCCACTCCAGCGGCACCCCCATCGGGACCGTCGAGATGATGTGGAGGTGGAAGACGGCCATGAAGATCAGGGCCGCCCAGGTCAGCGGTCCGCCCTGACCGATGAAGACCAGGAACAACGGGACCAGGAATTCCACCGTCGTGCCGCCGTGGGCGAGCAGCGCCGGGACCTTGGAGGGGTTGAGGTCGTTCTCGGGGTCGCGGTACATCATCCGTTTGACCGACTTGAGCCGCATCGCCGGACTGTTGCTCATCATCACCGCCACGACGTGCGGGAAGTGGTGGTTGAGCTTCGAGGTCGCCGCACCCCACCACAGGGCCAGCATGACGAGCTTGAAGCCGATGATCTGCACGGTCACCGGGAAGAAGAAGATGAACAGGGTCAGCCAGTACTGCTCACCGCGGGCGGCCAGGAAGATCGTCTTGTCGCGCAGGCCGAGCAGGGCGAGGGTGACGATCAGCGGGACGACGATCGCCGGGTCGATCAGTCCGACCTCACCGCCGACGGCGGTGGAGAGTCGGCCCGGGTCGGGATCGCTGAGCAACGCGACGACACCGGTGGCCAGGACGGCGACGTACAGGCCGACGTCGAGCAGGGTGCGGGAGTCGCCCGCGGTGCCGGGGACGCGGGTGGGCCAGGGTGGCAACCGGATGGTGCCGGGGCGTAGCCAGTAGAGGAACCCACCGGCGGGCGGGAGGAAGCGCAGGGTCAGTGGGCCGAAGCCGCAGCCGATGCCGAGCACCTCGAAGAGCAGGGTGAAGACGACCAGTTTCTGGTAGACGATCGGCTCGTCCCACCAGCTGGTGAATTCGCCCAGGCCTCCGAGACCAGGGGTGAAGGAGATGAGGTACGCCGCGCCGACCAGGTAAGCGGCCATCTTCACGATGTAGAGGATGTAGACGCCCAGGGGCGTGCCGAAGCCGTGCTCCACCCAGTGCCTCGCCAGCGGTTTGAGACGTTCGCCGCGCGGGAGCTTGCTCCACTCGTCGTAGTCGACGTCGGGCAGGTCAGGTGCGATGAACCCCATGGCGGTCTCCTCGAGCTGCGGCGTGGACCCCGGTCGGCCACTCGCTAAGAGTGGACCTTAGTGGCCTGCGTCACAAGATGAACACGTGTCCAGCCCATCCCTCACGAAGTTCGCCAAATGGGGACGCGAAGTTCGTGAAATGGCCCCACGAAGTCCGGCAGATGGGGACGCGAAGTTCGGCAAATGGGGACGCAGGGCGCGGGAGTCGGGATCTCGCGTTCCCATTTCACGAACTTCGTGGGGCCATTTCACGCACTTCGTGGGAGATGAGTACGCGGACGGTGTCGTGACGGATCGATGCTCGGGCAGGGTGGCGACATGGATACCCGGACTCGCACCCGACCGCCGCTGTGGCTTCCCTGGGTCCTGACCCGGATCCTCTTCTTCGCCGTGCTCTCGGTCTGGGTGCTGATCGGAGGACTGCTGCTGGCGGTTCAGCTCAGCGCGGACGAGGACGCCTCCGGCACCATTCGCTGCCCCGACGGCTCCTACCCCGCCTCGGCCGACGTCGACACCCACCGGTGCTTCCGCAACGGAGAGCTTCCGGCCGCAGGCTTCACCGCCGACCCGATGACCGATCACCAGCGCGAGGAGAAATGATGAGCGCCCAAGAGATGAGTGCCAGGGCCTTGCCGAGCCTGACGACCCAGGTCTTGAAGATCGTGGTCACGTTGATCGCCACGGTCGCGATGGTGATCGGTCTGGGCGCGTTCGTGCTGTACGCCTTCAATCCTGTGGGGGACGAGTGGGACTGCTCGCCGGGCGAGTACCCCGCGTCGTACCCCGAGGGTGGGAGCTACTGCGTGCCGAACGGAGAGGTCCCGCAGGACGGGGCGACACCGGATCCTGGGGGCAATCAGCCGCTTGGGTAGTGATTGAAACGCTTGGCTCGCGATTTCCACACACCAGGCGCACGGGATTCACGAGCTAGGCGGTAGTGCCCGGGCCGGGGCTGCGGGCGAAGACCACGTCGCCGTGACTGCCGTACCCGACCACGCGACCGCCGTACGTCGTCCCGTTGAAGCCGACCATCAGGTGGCCGCCGTCGGGGGTGGGGACGAGGGTGGGCCACGGGATGTTCGTCGGGTACGGCGCGTTGAGGGTTCCGATCTCCAGCATGTTGAGGTCGAACACCGGATAGCGCTCCCTCAGCCCGCGCGGGTTGTCCGGCCCGTCGCTGGCCAGCAGGCGCCAAGCACCATCGATCCGCGCGAGGGTCGGGCCCTCGGTGCTCCGACGGTCGGTGGCCGCGCCGCGCAGGGTGAGGTCGTCGAGGGTCGGCCCGGACGCGAGGACGGGGTGGAAACGGAAGAACTTCGAAGCGCTCACGTAGGCCACCAGCCAATCGTCGTCGGTTCGCACCAGGTGCGGGTCCCACACCCCGACGGAGGTCAATCCGTCGGTGGGCAGGGCCAGCGACTGCGTGTCGAGGACGTGCGTGCCGGAGGTCAGGTCCGCGGTCGAGGTGGCGAGGGTTACCTCGACGCTCGCGTCGGTCCGGCGTTGGTCGAAGTCGCCCCAGGTGCTCGTGGTGACGATCCAGCGATCGCCGTCGCGGAGCAGGTGGGCCGCGTGATCCCCGAATACGCCGGCGCGATCCGGGCGCCGGAAGAACAGGTCGGATCGGTGGACCAGTTCCAGGGTCGCGGTGTCCAGCGACCAGACCGAGGTGTGCGCGGTGTCGAAGAAGCCCGGACCGGCGCTGGTCGCGGTCAGCAGGACCGTGCCCGGCTCGCCGGGGACGTCGTACGCCGATCCGTCGGCCTGGGTGACCAGCCGCAGGTCGCGCAGCCCGAGCTGGCCGAAGACTCCGGCGCTCACGTCGGTGACCCCGTCCGCGGATGAGGTCAGGCCGTCGAGCCAGTCCTCGTCGCGTGGGTCGATGGGGACGTCGAGGTCACGGGTGACGTCGACCCGCCCCCGCAAGACCCAGGTCCCCTCGAGGCTCCAGACGCCGAGGTGCGCGCCGGTGAGGGTCAGCCCGATCGCGGTCGGCGGCCGCTCGGGCTTCCCGCTGCGGCGGCCTCGCAGGTGGGTGGTGGCTCCCCGGACGGTCACGTCCAGAGCGAAGCCGTCGTCGTACCTCCCGGTGAGGCGGGTGTCCCCGGAGGTCAGCGTGAGGCTGGTTCCGTCGGGGGTGGGGCCGTCGGCCAACTCGCCGGTGATTCCGACGTACGGCGCCACCGCCCCGTCGAGCCGTGAGCCGGCGTCGGCGCGGAGCAGGGCCACGGGCCGTGCTCGACCGGCGGGCAGGAAGGGAGGCAGCACGGGTCGAGTATGTCGCGGACGGATGCGTGCTGATGGGCCGCGGCTGGAAGGCGATCGCGCTGGCAAGGATCGCCGTCGAGGTCACGTGTGCGACGGGGTTGGCTGCCGAGGTGGGAGCGGAGTTGACGTGCGCGTCAGCGCAGGGCGACGACGTTCCGAGGTGGGCCCGCGCGTCTGAAGTCCCAGGTGACATCTCACCCCTAGGGGGCGTACGCCGCCCTGCGCAAAACTGTACGTTCTGTTGAAGTGCGGTCAGAAAAATCTTCAACCGCAGTTAACGGGATGTGAAGACCTCAGCATGGATACAGGAGAAGCCCTCGGCATTCGCCTCGCCGCCCGCGACGAGACGGCATTGGCGGACATCTACGCGACGTACGGACCGTCGGTGCTGGCGTTTCTGCGTCGTCACGTCGGCTCGAACGAGGCGGAGGATGTCCTGCAGCGGACGTTCTTGGACGTGTGGCGTCACGCCGATCGATACGACCCCGAGAAGCGGTTCAGCGCCTGGCTCTACACGATCGCCCACCGACGCGCGATCGACACCCTGCGCTCGCGGCGCTACAAGGTCGTCGACCTTGAGGCCGTCCGCGACCTCGTGGGGGAGGACGGCCGGGATACGGCCGAACGGTTCGCCGACGCTGCCGATGTCCGCGCCACGCTGTTGAGACTGTCCGAGGTCGATCAAGAGGTGTTGCGGCTCGCCTACTACGAGGGGCTGACCCAGGTCCAGATCGCGAAACGACTCGACCTGCCCCTGGGGACGGTCAAGTCGCGCGTGCTGCGAGCCATGCGTCGGATGGCGACGCTGATGCGCGAGGCGGATGCGGTCGAAACCGGGTCGCCGACAACCGGGCCGCTCACGATGGGAATGCGCGAGAGCAGTCTCGCCGGATGATCGCCCGTGGCCCGGGCGAGACGACCGGGCACCCCGACCTGGCGGCACTGGTTCGGGGCGAAGCCGACAACGACGAGATCCTCGCCGCAGCCGACCATCTGGATCGATGTGCCGGGTGTCGCGGAGACCTGACGCACATCGTCATCGGCCACGCGTTGTTGACTCGGAGTTCGGAGGTCGTGCACGAGGACCGCGCCACCGAGGACGCCCGGTTGGCGTACCTCGCGATCGACATCAGCGTGGAGAGCGACAGCGGCAACCCAGAGCACTCGCCTCGATCGGTGCTGCGCACCGACCACCCCTGACCCCTCGGTTGCGACGATCACCGCGTGCGACATGGGGCCGGTTCGTCGGCGCCGCTACCGGCAGGTGACGCCTACGGATGTGTGCGGGCCGGCGACCTCACGATCCCGGAACCTCGGCCGCCAGACTCGGGAGCCCGAAGGTGGTGTGGACCCCCGGGCTGAACGCGACCAGGTCCGGGGCACGGTGGGACAACTCGGGCAGGCCGACGCTGGCGACCAGGTCGTCGTCGAGCTCGAGCACCTCCGCGTCGTACGCCGGCCACGGACCATGGTGGTTCGGCACCTCGAGCAGGCGGCCCAGCCGGCGGGTGTGCAACCGGAAGCGGTCGGCGACGAAGTGGTCGACGGCGCTCAACTCGCGCTCCGCTCCGACGCGGATCCGGATCCGACTCGACGCCTGGGTCGACGGGAGTCGCAGTCGGCAGGTGTAGTCGTGGATGTCACCGGTGGGGGAGTCGTCGATGCCACCGGGTCGACGGTGGTAGTCCATCTCCGCCCAGCGGTAGGGCAGGTTCAAGGTCGCGCGGGCGCCCAGTACGACGGGCAGCCGGTTGGCGTCGAGGCTGAGGAACACCACGCCGCGTCGGCCGTCGGCGTCCACCGAGTAGAGACGGACGTTGGTCTCCAGGAAGGAGCCGAACCACGGCACCGACTGCCGGGACCCGAAGCCGGCGTCGACCATCCGGAACGGCACCAGCCCGACGTACGTCACCCCATCGAGCACATCGGGGCGTACGCCGCGCGGTAGGAGCCCGGCAACCCGCTCGGGTTCGACCGCCCAGTGCAGCCAGGTCAGATCACGCCAGTCCTGGTTCATCAGCGTGGGGCCCCTAGGGGTGGGATCCGCGGAGGAAAGGGGCGGACCCCCTTGCGGTGAGTTAATCAGTCTGCGCATATTAAGAGGGTACAACTTAAACAAGTTGTTTAACAATGACCTGAAGGGCAGCATCATGAGCAGTCAACCAGTAGGAGCCGACAACGACGAGGTCGTCAGCTGGACCGACCTGGGCCAGCGGATGTGGACGTTCCTCACCGGACGCGACGCCGCCATCCACTACCGCTTCGAAGAGATCTCGGTCGAGGTGCCCCGCGACACCGGTGCCAACGCCCCGCGTGCGACGTGGAAGATCGACGGCACGCTGACCATCACGACCAGCGACAACGGCCGCCCGGTCTCGCCCAACGGAGCCTGAGTCATGCCCACCCTGGTGGACGCCGACCTCACCTTCGCACTGGAGGTGGAAGGACGGGAGCCCATTCACGGCTCCCTACGGGGGCGCCGGGGTCGTCTGCAGCTCGAGGTGGACGACCCCAGCGCTTTCGCCGGCGCAGGGGATGCGCCGGTGATCCGGCTGTTGGCCGACGAGCTGGCGATCCGCCACCTCACGGTCAAGGTCGTGCACCACGGCGATCATCTGGTCACTCTCGGGGACGTCCGCGCCCCGTGGTGGCAGCGTCGGGCCACCCGGTCGCGGCACATCCGGTTGGGCAGCCTCAAGGGTGCGTGGACCTCGGCCCGCTCGCGGTTGAAGGCCAGCGAGCCGGTGCTTCCGAACAGCTCGATGGTCCCGCCGGCCACCCTCTTCCCGATCGCCCCGACCTTCCAGCGGCGCCGCCGTGTCACGACCACGCATGACCCCGGTCGCGGCGGGGAGGCCCACTTGGTGTTGGCCAAGTCGGAGGTCTGGGAGGGCGAGCGTCAGCCGGTGTTCTGGCTCAAGGACCGCACCACCATCGGCAGCGACCCCACCTCCGACATCGTCCTGGCCGGAATCGAACCGCACCACGCAGTCGTCTTCCACGAGAACGACGACGAGTTCGTCATCTGGGCCGTCGACGGAGAGTTGCGGGTCCACGGAGCCCTCACCCGGTCGGGGCGGCTCCGCACCGGCGCCCGGATCCGGGTGGGAGAACACTTCCTGGCCTTCAGCCGGCAGGAGTTCGCCGATCACGGTCGTCCCCACGGTGGCCGCATCGGCGGCGAGGCCGGACGGCAACTGCCGCAACCGTCCCGGCAGCAGGTCCAGCGCGACGCTCGCGAGTCGAACGGCGGGTCGGACTGACCGCTTCATCGGTCATACACCGGACAGGGCCCGTCCGGAGGTGCTAGACACTGAGCGCGACGCGCGCAGTGGGCGCCGTCGAACCCAGCTGAGGCGGACCCCATGCGGCGTACCCCTGTTCTGATCGCACTTGCTCTGTCCGTCTCGGCCCTGTCCGGGTGCTCCTCATCGGTCACGGCCGACGACGTCGCCGAGCAGGTCAGTTCCGAGCTCGAGAAGCAGATTGGTCAGGCCCCCGACGACGTCACGTGCCCCGAGGACCTGCCTGCGGAGGTCGACGCCGAGGTGACCTGTGAACTCACCGACGGTGAGAACGTCTACGACGTCGCAGTCGTGGTCACCTCGGTCGACGGATCGGACGTCCTGTTCGACCTCACGGTCGCCGACGCCCCGAACTGACTGCCGAGTCGGCGCTAGTTTTTGAAGACGCGCCGACTCGGGCTCTTTCGGGCGTCAAGAAGCGCCGACTCGCGGGGGAATCAGGTCTGCTCGACCGGGCACCACCAGGTCGTCCGGCCGCCCACGGTCGCGCGTGTCATCTCCGCTCCGCACCGGGGGCAGTGTTCGTCGCGCCGGCGGTGCTTGATGATCTCGCCGGTGTGCACCCCGCCCTGACGGATCGCGGCTCGGATCGCGGTGCGCAGGTGACGGCGTAGGTCGTCGAGTTCCTCGACAGCCAGGTCAGCGGTACGCCGTTGGGGGCTCAGGCTGCTCTGCCACAGCACCTCGTCGGCCAGGAGGTTGCCGATCCCCGCGATGGCTCCCTGATCGAGCAGGCGTGCCTTCAGTGGGGCATTGCCCTTGCCGATGCGCGTGCGGAAGTCGTCGCGGCTGATCTCGGCGGCGTCGGGTCCGAGGGCGGAGAGGTCTGGGTCGAGGCGGATGCGGCCCAGGCGGCGTTTGTCGAACAGGCGCAGGGTGCCGCCGTCCTCGAAGGTGATCGTGAACCGGTCCCATTCCGCCTTGCGCGCAGCCCTGCCTCCTCCGCGGCCGTCGCTGTCGCTGACGTGGATGCGACCGCTCATGCCCAGGTGGATGCCGAGCAGTGGTCCGTCCTCGGAGGTCTCGCACCACATCGCCTTGCCGCGGCGATGGGTGGTCGTCAGCTCGCGACCCACCAACGCGGAGCGGATCTCGCCCGGTTCGTGGGGACGACACTCGTAGGTGTCGCGGTCGTCGACGTCGGCGATGAGTCGACCCAACGCACGGGTCTCGACGACCTGACGGGCGGACTCGACCTCGGGAAGTTCGGGCACCTCACCATTCTCCGGAGGCCTCCAAGTCGTTCAGCGGGAACAACTGAGGCCTCAACGGTGCTGGGTAGGGGTACCGCCCATCACAACCCCGATCTCGAGGAGCTTCATTTGACCACCACCGTGACCGCCCTGTCCGCCCCCTCCGCCGGAGCCGACTTCGAAACCGTCGAGCTCGAACGCCGCGACCTGCGAGCCAACGATGTCCGCATCGACATCACCTGGGCCGGCATCTGTCACAGCGACATCCACCAGGCGCGCAACGAGTGGGGTGCCGCGATCTTCCCGATCACCCCGGGCCACGAGATCATCGGCACCGTCGCCGAGGTCGGCTCCGAGGTCACCACCCACCAGGTGGGCGACACCGTCGGCGTGGGTTGCTTCGTTGACTCCTGCCTGGACTGCGAGGCCTGCCGCGACGGCGAGGAGCAGTTCTGCGACAACGGAGTCGTCGGCACCTACTCCGCGAAGGACAAGCACGGCGAGATCACCTACGGCGGCTACAGCCAGGGCATCGTGGTCCGCGACCACTTCGTCGTCCGCATCCCCGACGGCGTCGACCTCGCCGCGACCACGCCGCTGCTGTGCGCCGGCATCACGACGTACGCCCCGATGAAGCGCCACAACGTCGGACCCGACACCAAGGTCGGCGTCATCGGCATGGGTGGACTGGGCCACGTGGCGGTCAAGATCGCCGCCGCCATGGGCGCGGAGGTCAGCGTGCTCAGCCGGACCGACGCGAAGAAGGAAGACGGCCTCGCCTTTGGCGCCACCGACTACTTCGCCACCGAGGACGCCTCGGTGTTCAAGAAGCTCGCCGGCCAGTTCGACCTGCTCATCAACACCGTCGGTGACGCGGTCGACCTCGACGCCTTCCTCGGTCTTCTCGGCCGCGGCGGCACCATGGTCGACCTGGGCGCCCCCAGCGACAAGCTCGAGATCGGGGCGTTCTCGGTCATCACCAAGCGCCGCTCGCTCGAGGGTTCGCTCGTCGGCGGCCTCGCCGAGACCCAGGAGATGCTGGACTTCTGCGCCGAGCACAACATCACCGCCACCGTCGAGGTCATCCCCGGCAGCGACGTCGACGCCTACTACGACAAGGTCGTCTCCGGTGACGTGCGCTACCGCGCCGTGATCGACGTCAGCACCTTCGGTAAGTAAGAGGCGACTGACGGCTTGAGCCGTCGGGGTCGGTACGTCGGATAGCGTCTTACGCGTGCCGACCCCTCGCTCTGCTGCCCGTCCCACCGGCCTGCGCTCCGTCCCTCGCGCCATCGGGCGCGGACGCGACCGCGTGACCGGTCTGTTCCACCAGCGCTTCCCCACGGTCGCCGTCACCGGAATGACCGGGGTCGGCAAGACCGAACTGATTGACCACCTCTCCGGACGTGCGTCCGCCGACGGTCCCGCCGAGTCGGGCTCTGCGGTGCTCGAACGCCGGGTCTCGCGAGGCCGTCGTCTGCACGGCTTCCGCTTCCGGGTCGTCCCGGGCGAGAACGCCGCCACCCGGTTGGGTGCGCTGGACGAGGTCTTCCACGACCAGCCGGTCGACGGCGTACTCCACGTGGTGGCCAACGGACTCGCGACCGGCCGGCGTACGGCGGGGACCACGGGCACCGCCGAGGTGAATCGTGAACAGCAACTGGCCCGCGAACTCGAGGACTGGACGGTCACCTCGCACCTGATCGCCGCGATGGCCGTGCGCCGGGAGTACCCCACCTGGTTGGTGATCGTGGTGACCAAGGCCGACCTGTACGCCGACTCGATCGACGAGGTCGTCCGCTCCTACTCACCCGGCAGCGGTACGCCGTTCGGGGACCGACTCGACGAGCTGCGGGCCCTGGCGGGTGCGGCGAAGTTGTCGATCGACGTACTCCCCGCGTGCAGTCACCTCGAGGGCGACAGTGCCGTCTCGGCCAAGCAACGCGACCGCTACCTCGCGGACCTCGAGGCCCGGATGGCTCAGCTCTCGGGTCACGTCTGAGGAACCACGATGAGACGCCGCCCGCACGAGAACGTCGCGACCGTTTTGGTCGATCCGGCGGTGCTCACGGAGCTGGAGCTGCTGCTCGTGGGCCTCGACCTGTGGGTGTGGCCGGTGGCCAACTCGCCCATCGTGGTCGACGGACCACGTCAGGCGTTCCAGATGCGACGCCGGATGATCGAGGCCCGGCGCGGAGCCTGGGACCTGGCGGCGGACTGGGTGCCGGTGTGGATCGCGTTCGGCGAGAGTTGGCGCCAGGGAGATGACCCGTTGCCATGGTCGGCCCACTCGACGTTGTGGAGCACCCTGGAGCAGTACGCCGCCCACGTGCGCTACCGCAAGAGCCTCGGTGGGGTGGCCCCGCTGCTGGCGGTCGCCGAGGACTGACCGCGAGGACTCAGAAGACGGTCTCGTCGCCCTTGAGCAGGCGCTGGGTGTCGGGGATGTCGTAGTAGAGCGAGACCGCGTTGGTGACGAACAGGACGACCAGGTAGACGGTGAAGGCCGTCGAGAGGTCGTCGAACCTGGCGATGAGCAGGAACGCGATGAGCACCAACAGCGGAATCCACGCCACCACGTGCGGCGCCCCCATCGCGGTAGTCAGACCGCGGGCGCGGAGCATGATCGGCAGGTTCGCCATGAGCGCGCCCACCGCCAGCAGGGCGACCAGCCAGCCGAAGGGCTGGCCGAGGAAGAACAGCGCGATCATGTTCACCGGCATCAGAATGGCGGCGGTCCAGATCGCCACCGAACGCGGTAGGCGGAGGAAACTGTCCTTGATGTCGATGACCATGCTCATGGTCGGTGAGTCTGGCAGGTGACGTTCCCTGTCCGATGGTTGAGGTTGGAGCGCCTGGGGTGGCGCACGCCGGTTGAGGTGCGAGGAACCCTGGGGTCGCGCACGCTGGTTGAGGTGTGAGGAGCGCTAGCGACGGGCGGGTCGGCGGTGGTTGAGGTGTGAGGAGCGCTAGCGACGAGCCTCGAAACCTGGTTCCGTGCACGGGAACGTTGGTGACGCCGGTTGCGGGGATTCGAGGCTCGGGCCCGGGGGGCCCTCGCACCTCAACCAACGCGTTGGTCAGGTCCGCATGCGACGATTCAGGGGACCCCTTCTCGCACCAACCTCGGAGGCTCCCCATGCCCGCGACCCGCCTGATGCCCACCCAGGAGTCGGCCGACCTGATCGCGCTGACCCGCGACATCGTCGACAAAGAACTGCGGCCCCGTGTGGACCAGGCCGAGCGTGACGCGGCCTTCCCCCGAGAGGTCTTCCGCACCCTGGGCAGGGCCGGACTGCTGGGTCTGCCCTACCCGGAGGAGCAGGGCGGCGGCGGCCAGCCCTACGAGGTCTACCTCCAGGTGGTCGAGGAGATCGCCACCGCCTGGGCCAGCGTGGGGGTCGGGGTGAGCGTGCACGCGCTGTCCTGCTTCGGTTTGGCCAGTCAAGGCACCGAGGAGCAGGTCAACGACTGGCTCCCGGAGATGTTGGCCGGCGACCTGCTCGGCGCCTACTGCCTCTCCGAGGCCCACGCCGGTTCGGATCCGGCGGCGATGAAGACCCGCGCCGTGAAGGAGGGCGACGACTACGTCATCAACGGCGCGAAGGCCTGGACCACCCACGGTGGTGAGGCCGACTTCTACAAAGTGATGGCGCGTACGTCGGACGGCGGCCGGGGTATCTCCTGCTTCTTGGTCCCCGCTGACGCCGAGGGCCTGACCGTGGACAACCCCGAGGACAAGATGGGGCTGACCGGATCGACCACGGCCACCATGTTGTTCGACAACGTGCGGGTGCCGGCGAATCGTCTGCTCGGCGCCGAGGGCCAGGGCCTGGCGATCGCGCTGGCCGGGTTGGATGCGGGCCGGTTGGGCATCGCTGCTGTGGCGGTCGGAGTCGCCCAGGCCGCGCTGGACGTGGCGATCGATTACGCCCAGACCCGGGAGACCTTCGGGACCACGATCATCAAGCACCAGGGCGTTTCCTTCCTCCTCGCCGACATGGCCGCGGCGGTCGAATCGGCGCGGGCGACGTACCTCGCGGCGGCTCGGCTCAAGGACGCCGGTCTGCCCTACGGGAGGCAGGCCTCGATCGCGAAGCTGGTCTCCACCGACAATGCGATGCGCGTGTGCACCGACGCGGTGCAGGTCCTCGGCGGAGCCGGCTACACCAAGGACTTCCCCGTCGAGCGCTACATGCGTGAGGTCAAGGTCATGCAGATCTTCGAGGGCACCAACCAGATCCAGCGGATGGTCATCGGGCGCGCCCTGGACAAGGACAACAGCGGTCGGATCCAGGTTCTCGGCGACTGATCGGGCTCGTCGGCCAGACCTGAGTCACCCGGTCCGATGGGGTACGACGGCCACGGGGCCCACTAGTCCAGCCATGGCCGTGGGGGTCGATTCGGGTCTATCGTGGTCTGCCTGTCCCGCCAAGGAGCCCAGGATGATCACCCCTACACGCGCAGTGTCCGCCCTCGTTCTCACACTCGGCTTGTCCGGGCTGGCCGGTTGCGGGGGTGACTCCGACGTCAACTTCGACGCCACCGAGGTCTCGTCCACCGACGCCGTCACTCCGCCCACAGACGAGTCTGCGGACGACCCCTCGGACAGCCCAACCGCGGACGCCCCGGCTGAAGGCACGGGCACGCTCACGATCAACGGCGTCACCGTGGACACCGAGGGCGACTGCCTGCTGGGTCCGGCCGCCCCGGACAGCGAGGCTCCCGACGATCTGCTCACCTGGGGCGACCAGTTCCGGATCACCGGGTTGGCGGGCTATCAGGTCGGGCCTGACGACGCGGCTGAGGACGTTTTGACGATCACCATGGTGGGCGCCAACAACGAGCGCGGCGTCAGACTGATCTCCGGGGTCGGAGACTCCTTCAGCACCGGGGGCTCGTTCCCGAGCGCCAACGTCATCGATCGAGTCCCCGACGGCAGTGGGCAGATGGTGCTGCTCGACCTCGCCATCGCCGACCCCGACGGCAACGACATCGGCGGCGCCGAGATCTGGTGCTCGGTGTTCGCCCCGGCCTAGCGACCCGCCGTCAGTCCCCGGCCGCCACGAAGAGTTCGAGCGCGGTGCCGTCCGGGTCACGGAAACTCAACGCGCTGCCGTACGCCGCATCCTGCACTCCGCTGTGCTCCACCCCTCGCTCGTCGAGGTGCTGCACCCAGGCGAGGAGTTCCTCACGGGTGGCGCAGGCGAGGGCCAGGTGGTCAAGGCCCGGGGTGGTGGGGTCGAAGGGCTGTCCACTGCCGGTGTCGTGCCGGGTCAACCCCAGGTGGGGGCCGCCGGGGAGCGCGAACAGACGTCGGACGAAGGGGCCGTCCTCCAGGGTGCCGGAGGGGGACAGGCCCAAGACGTTCTCGTAGAAGTCACAACTGACATCGAGGTCGGTGACGGTCAGCGCGAGGTGGTCGAGGCCGGAGATACGGGGCATGAAGGGGGTCCTCGTGACGATGGGAGGCGAACCAAGGTGGTCAGCGAACGCTAGCCGGGGGGCCGAAATGGCGGCCCTTCTCACCCGTAAGGTCCGTTGCCGAGTCCAGCGTCGCGATGCTCACCTACGACGAGCCGTCCGGGAAGCTGGTTGGCAAGTCAGGGAGGCAAGTCAGGGAGGCAACGCCAGCGTCGACCTGTGAGACAGGGTCGCGACATCTGAAGCACCTGGTCGGGCCGCCGGGAGGTGCTCTGGGTGTCACGAACCGCCAGCGAGAGCCGCACCCAACCAGCGGCGTACGAACGCGCGAACCTCATCGGAGGATCGCGGCACCGCCGGGGGGTGCTGGAGGAAGGACGCCATCAGGCGCATCATGACCTCCGCGAGGGCCTCGAAGTCGGCGTCGGTGACGATCCCGGCGGAGGCCCAGTCGACCTCGACGCCCCGTAACACCTGGGCCCCGAGGTCGAACCCGAGGGCGGAGGTCACGCCGCGGCCGAAGAGATCCTGGTCGTCGGCCTCGAGCAGCAGTCCGATCCGCGGCTCGCGCGGGATCTCGTCCAGCGCGAACACGGTCGCCTCGACCACCGCCTCGATCGGGGTGGTGGCGGACGCGAGGTGGGACTCCATCCGTGCGACGTAGTCCGCGGCGCCGGTCTCCGCGACGGCGGACAGCAGCTCGGCGAGGCTCGGGAAGTAGCGGTAGACGGTCTGCCGCGTCACGCCCACCTCCTCGGCGATGTTGGACAGCGTCGTCTTCGGCACGCCCATCCGCTCGATGCATCGGGTCGTCGCCGCGATGATGCGTTCGCGGGCGAGGGCCTCGGTGCGCGGCGGGTCGCCCTGCCAGCCGTGGTGTCCCATGGTCAGGCCGGGACCGACGCGGTCTCGGAGGCGGAAGCCGGGGTGGCGACGCGGGTGCGCTTGAGGAGGACGGCCAGGGTGGCGAAGGCGCCGAGGAAGCAGAGGACGACGTACCAGCCGCTGCCGATCGGGGTCCCGGACTCGGTGACGCCATCGGTCGCGTCGAGGTAGGCGGGTAGCGCCGACAACCAGAACACCGCGTGAGCAGCGAGATAGGCCACCGAGAAGGTCGCGACGAAACCGTTCAACCGGATCGGTACGGCGGCCGGGGTCGCCTTCCACTCGCGTGCCAGGATCGCCAACCCGGCGATCCAGACCAGCCCCAACTCGATGCCGAGGACCCAGGACTGGGCGGTGACGTTCGGGGTGTCCCCACCGAAGATGCTCGACGGGATGCCGGCGACCAGCATCCCGAGGGGGGTCAGTACGCCGGCCGCCACCGTCCGCCCGGTCAACGACAGCCCGGTGGGAACTGGCTTCGTGCGGGTCTCGGGCCCGACGAATCGGACGACCAAGTAGGTGAGGAACCCGATCGAGACCGAGGCGAACAGCAACATGCTGGTCACCGGGACCGACGCCAACGAGGGCTGGTTGACCACCGCGTTGTCCGGGTTCCACGCCCACCACTGCAGCTGTGGTCCGAGGTGGTCGAAGATCTCGTAGAAGACTTGGGCGACGAAAGCGACCGCGATCGCGCCGACCAATGGCCCACGGGTGCGGAAGATCCCCATGCAACGCACGGCCTCGTAGGCCAGGGCACTGATCGCGGGGTAGAACGCCACGATGTAGAGCGGGAGTCGGTCGTACATGAACTGCACGGTGAATTCGTTGTGGGCGAAGATGAAGCCGTAGATCTTGTCGAGGCCGAACCACTCGGGGAAGTAGAGCGGCGGTTCGGTGACGGCGAGGTAGGCCAGCGAGGCGAACCACAGCGAGATGTTGGTGGGGTCGCCCTCGTTGCGCAGGCGGCGTACGGCGTGGATCAGGGCGAACACGGCGCCCGCGATGATCACGACCTCGAGGACCGGTTGGGTCCAGCTGGTCAGGTCGGTCGGGTTGTTGAGCGAGACGACCGGGTTGACGTCCAGGCAGCTGAAGCCGAGGTCGTTGGTGAGCGCCTCGGCGGCCTCGTCGCAGAGGACACCTCCGTCGGTGGGGATCATCGGGCGTGCTCCATCTCGGTCTGGGGGAGGGATCTGTCAGGGCCAGTCGGGGGGACGGCTGCTTCGGCGTCGGGGGTGTAGTCGGTGCCGGGCGGGTCGGCCAGGGGGTCGAATCCGTAGGGGACGGTCGTGCGCCCCAGGGCGGCCCTGAGTTGGTAGCGGACCAGGCCGAAGAGGACCCGCGGGCTCTTGAACATGTCGCCGAGAGACTCCTCGAGGTTGAAGACCCGGGCGAAGTGCTCGTCGACCACCTGGTCCTCGCGGGCGGCGCCGGTGATCGCGTTGAAGACGGGATCGCTGACGGCGTTGACGATCCGGCGCTGCCAGGCCGGTTTGGTTTCGGTGCCGGTCGCACACTCATAGCCGGAGTCGCGGGCCATCGCGAGCTTCCACGGCACCTCGAGCACCGTGACCTGCCGGCGGGTGTAGTCGACGACGAAGTCCGCATCCAGGGCGGTCGCCCGGGCGAGGCAGGACTTCAGCAGCACCGCGCACCCGGCTGCGGAGCTGATGCCCTGGGCGTAGAAGGGGTTGAACGCGCAGATCGCGTCGCCGATGGAGATCAGGCCTGCGGGGGCGGTGGGGCGTTGGTCGTAGCGGCGCCACTTGTTGCCGGTCGAGCGGGTCAGGTGCACCTCGGAGGTGGGGGTCGAACCCGCCATGGATGCGGCGAAGACGGGGGCGCGCAGGCGCTCCGCGGCGGCGGTGAAGTCCTCGGTGCTGCGGGGCATGTCGATGCCCCACGACCCCATGGACGCGATGGCGCGGTCACCCTCGATGGGGATGAAGTTGGACAGGAACGCGTGCTCGTCGGGGCGCCCCTCGGTCGATCCCTGCGCGGGCATGATGATGACGTGCTTCCACCACTGGTTCGCGCGCTCGTCAGCCGGCGGTAGGTCGTACCACCGGGAGACGTAGGTGACCTTCGCGTCGAGTGTCTGCAGCGGGGGAGGGGCCCACCCGGCGGCCTCGAGCCAATCCATCACCGAGGAGCCGCGGCCCATCGCGTCGATCACGAGATCGGTGGTGATCGTCTCGGGTTCGGCGTCAGCCTGCTGGAAACGGACGCCGCTCACGTTGCCGGGTCGGTCGCGCTGACCGGGTTGGTCGGCGTACTCCAGACCCTGCACGGCCACGCTCTCGCGGATGGTGACGTTGGCCAGAGCCCGGACCTTGTCGCGCAGGACGCGTTCGATGAGGATCCGCGAGCTGTAGACCATGGTCATCGTGGACTTCTTGCGGGGAGCCCACCCGTCCTTCTCGAGGTACGCCGCGTCGTGGGAGGGCATCAGGAGCATGCCGCCGGCGGCGATCAGGTCCTCCTCGAAGCCGGGGAAGAGGGCGCCGATGGCCTTGCGGCCGCCGTTGAGCAGGAAGTGCGGATGCTTGCTCTGGGGTACGCCGCGGCGATGCTCGGCGTCCGCCGGCAGGGCGTCCCGCTCGAGGATGACGACCTGGTCGAAGTGCTCGGCCAGGGCGCCGGCGGCGCACAGCCCGGCCACGCTCCCACCGAGAACCACGGCGGTGTTGCCCAATGCGTTACCCAAGTTGTGGCCCTGCGGCATGCCGAACTCCGTTCATACAATCACTCGAGAGGTGTATGAATGTATGAATGACGGACGGTCGTGTCAAGGGTCCACCCCCTCGCGCTACCTTATGTAGAACAGTAGGAAGGGGTCGAGGATGAGCGGTGCGCCACGTCGCGGCTACGGCGAGTTGGAGGCCCAGGTCCTCCAGGTGCTGTGGTCCGCCGGGACCCCCCTGACGGCCAAGCAGATCCAGCGTGCGATGCCGGGGGATGCGCCCGCGCACACCACGATCCTGACCTCGCTGACGCGCCTGTCGGCCAAGGGTGACGTCGAACGGGTCGGCCACGCCGCCCGCGGGATCCGCTTCGCCGCGACCCGCACGGAGGCCGAGCACGCCGGACTCGGGATGTTGCGAACCCTGAACGACACCTCGGACCGGCAGGCCGCGCTGATGCGGTTCATGGGCGACCTCGACGACACCGACCTGGAGTTCCTGCAACGGGAACTGCTCCGCGAGCCGAAGGGGGAGCGGTCGTGAGTATCAGCGCGTGGCTGAGCCTGACGCTGGTCGGGTACGCCGCCGTCGCGACCCTCGGCGTACCCCTCCTGGCCCGGAAGGGTGGGTGGTACCTGCGTCACCCCGAGCGGATGCTGCGCGGCTGGCTGACCGTCCTGGGCTCGAGTCTGAGCGCCCTGGTCCTGGGTGGCGTCGTGGCGTTCGGGTCGCTGTGGTCGGTCCGCGTGGCCAGCGTCGGGTCGGTGCGTTCGTGGGTGGCGGAGGTCCTGCTGTGGGGCGGCCTGCTGGCCCTCGGGGCGCTGCTCGCCCTGCTCACCTCCTTCGCAGAGCGGATCGCCGCCACCGGCCGTCGGGTCCAACGGGAGATGCGGTGCCTGCCGCGATCCACCCGGGAGTACGCCGTCCGCCCTACCGACTGCCCCGTCACCTTTTTCGAGTCCGAGACCCTGATCGCCTGCTCGATCGGTGGGCGCCGTCCCGAGATCTTCGTGTCCTCCGGGGTGGCGGATCGGTTGGACCCGGCTTCGTTGGACGCGGTGATCGCCCACGAACTCGCCCACATCCACGGGCGGCACGCACTGATCACCCAGATCGCCGAGTTGGCCGTCCTCAGCGCTCCGTGGCTGCCGGCGTCCCGGGAGCTCAAGCGGTCGATCGCGGTGCTCGTGGAGTTCGTGGCCGATGATCGGGCGGTGATCACGAGCGACCGGCGGACGTTGCTGCAGGCGCTCGACCGACTGGCCGATGACACCTGCTCCCACGGCGCCCGGATCCGCGCCCACCGGTTGACGACTCTCCCGTTCCCAGCTGAGGCCGCATGACCTGGGCCGACCGGGCCGCACGCCACATCGCGGTCATCGGCGCCGGCCCGGCGGGCATCGCGGCGGGGCGCGAGTTGCTCCGCAACGGCTTCACCAACCTGACCATCTTCGACACCCTGGACGGGCCCGGCGGCACCTGGCGGCTGCACACCTACCCGGGGCTCGCGTGCGACATCTGGGCGCACTCCTACTCGTTCAGCTTCGCCCCCAACCCGAACTGGAGCGCCAGCTTCGTCACCCAGCCGGAGATCCTGGCCTATCTCGAGCGCTGCGCCGAGGAGTTCGGACTGACGCCGCACCTGCGGATGAACACCCGGATCGTCAGCGCGGCGTACGACGAGAGCGGGACCTGGGAGCTCCGCTCGTCCGAGGGTGAGATCTTCGTCTGCGACGCGGTGATCAATGCGATGGGCAACCAACACACCCCGCTGTTCCCGAACGTGCCCGGGATGGACGACTTCGAGGGCCCGAGCTTCCATGGCACCCGCTGGGACCACGACATCGACCTGGCCGGCAAGCGGGTCGTGGTCGTGGGGTCGGCCGCGAGCGCCGTACAGATCGTGCCGGAGGTGGCCCAGATCGTCGGACACCTGAGCGTGCTGCAGCGGTCGGCGAACTGGATCATGCCGCGCCGCAACCGGAAGTACACCGCGATCGAGCGCGGGCTCTTCCGCCGCTTCCCGCACCTGATCACCGCCCTGCGGGGCGCGCAGACCCTCCTGCTCGCCCAGGTGGAGTACGCCGTCACCCTGGGTCACAACCGGATGAACCACTTCGAGTGGATGGCGCGGGGGCACCTCGAGAAGAGCATCGAGGACCCGGACCTGCGGGCCGCGTTGTTGCCGGACAGTCGCTACGGCTGCAAGCGGGGGTTGGTCTCCGACGACTTCTACACCGCGCTGAACCGGGACAACGTCGACCTGATCGCCGACGGTCTCGCCCGCGTCACCCCGACCGGGCTGGTCACCACGGACGGCCGCGAGATCGACGCCGACGTCATCATCTACTGCACCGGCTACCGGATCCTCGACCTCGACCGGATCGCGGTGACCGGCGTCGGCGGGGCCTCACTGGCGGAGGCGATGGGGGAGGAACCCCAAGCCCACAAGGGCATCGCGATCCCCGGCTTCCCGAATTACTTCATGGCCGTCGGCCCCAACGGCCTGGTCCTGAACGTGTCGTACTTCGTCACGGCCGAGCGCAACGTCGCGACCATCGTGAAGTTGCTCGGCGACCTCGCTGACGCCGGCGCCACCGCGATGGCCCCGAAGGCGGAGGTGTGTGCGGCGTACAACGACTCGCTGGCCGACAAGTACGCCACCTTCTCCTGGGGTGCGCCGGACTGCAGCAGCTACTACACCAGCGCCTCGGGCCACGCGCCGTTCCTGTTCCCCGGCAACTTCAAGACCTGGCGGGCCCTGCACGAGGAGTCCGGACTGCACGAGTACGACGTCACCTGACGCCGCTGGTTGAGGAGGCCGGCCACGGTCACTGCCGCTGGTTGAGGTGTGACGAGCGCTAGCGAGGAGCCTCGAAACCCGGCGACCCGCGCGCCCAACCGCCGCTCAGCGCGCAGGCGGCGAGTGCACCACGGTGATCGAGTGCGTGGTCGTGCTCGCGTGCCGGAGTTTGGCCAGCTCGACGTACTCCTCCGAGTTCCACCACCCCATCAGAGCGTCCTCGGATTCGAAGCGGATCATCACGGTGCGACCGGCGGTGCGCTCGCCCTCGAGGACGGTCACGTTGTCGTCGTAGGTGATGAAGCGGCCGCCGTGGGTCTTGAGGATGGGGAAGAACCCCTTCTCGTACTGGCGGTAGCCGTCGCGGTCGTCGACGGTGAAGTGGGCGACGAAGTGCACGGGCTGGGGGTTGTCGGACACGTGGTTCTCCTCGGTGGGTGGGTGGTTCAGCGGGTCGGAGTCAGGATGTCGAACGTCGCGTCGATGGCGGTCAGGAGGTCGGGCGCACCGCTGCGGGCGAGCGCGAGCAGACCCTCGAACGACAGCAGCAGCGCCCGGGCGGTGGCCTCGGGATCGGTCCGCGGGGCGAGCTGGCCGGTGTCGACAGCGCGGGAGAGTTGGGTGGCGAAGGCCGCCCGGATCGTCTCGAAGCCGCGGTGGAGTGCATCGCGGATCTCCGGCGTCGTGGCGGTGCTGTGGCCGGCGGTGGTGGTGAGAAGGCATCCGCGGGAGAGCGTCTCGCCCGGGTGGGGTCGCAGGGCGGAGGTGAAGAACGCCCGCAGGCCGCCGAGCGGGTCCTCGGTGTCGTCGAGGAAGTGGCGGATCCGGCCACCGATCACGCGGTCGACGTACCGGTCGAGGCACTGGGTGAGCAGTTCGTCCTTGCTGTGGAAGCGGCGGTAGATCGAGGGAGCGCGCAGATCCAGCGCCGCCTCGAGGTCGCGGATCGAGACCGCGTCCGCGCCGTTGAGCCAGAACAGGTCGGTGGCGCGGTCGAGTACGTCGCTGTCGGCGTACTTCGGTGGACGGGCCATTGACATAAAGTAGCAGTCGCTACGAAACTCGGCACCATGACTACTGAGGTGTTGAGCAAGCAGTACAAGACCGTCAACGGCAAGCAGATGGCCTATCACGAGAGCGGGTCCGGCGACGACGTCGTCGTCTTCCTGCACGGCAACCCCACGTCGTCGTACCTCTGGCGCAACGTGGTGCCCCACGTGTCCGGCCGGGCGCGCTGCGTCGTGCCCGACCTGATCGGCCAGGGCGACTCCGACAAGCTCGACAACCCAGGACCCGACTCCTACACCTTCGTCGAGCACCGGGAGTACCTCGACGGGCTGCTCGACCAACTCGACCTGGGCGACAACATCACCTTCGTCATCCACGACTGGGGTTCGGGGCTCGGGTTCGACTGGGCCAACCGCCACCGCGACCGGGTCGCCGGCATCGCCTACATGGAGGCGATCGTGCGACCGGTGACGTGGGAGGAGTGGCCGGAGTCGGCGCGCGGCATCTTCCAGGGCATGCGCTCCGAAGCGGGGGAGAAGATCGTGCTGGAGAAGAACCTGTTCATCGAGGGGATCCTGCCCTCCTCGATCATCCGCCCACTCGAGGAGGCGGAGATGGCGGAGTACCGCCGTCCCTTCGCCGCCGGCGGTGAGGACCGACGGCCGACGCTGACCTGGCCCCGACAGATCCCTATCGAGGGCACTCCCGCCGACGTCCACGAGATCGTCCAGTCGTACGCCGCCTGGCTCTCGACCTGCGATCTGCCCAAGCTGTTCATCAATGCCGACCCGGGCTCGATCCTGATCGGAGATCAGCGCGAGTTCGTCCGCACCTGGCCCAACCAGACGGAGGTCACCGTCTCCGGGTTGCACTTCATCCAGGAGGACAGCCCCGACGAGATCGGTACTGCGATCGCCGAGTGGATGGCGGGCCTCAAGAGCTGAATCCGGCTGATCTCGCCGGGGTCCAGCCAGGGCCCGAATGGGCCTGGGGCTCCGCACCCACCCCAACGGGTGAACCTTCCCGCAAAAGTGGCGCGGAGCCCGTTGCCTCCTGTTATGTGTCGCCGTCACCCCCACATATACGGAGGAAACATGTCTGAAGGTCTCAGCGACGAAGAGCTCGCCGCCGAGAGCGCCACGTCGCTTCCGGACAAGGAGGTCGTCTCCATCCTCGACCTCAACGCGGACCTGGACCTGGGCATCGACGCTGCCGCGCCGATCGACCTCGGCGTCGCCGCGAACGCCAACGTGGCCGCGCCCATCGACGCCGCCGTCGGCGCGAACGTGCTCTCCGAGGGATCCTCGGCCCAGGCCCTGTCCGACCAGGGCGTGATGATCGACCAGGGCATTTCCGCCGACGCGACCGCGAACGCCACCCAGGACTCCTCACTCGAGCAGGGCGCCGCCCCGACGCAGGAGGCGCCGACCACGGAGACCGCCCCCACCGGCGAGGCCGCCCCGACCGGCGACTCCCCGACCGGCGACTCCACGACCTCCGGCACTGGCGGTGTCGTCGGCGGAGCGACCGAGACCCTGGGTTCGGCCGCGGACGGCAACCTGCTCAACGTCAACGTCGACCTGGACGGCGACGCGAACATCGCGGCCCCGGTCAACGGCGCCATCGCGGCCAACGCCAACGTGGCAGCCCCGATCGACGCTGCGGTCGCCGCCAACGTCGGCTCGGTCGACAGCGACGCCGTCGCGGTCGCCCAGCAGGACGCCATCATCAACCAGCAGATCGACGGATCGGCCGAGGCGAACTCGGACCAGGTCTCGAACATCGACCAGCCCTGAGTAGGGCGGACTAGCGAGCAGTACGAACGATGAGCGACTCCGGGACGGGGGCGGCTTCGGCCGCCCCCGGCACCCTTGCCGACCGTCCGCCGGCTCGCGCGGACGGGATCGAACTGATCGGGGAGATGCCCGGGTCGGGCTACCGGGTGCCCCCGGCGTTGGCGCGGCGGGCGGACGGCCAGACGGTCCAACTCACCCCGTTGCTCTACCTGCTGTTGTCGACCATCGACGGGGAGCGTGACGCCGAGACGTTGGCGGCGACCGTGTCGCAGGCCTACGGCAAGCAGGTGTCGGCCGACAATGTCGAGCACCTCCTCGAGGAGCAGTTGCGTCCGCGCGGCCTGGTGACGCTGGCCGACGGCAGCCAGCCCAGCCTGGAGCGGTCCAACCCGCTGTTGGGGTTGCGGATGAAAATGTCGGTCACCGACCCCGAACGCACCCGACGTCTCACGGCACCGTTCGCTCAACTGTTCCGCCCGTTCCTGGTCCTGCCGGTGGTCGTGGCGTTCGTGGCCATCACCTGGTGGGTGCTCGTGGAGAAGGGGCTCGCCTCCGCGACGTACGACGCCTTCGGCAGCCCGGGTCTACTCCTTGCCCTGTTCGCCATCACGGTCGTCTCGGCCGGGTGGCACGAATTCGGGCACGCCGCGGCCGCAAGGTACGGCGGAGCCACGCCCGGCGTCATGGGTGCCGGGGTCTACCTGATCTGGCCGGCGTTCTACACCGACGTCACGGACTCCTACCGGCTCGGCCGCGGCGGACGGATCCGCACCGACCTGGGTGGGCTGTACTTCAACGCACTGATCGTCGTGGCCACCCTGGGCGCGTGGTGGGTCAGCAACGCCGACGCCGTCCTGCTGTTGGTCGCCGGGCAGATCCTGCAGATGCTGCGCCAGTTGCTGCCGTTGGTGCGGTTCGACGGCTACCACGTCCTCGCGGACGTCACCGGCATCCCGGACCTGTTCCACTGGATCGGACCGGTGCTGAAGTCGGCCCTGCCGTGGCGGTGGAAGGACCCCGAGCCGCGACGGCTGAAGCCGTGGGCGCGGGTGGTCATCACCGCCTGGGTGCTGGCGGTCGTGCCGTTGTTGCTGCTCGCCCTGGGCGCGATGATTCTGGCTCTGCCGAGGCTCGCCGCCACAGCCTGGGCCAGCGCCGGACAGCAGCAGGACCTGGCGTCGATCGCCTGGGCCGATGGTGACCTGATCGGGTCGGTGGCGCGCTGGCTCGGGATGGTGATCGTGGTGCTGCCGATCCTGGCCATGGCGATCCTGCTGGGTCGGCTGGTCCGACAGATCGTGCGCGGCACGTGGCGGCGTACCGAAGGGAAGCCGGCGCGACGGGCCACGGCCATCGTCACCGGACTCGCCATCGTGGCGGGGTTGGCCTGGGTGTGGTGGCCCGACGCCGACACCTACGACCCGATCCGTCCGTGGGAGCGCGGGTCGTTGCGCGACGCCGTCGCGGTGGCGCGCCCCGCCGTCGGCTTCGACGTCGGGTCCTCGGGCCGCACCTCGGTCGCGTGGAGCAACGACCAGGAGCGCCCCACCCGGGACAAGCCGCAACTGGCGATGGTGTTGGTCCCCCGCGGCGACAACACAGGCGCCGAGATCAAGCCGGGCTCGCAGGTGTCGACCGCCGACGCGACCGCCGACGCAGCCGCCGACGCGGACGCCGCGGAGCAGCCCTGGATCTTTCCGTTCAACCAACCGCTCGCGCCCGACGAGGGCGACAACCAGGCGTTGGCGGTGAACACGACCGACGGGACCACGGAGTACGACGTCGCCTTCGCCCTCATGTGGGTCGAGGAAGGCGAGGTCGCGGACAACGTCAACGAGGCCTACGCCCTGGCGAGCTGCAAGGACTGCTCGACGGTGTCGGTTGCCTTCCAGGTCGTGCTGGTGCAGGGCCAGACCAACGCGGCCGTCCCGCAAAACATCTCGGTCGCGGTCAACTCCGGCTGCGTGAACTGCCTGACCTACTCCCTGGCCGTCCAGTTGTTCGTGACCCTGGACGGGGTCCCCGACGATGCGACGCTGAAGGAGCTCGACGCGCTGTGGTCGCAGATCGCGGCGTACGGCGAGACCATCGGGGAGCAGCCCCTGGGCAGCATCCAGGCCCAGCTCACCGACTTCGAGCAGCAGATCCTTGCCCTGGTGAATCCGCAGGGGGAGGGTTCCCCTGCGCCGGGTGGTGAGAGCCCGAGTCCCACCCAGACCGGCACGACCTCGCCGTCCTCGAGCCCCTCGTCGTCACCGTCGGACGGGCCCACCTCGGTGGCCCCCGCCGGGTCCCCGACGGGATCGCCCACCTCGGGCTCATTGCCGACCGGTACGCCGACCCCGTCGTCCACGCCCAGCACCTCGCCGTCGCCGACGACCTCGTCGACGACCTCGTCGAGCCCATCGACATCGCCGTCGAGTTCCCCGACCCCATCACCCACCCCCACCTCTGGCTGAGGAGGCCGGCCGCGGCCGTCTCGAAACCCGGCTCCGCACAGGCCAAGTCCCCCCGGCCAGCCTGTCGAGACCACCGAAAGGCCCCGCAGCGCAGGACCTCCTGCCCTTCTCGCAGCGCCTGACCCAGGCCAGCCTGAAGACAGGCTCCCGGTTGATCCGGAAGCGTCGACAGGAGGACCCCATGAAAGCGCTCGTCTACCACGGTCCCGGCCAGAAGGCCTGGGAGGAAGTCCCGGATCCGGTCATCATCGAGCCGACGGACGTCATCGTCCAGGTCGACACGACCACGATCTGCGGCACCGATCTGCACATCCTCAAGGGCGACGTACCCGCGGTCACCGAGGGAAGGATCCTCGGCCACGAGGGGGTCGGGACGATCATCGAGGTCGGCGCGGCCGTCTCGAATGTCGCGATCGGCGACCGGGTGATCATCTCGTGCGTGAGTGCCTGTGGCTCCTGCTCGTTCTGCCACAAGGGCCTCTACGCCCACTGCCTGGCCGACGAGGGGGCCAGCGGGATCGGCTGGATCTTCGGCCACCTCATCGACGGGACCCAGGCGGAGTACGTGCGCGTGCCGTTCGCCGACAACTCGGTCTACAAGGTCCCCGACGGGGTCAGCGATGAGGCGGCGATCATGCTCAGCGACATCCTCCCGACGGGCTTCGAGATCGGGGTCCGGTACGGCGATGTCGAGCCGGGTGACGTGGTGGCCGTGGTCGGCGCGGGGCCGGTGGGTCTGGCCGCGGTGATGACCGCGGGACTGTACGGCGCGGCCCGGGTGATCTCCCTGGACCTCGACCCCGGCCGGCTCGAGCAGGCCCTGGAGCTCGGCGCGACCGACACCATCAACAGCGGTGACGCCGATTGGGTGGAGCAGGTTCTTGCCATGACTGACGGGCTGGGGGTCGACGTGGCCATCGAGGCCGTCGGGGTCCCGGCGACCTTCCAGGCGTGCCTGGACATCGTGCGTCCCGGTGGGTCGGTCGCCAACGTGGGCGTGCACGGCGCGCCCGTCGAGCTGCCCCTGCAGGACCTGTGGATCAAGGACATCGCGATCACCATGGGCCTGGTCAGCACCTCGACCACACCGATGCTGCTCAAGCTGGTGGCCCAGCACAAGCTGCCGGCCGAGAAGTTCGCGACGCACCACTTCAAGCTCGACGAGATGCTCGACGCCTACGACACCTTCGCCCGCGCGGCCGAGACGAAGGCGCTCAAGGTGGTCATCCGCCGGTGATGGATCACGACACGGAAGCCGGACGCGCGAGGCTCGACGCGGCGGCGTACAAACACGAGCTGGACGAGCTCGCCGACCTACGCGAGTCCGGTCCCCACTCGGACGGTGCCGGTGCAGCAGAGGCCGACCCGGCCTGGCGGGAGGGATATCCGTACGACAAGAAGCTGAGCCGGCGCAGTTACGAGCGGTCCAAGCGGACGCTGCAGATCGAGCTGCTGAAGCTGCAGGTCTGGGTCAAGGACACCGACCAGAAGGTCGCCATCCTCTTCGAGGGTCGCGACGCGGCGGGCAAGGGTGGCTCGATCAAGCGCTTCACCGAGCACCTGAATCCGCGTGGTGCCCGGGTGGTGGCGCTGCCGGTGCCGACCGAGGTCGAGAAGAGTCAGTGGTACTTCCAGCGGTACGTCGCCCACCTCCCCAGCGCCGGGGAGATCGTGATGTTCGACCGGTCTTGGTACAACCGTGCGGGGGTCGAGCGTGTCCTGAACTTCTGTACGCCGGCGCAGTACCTCGAGTTCATGCGCTCCTGCCCGGAGTTCGAACGGATGTTGGTGGACTCGGGCACGCACCTGATCAAGCTGTGGTTCTCGGTGAGCCAGGCCGAGCAGGCGGCTCGGTTCGCGTCGCGGTCGTTGGACCCGGTCAAGCAGTGGAAGTTGTCGCCGACGGACCGGGCGAGCATGGACAAGTGGGACGCCTACACCGAGGCGAAGGAGGCGATGTTCTTCTACACCGACACCCGCCACGCCCGCTGGACGGTGATCAAGAGCAACGACAAGAAGCGTGCCCGGCTCGAGGCGATCCGCTACGTGCTCTCGCAGTTCGACTACCCGGAGAAGGACCTGGAGGTGGTGGGGAAGCCGGACCGGTCGATCGTGGGCCGAGCCAAGTCGACCCTCGAGATCGGCGAACGCGCTGATCGGTTGTTCCCGAAGCTCTGAGGGGTGGCGGTGGGTGGGGTGCCGCCAACCCGTCTGCGGAGTCAGTCGGGACCCCTCAGCCGACGACCTTCGGGTGGGGGAGGTGCAGGTGACTGAGGAGTCCCCTGGCCCAGGCAACGACACTCGGGGTCGGACGAGACTCAGACCGCTTGGCCTGTCGAATCTCGCGAACCAAGCGGCGCTCGGTGGCGGCCTTTCGGACATCGGCCCGCTGCTGGCAGGCCAGTTGTCCTTCGTAACCGGTGTACATGTCGTCTCCTGTGTCGCTCGACCCGAGAGATGGTCGGAGAACAACTGTCTGCGCCAGACGGTGGCGCAGACATCCGCCACCATGGCGTAGATCGACAGCTGCGTCCGAAAATGCGTGAGAAAGCCTCGCCATGGGGCACGACCCGACCACATAATCCGATAATGGGTGTAACGACTAGGTCGTCGCGCGATGTGCTCGTCGGGCGGCGTGACGAACTTGTCGCGGGCTTGGCTGCCCTGACCGGCCCCGCCCCTGAGGTGCTCATCCATGGGCCGCCCGGCATCGGGAAGTCTGCGTTGGCCGCCGAGTTGGGCAAGCGCGCAGCCGGATCATGGAGGTTGGTGCGCGGGTCCGCGCGTGAGTTGGAGATGGGTCAACCGTTCGCCGTACTGGCCGAAGCCGTCAGCGGGCTGGTGGATCGCCCCCCGACCGGCAGGGGCGCCAGCGTGGAACTGTGGCTGGAGGTGCTCGACCGGGTCTCGGCGCGAGGTCAGACGATGCTGGTCCTGGAGGACCTGCAGTGGGCCGATGTCGGCAGCCTCGCCGTCCTGGCCCGACTGGCCCGGGGTCACGAGATCTCCTCGGTGGCGGTCCTGGCCACGGCCCGGCCGACCCCGCAGCGGGCGGAGGTCGACTCCTGGGTGGCGGCGTTGAGCGGGACCTCGTGCGTCCTCGACCTTCAGGCGCTGCCCCACGAGGCAGTCGTCAAGCAGGTTGCCCACCAGATCGGTCTGCCGCCGGGACCCGGTCTCCAGCGGGAGGTACGCCGCGCCGGTGGCAACCCGGCCATGGTGCGGGAGCTCGTGGCTGCGATGCAGACCTCCGGGGCGCTGCACCGTTCGCTGAACGGGCGCATGGAGTTGGTGGGAGGAGGTTGGACGAGTTCGGTGGCGACCTCGATCCTGAGCCGGCTGGGTTTCCTCACCCCGGGAGCGCGAACCCTGCTGAACCAGTGTGCCGTGCTGGGTGGCCGCTTCCCGGTGGTCGAGCTCGTCGCGTTCACCGGCCGCGCCACCACCGAGTTGATGCCGGTCATCGAGGAGTTGGGCCGCGCCGGACTGCTGACGGTGGATGGCGAGAGATTGGTCTTCACCCACGACCTGGTCCGCGAGGCCGTCTACGAGGCGGTGCCAGCGCCGGTCCGGTTGTCGGCCCACGAGGACGCCGCCCGGTATCTCGCCGCCGCCGGCGCTTCGCCGGTGGTGGTGGCAGAGCACCTGTTGCGCTCGGTGCGCAGCGATGACTGCTCCAACGTGGACCGGCTGCGAGCCTCGGCCCACCAGGTGTTGGATCAAGGGCCCGGACTGGCGGTGGCACTCCTCGACGCAGCGTTGGAGGGACTGAATCCCCTCGACCCACGTCGGCGCGAGCTCCGGGCCGATCGGGCGGGTGCGCTGCTCGCGGCCGGGCGGTTGAGCGAGGCCATGGAGACCTGTCGTGAGTTGTTGGAGGTGGGGGCGAACCAGCCCGATGCCCCCAGGTTGTGGGAGATACTCACCCACGCCGCTTTGGCTGCCGGGGTCTTCGACGCCGACCTCTTCGGGGCCGCTGTGCGATCGGGTGAGGTCACGCCCAGTCAGATCGCGGTGCTGGAGTGCTACCGCGTCCTGGGCGAGGCGCGTTGTGCCGTCTCGTCGGATGCGGAGACCGCCGCTCGACGTGCGGCCGCGCGGATCAGGCTGGGGCCTGCCTTCTACCTCGATTCCCGCTGTGTCCTCGAGATGGGCCGAAAGGCCGTGGAGCTCGCCCAGGAAGGGGGCGAGGCCTCGGCTGAGGCCAACGCCCTGTGCATGGTCAGTTTCGGGTTGCACGACCTTCTTGAACTCAAGGAGTACGCCACCGTCGCCCAACGGGCCCTGCGGATGGCCGAGGGCAGCGGCGATCGACTGGCCTACGCCATGTATCCCCACGGGACCGCCGGCTTCGCTGCCTACCAGAGCGATCGACATCAGGAGGCGGCCGAGATCGCTGCTTCCGGCGTACGGACCGCTCAGGCGCTGGGCGATGACAACTACCTCCAACTGATGCTGGTGACCGGGGCCGGCCAGCACCTGGCGCGCGGCGCCTGGGATGCCGCATTGGCGGACGCGCAGGCAGGGGAGATGTTGGCCCGCGAGATCGGTGCCCATGCCTGGGTCGAGCCTCCGTTGGTGCGGGCCCACGTGGCTCTGCACCGGGAGGGACCTGCCGCGGCCCGGCCGCATCTCGAACAGGCGGTCCGTCTCGTCGAGGACGGCACCCCGAACTTCGAGAGCGGCGGGACGGTCCGTCTCGAGATGATGGTCCTGGAGCGAGAAGGCGCGGTCGCGGAGGCCGCCCGTACGGCGATCGCGTTGTGGGCCGACCTCGACACCCTGGGGCTGGCGGTCGACCAGGCACCACTCGCACCCACGGTCGTCCGGCTCGCCCGTGGGTCGGGTTGCTTCCAGACTGTGCAGCCGGTGGTCGCCTTCGCCGAGGCGGCCGCGGCGCGCAACGTCGGGGTGCCGAGCCTGAAGTCGTGGTCCCTGCGTGCGCGGGGCCTGGCTGAAGGCGACCCGGACCTCCTGCTGGAGGGTCTGCGGGAGGCGAGGCGGTCGTTGCGACGCCCCGACATCGCCAACACTGCCGCCGAAGCAACGCTGCTCCTGGTGGCGGCCGACCGCTGCGAGGAGGCCAGGTCCTGTGCTCATGAGGCGCTCGGTATCTGGGGCGATCTGCAGGCGACGGCGGAGGTGGCCCGGCTGCGGGCGCAGTTTCGTGCGGCCGGGCTGGTCACCGGGGTTCGGGGGAGTCGGTCGCGTCCGTGCTCGGGATGGGAGTCGCTGACCCCGACCGAGATGCGGGTGGCCCGCCTGGCCGCGGAGGCCCGCTCCAACCCCGAGATCGCCGACCTGCTGGTCGTCTCCCGACGCACGGTGCGGACCCACGTCGGCCATGTCCTGGCCAAGTTGGGGATCTCCTCGCGCCGCGAGCTGGTGCAGGCCGCCTCCCAGGGTCGCCTGGAGCAGTTGGGCGCGGACAGTGCGTGAAGTACGCCGCGGTGACGGATGTTTCGGCAGCCATCGCGGACCGACCATGGCAGAACCAGCTGTGTAGGACCACACCTTCTCGGGAACGGAGCACTCATGAAGATCACCCTCGTCACCAGCGGAACCCGCGGTGACGTCCAACCCATGGTGGTGGTGGGCGCTGAGCTCGCCCGTCGAGGACACGACGTGTCTCTGGGGGTGCCCCCTAACTTGGTGGACACCGGCCTGCGGTGTGGGCTGCGGTCGAGCAGCTTCGGCCCGGACACCCAAGCCTTCATGGAGTCCGCGGAAGGGCGACGCTGGCTGGCGGCGGGCGACGTTCGCACCTTCATGAACGAGATGATGGCGGTGTCCGTGAGCGTGTTCCCCGAAACGATGCGCGAGTTGCAGGAGACGGCCGAGGGCGCCGAACTGATCGTGGCAGGAGTCCTGGCCGAGGACCTCGCGCTGCCGATGGCGGAGAAGTTGGGCGTGCCCTATGCCTCGCTGCACAGCGCGCCGTACCGACGCACGAGCGCCGTCCCGCAGTTCATGGTGACCACTCGACAACTACCTGGTCCCCTCAACCGGGCCACGGGCGCACTCTTCGACCGAGTCTGGTGGAAAGGGGTGGCGGGTGAGGTGGCCACGTTCCGCGAGGAGCTCGGTCTGCCTGCCGATCCGACACCGACTGCCCGGAAGTTGGCGGACGGGGGTCACCTGGAGTTGCAGGCCTACAGCCCGTCACTCGCGCCGGGCATCTCCGACTACGGTCCACGTCGTCCGCTCATCGGGGTTCCGGCGCCCAGCCCCGAGCTGCGTCGCGAGCTTGCAGATGCCCCGGTCGACGGACGACTGGAGGAGTGGTTGGCGGCGGGAGAGTCCCCGGTGTACGTCGGGATGGGCAGTATGCCGATCGCGGACCCAGCCGCCACCCTCAACATGGTCACCACGGCCACTCGCCGGTTGGGGTTGAGAGCGGTAGTGAGCGCTGGATGGAGCCAGTTGGCGTCCTCGAAGTCCGACGACGTCCTGGTGGTGGGGGCCGTCGACCACGAGAGGTTGTTGCCCCGTTGCCGGGCCGCGGTTCACCACGGCGGCGTCGGGACCACAACGGCGAGCCTGTCTGCCGGGTTGCCGACCCTGGTCTGTTCGGTCTTTGCCGACCAACCCTTCTGGGGAACCCGCCTGGCAAGGCTCGGGGTCGGTGCGCACGTGCCGTTCACGCAGCTCGACACCGCCGCACTGGAGCTGGGTTTGGGCACGTTGCTCCGGCCCGCCACCATTGCGCGAGCGGCTGACTTGGGCGAGCGGTTGAGGGCTGAGCCACCCGCGGCCGAGGTGGCAGCGGATCGGCTGGAGATGCTCGTTGGGTCGGTGCGACCCGATCGTGGGTCGGAAGCCTCGCGCTGAGGCGGCTGGTCGTCGCTGATCACGAAACGACACGAACCCCCGGCGAAGCGCCGGGGGTTCGTGTCGTGGTCAGTGCACTACTCAGTCAGGCGAGGATCACTTCGTGTTGACGGTGATCGTGGCGATGCCGACCAGCAGGCCGGGCTTGACGGCGTCGGTCTTGAAGACGTCGTTCAGCACCGGTGCGGCGACCTCGGAGATGGAAACCTCGGTGCCCTGCAGGATGGCCTTGTTGCCCTCGACCTCGAGCGGGTTCAGGGTGCTGCCGTTGAGCTGGAAGAGGAACGCGCTCTGGGCGGCGACCTCTCCGTTGACGGTCACGTCGCCGTAGACGCGCGAGACGCCCGGGTCGACGTTGAGGTTCGTCAGCTCGACGGTGGTGTCGCCAGCGGTCAGCGAGAGGCCGGAGTCGACGTGCTGGATCTGGCCGATGACGTACGGCGAAACGGTGCCCGGCTCGAAGACGGTGACGTTGCCACCGGTGATCGGGAACTCCAGCGAGCCCTCGGGGGTGAGCTTGGCGCCACCCACGACACCGGGGGTCAGCTTGAGCGAGGCCAGGGCGTCGGTGAAGCCCTTGTCCAGTGCGATGGCGGTCGATTCGCCGGTGAGCGAGTCGATCGCGGCAACCGGCTCAGGGGCCGACTGCGAGGACGACGACGAGCTGCTCGAGGAGGAGCTGGCGTCCTCGGAGCTGCAGGCGGCGAGCGGAACGGCGAGCAGAGCGACGCCGGCGATGGTGGCGATGCTGCGCTTGGGGTTCGAGAAGATGTTGCGCATGTGGAACTCCTTCGTAAGTGGATTACGGGGGTCTGTCCCGCAACACTGGTCATTCGGATCGCTAGGGGGACCTAGATTGGAGACGCGTGGGTGTCCTGCGTCACCCATGGGTTCCGACCCGTTGACCGGTGGTTCCTCAGTCGTCAGGCTCCTCAGGCGTCGGGTTCCCCAGGGACCAACTCGGCGGCCGTGCGAACGCCGGCCCAGCGGCGTACCTCTGCCGGCAGGTCGAGATGGGCGACGGGGGCGGCGTTGGCGAAGATGCCCCAGTCGGACTTGGGCACCATCCACATGACCTCGAACTCATTGCCGTCGGGATCGCGGCCGTAGAGGCTCTTGGTGGCTCCGTGGTCGGACTCGCCGGTCAGGGCGTCGAGGTCGGCCAGGGTGTGGCGGGCCTCCGCGAGCTCTTCGATGGTGTCGACCTGCCAGGCCAGGTGGTAGAGCCCGAGTGACCCGCGGGGGCGGGGCGGCTGAGCGCCGACCCCGAACAGACCGAGATCGTGGTGGTTGCCGGACCGGGGCAGGCGCAGGAACGCCGCGTTGGCGCGCGGCTCGCTCGCGACGACCTCCATGTCGAAGGCCTGTTGGTAGAAGGTGAGGCTGCGTTGTAGATCGGCCACGTAGAGCACGGCGTGGTTGAGGCGGACGGCGTTGACGGTCATGGTGCGTACCTTCGTTCTAACTAGTTGTTTCAACAACTAAAGGGTGCCGCGATTCAGTTGTCTAGTCAAGTAAGCGCGATAGGCTTGCGGCCATGGACGCGGAGTGGCTGGACCAACGACAGCTGGACGCATGGATCAAGTTCATCGCGGTGGTCGAACTTCTGCCGGGAGCATTGGACTCCCAGCTGAGGCGTGACGCGCAGCTGACCCACTTCGAGTATCTCGTGCTCGCGATGCTCTCCGACGCCCCCGAGCGCACCCTGCGGATGACCTCCCTTGGCCACCGCACCAACGCCACCCTCCCGAGGCTCTCCCACGTCATCCGACGGCTGGAGGAGCGCGGTCTCGTCGAGCGCTTCCAGTGCCCGGAGGACGGTCGCGCCACCAACGCCCGACTGACCGATGCCGGTTGGACCGTCCTAGTCGCTGCGGCACCCGGACACGTCGAGAACGTACGACGTCACGTCATCGACGCATTGACCCCGGAACAGCTCGGTCAGCTCGAAGCGATCGCGGACACGCTGTTGGAGCGGCTGGATCCGGATGGGTTGATGACGGGTCGCTGAGAGGCGTCTGAGGGACACTCGGGCTGATCGCCCTCAGCTGGTGCGATCGGTACCTAGAGTGTCGCCATGACACTCCCGGTCTCGGAACAGTTGGCAGCGTTCGTCGCGGAGCGAGAGTGGGCGCAGTTCCATACGCCGGGAAACCTGGCGAAGAGCATCGCTATCGAGGCCGCCGAACTGCTGGAGTGCTTCCAGTGGACGGAAGCCGTGGACACGGACCGGGTGACGGGCGAGTTGGCCGACGTACTCACGTACTGCCACCTGCTGGCAGCTCGGCTAGGAGTCGACCCCGATCAGGTCGTACTGGACAAGCTCGAGATCACTCGAAACAAGTATCCGGTGGAGAAGGCACGCGGGCGGAGCGAGAAGTATGACCAGCTTCCGGATTGAGGAGGTCAAGTTCACCGCTGCCCAACTCGCAGCGTGGGCGCCCCTCGAGCCCAGGTACCGCAACTGGCCCGTGGTCTACACGCTCGACGGTGCAGGGAAAATCTACGTGGGGGAGTCGCTGAACGTGGCGGCACGGTTCCGCCAGCACCTCGCGTCACCTCAACGGCAGAGTCTGAAGAGCGCCCGAGTCGTCATTGACGACCGGTTCAACAAGTCCGTGTGCTTGGACCTCGAATCGTTCCTGATCCGGCGCTTCGCCGGGGACGGCCAATTCAACGTACTCAACGGCAATCACGGCATCACGGACTCCGACTACTTCGGGCGGGACGAGTATCGCGAGACCTTCCACCAAATCTTCGACGAGATGCGGGCGCGCGGTGTCTTCAGCCGGCCGATACGGGAGATCGAGAACAGCGACCTTTTCAAGCTGTCGCCGTTTAAGGCCCTGACCCAGGACCAGGCCATCGCGGTCGAAGACATCATCAGCGGGTTGTTCGAGGATCTGAAGTCTCGTGTCTCCAGCAGGATCGTGATTCACGGCGCTCCCGGAACCGGCAAGACCATCGTGGGCATCTTCCTCATGAAGCTGCTGATGGACATCAAGCACGCGGACCTCACCGACCCGCCAGACGGTGACTCCCTTCTCTCCGAGTTCTTCGTGCCCGGCTACCCGGAACTGCTGGCCAACTTCAAGGTGGCGCTGGTCGTGCCGCAACAATCGCTGCGTCGCTCCATCAAGAACGTCTTCCGCAAGACACCGGGCTTGTCACCGAAACAGGTGCTCAGCCCGTTCGAGGTTGGAGGATCTTCCGAGCAGTTCGACCTGTTGATCGTGGACGAGGCGCACCGCCTCAACCAGCGGGCGGCTCAAGCCGCCGGACCTCTAAACAAGATGTTCGCCGACATCAACACGAAGCTCTTCGGTCAGGACGACATGTCCATCACCCAGATGGACTGGATCGACTATCAGAGCCACCACCAGATCTACCTCCTAGACGGCGCCCAAGCCGTTCGCCCCGCGGACCTTCCCGTCGAGGCGACCCAAGATCTCGTCGACGAGGTGAAGCGGACCGGTCGCCACTATCCGCTCGTCTCCCAGATGCGAGTACGAGCGGGCAACGACTACGTGTCATACGTGCGAAGCGTGCTCGATGGCTCAGCCGTCGGCCGCCGAGAGTTCCCGGACTACGACCTGCGTTTCTTCGATGATCCCGCGGAGCTTCGCGACGCCATCATCGAACGAGACGGAGAGGCCGGCCTCGCTCGCCTACTGGCCGGCTTCGCCTGGCCCTGGAAGGGCAAGCACGACCGGGAGGCCTTGGACATCGACCTTGATGGGTTGCGGCTTCGCTGGAACGCCACCGATGTCGATTGGGTGAACTCGCCTACCTCCGTTGATGAGGTGGGCTCCATACACACAATCCAAGGCTACGACCTCAACTACGCGGGCGTGATCATCGGCAATGATCTGCGCTACGACCCGATTGCCGAGCGCATCTACTTCCATCGCCCGAGCTATCACGACCCCAGGGGCACCACGAACAACCGGATGCGCGGTGTCACCTACACGGACGACCACATCCTGCAGTTCGTACGCAACATCTACGCTGTGCTGCTCACACGGGGGATGCTCGGGACGTACGTGTATGTCTGTGACGCGCCGTTGCGCGAACACTTACGTCCTTACTTCTAGTACCCGGGTCGTGGCGGGCTACTGCTCGCAAGCGATTCCGTCGCCGTCTCTGTCGAGGCTGCTGCTGTAACCAGGCTCGCCTCGGCGGATGGGTGCCGCTCCGGCGTTCTCGACGTCGGTGCAGTTCCCGTAGTACACGTTGAGCCGGGCTTCCTCCGCGGCTCGCCGCTGCTCGGCCTCGCGGCGTTCCGCGGCCGCGCGCTCGCGCTCGGCTGCCTTGGCCCTGCGCTGCTCAATCTGTCGCGCCTTCGCCAACTTAGCCGCCTTGACCCTTTTCGCTTCCGCGCGCTTAGCCGCCTTGATTCGCTCCGCTTCCTCACGCTCGGTCACTTGGCTCTGCTGGGTTTCGGCGAGTTCGGGGCAGATGTACGTCACGGTCTCGTCCATTGCCGAGAGCGCGCGGTCAAAAGCGCTCAACTTTGCCACGCCGAAGTCTCGTGCTGTACGAGAGGCCCTGCGATTCAGCGGTTTGCTCGCCGCAATCTGGCTGCACGTTCTGAGGGCCCCGGAATCGATATCGAGAAGCGCCGACCGAACGGCGAAAGCAGTAGCTACAGCGCTCAGGTAAGACTGTTCGTTCTCTTCGAGGTTCTTTCGCCATAGCTCTTTCTGTGTTAGCACGGGCGCGGGCTCCTGCGCTGGTGTCGGTGGCTCGCTCGGAGTCGTTGCTAGCGGGGCGGCCTCAGTCGGGCTTTCCTCAACGGGCTCAGGAGAGCTTGGTAGCGCGGCGACACAGGAGCCGAGGAGGAACAGAAGAACGATCGCGGAGATCACCTTGTGCCGGCGTACCCATCCGCCAGACTTCTTGATGGATCCCGGGTCGCTACGGGGCGTGTGATCCTGCACAGAACCGCTAGCGGAAGTTGAAAGCTGGGGACCCCAGGCGCCGGCATTCGCCGACGCCGACGCCGACGCCGAGGCACGTGCAGACCCGGCAGGGTGGGTGAACTCCGTCCACTGCCGGCCATCCCAATAGCGTTGAAACGGGCCGTCATTTGCGGGGTACCAACCGGGAGGGGGTGTTGACACGAATAGACCTCTGCAGTCGCGATAGGAATTCCCGAGGTTCGTTTGCCGTCAAGCGGTGGCACGACTGCCCCTGGCTGAGTTGATGACGCCGCCATATTAGACGTCAGTGAGGCTGATGTCCGGAGATCGCAAAGGGCAGTCTCCGGGGGTCTCGCGTAACGTCCGATTCGCCCAATGGAGAAACCGAAATCGTGCTTGCATACCCACATTGCAAAGCGAAGAAGTAGCCCACTCGGATGAAGGTGTTATGTACGAAGGTCTGCACGAGTCACTAGTCACCGCACGCCTAGAGGACAGGCTTCTGCGGACTCTGAATCTCGAACCCGACTTCGCTCAGGTGGACGACGCCGACTCACCCCACGTCCTCACGAGGCACCTCGGCGCGGAGATCGGCCGACGCCTAGCGGCCATCAAGGATCCTCAGCAGCGACTGCTTGCCGCCAACCGCATCCTCGAGAGTATTCCTGGAGCGGACGACGAGGTCCTTGCCCCGGTTCGAGAACTTCACGCACTTCGCACCCCGGGCGGCCCGGGTTCAGCCGGCCGGTTGATCAAGCGACCAAAAACTCCGCTCAACGACGCCGCCCTCCTGACCAACGCCCACGGGGAGCCGTCGCTGGCCTCCGAACTGCGGGCGGAACTTGACTCTGCTGACCGTGTCGATCTGCTGTGCGCCTTCGTAATGTGGCACGGGGTGCGCCTGTTGGAGAAGGACCTTCAGCGCCTTCAGGAAGCCGGCATTCGCTTTCGAGTCATCACGACGACGTACATCGGCGGCACCGAACGGCGAGCGTTGGACCGTCTCGTCAACGAGTTCGGCGCTGATGTGCGGATCCAGTACGACGCGGCTCGCACTCGGCTGCACGCGAAGGCGTGGCTCTTCGGTCGCGATTCGGGCTTCGATACCGCCTACGTCGGCTCATCTAATCTGACGACCAGCGCGATGCTCGAAGGAGTCGAGTGGAACGTCCGCTTGTCGACGGCGTCCACGCCGACTCTCATGGAGAAGTTCCGCGCGACCTTCGACAGTTACTGGAGCGCCGGCGAGTTCGAGCCATACGATCCTGAGCGAGATCGCGATCGACTCGACGATGCCCTCAATGAGGCCTCCGGCCGAAGTAGCAGCGGCCGAGTCACGATCTCAATCTCGGGACTGGAAGTCCGTGCTTACCCCTACCAGCAGGAGATGCTGGACGCGATCGCCGCTGAGCGGCTCGTGCATGATCGGCATCGCAACTTGGTGGTCGCGGCGACCGGCACGGGGAAAACCGTGATTGCCGCACTCGACTACAGGTCCTTGGCTCCTGACTCCGCAGCGCGACCTTCGCTGCTGTTTGTCGCCCACCGCAAAGAAATTCTGGAACAGTCTTTGCGGACCTATCGTGAGGTCCTCAGCGATCCCGATTTCGGCGAGCTGTACGTCGGCGGATCGCGCCCGGAGCGGTGGCGCCACGTTTTTGCGAGCGTTCAGTCCCTCACGGCCTATGGCGTACAGAACATCCCACGCGATGCCTACGACATCATCGTGATCGACGAGTTTCACCACGCACAGGCGCGCACCTACAGGAGCATCCTCGAGCACTTCCAGCCGCGCGAACTACTGGGACTCACGGCTACGCCAGAAAGAGCCGACGGCTCGGATGTTCGAAGCTTCTTCGGCGGCCGAACCGCTGCTGAGCTGAGGCTCTGGGACGCCCTCGGGGCCGACTTGTTGTGTCCCTTCCACTACTTCGCCATCGCCGACGGGACCGACCTTAGATCCGTCGCGTGGAGCAGGGGACGCTACGACGAGGTCGGTTTGGAGAACCTCTACACAGGAAACGACGCAAGAGCAGCGGTCGTCCTTCGCGAACTGCAGGACAAAGTCGGAGACGTCGGTGCCATGCGGGCGCTGGGGTTCTGTGTCTCGGTAGACCACGCGAAGTACATGACTCGAGTCTTCAACGAGGCCGGCGTTCCGGCGCTGATCGTCAGCGGTCAGACCCCGCGGGGCGACCGAGAAGAAGCCTTACGCCAGCTCCGCCAACGCCGAGTCAACATCCTCTTCACTGTCGACGTCTTCAATGAAGGTCTCGATATCCCCGAGGTGGATACCGTCCTCTTCCTGCGCCCAACCGAGAGCGCCACGGTCTTCATGCAACAGCTCGGCCGTGGCCTGCGGCGGACTCGTGACAAGGCGGTCCTGACGGTGCTCGACTTCGTTGGCTACCAGCGGAGGGAGTTCGCTTTCGCGGCCCGGTATCGCGCACTCACGGGCCTCTCGGGTAAGCGCCTCGCCAAGGCTGTTGCCGAGGAGTTTCCGTTCCTCGGTCCTGGCTCTCAGATCGTTCTGGACCGTCAGTCGCAAACGATGATCTTGGAGAATCTCCGCTCTCAGATTGGCAACAGGTGGCAGCACATCGTGGCGGAGTTGCGACGCAGCGAGGACGGCGATCTCTCCAGCTTCCTGGAGTCATCAGGCCTGGAGCTCAGCGACATCCTGCGTCGTGGCAGCCATTCGTGGACTCGGCTTCGTCGCGACGCCGGCCTACCCGCTCTTCCTGGATCGGAGGTGGAGAATCACCTCCTCAAGCGAGTGCGAGCGTTCGCGCATGTGGACGACCGTGACCGAGCGAACGCGTACGTCGCCTTGTTGAGTGATGAGGCGTCCGCGTACTCGGACTTGTCGCCAGCAGAGCAGAAGTACGCCCGGATGATGTTCTATTCGATGTGGTCCGACGGCGGTTCGATGGACTCGTACGAGACGGGACTCGCGGTGTTGAAGGCGGAGCGCGCGAGTCGTGCGGAGATCCGGACCGTGGTGGACATCGGATTCGATGCGGCCCGACACGTAGCGCTCGATCTTCAGGGTCCGCTGGGAGGCATCCCCCTCAAAGTGCACGCCCGCTATCAGCGCGAAGAAATCCTGGCCGCTCTTGACTTCCCCCGCAAGCCCAACAGTTTCCGTGAAGGCGTCTGGTACTCCGCGGAACACAACGTCGACGCCTTCTTCGTCACGCTGAAGAAGTCAGAGGCCGATTACTCACCCACCACGATGTACGCGGACTACCCGATCAGTCCCACCCTGTTCCACTGGGAGTCCCAATCCACCACATCGGTCGCGTCTCCCACCGGACAGCGGTACCTCCAAGGAACCAGCACCGTGTTCCTATTTGTCCGACAGGAACAGAAGGACGAGTTCGGCACGGCGCCCTATCTCTTCCTGGGCCCAGCGACCTACAGCAGCCACACCGGTGACCGGCCGATCGCTATCACCTGGAAGTTGTCGCATGCGCTGCCGAGCGACTTCTACAACGCGGCTTCCGCGGTGGCGCAGTAGTGCCATCGGCCGAGTAGTGGCAGTTCGATCAACTCCAAATCACAAACGCCCCCTCCGGACTCCGGAGGGGGCGTTCGTGCAGGTCAGAGACCCATTTTGCTTGTGGGCAGGGGCGGGGTCGAACCGCCGACCTTCCACTTTTCAGGCGGACGCTCGTACCGACTGAGCTACCTGCCCAAGCAAGGATGGATGCTACCGCAGGCTCGCCGTCGACACGAAAGTGGCGGTGCTTTGGCGGACAGGTGGGGTGACCGACTACTCTGGGCCCCGCAGTTCCGGCCCCCATCGTCTAGCGGCCTAGGACGTCGCCCTTTCACGGCGGTAGCACGGGTTCGAATCCCGTTGGGGGTACACAGTCTTACGTGGGTTCTGACCTGCAGAGACGCCAAAAGCGTCTTCCTGATCGCCAGCCACGTTTGAGGCGTGGGGCAACACTGGGGCAACAGCAGGAACTGCCTGGAGCGTGCTGCGACGCTGTTGAGCAACCTTGCGGGCGGCGTCCATGGCGGAGCCGACTTCGTCGAGGCGGTCCTCGAAGAGGTGCCCGTAGGTGTCCAGAGTCATCGTTGCGGAGGCGTGGCCGAGCATCTGTTGGACGACCTTGACGTCGGCTCCGGCGGCGATGCCCAGGCTAGCTGCGGTGTGCCGCAACTGGTGAGGGTGAAGACCCGGAAGCCCGATCGTTCCGGCGGCTTGGTCAAATGAGGTTCGGAAGGTGCTGACCCGTAGGGGCGAGCCGCGTCGGATGCCGGGGAAGACGAGGTCGTCGAGTGCCTTGTCTGCGAGATAGTGGCGGAGTTCCTCAACGAGGAACGGTGGGATGGGGACCTCGCGCCGCTGGTGGTTCTTCGGTGTTCCCCAAACCAGACCTTGGCCCTGGACGGGGGTGACGGAGGCGACGATGTTGGCCCGGCACCTGTCCAAATCGACCCTATTGACGCGCAGCGCGGCCATCTCTCCGAACCGGACGCCGGTGTAGGCGAGGAACAACACGACGAGACGGTAGGTCTGGTTGGTGCGGGTGTCGTAGGCCGCGTGCTTGCTCGGATCAGATGGGCTCCCGCACTCATGGGCGAGGTCCTCGACCTGCTCGTGGGTTAGATAGTGATGCTCGGGTTTGCCAACCCGCGGGAGGTTGACCCCGGTGGCGACGTTGCGGACCAGGCGCCCGTCCTTAACAGCGAGATCAAGGACCAGACTGAGCACGCGGTGCACCTTCTGGACACTCGCCGGTGAAAGGGCCTCGGCGAGGCTGGTCACCCAGGACTGCACGTCCGCATGGGAAACGCCACCGATCTTGACGCGACCCCACCGTGGGATGACATGGCTCCGCAAGATGCCGGCGTAGCGCGAATGGGTCGAAGGCTTGAGGTGGGCCTGGCCTGCCAGCCACCGGTCGGCCCACTCGCCAACCGTGACTTGCGCTAACGTCGGGTCGACGTAGGTGCCGGTGAGCTTCGCGTTCTCGACGCCGGCAAGGAACCGTTCGGCGTCGAGCTTCCGACCGAAACTCTTGTTGCGCTGGACACCGGAGGGTGTGCGGTAGTGCGCCCGCCAGGTCGTTTCCCCGTTCCGGATGCGCTTCTCGATGCTGGCCATGTCTCATCGTGTCCCTTCCAGACGAATCTGTCGCCGGCTCAGTGGTCGTGGTGTGGACGATTGCTCTGTTCGGTGAGCCAGTGGATGAGGTCGGTGCGCCAGTAGCGGACGTGGCGGCCGACCTTGAAACTCCTCGGGCCGGCGCCGAGGTGGCGCCAGTAGCGCAACGTCCCCTCGGGGACGCGCAGGAAGCGGCAGGCCTCCTGGAGGGTGAGCATTTCGTCGCCGGGGTTCCTGGCGGGACGGCGGTTCTCGTGGGGGTTGATCGGTTCAGCGGTCATGGCGTTCTCCTGGTGTTGTCCGACCTGAGTCGGTCGCAGGTCGGAACTTCCGGCCTTACCCAGGAGGTGTGCCTGGCCTCCCGATCGATGATCAGCGATCATTGCCGGATGGAACCGAAGACCGTGGTCGAGGTCGCCCGCCTGGCAGCAGGGCTGTCGCAGCGCCGCTTGGCTGAGATCGCCCGGACCCAGCAGTCGTCGGTCTCGGAGTACGAGTCACGCCGGAAGTCACCCACGCTGGAGGTGGTCGAGCGACTGTTGGACGCCGCTAATGCGGAGCTGACGGTGAGGCCGATGGTCTTCTTCGACTACCGGGAGGACCCCGAGATCGGCTTGTTCGCAGTCCCCGACCGCCTGTGGTCGGTGCCGGTGCCCGATTGCTTCGCCCGGGTGCAGGTGCTGAAGTACATCTTCCACACCGACGACCACCAGATCTGGGACCTGTCGGATCCGGCCGAACGCATCGAGTACTACGAATTGGCCCTGGTGTACGGGCTCGACCAGATGCTCCTGGACTCGGTCGATGGTGCACTGCTGACCCAGGCGTGGCCGCACATGAAGCTCCCCGATGTGGTCCGTGCGGCCTGGCAGCCGGTGATCGACGCGGCCACCACGGCGCGGGACGCGCGGCCACGCGACCCGGGCGGGCTCAGCGCCCAAGTCGCAGGCGAGATCAGCATCGAGTGGCCGCCACCCACCTAGCGGCAGGAGCCGCCGCTAGTCCTCAAAGGCTGAGGGTGTCCGCGCGCGCCGTGGAGAGCGGGGGAGAGGCCGGCGCCGGCCTGCGTGGTGCCAAGGGGCCGTAGCGGTCGACGGCGTCGATCGCCCGGCGACGTGCATGCGCGGGCCCGAGGTCGGCGCGGTTGCGACCGGAAACTCCGATCCACTGCTTGCGCGCATCCTCGACGGACTCGGCCACGAGGTGCGCGACGTTGCTGTGCCGACCGCGGGTCATCGCGACGTACGCCGACGCGGCGCCGGTCGTGTCGCCGAGGGCGACGTGGGCGTGGTCGACGGTCTCGCCCTGGGCGCCATGAACGGTGGTGGCGTAGGCGAGCTCGACGAACCGGGCGGCGTACTCCGGGGGGATCTCGCGATCACGCCCGTGGCCGTGAAGGAAAAGACTGTGGTTTCCGCCGATGCCGGCGACGGTCCAGGTCTGGCGGTTCGCGACCCCGAGGTCGGGGTCGTTGCGGCGGGTGGCGACGCGGTCTCCGATCCCGATCGCTTCGCCCCGAGCGGTCACCACCCTGCCAGGCGAGTCGCCCGGGTCGCGGTCGGCTCGACGCTGGTCGCGGATCGCGGCGTTCAGTCCGGCGACTTGCTCGCGGGTGTCGGCGAGGACGAGGTCGCCGGCTGCACCCGCCTCGGCGAGCGCGACGGTGCGCTCGCTGTCGCTGGGGTGGAGGACGATCGATCCGCGGCGGTGCAGCGCGTCGAAAACGGCGGTGGGGTCGTCGCCGTTGCGCATCCGCAGGGAGAGTGCGGCGTAGTCGGGGTCGGTGAACCGGTGCACCTTCTCTAGCGTCACGACCGCGGTCGGGTGTGCCCAGGCGAGGGCGTGGTCCAGTACGCCGCCGCGTCCGACCGAGGGGAGCTGGTGTCGGTCGCCAACCAGTGCGACCCGCGCCCCGGCCTCGTCGGCGACCGTCAGGAGAGCGCGGGCGGTGTCCTGGTCCAGCATTCCCGCCTCGTCGACCAGCAGCAGGTCTCCTGGTTCCATTCGGGCGTCCTGGCCGGGAGTGACGTCCGGTCGGCGGGTCCAGTGCCCGTCGTCGTCCCAGCGCCAGCCGTGCTGGTGAATCAGCCAGGCGGCCGAGTGCCCGTCGGCGCCGGTCTCCGCGGCAGTGACCTCGGCCGCCTTCAGCGTCGGCGTCACCACCAGCATCCGGTGACCTTGTCGTGCGAGCTCGGTGTGCGTCGACTTGAGTGCGGTGGTCTTGCCAGCACCGGCCGCGCCTTCCACCACGAGGAGCTGTCCGTCGCCGGCCAGTGCGCCGACGACGGTGGCCTTGGTGGCGTCGACCCGCGTCAGCCCCCGCCCCCGCAGGCGGAGCCGTCTAGCGGGCTGGGTGGCGCGGCGAGCGAGGCGATCCACGAGGTCCGTCTCCACCTTCACCACCTGCCGGGAGGTCAGCGACCGGACATGTTCAGGTACGTCGGGTGCGGCGAGCAGCCGATCACAGCGTGCAGCGGCACGGGCGCTCACGTCCTCGGCGAGCTCGATCCGCGCCGATGACTCGGCCACCACGTTGGTCTGCGCCAGCAGGACCTCCACCTTGCCCCGGATGTCGGCGGCGTTCCACGCCGACCGCTTCGCCCCAAGCTGGGAGATGACCCAGTCCGCCGCCGTGTCTCGGTCGATCCAGCCGATCTGGGTCGCTTCAAGCACGGCGGGGGCGGCTGGGTCGCGGTAGCCCAGGGCGCACAGCTCGGCGTTCCACCGCGCGACCAGGTCGGCGCCGTCCGTAGGGACGACCTTGTCCGGCCGCGCGTCGGCCCACGCCCGCCGATCCCACACCTCGCGCAGCCGCGGCCCGGGTTCCTCACCGGGATGCTCGCTCCGCCACTTCGCTTCGTACCTGTCGATGTTGCGGTGGATCTGACTGGTCCGAGCACTGAACGCCCCGATGTACGGTGCGAGCTGCTCAATCTCCCCGGACTCGGCGTTCAGGGTGAGGCCGCGTGCGACGAGGACCGCCCGGAACTCCGGGTCGCACGCGACCGCGGCATGCCCGATGCCGTTGATCGCCTCAATCATGTCGCGCACCCCGACCGAGTGCAGGCCCCGCCAGGCGCCTTCGGCGAAGACGCGCGCGTTGACCTGGAGGTGCAGATGCCGGTGCGGGTCACCGGCCCGTGAGGTGTAATGCCGGATCGCCGCGGCCTCGATCCGCTCAACGGGCACCTGCACCTGCCGCCCTCGGGGCCCAACCCGCGTGGTCGCGTGCTGCGCGACCCAGCCGACGATCTCTTCCGCCGCACGGTCCTGAGCGGCGTTCAGCGCTGCCGAGACCTCCGGATGAAGCGCCGCGGCCAGCGACCAGGTCTTAGGGCCGTTCACGGTGACCTCCACGAACCGCAACGCGTTCGCGTCATCGCGGACCCGACCCTTCTTACGCCCTGTGTCGACGTCGACCCCGGCGACCCACTGCTCATAGGTCTCGGCGTCCATCGACCCCGCACGCGCGACGTCTGTGTCGCTCGCGGTGAGCCGGGCAGCGACCCCGGTGCCTTCACCGAGGTAGTAGTCATCGGCGCGCGATCGGTCGCGCTCGACGTAGGCCCTGGCAGCCTTCGCCGCGCCGCGGTAGAACTTCACCCCACCGTGCACGCCGACCACCCCGGATCCCGTTCTCAACCGCGTCCGTCGACAACCAACGGACCCCTAGAAATGCCGCGTGGGCCGCCCGTCCACGGGCGACCCATCTACGAACCTTCGTAGCATGCGTGCCGCTTGATATGGAGGGGTTGAGCGAGTAGGGAGGCACGTAGCTGGGGGAGATTTCGGGGACCGTCGATGGTCAATGAAGGTCATCGGCAGGAGGTCGGTCCGAGTGGGATGTCGGGGTCGGAAGCGGAGAGCGTCGTTGGCGGAATCTGTCTCGTAGAACGCCCCCTTCCCGGAGACGCCACCCGGACAGGGCATACGGGACGAGCGTCCGAGATCAATTGAGACCCACCGGCATGTCACGCACAGCGTTCGGTTACCGGGACGTCCGGATCTGCCGAAAGTCGTGCGCCGGTTGACGTACCCGGCCTCCCCCGGCATGATCATCTGATCAGGTAATCAGATGTAAGGAACGGCTATGACTGAAGTTGTTGGCTTGGACGGTTGCACCGTCGTGTGCGTGCACCCGGAGAAAGTCGCGATGGTGTGGTCCAACACCCCCGGCGAGGAAGACCTCAGCGAAGTCGCCAGGGTTTTCAAGATCCTGGGAGACCCGACCAGGACGCGAGTCTTATACGCCCTGTTGGAAGCGGGCGAGTTGTGCGTGTGCGATCTCGCCGCCGCAACCGGCATCAGCGAGGCCACCCTGTCCCAGTCCCTACGACTCCTTCGGGCATCACGCGTCGTCACGGGTCGGCGCGAGGGCCGCAACGTCTTCTACCGCCTCTCCGACATGCACGTCCGCATGCTCTTGGACATCACCCGCGAGCACGTCACCCACGACCACAACGCCCCTCACGCCGCATCGGATGAAACCGCTACGTGAGCGGCGCCCACGGCACAACCGGCAAAGTCAACAGCATTGGAGATCCACCATGGAACACCGCAAACGCTGGCTCGCGGCGGCGACCGCAGCCGTAGCCCTGGGCTACATAGCACGACGGGCATCCCACGGCGACGTCCGAGGCGCCGACTCAGTCAGATCGCTCTACGACCGCCTTGCGCCCACCTACAACGCCACCGCATGGGTCTTTCAACCGCTCGGTGCTGAACGCCTACAGAGGAAGGCAGTCGAACTGCTCGACCTACGCCCCGGCGACACCGTGGTGGACCTGGGCTGTGGAACAGGAGTCAATCTGCCGGCGCTGGCTGATGCGGTCGGCGGACACGGCAAAGTAGTCGGCATCGACCTCTCCCAAGGAATGCTCGATCAAGCACGACGCCGGTCCGACCGCCACAACCTGCCCCAAGTCACCCTCATCCAAGGTGACATTCGCGAAGTCCGACTTCCCCCGAACACAGCGGGTGTTCTGGCCACAGCATCGCTCGAAATGATCCCCGAGCAGGACGACCTGATCAGCGACCTCACCGCGCAACTCTCACCCTCGGGAGGGAGGCTCGCGGTCCTGGGTTTCCGCCGACCGCCACAGTGGCCCGAATGGGCAGTCGCGCTCGGACGCACCGCCACCGCGCCGTTCGGCGTAACCCGCGCATACGAGGACATCCAGCCGTGGCTGTCGGTGCGCAAACACATGGACGAGATCGCCTTCGACACAGCGCTCGGCGGAGCGCTCTACCTCATTGTTGCGCGAGTCAGACCCACTCATGGCGAAGCCGCCGCCGAGCCTCCTCCCCAGCCGTGAACGACTTCCTGATCGTCCTAGCCTTCGCGACTTTGCCCGCCGCAGGAAACATCGCCGGAGGTCTCATCGCCGAGGTCTTCGATGTCTCCGACCGGGCCTTGAGCCTGGCCCTGCACCTAGCCGCTGGCATCGTCCTAGCCGTTGTAGGGCTAGAACTAGTGCCCCGTGCCCTCGACGGCGCCCACCCGTGGATACCGGTCGCGTCCTTTGTCGCGGGTGGGGCAGTGTTCATGGGCCTTGAGCGTCTCATCGACTTCATCAAGGACCGCCTCAACACCGGAGAGGAATCCGCGGGACCACTGGCGATCTTCGCCGGAGTGTCACTGGACCTGTTCAGCGACGGTGTCATGATCGGGACCGGCAGCGTGATCAATCCCGGCCTGGGGCTGCTTCTAGCCGCAGGCCAAGTGCCAGCCGACATCCCCGAAGGCTTCGCAGCCACCGCGACCCTCAAACGCGCCGGATTCGCACCCCGCCTCCGGATGCTCATGGCCGCCAGTTTCGCGGTACCCGTGCTCCTAGGAGCCACCATCGGGTATCTATCTCTGCGTCAAGCGCCTGACACCGTGACCCTGTCCGTCCTCGCGGCAACCGGAGGCGTCCTGATGAGCGTGATCATCGAGGAGGTAGTCACCCAAGCCCACGAGGGCCCCACCAGCAGTTGGGGACCACTCATGCTCACAGGCGGCTTCGGACTCTTCGCACTCATCTCCGTCTACATCACCATCTAGATAGAGAAAGAGTCTCGCAACCACATGACTGTGCTCGTCCCCACGAATCGACTCGCAACCACGACACACCGGGGTCATAGACCGTCCGGATCTGCCGCGTAGTGTGCGCCTCAGCGCACACGGATCTGCCGCCGAGAGTGCGCACGCGGCCATCCGATGCTGCCGCTGTTGGGGTAGGGCATCGTCCCGATTACGTACCCGACTGGCCGGGCTCGTACGACTCTGACT
>NZ_BAAGQD010000010.1:0-1357 GCF_054783655.1 Nocardioides salsibiostraticola | reverse complement strand
GCGCCAGTGAGACTTTGAGATGCTTGGTGGGGGCGGTCTGACTCGAGTTGCGCCTGTCGTCTGTTGACTGACTTTGAGTCGATCGGTTCGGCCGTCTCCACCGTGCACCACTCGACGCAGACTGCGTTGGCGTGCCGGACTGGATCTGGTGACTTGATAGGAGCCCGGCAAGGTCTCATCACTGGTTCGTCCCTGACCAGCCCGGCACGCCGTTCCCTACTGGAAGGAACGGTCCCAGCATGACTGATCACCACAGAAATCTCGATCCGGTCGACCCCCGAGCGGTCTACGGCGGGGTTGATACCCACCGCGACTTCCACGTCGCGTCCGCAGTGTCGGCCCTGGGGGCGTTGCTCGGCACCGCGACGTTCCCCGCGAGCACCACCGGCTACCAGCGGCTTTTGGAATGGCTGAAGAGCTGGGGAACCGTGGCCGGAGTCGGGGTGGAAGGAACCGGGTCCTACGGGGCAGGGTTGGCCCGCTACCTCGATGACCACGACCTGACCGTCCACGAGGTCAACCGACCCGATCGGACCAGCCGACGCCGGCGCGGGAAGAGCGATCACTACGACGCCGAGGCAGCTGCCCGCAGTGTCCTGGCCGGATCGACCCACCCCGCGAAGATCAACCACGCCGCAATCGAGTCCCTACGGATGTTGAAACTGCAGTACGACTCCGCGGTCAAGCAACGCACCGCGACGCTGAACCAGATGCACCAGATCCGGATCACCGCCCCCGACGCGCTGCGGACTCAACTGGGCGGGTTGACCAAGAAGACCCTGCCCACCACCTGCGCCCGGTTCCGTATCGATCCGGCCGCCCTGGCCGACCCCACCACGGTCGCCAAGAAGGTCCTACGGGGCCTGGCCAAGCGCGTGTTGTCACTGACCGAAGAGATCAACGACCTCAACGCAGACATCACTACGTTGACCAAGGCCCTGGCCCCCATCACCAGCACCGCCAGCGGCGTAGGACCCCAAGGCCTGGCCCGCCTGCTGATCACCATCGGGGAGAACCCCCAACGCTTCGCCAGCGAAGCCAGCTTCGCTGCCCTGTGCGGCACGAACCCGGTGCCCGCGAACTCTGGTCAACACCAAGGGTTCTACCGCCTGAACCCAGCCGGGAACCGCCAAGCCAACAGCGCCCTACACATGATGGTCATCTCACGCCTGGCCCATCACCAACCAACCAACCGCTACATCGCTCAGCGCAGCCCCGACGGGAAGTCCACACCCCACCTACGACGCAAACTCAAACGCTACCTCGCACGCGAACTCTTCACCCTGCTCCGCACCGACCTACGCAACCTCCACCAACACCCACAAGCCGCTTGACAGGTCATAGGAGCATCGACTCG
>NZ_BAAGQD010000009.1:0-46447 GCF_054783655.1 Nocardioides salsibiostraticola | reverse complement strand
GGGCTGTAGCGACGCGTAGTCGGCTTGCCCGGGGTGTTGTTTTTCGGCATGAGTCCATCCTCGTTTCAAAACGATGGAGACTCCAACCAACCCAGGGCGATTCAATCAGCGCGACGGGCACCGCCCACTTAAGGCCGCGAGGGGTACGGAGTCGGTCGATGAACATGTTGGTGGGCATGTAGAAGCGGAGGTATCCGTGGAGCGCGGCGCTGAGGTTCCGCATCAGGGTAAACACGATCAGTTCTCCTTCGAGTCGGCTCCACCACCAGTACGCCTCGCCCCGGACGCACGCATCGATGAGTCCCGAGCCTGTGGAGAGGTCGACTCGGGCTGGGGCTGTGGACTTCATCTACCCGATCGCTGGCACCCCCGCTGCCACAGCTCGGGACTCGGGCGACAAGGTCGTCGCGCTTTCAGCCACCGCGCGAGCACGGCGTATCGCGTGCGATGCGTGAGCCGCTCCCCGCTTCTGTGCGTCGGTGCGCGGATCGTCGCCGAGGGCTGTCCGGTCACCGACCCGGTATCGATCTCGGTAGGCGGCGACCGTCCTAGCCTCACGCAGCCATCGCTGGCGGGCGTCCAGTTCGGTGGGTGGCTCACCCAGTCGGCGGAGCCATGGCTCACCGTGCTCAAGGGCTGCCTCGGCCGACGCGAGGGACCGCTCCTCGATGAGTACCTGACGTTCCTCCAGGGCACTGGCCATCGCTCCGCTCATCGGCCCACCCGCGACTGGGATCAACCCTGCGATCAAGTTCGGCTCGACCGGTCGCCTGCCTCGCTTGGGTCGCGACGTGTCGTTCCGGAGCCGGCTGATCAGAACGGCCCCAATGTTCTCGGCGTCGGCGACCGAGCGGCGTGCGACCAGCTCCGGCACCAGTGTGTCGACATCGTGATGGTTCGCCTCCGCGTGGCGAAGTTCTGCGGTGAGTGGCCCGAACGAGTCGGAGTCGAGCACCTGGTCGAGCTGCTTATCGGTAAGCGAGCAGTTCTTCAGCAAGCCGATCCAGCGGCCGCGCTGGGCGACTGCGGCGATGGTTTCGTATTCGGCTGCGATCTGGGCGATCGAGGACCAGCGCTCCTGCTCGGCTGCGATCATCTGGTGTGCGGATAGTTCGGCGCCTGAGTGCTGGAGGACGCCGTAGAGCACGGTTCTTGCGGTGACCTCGAAGGGCTCGGGGGGTGTGTGGGTCTCGTCGGGCTTGTCGAGCGCGACGTACGCGACGTTCGAGGTGCGACCTCGCGTCATCGAGACATAGAGGTTCTCGCGGGTCGTCGCGCCGGAGACGACGACGTGGGAGGTGTCGACGGTGATCCCCTGGGCACGGTGAGCGGTGACCGCGTAGCCCAGGTCGACGTGCTCGGCGACGTACGCCGCAGGGAGTGTCAGCCCTCCCCCGCTTCCAGCCTCGAGTCGCTCGACTCGGATGGACCCATCCCCGTTGACCGCCGATACTCGCCACCGGTCGCCGTTGCGAACCCAACCATCACGCAACCCACGCAGTCGTCGGTCGTTCTTCCGCGTGATGACGAGGTCACCCTCGGAGGCCTGCCCGTCCGCCAGGTCGACCTCGCGACCGGTGACCGTGTCGCCGTCCAAGAGCCGCTCAGCCCGGGCTCGCTGGTTGAGCGCGACCACCGACTGTGTTGCCTCGGTGATGAGAACGCTTTCCAGACCACTGCGGGTGTCGGCGCGCCAGGCGGCGTACGCGGCGTCGATCATCTCGGCCGTCGTTCCCTCGCGGATCCGGTCGCGTCGTTCGTAGGTGCCGATGACCTCGCTACGACCGAAGCGCAGGTCAAGGGACGCGAGTTTCTCCCACTCGTTCGTGAAGCGGTGCACTTCGGTCAGTTCGGGGGTGTCGGGACGGGCGGAGGCCAGGAGCGTGAACGCCCCTCCTGCATCAACGGACTGAAGTTGTGCCCAATCCCCGACGAGGAGCACCTTCGCCCCCGCATCGTTGGCCAGCGCGGTGAGGCGGTCCAGCGTGAGCGTCCCGGCGAGGGTTGCCTCGTCGATGATGACGAGTTGTCCAGGGCGGAACGTCGCCCGCCCGTGGTCGTTGTCGTGGAGCCACTTGGCGGTGTTCTCACACTCGATACCGAGGTCGTCAGCGAGGACCTGCGCGGCGACGGCGCTGGGGGCGAGACCGACGACGCTTCCGCTCCCCTGCTGCATGCGCCAAGCGTCATACAGCGCATGCATAGCCGTGGTCTTGCCGGCTCCCGCCGGACCAACGAGGAGGTCGACCTGACGTCCGGACACCACGATCTGCCTCAGGGTCTCGGTCTGCTCGCTGCTGAGCCGGAGTCCCTGTCCCTTCTGACGGGTGATGTGCTCAATGACATCCAGGTCGATGACCGGGGCTCTGGTGTTGGCTGATCGCTGCAGGAGTCGGCCTTCGGCTGCGAGGAGGTCCTCCGAGGTGAACACCGCCGAATGACGCGGACGGAACACGGTCGTGCCGTCGCTGCGCTTGAAAATCTCAGGACTCACGGCGAGTTCCGGTGGCGTCAAGGTGAGGGACTCCTGCTTGGCCGCATCCACGATCATTCCGACGACGGCCTCACGGTCCTGAATGCTCGCGAACCGCCACCCCATTGTCTGCCGGGATGCCTCGGCCCACAGGTTCCAGTGCCGCCAGGTCGAGCGCTTCTCGCTGACGGCAGCGACGACCGACGATCCGAGGGCGCCGACCGTGTCGAGGGGAATGTCGTCAGCGCGAAGGGTGGGGTGCACGGCACCGGCCGTCGACACCTGGCGTGCCCAAGCGGCTGCATTCGCCCCCAGCACCTGGTCCGCCCGACCTCGCCACTCGTGGGTGAGGTCGGCCAACGATCGGATCTGCTTCTCGGGTCGAGTCGTGAGTGTCGCTTGAGCTCGGAGGCGAATCAGCACATCGGAGGACGGGCGCCGCCCGCGTTGGGCGACGTACCGCTCGATGAGACGGTCGGTCTCGGCGTCGATGTCGCGGGACCTGCTGGAGAATTCCCCGATCAGCTTCTCGTTGACCGGAGCTAGCTCCCAGGCCGGATGGTGGTTCCGACCGCGGTCACGCTGCTCCCAATCGATGCCGAGGATGCGCGTGATGCGGTCTGCGAGGACCGCGTTGTAGTGCTCGGACAACGCGACGACGGCGGCGTGAAGTGGGCGCCCGTCCAGGCTGCGCCAGCGCCCGTCCTCGACGGTTTTGACCTTGTTCGAGATGACGACGTGCGTGTGGAGCTGCGGGTCGCCCATCCTTGAGTCCCAGTGATCGAAGGCGGTCGCGACGACCCCGACGATGTCGGCCTGGGCCACGGCTCCGTCCCCGGCTTCAACGCCCCTGCGCGTCGTGGCGATCTCGCGCTCCATGAACGCGATGACCTCTTCGACCGCTCCGTGGTGGGCTCGGAGGATGAGGGCTTGGGTGCCAGCGTCGGCAACGCCCCAGAGTGCCGAGACCGACTTGGGGACGCTGAAAGTGAAGTCGTAGCCCGCGACCGCCCGCCTACCTCCCGTCGCGACCTCCTCGGCTTCGATCTTGGTGATGGCGGCGATCCGCTGTTCGTCCGTCAGGGCGTCACTCAGCTCAGCAACGCGCGCCACAATTCGTGCCCTGACCGGCGCGTACTGCGGAAAGGACCGACCCAGCGGAACACCGGAGACAGGGTCTCGACCCATCCCCAGCAGGAGGGCGAGTTGCTGCTCGGAAACGAGGTCGTTCCTCTTTATGGCGCCGTCACCCATGGCGTGAAGCCCGGACCCTTGCCACCGTCCTGGCGGAGTCCCAACCTCGGTGTAATACCTCGTGAGCGGGGTCGACAGCTTTCGGTTGCCGTCGCCTGCGGCGACACTCTTGAGCAGGTACTGATAGCCATCGCCGGCTGACATCACACGCATCGAAACGGTCACGGCAGGCCACCTTCCTGACGGACAGGTGGTCAGGGAGTTCCACAGGCTCCCCCGTTGCACGGTCCATCCTCAGGCGAAACCCACTGAGCCCTCCTCGATCTGCAAGAGGTGTAGGACGGGATGAAGCGACGGAGACGGAGAGGCCGTGCGGCACGTGGGAACGGTGCGCACCTACGTCGTACGGGCGGCTTCGGCTACGTGGACCAGGGGGATATCGATGAGCAATGGTTGCGCTTCGGCCAGTAGTAGTGACTCAATGGATGTGACACAGTTCACATTCGCCCTAGGACGGGCGGCCCCGACGAGTCTCGGCTCGACGAGGGAAGCGAGGCACTCGGACCCATGAACTATCCACGACGTATCCCGACGATTGCGACCACAGTTCTGCTGTTGGTCGTCGCGATGTCGTGTTCGGGTGGCCCCGGTTCTTCGCCGAGCCCCAGTCGCCCGCCTAGCGCAAGTCCGCCGGTGAGTTCGCCGCCCAGTTCCACCCCGACTAAACCGACGACTCCGCCGTCTGAATCCGAAATCGCCTCCAAGTCCGCGTCTGAGTTGCTCCCGCGGTATTTCGCGACGGTCGACCGACTCCGTGAAGAACCGAAGCGACCGATCAGGAAGTTGAGAGATGTGGCGATCGGCACTCAACTGACCGCGCTGGAGAAACTCGTTCAGAGCCAACGCAGCGAAGGGCTACGCCAGACCGGCTCGACAACAATCGCCGCGTTCAAGGTGCGGTCGGTCAATCTGGACAACGCTGGCTCCGAGGCGGGCAAGGTGCCCATCGTTGACATCGATGTCTGCTACGACGTGAGCGGAGTCGATATCCTTGACCGCGACGACAAGTCCGTGGTCAGTCCCGACCGTCCCGACAGCGGCTGGGTTCGCTTCACGGTGGCGAACTACACGTGGAAGGCCAACCCACGTGGGGGATGGCGCGTCGCTGGCGGCGCTGATCTCGAGCGGGCGCCATGCGCAGCCTCCTGACCCAACTCTGTGTGGCCGTGACCCTGGCAGCCAGTCTGATCCTGGGTGGCGCGTCACCGGCGGCTGCGGATCCCGTCTGCCAGCAGACCGACACGGCGACCGGTCAGTGTCTGATTTGGGTCGACGTGCCTGGAATCCCTGGCAATCCAGGCACCCCGAGTGACACCGGCAATGACGGTCCGCAGGACACGGGGTCGGGCGCCTCCTGCTATCTGGGCGACAGCTCCCAGGGAGTCACCAACGAGTCCCCTGGGCCAGTCCCTTGCAGCAGTGATGATGGCTACTGGTCGAACAAGTATCAGTGCTACGTCCAGCACGTTGACCCGCAACCACCACCCGGTCACCCCTTCTGGGAAGGCGTCTACATCGACTCGGGCGCGGTCTACCGGTGCTTCCAGCCACAAAATGGCCTGCTTGTCTTGATCTGGCTTGCCGATCCGCCCCCTAACTCAGGTACAGGGCCGACCCCACGTGAGGTCGCCGAGCGTGCGGTCGACCAGATGGACCTGCAGGCCATCACCATCGGGATCACCCCCGAGCCAGGCGACGACAGCATCGGCCTGGTCGGCCTTCCCGTGTGGATGTGGGCGGCAGATCCCGACACTCACACGGTGGGCCCCACCACAGCCTCGGCATCCGCCGGCGGCATCACAGTCACAGCCACCGCACGGATCCACGACATCACCTGGGAGATGGGCGATGGGACCACCGTGACCTGCACGGGCCCGGGTACGCCCTACACAGCGTCGTACGGCAGCAAGGCGTCGCCGGACTGCGGGCACACCTATGAGAAGTCGAGCTCCACCGCGTCGGGCAGGAAGTTCCTAGTCACCGCTACCTCGGACTGGGTCATCACCTGGGCAGGGGCAGGTCAGACAGGAACCATCCGCCTGGATGGTTTGTCGCGTTCGGTCGAGATCGCGGTCGGGGAAGCACAGGTGCTCGTGCAGTAGCGAGCAGACGGAGAGGTAGCGAGCAATGAGTAGTACAGCCACCCGAGACGACAGGACGCACGACCACGAGTCGCGTCCCGCCGCTCCCCCCCTTGCCCCACCACCGAAGCTGAGGAGACGGCCCGCGCTGGCCGCAGGAGCCATTGCGGCCATCTGCCTCGGCGCCCTACTCGCCGCTTGGGCATGGACCGCGACAACGAACACCCAGGAAATTCTCGTCGCCCGTCAGACCATCGAACGTGGCGCCGTCATCGAGGCCGACGACCTCGCTCGCGTCCGGGTCAGCGCCGACCCGGCCCTGCGACCGGTGTCTGCGAGCGAGTTCGACCAGATCGTCGGGCAGCGAGCCGCGCTCGACGTCGCCGAGGGCGGGATGCTGACCAGCGGATCGTTCTCCGCCGCGGTGGTTCCGGCCGAAGGGCAGTCGGTGGTGGGCGTCGCGCTGACACCACCGCAGTCGCCGGGCCTCGATCTTCAGTACGGCGATCGCGTACGGGTCGTGGCAACGCCGGCCCAAGGCGAGGGACCCCCATCTGGAACCCCGCTCTTCACCGACGCCGAGGTGGTCGGTGTCAACGTCTCTGAGGAGACCGGCCAGGCGGTCGTCGACCTGCTCGTTTCCTACGAGGTTGCGGCCGTACTCGCTACTCGCATTGCAACGGGCAACGTCGCCGTCGTCCTGGATTCACGGGAGCGCTGAGATGGCCATCATCGCCCTCGCCTCAGCCTCGGGATCGCCCGGAGTCACGACCACGACTTTGGGGTTGGCACTCCTGTGGCCCCGACCCGTTCTGCTCGTCGAGGCGGACCCGACGGGCGGATCGGGTCTGTTGGCGGGCTACTTCCGGGGAACCAGGGAGTACGACGCAGGGATGATCGAGCTCGCGTTGACCTCGAACAACATCGGCGATGCCCTTGCCGACACCGCACGACCGATCGAAGGAACGCAGGTCTCCTACGTCGCAGGCACACGCTCGCACACCCAGGCCGGCGCGCTGCGTGACCTGTGGCCACCCTTGGCTGGAGCCCTGGGGGCACTGGAGGCAAATGGACAGGACGTCATTATCGACGCAGGTCGCCTCGGACTCCTCGGGTCACCCGAACCCTTACTCGATGCCGCTGATCTGGCGCTGCTCGTCAGTCGTACGACTCTGCCAGCGTTGTCGGCCCTCAGGTCCCGCGCGGACTCGTTGCGACGTCCAGCGCTGGACTGGCACCAGGCAGGGGTCTGGCTCATCGGTGAAGGCCAGCCCTACAGCGCGCGTGAGGTCTCCACCGTGGTCGACCTCCCGGCCGTCGCTTCCCTCGCGGATGACCCAGCATCGGCTGCGGTGTTCTACAACGGCGCCACCCCGCCGCGCCGCTTCGAGAGCGGTGCACTGAATCGGAGTCTCCGCGCGGGGATTGCGGCCATCCACTCGACGATCTCCCGGCGCCGCACCGAACTCCTCGAAGGAGCACCCTCATGACCTCCGAGCGCACCAGCCTCTACCCCGTGGACCTCGACCAGACTCTGGCCGGGCTACCTCTGTTCACCCAGCAACTCCCACATGGGGGGCATCGCGTGACGACGATGGGCTCTGCCGATGACCTCGGGCATCTCGCCACCGCGAACCATCTCCTCACCGACTTGGTGGATTGGTCGCTCGTCGCGGTCCTCCGTGCCCAAGCCTCCGAGCAGCTCAGCCAGGCGGTTGCTGCTGACCGCGGGCGACTCGACAGGGCCGCGCAGGAGGAACTCGGCCGTGCGATCGTGCTCGACCTCATCGAGGCGACCGTTGCTCATCGGGTGGACGCCGGCGGTACCACGCTCTCTGCGGTCGAGCAGGACGGCTTGGCGCGCGCAGTGTTCGACGCGCTGTTCCGTCTCGGTCGGCTTCAGCCCCTCGTCGACGACGACCGGGTGGAGAACATCATCATCACCGGTCACGACAACGTCCTGCTAGAACTCACCGATGGGTCCCTGATCGACGGACCCGACGTGGCCGACTCCGATGAAGAGTTGATCGACTTCCTTGTATTCCTGGCCTCCCGCAGTGAGGTCAACGCACGCGGCTTCTCCGAGGCCCAGCCCCGACTCCACCTTCGTCTCGACGGTGGTTCTCGTCTTGCTGCCGCAGCCTGGGTCACCCCGCGGCCGTCCGTTGTGATCCGGCGCCATCGGCTGATGGAGGTCACCCTGGACGATCTCGTCGCCCGTCAGACCCTGACGCCGGTCGCCGCGTCCTTCCTTCGAGCCGCGGTCCGAACCCGCAAGAGCATCGTCGTCTCCGGCAGCCAAGGCGCAGGCAAGACAACCCTGGTGCGGGCATTGTGCGCCGAGATCGACCCGCTCGAGGCCATCGGAACCTTCGAAACCGAGTACGAACTGCACCTCCACGAGCTACGGGATCGGCACCGCATCGTCCACCCCTGGGAGGCACGCCCCGGTTCAGGAGAACGCGGGCCCGACGGCCACCAGGCCGGGGAATTCACCCTCGACGAGGCGCTCGTCGACTCCTTCCGTTTCAACCTCTCCCGGCAGATCGTCGGAGAAGTCCGGGGGAACGAGATCTGGGCCATGATCAAAGCCATGGAGTCCGGCACCGGCTCCATCTCCACCACGCACGCCTCCGATGCGGTCGCAGCGGTCCGCAAGCTCGTCACCTGCGCGATGGAGGCAGGATCCCACGTCACCCACACCCTGGCGACAAGCAAACTCGCAGCCACGATTGATCTGATCGTTCACCTCGACATGCGCACCACCACCGAGGACGGCGTCGCCACCCGTCAGCGGCGGGTTGCCGAGATCATTGCGCTCGATCCCGGCGAACGTGAGACCGGCTATGCGACCACTCACGTGTTCGCCGCCGGGCTCGACGGCACGGCCGTCCCGGTGGTGCTGCCAGACGAGTACCGCACTCTCGCCTCCTACGGCTTCGACCTGGCCGGGTACGTCGCGCAGCAGGAGGTGCGGTCGTGATCGTGCTGATCCCTGCCTTGGCCGGAGCCATACTCGTTGCTGGCGTGCTCGGGCTCATCGTCAGCCTTCGCCGCTCTGTCGTCACACCCCGACGTCTCCGGATCAGCCGTCTGGGTCGGCTTACTAAACGGACGCGGATCCTGTTGCTCGCCGGTCTCGTCGCGGGGATAGCGGCGCTGCTGATCACCGGTTGGGTCCTGTCCCTCGTCTTGGTCCCGATCGCTTTCGTGGGTCTGCCGATGCTCTTGTCGCCCTCGTCCGCCGTAGTCCGTATCGAGCGGCTGGAAGCGATGGAGGAATGGACCCGATCATTGTCCGGTGTGCTCACCGTGGGCCTCGGCCTGGAACAGGCACTGGTCGCGACCCTGCGCTCGACCCCGGCTGCGATCTCCCCAGAAGTCACACTTTTGGTGGCCCGGCTCCGAGCCCGGTGGGTAACCGAGGACGCCCTACGGTCATTTGCTGACGAGCTCGACGACGCCACCGGGGACCTCATGGCCGCCAACCTGATCCTCGGCGCCCGGCGTCGCGGAGCGGGACTATCGAGCGTGCTGGAGGGCCTCGCGGAGTCAGTGGCCGCGGACGTGCGCGCCCGGCGCCAAGTCGAGGCGGACCGCGCGAAGCCACGAGCCACTGCCCGCTGGGTAACACTCATCAGCGTCGGCGTCCTGGTGGTGCTCGCCGTCTCGGGGTCCTACGTGGAGCCGTATCAGAGCCCGCTCGGGCAAGTCATTCTCGTCGCCTTGCTCTCGGCGTACGTCGCAACCCTGATCTGGATGAAGCGGATGGCCGTCGGCCGTGACCTGCCCAGGTTCCTCTCCCCGTTGGCAGGCGATGTCCTATGACGACCGGACTCCAGCTCGCCCTGGCAGGCGGCGCCCTGATCGGACTCGGCCTGGTCCTGCTCCTCGCTCGTCTCACCCCGGCCGAACCTGACCTCGCCGAGGCGCTCAGTCGACTCACGCCGGCGCACGGCCGGACACGCGGCGGTGGTCCGGTAACCACCGCGCAGGGGAAGGAGCGGATCGGCGTGTGGGCGATCAAGGCGCTGCCGCCAGCGGTCTGGGCGCAGACGCCGACACGTGAGCTGGCGCTGTTGCGTATCCCTCTCGCCCGCTTCTACGGCGACAAGATCGTCTTTGCCTTCCTGGGGCTGCTGATTCCGCCGCTGCTCAGTTTCCTCTTCGGTTTCATTGGGTTCGGGCTGCCGGTGGTGATTCCGGCTGCGGCGTCACTCGGTTTGGCCTCGGTGATGTTCTTCCTGCCCAACTACAACGCGATCGATGATGCCAAGGAGGCTCGACTCGAGTTCGGCCGAGCACTCGGCGCTTACATCGATCTGGTCGCCCTCGAACGGCACAACGGCTCCGGCGTACGGCAGGCCATGGAGTCGGCAGCCGGGATCGGCGACTCCTGGGTTTTCAAGCGGCTCAGCGAAGAACTCACCCGGTCTCGCTGGTCCGGACAGCCGCCCTGGGATGCCCTCCGCTCGTTGGCCGAGGAGCTTGGACTGCCGGAACTTGAGGACTTCGCCGACATCATGCGGCTATCTGGCGAAGAAGGTGCCAGCGTGTACGTGAACCTCCGTGCCCGGTCCGCGGGGATGCGGACCGCCATGCTCACCGACGAGATCGCGGAGGCAAACGCGGTCGGCGAACGGATGAGCATTCCTGGCTCGTTGCTCGGCGTGATTTTTATGGCGCTTTTGGTGGCGCCGTCGCTGCTGCGGATGTTCGGCGCCACCTGACACCAGTCGCCCCCACGGAGGGAACCCACCGAAAGAAGGAACAGCCCATGTATCGATTGCTCGCACTGCTTCTCACCATCCAGCTCGGGATCGTTGATCGGGTCCGAGCCCGCGACGAGCCGGGCTCGGTGACCACCGAGCACGTCTTGTGGGCGGTCGCGGTGATCGCCATCGTCGCCATCGTTGTCGCGGCGGTGAAGGCTTATGTCACAGCGCAGGCCGGCAACATCAAGTAGCCGACGCAGGGAGGAGCGCGGCTCGGTCTCGGTCGAGCTCGTGGTCCTGCTTCCAGTCTTGTTCGCAGTGATGTTTATCGGGATGCAGGCCGCGCTCTTCCACCACGCCCGGACGGTGGCGATTGCCGCAGCCCAGGAGGGCGCCCGCGCGGCCGGTGCGGAGTACGGCCGGGAATCCGACGGCGTCGGTGCCGCCAGCGCTTTCATCTCGACCGCCGGAGGTGACGGCGTCCTCATCGGTGCCAGCGCGACAGTTCGTCGTACAGCCACCAACGTGACGGTGACCGTCACCGGACAGAGCCTCAGCGTGGTTCCCGGCTGGAAACCAGAGATCAAGCAGTCCGCGTCGCTGCCCGTTGAAAGGCTCACCTCCCCATGATCAAGCGCAACGAACGTGGATCAGCCTCGGTCGAGGCGGCCGTCGGCTTGCCTGCGTTCGTCCTGTTCGTCGGGCTCATCATCTTCGGCGGACGCACGGCCACGACCCACGAGGCTGTCGAGTCGGCGGCAGCAGATGCGGCCCGCTCCGCGTCGATCGTCCGGACGGGTCCTGAGGCACGGAGGAGCGCCGAGGACGCCGCACGAGCGAGCCTCTCGAACCAAGAGATCGGTTGCCTGGGCATCGACGTCAGCCTCGACACTTCCGACTTCAACAAGCCTGTCGGCCAACCAGGAACGGTTGCCGTGACGGTCCAGTGCCGCCTGGACCTCTCCGACCTCTCCGTGCCGGGTGTCCCAGGCAGTCGCGTCATCACGGCCACCATGTCCAGCCCGCTTGATACCTGGAGGGAGCGAGGATGAGGACGCGAACCCGCAACGAGCGGGGGTCGATCAGCATCTGGCTGGTCACCTCCAGCTTCGTGATGTTGATGCTCGTTGGTCTGGCCGTCGACCTCGGTGGACAGGTCCACGCCCAGCAGCGGGCTCACGATGTCGCGGCGCAGGCTGCACGGACCGGTGGCCAACAAGTCCAAGCAGCGCCGGCCATCGAAGGCCGCTACCTCGCCGTCGATACCGCAGCGGCGCGACGGGCCGCCGAGGGCTATCTTGCAGCCGCCCGCGTCCGCGGCACCGTGATGATCACCGGTGGGGACACGATCACGGTTGACGTCACCGCCGTCTACAGACCCAAGTTTCTCGGCATCATCGGTATCGGCGACCTGACCGTGACTGGCAAGGCTTCCGCCCGTCTGATCCGCACGCTGGGAGGAACCGAGTCATGAATCGATCCCAACAGTTCAGCCAAAGGCTCAAAGGGCTGGGCGCAACCTTGCTCCTAGTCCTACTCGTGGTCGCCTTACCGGCAACACTCATCGCCCTCGGCTCCGCACCCTGGGATGCCGACCTCGACAAGCTGCGGACCCTACTCACTAGCCCAGATGACGGCACCCTGGCCCTCGTCGCGTTCGCCGTCGTCGCGTGGGTCGCCTGGGCGGTCATGGCCGTCTCCGCCGTAGTCGAAGCGGCGGCGCAACTAGGCGGGGTATCCGCCCCGTCAATTCCGGGCTTCGCGCTCCCCCAGCGAGCCGTGGGCCAACTCGTCTCCGTGGCTGCCCTGCTCTTCTTTGCTGCGCCAGCCGTCGTTGTGGGGTTCCCAGCCCCGCCCGGTCACGCTGACCCCACTCCGCCCGTCCTGGGCGCACACCAGCTAGCGGTGGTCGCGCAAGCGGCGCCCGTCCCGGTGGAAGCCGTGGCGCCCGTCGCGGCAATCGCGAGGGCGGACCGTACGGAAGAAACCGTCAACTACACGGTCAAACGTGGTGACAGCTTGTGGAAGATCGCCGACCAGCTGCTCGGCGACGGCGCACGCTACAGGGAGATCCTTGAGCTCAACCGGGGGGTGCTGGACGGACGTCCGGACTTCATTGTCTCGGGAACCGTGCTGAAGGTCCCTTACGAGGAGGCCGTCCCGAAGGAGGACGGGCGCTCAGCAGAGCGGTACGTCGTAAGGCCGGGCGACACCCTGTCCGATATCGCCGAAGCAGAACTAGGAGATCCGACGCGCCACACGGAGATCTTCGCGGCATCCCGGTCAACGAAACAGGCCGGTGGCGCTCACTTGACCGACCCTGACCTCATCCTGCCGGGGTGGAAACTCACGATCCCTGGCACCGCTCCCATCGAGCGCAGCACGGTCGATGCTCCGGACCCAGTCGAGCCAGGCGTAGCCGAGCCGCCCATCGAAGCTCCACCTGACAAACCACCCGTCGCGTCCTCCTCTACTGAGAAACCGAAGCCGACCTCCGGCGCTACACCCTCAACCCAGGTAACCGCTACAGCCGATGACTCAAGCACCGTTACGAGCGAGTCCGCGCCCGGCTGGCTACTTCCGGGGCTCACGGGCGGCGGCGCGATCCTCGCGGGTTCAGTTTTTATCGCAGTGCGGGCGCATCGCCGCACACAACTTCGCTACCGGCGACCCGGCCAAACCATCGGCGCTCCGCCGCCCGAGCTCGTCGGGGTAGAGAAGACCGCATTCGCCCTAGGGTCCCCGCTCACCAACAGCATCGGACAACTCGACCACCTACTACGCCACCTCGCAGCAACGATGGAAGGCGAGAGACAACCCTTGCCCGTCATCACGGGAGTCACGCTCACGGGGGGAACGGTCACGCTCCAGCTCGGGGAGACCGCCGAGCTCCCCTCCCCGTGGAAGGGCGAAGATCTCGAGTGGGCGGCGAGCCTCGACGACGTAACTCCAGACGTCGACCAGATCCCGCCGTACCCGATGCTCGTCACCATCGGGCAGGACGACACCGGCGGACTGCACCTCCTCAACCTTGAGCATCTCCGCGCCGTCACACTCATCGGCGACTCAGACGCCGCCATGGCGCTCGCTCGTCATGTCGCGGCCGAACTCACCCTCAACCCCTGGTCACGTCTCGTCGAGGTCGACACCGTAGGTATCGGCGAGGAACTGGCCGTTCTGGATGCGATGAACCTCCTCCAACATGTATCGGGATCACCAGTCGTCGGGCCGATCGCGACCGAACTCCGGAAGGCCGAGCAAGCAGGCCTCGGAGAGCCCGAACCTTTCCGGGTTGTCATCACCACATCAGCTGACGACGCGACGCAGCTCGCCGAGAGCCTCGGGTCAGCGAAGAGTCGCCTCGGCGCCGTCGTTGTCGCGGTAGGTAAGTCGCCCGCCCCTGGCTCAGTCGCAATCGAGCTAACCAAACGCGGGCGCTTGCGCATAGCCGACCTTCACCTCGATCTGGCCGCCGCGGGACTTACGAGCGAAGAGGCCACCGCGTGCGCGGCCATCGTCGACCTCACCAGGGAGAGCCCAGCAGTCAACACGCCCGTCTTCACCCAGGCCGCCGACGGCTGGCAATGCCTCACCGATCAGTCGGGAGCGCTCCGCGAAGAGCTGATAGTTGCGCGCCCGAATGGGCCGGTAGGCGAAGGTTCACTACTCCCGAACCCAACCGATGACTACACCACCGCGGGTGCTGCGGTCGCGGCGGACGTTGAGGCCCTGGCCCCGGTCGTCTCCGAGCAGGTTCGTCGAACCGTCGAAAACACCGACCCGCTGCTGGATGAGGATGTGGCCGCATGGTTCGACGAGGAGTGTCCGCTCCCCCGGCTAACCCTGCTCGGACCGGTGACAGCCAGTGCACACGGCACGATCGTCCCAGCCATTGCGAAGCGCAAGCCGTACTTCGTAGAACTACTCGCGTACCTCGCCTTACACCCCGAGGGTAAGACCGGTAGTGCGGTCGCGGAAGCCTTCTCGATCGGTACCTCTCGCGCCCGAACCGACCTCGGTCACCTACGAGCATGGCTTGGAATCAACCCGCGGACGGGACGACTCCACCTGCCCACCGCAACGGAATCACGCACCTACGAGCAGACGGGCGTGAAGACCTATCAAGTCGAGAACGTCCTGGTCGACGTCGACCTCTTCCGTAGAATGCGTGCGCGCGGGGAGGCCCGTGGCGCCGACGGCATCCACGACCTAACAGCAGCGCTCCGATTGGTTGAAGGGCTGCCCTTCGATCACCTGCGCGAGCGCGGATGGAGCTGGCTAATTGACGACGACCGCCTCCAGGAATCGATTGGTTGCGCAATTGTCGACGCAGCACACGTCGTCGTCCTCGATGCCCTCTCCAAGAATGATCTGTCAACGGCCCGCAACGCGGCGGAGACCGCCTGCCGCGCCGCACCGTACGACGACATCGCCCGCCTCGACCTAGTCAAGGTCGCCGTCGTCTCAGGCCACGACGATGCAGCCGACCAGATGCTCACCGACAACGTCTTCACCCGAACCGACGATCACCTGCCACCTATCGACCTACCTCCCAGGACGAACGAGATCGTTGAGCAACAGGGCTGGGGTTCAGCCCGACGTACCGGAACCGACTGACTAACGCCCGTCGGCATGCAGCTACGGCTCATTCACGAGTGGTGCACCACCGGACAGCTACCGATGCCCCGGATGTCGCCGCCCCCGTCCCAAAACGATCACACGGAAGGGTCAAACGAGACGATCGCTCACGTGCAGACCCCGCATCTGAGGTGTCACCACTCAGGGTTCCGGTTGCGGGCATCGGGGTCCTGCGCGATCGGTGGGCGAGCCAGGCTTCAGACCGGCTGGCCCCCAACCCTGTCCTGTCCGCGGGTTCGGCGTTCTCTTTCAGCTGACCTGCCGCGACTTTCAGCACCAGGTTGCACGCCTCGTCGTTGGTGAGGGTCAGCCGCCGACCGTTGACAACGGGTACCGCGATCGTGGCGGCGAACGTCAGTCGCTCATTCCCATCCACCACGTCGTGGCTGCGCGGCCAGCGAGTGCAGCAACGCCGCAGCCTGCTCTTGCAGACTGGGATACGCGCCGCTCCAAGACCCTGTGCTGCAGGTGCGTAGAGTCCGACAGGTATGGACGCGGCCGATCGATGGTGCTATACCCGATCTCCTGGGCGATTCGACAGCGGGGAGGCAGCCATGGGTGTGATACGCAACCTGTTGAACTTGAGGCGCGCGCGGTGACCGAAGAACCTCCTGAGCAGGTGGTGGCCCCGCTGGCGGGGCAGCGCGACGAGCTCGGCGCCGAGTCGGGACTTGAGCTGCGGCTGGCCCTGGCGATGCGTGGCGGAGTGTCCCTGGCCGTGTGGATCGGTGGCGCGATTGCGGAGCTGGACCTCGCCCGGCGGGGCATGCAAGGCGACCAGGTCTGGCCGCAGGGCACAGAGGCCGAGCAGGCGCGGGCGACGGCGTACGCCGCGTTGCTCAGGCAGCTCGGGTACACCGACCTCGTGATCGACGTGCTCGCGGGAGCCAGCGCGGGCGGGCTCAACGCGGCGGTCTACGGCTTCGCCCAGTCGGTCGGCACGGACCTAGAGTGGCTGCGCGAGGTCTGGAAGCAGCAGGGAGACCTGTGGCGGCTCTTCCACGAGCAGTGGGACGCCGACCGCCCGTACCGCACCGAGGCGGTGTTCCACGCCGACCGCTTCTTCTATGGGACGGTGCTGCAGCAGCTCAGTGTGCAGGCGAGGTCGACGCGGCCGGAGCTGTGCTCGGACTACCTCACCGTCGACCTCGCGGCGACGCTTCAGTCCGGACCGCCCCTTCCGGACCGCCGCACCGGTGAGGATCTGCGGCCGCGCACGGCGCACTTCCGGTTCCGTCGTACGCCTTCCGTCCCCGGCGCCTTCAATGACATGCCCGCCGACGAGGGCGACACCGAGGCCCTGCGCCGGCTGGCCTACGCAGCGCGAGCGACCAGCTCCTTCCCTGGTGCGTTCGAGCCGGCTGGTGTCTTCTCGTGGCGACCCGCGCTGGGCGAGGCAAGGCCCCGTCCCCGGGAGACTGGCGACGATGGCCCGGAGAACATGGCGGCGGTCTTCTCCGAGGTAGCCCTTGACCCGACGAGCACCTTCGACGTCATGGACGGCGGGGTCTTCGACAACATCCCGATCGGGCGGGCGATCCAAGCGATCGCCGACGCGCCTGCGGCGAACCCGACGCAGCGGATCCTGATCTACCTTGACCCGAGCCCGCCGCACCCCGGTCAGGCACGCGCGGCACCACCGGCGTTCGAGGGCGATCCGCCACGGCGGCAGATGCGGGCCCGCTTCATGCGCTCGGCACTGACCGCGCTGCGCTACAAGCAGACCATCGAATCGTCGGGAGACGACCTCCGCGAGCTCAACCGCGTGCAAGCGGCCGCCGCCGACCTGCAGACCAGGCGTCGCCTCTTCATCGACGCTCTGCCCGGCGTGCTCACGCAGGCGGTGGACGGGATCACGCTGGACATCCGGTATCGCGACTTCCGGGCCACGACCGACGCCGCCCGGGTCTGCGACCTACTGACCGCCCCCAGCGTCGGGTTCTTGCGCTCACTGGTGGCGCCGCCGGCGCTGGTGGCGGCGATCGGCCCGGACGACATCGACGCTGTGCAATCCGCGCTCAAGGCGCAACTCGGGACGCACGCCGACCACGTCTGCGAAGAGGACGCCACGGCGCTGGTCGCGGCGACCGATCTCTTCATCTCCTGGCTGCGGCGTCACCAGGCGACATCGGGCAGTGGACCGGTCGAGGACCTCGGTGCGACCAAGATGGCGCTCTACCGGGTGCGCACCTTCGGTCTTTACTTGCGGCAGCGGCACGAGCGAGATGCGGTGATCGCTGCGCTTGGGCCGGATGCCGCCGCGCCGGACGGAGAGGGAGTGATCGACACTGCCGCCGTGGCCGCTGCCCTGTGGCCGGCGCCGGCGCCGGCCTCGCCGCAGTTATTGAACGTCGGCTCGGGCGACGGACTCTGGGTGGCCCTCTCGTTGGCCGACGCGACCGATGGGGGGCTGGGTTCCTGGGCGGCACTAGGCTGGCAGGCGCTGTGCGACGCCGTGAACGGGATGCCGGACTGTCCGGCGAGGCGGACCATGCTGCTCAAGGCACAGCTGCCGGACCGCGCCGGGTCGCTGGACTCGACCGACGTCCAGCGACTCGTCAAGTCGGCGAGTGTGGCGCTGGGCAACCTCGGGACAACCGCCGTACCGGACTTCTACACCTTCAGCGGCGACCAGAGCCCCCTGTCGGTGGACCGATTCCCCATCGTCGCCGAGCAGGGCAGGGCCCACTCGATCGACGCCGCCCTGGCCGGGCGTCGTACGCCCGAGCCGATCGGCGAGGAGGAGGCGCTGAATGCGAAGAGCAAGCTCGCGGGCAACCAGCTCGCCAATTTCGCTGGCTTCCTCTCTGCCGAGTGGCGTACGCACGACTGGCAGTGGGGGCGGTTGGATGCTGGCGCTGCATTGCTGCGGACCCTGCGGGACCTGCACGACATGCCCGAGCCGGACCCAGCCGACGAGGTCGCGAAGCTCAACGCTTTTGCCGAGGCCGAGGGGCTCCTCACCGCCGTTGGCGAGGGGTTGGACCGCCGCAAGCTGACCCTTGGTGACATCGCCTATAGTCGTCGTTACGCGCTGGGCGCCCGGCTCCTCCTCGGGTTGCAGAGGTCGCTGTGGCCACTCACCCCGGCCGATCGCAGTCCGGAGGGTCGGCGTGGTCGCGACGTGCCAGCTGTGGTCACCCTGATCGCCCTCCGGCCCCTGCTTGTGCTGCTGCCGCTGCTGCTCCGGCCTGCCGTGCTGACGGGCGTGGTGGTCATCGTGATCGGCGCCAATCACTGGACGAGGGAAGTGAACGGTCGCCCGCTGGGCATGGGGGTGGGGCTGTTTGCGGTAGTGGCCGCTCTGGTGGTCATTCTGTTCGTGGCCAGTGCAGCCTCTAACCTCAAGGCCGCGGGTCGCTGGCGGTCTCTCACCGAGGCGCAGGCCGGCGGGTTTCGCTCCGAGGTGCTCTCCCGATTGAACAAGCGAGCCGGGTGGTCGCTCGCGGTCGCAATGCTGGTAGTGGTGTTGGCAGCGGGGCGACTCGGCCGCTGGTCGGGGCTGGATCCGCTGCACGACCTGCTCGCGCGCGGCTCCGGCTTCGAAGCGGTTGTGCTGCTGGGAGCGACGGTGGCCGCCACCCTGGCCGCCGCGCGAATCGGGGCGGGTGCGGTCGTCCGTGCTCGCCATGATCCGCCTACGGCTGACCGCGAGGGGTGGGCGGCCGCAGTAGTACTGGCCGTCCTCACACTCGGGCTCGCCTGGCTATCTTCCCTAGTGTTCGAAGGCGGCGCAACGACCGGCGCGCGAGTCGCGACAGCGGTCGCGGTCGGCGGAGTGGTATGGGCGGTGCACCACGCCTGGGCCAAGGCCTGGTGGGCAGAGACGATGGCCGTGTTGAGCACGCTGGCGACCGCCGGGCTGCTCTCCGGGCACCTGAAGCTGGGGTTCGGCCCGCAGGGGGAGCTCTTCCGCAGATCGTGGACCCGCAGCGAGTGGGGCCCCCTCCTGGATGTGCTGTTGGTCGTCGTAATCGTGGCGCTGGTCTTCGCGGCTGGCTTGGTGAGTCGTCGCCTGACCCGCCTCTGGCGACAGGCCGGGACGGCGTTGGGTCTGCTGCTCATGCTGGCGGCCTCGCTTTGGGGTGCCTGGCAGGTCACGCTCGCGTGGCCGTGGCTGACCGCAGTGCCGGCCGGTTTGGTCTATGGCAGCGCCGTTGCCGCCGCGACGACGCTCTTCGTGCCCTTCCGGGAGCGGCTTGACTGACCTCGCCCGAGAAGCCCCGGTCTCGCCTAAAGCGACATGGCCGGTTCGGCCTAGCCGACTCGGTAAGGGCTGCGAGGACATCGTCGTTGCCGCCGGCCCCGCCGAAGGCACGATTAGACATTGGCACTCACGCCGGGAACGCTGCTGTTGGCCGGTTTCTGGCGAGCTGCGGTCAGCGTCTTCGACGGGAAGACGAACGCTTCCTGGTGACGCGCAATCCCCGTCCCGACGAGGGGTGGACGTGGATCAGTTCATCGGCAGAAACTCGGGCTTGGTCGAAGGGACCCAGAGCCCCTGGAATCCAGGCTCGGTCACACGAGAAAGTTGTCATCAACGTGAGCGCTTGCGCGGAAGCCGAGCCACGACCCGACGCTAACGCCCAGGAGCACCCCGCCAGGTCCGTATGCCTCAATAGCCGACACGACCACTGAGGCGAGCCAGTTAAGGCCTCCGAAGCCGGTCTGCGGTGTGATCTCCAGGACCCCATGACCGATCACCGCGGCCACGCCCAATGCCCCCGCGTAGCACAGACTCACCGCAAGTATCAGCGGCCCGCAGCCCCGGCCGCCCTTCCGCATGACCACGACCGCGGCGGCGCACCCAACTGTCCAGGTGAAAGTGGCGAACATGAACGCCATCCACCCACTGCCTGCAGCCTCTTGCACGTTCGGGTTGATCAGAGCGCTAACGGCCGCGATCGCGACAAGGGCAATGTCAGCAGCGTCGAGCGCCTTGTTGACGTGCTTACCCTCTTGGGCGATGGTCCGAGCAGTGTTCGTGACGCTTGGGTCATCTACAGCCCCAGCCCCCGATAGGTGCAGTGCCTGAGGCTGTGCCGTGATCACCGAGTCGCTCTGCAGCCGGCCGTCTGCGAAGTGCACACGCAACCGCCCGCCGCCGGACCCGCCCGATAGTTCTCGTGTCGCCGCATCGACGGCTTCGCGCTTGGTCCGTGTGTGTGTCAAGACCTGCTGCGAGCTTCCGTCGAGGACCACCCAGCCGGTGTCGGCATCGTTCGCCTTCACTACCCGCTGCACTGTCGTCATGCTCGCGGCCCTCCGTTTGTCGGGTCCTTGCGAGAGACTAGCGCGGAGGGGCGACTTTCTACAGAACTTCGTCACAGGGCGCCGTCCACTCTGCGGTCTACCAATGAGCGCCCTTGTCGTACACGCGCAAGGCCGGCTCCGAGGTCGGCGCATAGGCCGTCGGGGGAAAGATGCGCACGTGGATGCCGCGGCCGAGCCGCGCCCAGCAGGGGTCCCCCACCCGCGACCTTGCAGGTCGTTGTTTGGTCCGTGAGCACGCTGCCGACCCAGCGCATGACGGTGCCGCGCAACGGCCCGTCTACACCTGGACGACCGTGAATGTTGATGATCTGGTCGGGGATGTCCAGCGCTTGCGCCCATGGGGCCAGGTACCGGTTCGGGATCGGCACGCGGCATCGGCCATCGGGCCGCACCGCCAACTCCGGCCCGGCGCTCCCGAGGACCACGAGGGCATCGCCCGCGATCAGCGGGTGGCTTCGGGATGGCCAGGGCCTGTGCGAATCAGGCCGACCTACGCGCTCGGCTCCGGTCCGACCCACCACTCGACGGTTTCCGCGTCGCTGTTAGGAAGCAAGTCCAGGACAACCGACAGGCACGCGGCCACGGCCTCGACTGCTTGCAGCAACGTCTGGCAATCGCTCGGCTGAAGGTCGAGCCAGCGGTACAGCCAGTAGTCGGCGCCGATCTCCTCGGGCGTCTCGGCGCCGAGATCCCTGATCGCCTCGAAGTTCTCGTCGTGTTCGAACCAGTCATCAACCGCAAACACAAGCAGTTTCCCACTTCCGTCAAGGAACTTATCGGCGGCTACTTCGAGACGCAAGATCTCGTCCAATCCGGACTGATCCGCAATCGAACCGAAAGTCATAAACATTGCCGAACAAGCAGCTTCCTCGCACTCGTCGGGGATCCAGTTCACAGCTTCCTCCAACTGTGCTCGCCACGGTAATTCGCCAGCGCCAACAGTCGAGGCTGCGCGACGGACGCCGTCGCTGGAGCCAGTGAGCTCACGGGCACGGCCGAGCAGCATCTCCGCACACTCGATGACCTTTCGCCGCACCGGCTCCCTCGCCATGCTGACGAACGGTACCCCTGAACCGGACCGATCGGGGGTTCAGTTCACCGTGCGTCCCGCGTGCCGATCGGTCACTGGGTCGCTCCGCGCGCCGATTGGTCAGCCGGCACTTGGCTCGGCGCTGCTCGAGAGGCCAGGAGCAGCCCGATCACCGTCATGGCTACTCCTCCCGCAAAGCAGCCAGCTTGCCACCACGACGGGTTGAGGTTGTCGGCACACTCCGCCGGTGGCCAGCAGACAATCTTGCTCGGCGTCTCGAATAACGGGAGGAGCGAGCCGAGCAGTACGCCGATAAGGGCGGTCCGGATCCCCCAGTCCCAGTTCGTGGGCCGGAGATAGGCGCGCCCGAGCGCGACGGCAAGCCAGAGCGCCAGCGAAAGACACGCCCCGGTCACGAGCACTACGGGGCCGAGCTCGGCGTCCCAAAGCAAGATTCCGGCCACGGGCAACGCAGTTACCAGGCCTGTCACGCTTACCGGGAGCAGGACCAGGACCAGCGCCGAAGCGACGGCCCTGATCGGCGGCGTGAGGTCTTGATCTGCACTGTTTGAATCCGAATCTGACGCCACGGGGCAGGAGGCTATCGGAGGCGGGGCCGACCAAGGAATTCCTCGCGGCGGTCGGCCTTGTAGGCGGAGCGAACACCGCGGAGGACCTCGGGCAGCCCGACGCCGGCCGTGCAGACATCGGTCACCGGGTGGCTAGTGAGCGGATCGTCAGCGGCGCTGGATGCGCACAGCGTGCGAGAGTGGGCACGTGACTCGCATCGTAGGCAGATCGGCAGTGCTCCCTAACCTGATGGACGTTGACCGCCTAGTGGTGGCCGCAAGCGCGGGCATGGACCCGAGGACGGAAGGCTGGGAGGGTCGAGTAGTTGAGGGGGTCTGCTGCACCATCAGATGACAGCTTTCGTGCGAGGCCTCGAAGGCAAATGGCACGCGGGACATCGCCGGCGTCGCCGGTGAGGTGGCCGAGAGCGGCCGTCTCGTCCGGTAGGGGTTCGGTGACCGGCCGAGGATGGAGCGGCGAAGACCTCGAGGCGGTCGCGCTTGCGATCAACATTAGGACCGGCAAGGTCCTGGACTGGAAGGCCCGGCGGAGGTGTTCAGCGAGCAGATGCGGTCGCTCCAAGACCCCGGTGTTGCATGGACTGGATGAATTCGCCACCTACACCAGCTGGGTCTTCGGGCACCGGTTGCGTGAGTCCGGGCTGCTGGGGTTGATGGGATCGATCGGCGACTGCTTCGACAACTCAGTGGCCGAGAGCTTCTTCGCCACGCTGCAGACCGAGCTGCTCGACCGCTCGACCTGGCCGACCCGCTAGGGCCCGGCGAACGCGATCATCAGCTTCATCGACGGCTCCCACACCTCGCCGACTACGAGGCCAGCGCCAGCACTCGGTTCCTGCTGGACCCCCGACCGAGACCCCAGCATGATCGATCCCGACCAACCCCACCAGTCCGAAGATGCCGGGGCATTTCATTCGGAGTTAGGCAGCTGGACCTCAACGTTGCGAAGAATCCGCAGAAGTACTTCGTACTGCTCTGGGCGCAAGGCAACCAACGCCGAGGGCTCCGTTAACGGGTCATCTGCGGGGAGGTCGAACACGATGAACTCGCCGGGTGATGCCTTTTCTATGTCACCCACTAGCTCCCGGAATCTACCGGGCGTTCCGAGGTGCCGCCCCGGCTCCTTCTCCGCAAGCTCGAGAAGCGCGTCGATTAGCTGTCCCATAAGGACCGAGTCATCCCCAGCGTCTCGATGCCAAAGCCCGTCCAACACATCCTCGCCATATCCGCAGAAGAGGAGCAGTGCTCTGGCCTCTTCCTCGCTGACCACGAGCCGGCGCCGGATCTGTCCAATCGTCCACTCTTCGCGAGACCTAACAAAGCGCACCAGGCGCCGTGGGGGCACCTCAGTCGGGAGCTTGCGCGCCTCACGTATAGACCACAACGCGGCCGTGGCGCGCCGAAGTTTCTCTAGAAGCGATGTTGACTTGTCGAACGTCTCTGAGACTGTGAACAGCAGTGCCGCCAGCACCAACATGTCCCTCCATGCATCCGGTGGCAGCATCACCGAGTAGCTGGCGCTCGTGCCCACTGGACTCGGGTCGAAAACAACAACCAGTTTGGAAGGGTCGACAGCCAAGTGCCCTTCGTCAAACGACCGCTTCAGATCGCCCATAGATGTGCTCATGTGGCGTTGTCGCCCGGTGCGTTCCCAGATGACCGCGCCGGATACGGACAGTCCTACAACCGGCTCGCGGTCTGGCATCTGGGTTATGCCCTGCCCGCGGTCAAACGTCCAGTAGCGGTGCAACCACACGTTGTCCTCGTGCAGGCGAGGTACGTCATTCTTGAGCGGGACCCGTTTCGGGCGACCGCGACTCTCTAGGTGTCCGCACGTCTCGATTAGGTCGTTGACAACCTGCGAGATCGGCGTCGCTGCACTCGCCTCAATGGTCAGTTGTCCCAGATCCGCGTAGTAGACGGCTGACCTGTGTGCCAAAGGTGCTTTGGCGCGGTCGACGAGCCGGGCACGAGCGGACGACTCACGACGAAAGAGCCGCACCTTGATCGTAAGCGCATCCATGGAGGCATGCTAGGTCTTGGTTGTCTTGCTCCCGAGAGCGACGCTCGAAGCGGGAAGGTTGCGCGGAATCGTGCATTGGTGCTGGCCGCACGCAAACTTGCACGACCACGTTGATGAACTGCCTCGCGAGCGCCCTCTTGGCAAGACTCAGACCGTGACGGCCCCCAACACGCTGCGCTCCTTGATTGACACGCGGAACTCCTTGTGGTCGGCGCGCAGGTCGGTTCGGACGTTGGCGCCGATGATGATCGCGGCGGTCGAGGTACAGGAACTCCTCGCCTGACGGCCTCGGGGGGCCTCGTCGGCGGCGCTGTGCAGCGCCTCGGCGCGGGTCCCAGAACGCGTTCCGGCAAGCCGAACGGCACGCGGAGCGTGCCACAGAGGGAACCCGTTCCGGTGAACGATCGGCGCGGCAGAGGCGCAAGTTGGCTCGTTTGCCCCCCCCAGCATGGTCGGGCAGACCTAGCCCGGTACCTTGCGGTCCGCGGCTTCTCCCCGTCATTCGTGCTGTACTCGGCCGGTGCCCAAACCCAAAACCACTAGGACTCACCCAGAGTCCTGCCCCAAGTGTGCGGCCCCCAAGACACTCAGGACCTACCCCGCTAGCAAGCAAGCCCAGATTTCTAGTCCCGCGCAACTATCACGAACAGTCTGTACGAACGGCAGCTGTTCCGAATCTAGGTAGCTCGCCGCCCTTCAGGGTGCTCAGCCGCCGTCGCTCAGCGGCCCACGCGGTTGGCGAAAATCCCGAGTCACCACCTTAAGCACCTTTCAAGAATTATCTGGATTAACATTGAGGACGGCGCGAACGCTCATCGGCTACTTGATCGGACGTCCCGCGCGCCCATCCTCTTTCGGCACCGTCGGTTCGCCCGAGACTAGATCGCTCCGTCAACGGGGTCCCATAGATGGCCTCGCGTAGCGTCCACTGCTTGATCTGCAGGCCTTTTCTTCAACGAGTCCGGGCAGCAACTGGGACAGGCTGCGCGTGACTCGTCGCACTGATCACAGTTGCACAACTCCGCGGAAGCAGCCTCCGGAAATTTTTCTGAACTTTAAGATGGGCGGTCGCTGACCTGCGATAACGCACACGTGATGCCCCCGCCCGTCCCCCGCCCGTCCTAGGACGGGCGGTTTGAGGACGGGCGTTTTTTGGTGCGCTCGCTGAGGATAGTCGTGGGCATGTACCCCCTATCGCCACAAAGTCGCTCGGCAGGACGGTGGAGTTCTGAGCTCGCACACGAACTCACGAAAGCACCGGGGCTGGTCGCCGCGGCCGAGATCCTCGTCGACCGTGACATCCCTGTGTTTCCGTGTGTCCCTGGTGGCAAGCGCCCGCTGACCGTGCACGGCTTTCGTGACGCGAACACCAACCCTGTGGCCATCGCCTCGTGGTGGAGCCGCTGGCCCAACGCCAACATCGGAATCCCAACGGGAGCGGTCTCCGGGGTGGATGTCGTCGATGTGGACGTCCATCCGATCGGCACCGGCTTCCCAGCGTTCGAAAGGGCCCGTAGAGCAGGGCTCGTCGAAGGCTGGGCGTGGCTCGTCCGGACCCCGTCGGGTGGTGTCCACGCGTACTTTCCTCGCGAGGCCGATAGTCAGCAGCGCTCCTGGCAGAGTTCCGGCCAGCACATAGATTTCCGCGGCGACGGTGGATACATCGTGCTCCCGCCCTCGCGCATCACCGGGAACGACGGTGTGAGCAGGCCGTACCGGCAGATAGCCGTCGCTGAGCACCATCAGTCCGGACCTGTTGACGCGGCAGAGCTACGAGGCTTCCTCGATCCCCCTCGACCCATGAGACCACCGACCGGTATGCCAGCGATCGGGTCCCGCCCGGACAACCTCGCCGCATGGGTCGCAGCCCGACCCGAAGGCGGACGCAACGGCGGGCTGTTCTGGGCCGCTTGCCGGATGGCGGAAGAAGGGCACGCGCTCAACGCCGCTTCCTCGGTTCTGGGCGACGCGGCCTGCGCGGCCGGCCTCCCGGAGCGCGAGGCACTGACGACCATCCGGTCGGCCTACCGAATCAGGGCGCGACTCGGCTCGGAGAACCCGCCACGCCGGGTGAGCGCCGTTGAAGGGGTGGTGTTGTGAACACGTCAGAGTCCTACGAGCGACACCTTCACCGCACACTCCCCCAGACGACCCCGACGGCAGGGCGAGAGAGTCCCGTTGCGGAACTTGCGGTTCATCGTGATCCTTCGCTTCCCGCCACCGCCCCCCCGGTGGCACCTGGGCGAGCCCTGCCGACGGTTGCGTGGGTTCGTCCCAGTGAGTTGTCGGCTCAGGTTGCTGCCCCCTGGGTTCGTCGGGGTATCGATCTCCAGGCCGAACTGACTCGCCGGGCGCGCCGTACGCCTATGACTGCTGCGAAGGCAGGGCGACGGCTCTCGAGGACGGCCATCGAGCAGCCCAGGGCGGCACCGTCGTCGGCCAGCCCAACCGAGGAGATGGGGCTATGAGCACCGAGCCTGTATTCGCGACGACCGAAGGCCTTCGGTTACTTCTCGTCCGACTTCAATACTCGGGTCCGCGAGGGTGGGAGGACGACTCGGAGGCTTCGGCGTTGATGACGTTCGCCATGCGCAAGTACGCCGCGTTGGCCCACAAGCACGGACTCGAACCGTCGGACGCAGCAGTGGCCGCCTTCGACGTCATGCGGACCCGGGCGGCCCGGGTCGCCGATGATCCCTGGGCAGTCGTCACCCGCGCCGTCCAGCTCAGCCTGATCTACGAGGCCCGTGCTCAGGGCCTGCTCTGCTCACCCCACCAAGCACGCCGAGCCGCGTTAGCAACGTGCCACGACGCGGAGCGGTTCAGCGACCGCGAGACGGAGTTGGCCGAGTATCACCCGGCGTTCCGGGTCGAGGACGACCTCAAAGAGATTGACGGGCCCGCGCTCGTCGGGACGGAAGAGCCGACCAATGCCTACGTGGCGCTGGACGCTGCGGTTGTCCTGTTCGTCGAGCTCGGCTGGCCAGAGAGTGCCGCTCGGATCGGACTGGAGTACATCTGTTCACGAGTGATGAGAAGCGGTGATAGGCCTGCCGCCTACGAGGCGCTCCGTCGCGATCAGAACCTCAGAGCTCAGCTGGAGCTCGATCAGGAGTCGTGGCTGGACGTGCTTCGCGTCGTCCTGGGCAACCCCGGTCCGGACTACACGGGTACCGCCGCTGGCCGCGGAATCCTCCTACGCCTCCTGATCGGTCACCGAGTCGACGAGCTGTTCGGCGACATCGACGTGGCCGATGCGATCGAGAAGGCAGCCACCCAGGTGGTTGGAGGCAGTCATGTCTGACGGTGGCCATATCGAACTGGAACGTCAGGTCGACTCGATTCACGTGGGCGTCCGCCATCGGACCGAGTTGGGCGACCTTCGCCCCCTGATGGATTCCATCGGCCGGCTCGGCTTATTGCAACCCGTGACGATCACCCCCGACGGCGTCCTCATCTGCGGCAGGCGCCGACTTGAGGCGGTGAAGCGAATGGGGTGGAACTCCCTGCGCGTTTGGGTGCGGACCGGGCTCTCCGACCACATCACCCAGCTGCTCGCTCAGCAGGACGAGAACGCCACGCACAAGCCCCTCGCACCGCTGGAGGCGGCCGCGCTGTTCAGAGAGATGAGAGTGCTGCTCGCCGAGGACGCGAGCCGCCGGCAGAAGGCGACTCAGTTCGGAGCCGACAGCGACATAACCGCAGCTCAGACCGGTGACGGTGAATCACCGTCACCGCACCCTAAGGGGATGGGCGAGGTACGGCGGCAGGCCGCGACCCTCATCACCCAGAAAGACTCACACCAACAGCTGGAGCGGATTTCAGAGATCGAACGGGTCGCAGCGGACCGGGGCCGGCCCGCGTACCTCCGCCAGATCGCCGAGGACGAGTTGGAGGCGATTCGCAACGGAGGAGGTGTCGACCCGAGCTTTCAGCGGCTGAAGGCCGCGATGGAGCTCGCGCCGCTCCGGACTTCGCCCGCGGATGAGGAGGAAGTTGTTGTTCAGGCCACGCAGACACTCGCACGGGCTCGAGCCGACCACGCCCGACAGGTCAAGGAGAACCGAGCCAAGCGGGCTTCAGCCGCCGCCAGTGCCAAGCGCTCGATGCGTTCCTTCACGTTGATGTGGGCAGAGCTGGATGGCTGGTCGAAGCACTACGACACATCAGAGATCGCCGGAGAGCTCAAGGTCGACGACTGGGAGCTATTCCTGCGAGTTCTAGACGAGACCAAGTCGTTCGCCGAGTCCGTCGATCTCGCTCGGGAGTCTTCCGACACCTGAGTCGTGTCCCCCTCCGACGCAGAAGGCAGCTGACATGTTCTCTAGGATCACTTCCACTGACGCCACTCGTCGGCGCCGTCGTCTGGTTGTTGTTGCGGGAGCGACGTTGCTGATCCTCGGCTCCGCTGCGACGTTCTCGCTGTTGACGCGGGGGTCTGCCGCCGAACGGCCTCCTGTCGAGTCCGGACCGGCATCCGCCCTCCTCAGCAAGGCCGATCGGCCGGCATCGAACCCCTCGCCCACTTTTCCGCCGGTTCTGATCGGTTCCGATCCGGAGGCCTTCGCGCGGCAGGTGGCGGAAGCACTCTTTGTTTGGGATACCGACAGCATGACCACGCCGGTCGATCTCATCGGACAACTGGTCGGGGTGGCTGACCCGACAGGTGAATCCTCCGCCGGTCTCGTGGCTGACGTTGCGAATTATCTCCCAACGCTCGACGCGTGGGCCGAGTTGCGGCGCTACGAGACCCGCCAATGGATCGAGATCGTGGCCACAGAAATCCCGAGTCTCTGGCCCACCGCCGTCCAGCAGGCAGGGCCCGATGGGTTCCTGCCTGGTACTACGGCGTACACGATCCGGGGGGTTCGTCACCGCTCGGGAGTCTGGGAGGGCGAAGCGGTCAGCACGGCACACGAAATGGCCTTCACTGTCTTTGTCGTCTGTGGGCCGTCGTACCCCGAGTGTCATCTGCTCCGGTTGTCGCGACCTGATGAGCCCCTGGGTTGAGGTCCAACGATGCGCAAGGCGATGGTCCTCGGGTTGGTCCTGCTCGCCTTCGGACCCGCGAGCTGTCTGCTGGGCATGGGAGTGCTGATGAACCCGGCCGCCCAGGCATCCTGTCTGACCCGTGGTTCTGGCGGGCTGGCAGCGGTCGGGACGATTCCCGATGGGCTCACGGTTGCCAGGAGTGACGGCGTCCGCGTTCAGCTCGACCAGCGCCAGCTCACTCATGCGGCCACGATCATTGAAGTCGGAGGCCGGACCGACGGAGTCGGACGCGATGGGGTCACCGTCGCGTTGATGGCTGCGTTGACCGAGTCCAGCCTTCGGATGCTGTCCAACACCAGCGCGCTGCCAAGCTCCGCAACATTTCCTAACGACGGCGACGGCGGAGACAACGACAGCCTCGGGATGTTCCAGATGAGACCGAGCACGGGTTGGGGAAGCGTCCCGGAGTTGATGGATTCGCAGTTTCAGGCACGAGCATTTTTCGGCGGCGTTTCGGGACCTCACCGCGGTTCGCCACGTGGCCTGCTGGACATCACCGGCTGGCAGTCGCTCCCGAAAGGCACTGCGGCCCAGGCTGTGGAGGTATCCGCCTACCCCGACCGATACGCGCGATGGGAACCAGCGGCGACGGCGATCATCGACGCCCTGACGCGAACGCCGTCACAAGGATCACCGATGCCGGAGTCCGGACGAGTCGTCTTCCCGCTCCCGAGTGGGACCTGGGTCAAGACGAGCGAGTTCGGTACGCGCGTGGACCCGATCACCGGAGTCCGCAAACTACACACAGGGGTTGACCTCGCAGCCCCAAGCCAGACCCCCATCCTCGCCGCCGCGGATGGTCGAGTCGCGTTCGCTGGCACTGCGTCGGGCTACGGCAACCTGATCCTGATCGAGCACACCTTCACCGGTCAGCGGGTGACCTCTGGGTACGCACACATGAACGCCGACTCCATCCGCGTTCGCGTCGGCGACACAGTCGCCGCCGGCCAGACCATCGCTGCTGTGGGCATGGTGGGCAACACCACCGGACCGCACCTCCACTTCGAGATCCGCCCCGGCAGAGCGAACGCTGCCCCGGTCGATCCCGAGCCATGGCTGGCATCGCAGGGGGCGGCCGAACTCCGGAGCGACCAAGACGCCTCCGACACCGGGTGCGGCGCTGAGACTGAGAGCGGTCCGGCCTCGTCGTACCCCGACAAGAACCCCGATGGAATGGTCGATGACCCCACCACCGACGGACAGATCACCGGGCGGACCGCCCACGTTCTCACCCAGATCCAGGCGCGCTTCTTTTCAACCCGATGGTCTTGCTGGTCGTCGCGGGTTGGCACCCAGTCGGAGCACCCCCTTGGCCGCGCTTGCGACGGCACGTTCGGCAACTCCATCGGCACCGCCGCAACCGGGAGCGCCCTCGACCTTGGGTGGAAAGTCACCGACTGGCTCAAGGCCAACGCCCAGACCCTCGGCGTCGAGTACCTGATCTGGCAGGGACGGATCTGGTCGGTGGCTCGCACCTCCGAAGGCTGGCGCTCCTACAACGGCGGAGGGATGCACGACCCCAACAACGTGACCGGTGGACACTACGACCACGTTCACTTCACGGTCGTCGGTTAGCACCTGACTGACATGAACACAGTTCCCTCCCCCGTCCCTTTCGCCGGCCCCGACTTCGGCGCCGTTGGCGGCTCGAGCCAGCTCCGGCAGATCATCGGCGCGTTGTTCACCTACGGACTCATCGTGGCCGTGCTCATGATCGTGGTCTGTGGTGCGACCTGGGCTATCGCGTCGGCTGGGGGCAGTTGGCAAACCGCCAGCAAGGCCAAGGCTGGTCTGTTCGTCGCGCTCGGCGGTGCAGTGCTGACAGGTGGTGCGCTGGTGTGGGCGAACTGGCTGCTCGGCATCGGCGCCTCGCTTTAGCTATGGGCAACGACTCCGCGACCGAGGTCTGGTTCACCCGCCCTCCTCAAGCCCGATCGGGGTAAAGCAAGGAGCGGGGAGGCGTCGAGCACCTGAGCAACAGGAACCCATCCCGCACCTCAGGAGTCATCGTGATTCAGATCGCCATCCCGCATTTGTTCGTCCATCTGCTGGCGCAGAACATCGAAATCAACCCGAACTCCAACGGCCTGCCCGGCATCAGTCAGCTGCGGAACATCGTCGGTGCCACGATGACCGTGGGACTTATTCTCGCCGTGCTCGCCCTGATTATTTCCGCCATCGTGTGGGCCCTCGGCGCCAACTCGTCCAATCCGCACTTGGCGGGTCGGGGCAAGTTGGGTGTGCTCGTTGGGGTCGGGGCTGCGGTCATCACCGGCGCTTCGGTCACCCTCGTCAACTTCTTCTGGAACGTCGGCCAGTCCGTTTAATCCGACCTTCAACGAGAGGCGTCACTGCGATGGTCGATGTGTGCAATGTGCCGGTGATCTCCGGCGTCTGTGACACAGCAGGTGAAGCCGCCGGGAGCCTTGTGAAGGCCCCCTTCGATTGGCTCGCGGAAGGAATGGGCAACGCAGCGGCCTGGATGTTTGAGTCGGTATGGACCGTCTTCGACTCCACCACCATGGTCGACGTCACCAGCGATGAGTACACGAGCGTCTACAACATCCTCTTCGGTGTTGCCGTCTTCGTGATGCTCGGCTTCTTCATGCTCCAAGTCATCGGCGGCATGATCCGCCGAGAGCCGACTGCGTTGTCTCGGGCGCTCCTTGGATTGGCGAAATCGATCCTCGGCTCGTTCGTTGCGTTAGCGCTCTTGGCGACCGCTTTGGAGGTGACCGACCAACTGTCCATCGGGATCGTTCATGCCGCCGGTACGAACATGGAAGAGATGGGTAACCGGATCGCCATACTCGCGGCCGGGATCGGCACCCTCAACATCGCCGCTCCCGGCGCCGGGGCAATCCTCACCATCTTCATCAGTGGGCTGATGATCACCGCAGCCGTCATCGTCTGGATCAGCTTGCTCACCCGCAAGGCGCTGTTGCTCATTGCAATCGTGTTCGCTCCCCTGGCGCTCGCCGGGTCAAGCTGGGACCAGACCCGTGGCTGGGTGGGCAAGTGGGCGCAGTTCGTGATCGCGCTGATCCTCTCCAAGGTCGTCCTAGTCGTGATCTTCCTGCTCGCCACGGCACAGGTCTCCGCACCGATCGACAGTGACCTCGAGTCCGTCAGCGAGCCGATCGCCGGGGTGGTCCTCATGCTCATGGCGGGATTCGCGCCGTACCTGACCTACAAGGCCATCAGCTTCATGGGCTTCGACACCTACCACGCAATGTCGAGCGAGCAGGAGGCGAAGTCGGCGCTCAACCGCCCGATGCCGATCCCGATGAGCCGGTTGCCCGGCTCCGAGGCGAGCAAGGTTCTCGACGGCGCAGCGTCCTCGGGTTCGGGTGGCGGAGCCCCGGCACCAGCGACCTCGACTGGTTCCGGTGGAGGCGCCGGGCCGGGTGCTTCGGCCTCAGGTGCTTCGGCCTCAGGTGCTTCGGCCGGCGGGAGTGGGGCCGCGGCTGGAGTGGGCGGACCCGTGGCTGTAGGCGCGGTCGTGGCTAAGGAGTCGGCCACGGCCGGGGCCCGTAGCGGGAAGGCCGTGGGTGCGGCGGCCTCGCAGCAAACTGATGCTGCCGACCAGTCCGCGCCGGCGTCGGGTCCTCCGATGGCGCCGCATGTGGCTGACTCCGTCCCCGGATCGTCCGGTAGCGGCAAGGACTGACCCCGGTGAGCACCCAGGCATCGCGTATCCGCGACTACGAGCTAGCACCGGTGAAGTTCTCCAGGCTCACCCGACGCGGGGTACTGCTCGGCCTGTCGGGCTCTCAGCTGGTCGTGGTCGGCATCGGTGCGAGCACGCTGATAGTTGTGCTCTACCTCGGCGGCGGAAGGTCGTTCGTGCTGGTCGCGCCGCTGCTCCTCGTTTGCGCCGCGCTTACCTGGGTCAGCGTGGGTGGAAGGAAGCTCGTCGAATGGCTCCCGGTCTTCGTGCACTGGTTGTGGCGCTCCACGGGAGGTCAGCTCGATTTCCGTCGCCGCATCGTGAAGCCCCGTCCAGCAGGAACCCTGTCCCTGCCCGGTGACGCCGCACGGTTACGACAGTGGCTCGACCCGGAGAGCGGAGCGGTCATGGTCCATGATCCGCACCGGGCAACGCTGACCGCGATCGTCGGCGTCACGCACCAGGCGTTCATTCTGCTCGACCCGATAGAGCAGCAGCGCCGCGTCAACGGCTGGGGCCGCGTGCTCGCGACCGCCTGCCGCTCGGGACGGATCGCATCCGTGCAGGTCATGGAGAGGACGCTGCCCGACTCCGGTAGGGGTCTTGCGCAATGGTGGTCGAAGCACGGGCTACAGGACGGCTCGTGGACGGCGACAACGTACGGCGAACTAATCGACCGCGCGGGTCCCGCCGGCGAGCGCCACGCAAGCACGATCTCGATCTCGCTCGACATGAAGGCAGCGGGTCGGGCGATCCGCGCCGCTGGTGGGGGCAACAGGGGTGCTGCAGCCGTCATGCGGCAGGAGATGTCGACGATCACGGCTGCACTTAGGTCCGCCGACCTCGCACCATCCGGGTGGTTGGAACCTGGAGACCTCGCGGTGATCCTTCGATCGGCCTACGACCCAGTCGTGGCCGGCGCGTTGGAACGTCACGGCGACCTGGGCCGCGACCTCGCGACCGCCGGCCCGGTTGCCGTGAGCGAAAACTGGTCCAGTCTGCGTAGCGACTCAGCGCACCACTGCGTGCTCTGGGTCAGCGAATGGCCCCGATCCCTCGTCTACCCCGGCTTTCTCGCACCCGTCCTCCTCAGCTCAGGGGTACGCCGCACCTTCACCCTGCTCTACACCCCCATGCGAACCGACCAAGCCGCGCGCGACATCCGCAAGAAGAAGACCGAATACATCTCTGATGCCTCCCAGCGCCAAAGGATCGGCCAGATCGAAGATGCCCAGCAGAGCGCCGAGTTCAACGACGTCCTGCAACAAGAAGCCGACCTGACCGCCGGCCACGGCATCCTTCGCTGCACGGGACTCATCGCCATCAGTGCACCCGACCCCGACGAGCTCGAGCGTGCCGTAGCCGACATCGAACAGGCAGCCATACAAGCCTCGTGTGAGACACGACGGCTCTGGGGCCAACAAGCGCAAGCATTCACAACAGCGGCGCTACCACTGTGCCGCCCCGTGTGAGAGGACGGCATTGCAGGAATCAGGTGTCGTGCCAGGTTCAGGCACGTGAGCGGCCCGGCATATGCGAACCTTCGGACGTGGAGGACAGCAACGGAAGGAACCCGGGCGAATGGCCGGGGGTAGTGGACCGCGCGGCTTACAAACCCTCCCTCGTTGACGCAGTCGACCGCTTGTCTGACGCTGCGAAGTCCGGCAACTGGCAGGCGGTCATTCGTGTTGTCGACACCGATCAACGGCTGGACGTGAACCAGTGGCGGATCGGCGGCCGGTCGTGGTTCACCCCCTTGCATCAGGCGGCCTGGCACGGCGCAGACGTCAGCGTCGTCACGGACCTCCTCGACCGTGGGGCGTGGCGCTCCCTTCGCGATGCCAACGGGAGGCAACCGATCGACCTCGCCCAGGACCGCGGCCACTCCCACCTTGCTCTCCTCCTGCAGCCTGACCCCATCAGCGAGGCGCAACGCACCATGCACGGCGTCTGGGATGACTACCTCAAGCACCTGGTCGAGTCACGGGTTCAAAACCTGCCGCCGCTTCAATTGCGGCACGTCAACACCGAGGTCGTCGCCCAGGAGAGGCTCCGCCCCCTCTGGTTCGCCATTCCTGGAATGTACGGCGGGTTCTCCATCGAGATCTTCAATGGCAGGCTGTGCGTAGAAAGTTGGAGCCGAGTGGTCGGCGGCTCTGGCCAGGCGCACGTGATCACAGACAAGGGATGCGTCCTGGTCGAAGAGGGGTTCGTGTAGCCCCCAGATCGTGTCGCAAGATTTTCTAGACATCGGGGCTCTCACCGGCCACCATCGTCGTCGTTGACACCGCACGCGACCCGAGACTCGGGCGGGGTCACCCCATGTCTCGGCTACCAGCCGAACTGCTACCAGTAGCACGGACTTCTCGTTCCACGGCGCCGTCGGCGCACCTCCTTTGCGACACACCAGTCGTAGAGGAGGAACGACATGCCCACGTTCGACAACGCTGCTGAAGACGCCGATGAGGCTTGCGAGGCCTTGCGCGGGCTCGCACACGCCACCCGTTCGATGAACGATCCGCGCCAGATCTACCCCGTGCTCGGGTCGCTGTCATCGGCGGCCGCGTCGTTGAGCCAATCGCTCCACCAGATCGCGTCGTTCCAGGACGGCCAAACGAAGAATGGCGCCGGGGTGCCGGGCTCTCGTTCCGAGCGGGCTACGACGTACCACGTTTCGTGGGAACTTCACCGCTGCGCCGAGATCTTGCGACAGGTCGCGGAATCGATCGACCATGCGCATGAGGCTGAGAGCGTCATCACCTATGGTCACCGTGACATTCCTGGCGTGGCTGACTCTCCGTGCAGGGTTGCCGATCACAGGGTCGGATTATGACTCGCCGGGACGAAAGCCGGATGCACAGTGCGGTCCTCGTCTCGCCGGGTCGCGAGCGGCGCCGGGACCGGCGTACGCGTGGCGCTGGGGCCAAGGCCCTTTTGGATGAGGACCGCGAGTCCCGAAAGGCCACCGCGAAGGCGAAGGTCAACGAGGTTGCTGCGGAACGCCGATCAACGGTGGTCCTCCCCCGGGCTGGCGAGCCGGGGCCGGCCGCTCTGCGGACACCCGGTCGCATGCGGCTCCCCCGCCATCAGGACACCTCGGCCACGCTCGCCGGCGCCTACCCGTTCCTCGCCGAAGGGGGAATCGGTAGCGACGGGGTCTTCGTCGGTCAAGACCTCTACAGCGGCAGCTCGTTCGTCTACGACCCGTGGGTGCTCTACTCACGTGGCCTGATCACCGCACCGAACCTGGTCCTCGCAGGCATCGTGGGGGCCGGGAAGTCCGCGCTGGCCAAAAGCCTCTACACCCGCTCGATCCCCTTCGGGCGGCGCGTGTACGTGCCTGGGGACCCGAAAGGTGAGCACACCGCGGTCGCCCAAGCCGTCGGCGGTAAGGCCATCGCCCTGGGGCACGGGATGGCGAACCGGCTCAACCCACTCGACGAAGGACTGCGGCCAGGTGGGCTCGACGACGCCCAATGGGGGGCGCAGGTCACCGCGAGGCGTCGCGACCTGGTGGGGGCACTCGCTGAGACAGTGCTCGATCGGCGCCTGACTCCCCTGGAACACACCGCCATCGACGTAGCGCTGGTGGACACCGTCCGCACCGCGGAGGTTCCAGTCCTTCCGATGGTGGTCGACCGGCTGCTCTGCCCCGACAAGACAACTGACATCGACGGTCGGTTGGTCGAGGACGGGCGCCTGGTCGGGCATGCGCTGCGACGCCTAGTGGCGGGTGACTTGGCCGGGCTCTTCGATGGGCCGAGCACCGTGCGGTTCGACCCGACGCTGCCGATGATCTCCCTTGACCTGTCACGGGTGACCGAGAACGCGACCCTCATCTCGGTCCTGATGACGTGTGCGTCCGCGTGGATGGAGTCGGCTCTCCTCGATCCGGACGGCGGACAACGGTGGGTGATCTACGACGAGGCGTGGCGGCTGATGTCCCATCCGGCTCTGCTGCGACGGATGGATGCGCACTGGCGACTGGCGCGACACTACGGGATCGCGAACATGTTGATCTTTCACAAACTCTCTGACCTCGATAACGTCGGCGACTCCGGCTCAGCGATGCGGGCCCTCGCCTCGTCCCTGCTCGCCAACGCCGAGACTCGCATCGTCTACCGCCAGGAGTCGGACCAGCTCGGGTCCACCGCGACCGCTCTCGGGCTCACCGGTACCGAGCAGTCGTTGCTGCCCACGCTCGGTACCGGCCAGGGGCTGTGGCGGATCAAGGACCGATCCTTCGTTGTCCAGCACCAGCTCCACCCGGCCGAACTCGCTCTCTTCGACACCTCGGCACGCGCTTCGGGACGCTCCGCCCCACTGGCCGGCGAGCAACCGACGCCTGGAGGCGAACCACGATGAAGACGCAGACCATGGATGTCGCCGCGCGAGAAGCGAAACTCGAGGCGCTCCAAGAGCTACTCGCGGAATCCGTCAGCGCTCTGGTGACCGGTGAGGACTGGACGCGCGCACTGGAGTTCGCGGCAAAGTTCCGCTCACGGTCCTTCAACAACACCATGCTGATCTACGTCCAACACAACGCTGCCCACCAAGAGGGTCGTGTCCCCGAGCCGATGCCGACGTACGTCGCGGGGTTCAAGCAGTGGCTCAGCCTCAACCGTCACGTCATGAAGGGCCAAAGCGGGTACGCGATCCTCGCCCCCGTCACCGGCCGCTTCGCCTCCTCAACCCCGGAAAACGGCGGGTCCTGGCGTCGCCTCGGGCGCGGCGAGCGACCACAACCAGGAGAGTCCGTGCGGTCACGTCTCATCGGAGTCAAGCCCGCGTTCGTCTGGGACACCTCCCAAACCGACGGCGACCCCATCCCCCAGCCACCACGACCCGCATTGCTGAAAGGCCAGGCTCCCAAAGGGCTGTGGGACGGCCTCGCCGACCAGATCGAAGCGCACGGCTTCGGACTCAGACTCGTCTCCAACGCAGCGGCCATTGGCGGGGCGAACGGACTCACTGACTACCTAACCCGCGAGGTATCAGTCCGGATGGACATGGACGACGCCGCTCAGGTGAAGACCCTCGCCCACGAACTGGGCCACGTCATGCTCCACGGTCCTGACAATGCCGACGCCGCAATGCACCGAGGGATCGCCGAGGTCGAAGCCGAATCGGTCGCACTCATGACGGGCGCGGCGCACGGACTCGACACCACGTCCTACACCGTCCCCTACGTCTCATCCTGGGCCAGCAGCGTCCCCGGGACATCCCCCGTCGACGTCATCCAGGCCACCGCACAACGGGTCCGAACAGCCGCGGTGTCCATCCTCGACAAGCTCGACACCGAGCAGATCGGTGACGGCGACCCACCCGGCCTCGACAGAGAGTCGCTGGCCGGTCAGCGGAAGACCCCTGCTGTAGAGAGCATCCCGCGACGCAAGGTCGAGGTGTTGGGGATATGAGCCTGCTTCATGCGACGACCCCGTACCGCCGAGACGAGCGCCCCTCGCTCCGGGTGCCCGTTGTGATGCCCCTGGTCGAGGTCACCGTCGATGAGCGCGGCTACCTCGACGTACTCCTCGACAAGGAGCCGTATGCCGCCCCCGGTGCTCTACGGCGCGAGGACCTGGAGAAAGCTCTCGCCCACATAGCCGTCGACCTCGGCGTCCCAGTACGAGTCGAAGTGCACGAAGCCGACGGAGTCAGGTTCACCGACATAGTGACTCTCTCAACCTCATCGGCGCGATCCTCGGTCCAGATCGGGCCGAGAAACACATCCATCGGCGACGTGTCCGGCAACGGCTTCACCCCCCACGAGCAAGTCGCTGTCGCTGTTGTCGTCGCACATCAAGTCGCGGGTCACGATGGAACCACTCGGCTTCGACTACCTCCCGCCCTGCTCGAAGCACACCCAGGGCTCGTCGTGCTGATGGGACTGACCTCCGGCGCCGTCATCACCAGCGGCGGGGCGCAATGAATCCACGAGGCCAGTCGGTTGACGACGACCTCCTCAACCTCGGCCTGATCGCGGCCGCTGTCCTCGGCCTTTTGGCCGGAGTCCTCCGCGCGGCAGGAAGTGCTGCAGCCGCGTTGTCTGGAACTCAACAACCCACTGGAGGATGGGAGGCAGCCTTCCGCATTCTCAGCCGACCCGAGGACCCTGCCACCGCGCTCGGCTCCCGCGGCCTATCCGCCTGGATCTACTGGCTCGTCCTGGTCCTGATGGTGGCGACCGTCGCTGCCGGCGCAATCGTTGTCTGGCGGACAGCCGGGGCGTTGAAGCACAAGACTGAGCACGACCCTCGTCGCCTCGCGGGGGTCGCCACCGGACGTGAAGTGCGAGTCGCCGCCTCTCAGCAGGCGCTCATCGCACGCGGCCGGACCCTGCGTCCCTCCCTCGAACGGCCGGATCCCTGCGACGTCGGCTACCTACTCGGACGATCCCAAGGTCAAACAGTATGGGCCTCGGTCGAGGACTCGATCCTGCTGCTCGGACCACCGCGCTCAGGCAAGGGCCTGCACCTCGTCATCAACGCGATCCTCGACGCACCGGGCGCGGTCGTCACCACCGCCACCCGACCCGACAACGTCGCCGCCACGATCACCGCCCGGCAACGCCGCGGACCGGTTGCGGTCTTCGACCCACAACGCCTGGCCGAAGGGCTACCAGCCGGACTTCGCTGGTCCCCCGTCCGTGGATGCGAAGACCCGCTCACCGCCATGATCCGAGCGACTGGACTTGCCTCAGCAACCGGGCTCTCCAGTGGGGGCGTTGAGTCGGGCGGCTTCTGGGAAGGCAAAACGCGCACCGCCCTTCAAGCGCTGCTACAAGCCGCGGCCCTCGATGACCGCAGCCCCAGCGAACTGTTCGCCTGGACACTCTCACCGTCAGCCGCGTCCGACGCCGTTGCCATACTCTCGAGCCATCCGAAAGCTGCGGCCGGATGGGCCGACTCACTGGAGTCAATGATCCACTCCGACCCACGCACCCGCGACTCGATCTGGATGGGCGTCTCGCTCGCTCTGTCTTGCTTGGCCGACCCGCGAGTGCTCGACGCCGTCTCACCACAACCCGGTGAACACTTCGACCCGGTCGATTTCCTCACCAACAACGGCACCCTCTACCTGTTGGCGACGGGAGCGGGAGCCGGGGCATCCTGGTCGCTGGTGGCCGCCTTCATCGAGGACCTCGTCGAAACCGCGCGACACCTCGCCGCTGCCTCCCCCGGCGCACGTCTCGACCCACCCCTGCTCCTTGCGCTCGACGAGATCGGCAACCTCTCACCGTTGCCTTCACTGCCAATGCTCATGGCCGAAGGCGGAGGCACCGGCATCACCACCATGCCCGTCCTTCAATCCCTGTCCCAGGTCCGGGACAAGTGGGGAGACCACGCCGCCGGCGCCATCTGGGACGCCTCCATCGTCAAGATCATCCTCGGAGGTACGTCCTCAGCCCGCGACCTCCAGGACCTCTCCGCCCTCATCGGCGAACGCGACGAACGCACCGACACGATCTCGATCGGCGACCACGGCTCCCGGTCGGTCCAACGGTCCATGCGCCGCGTTCCCGTGATGCCACCAGAAGTCATTCGAACGCTGCCGTTCGGCACCGCGTTGATCCTGTTGCGGAGTGCACCTCCGCTGGTCACCGACCTCCGGCCCTGGGTGGATCGAAGCGACGCGCAGGCGATCCTCGACCAACGTTCCGACATCGAACGTCAACTGCGCCGTCGGTAACTTGCGCTCTTCCCTCAGCCCCCAAAACGGTGCGTCCTACCGCCCACTGTGACGTATCTCGTCTGAAGCAAGGTGGCTCGGACGAACCTAAGATCCTGTACCCGTCGAGGTCTCTCAGGTGGAAGGCGTAGGAACCTCCACCTCGGCAGACCTCGACGTCTATCTGCCCATCGACGCGTCGACCGTGAGACCGGGTCGCACACCCTCAACTGTGAAGAGCCACATTGATGAACGCGTCGCCATCGACGACCTGGGATCACGAACGCGGGTCGCTCAGCCGGACCCGATCAGGGACTGTCACCGCCTCGCCGAAGCTAGCCCTTCCCTACGCCATCAAGCTTTGCTTGTCGAAGACGTGGGGCGAGGGGATGGGTTCGATGTTCCGAGAGCCAGGCCCGTACCGCGCTGTGCACCCACTCAGTGCATGCCAGCTCAGTCTGCTGGACCAGACCACTGAGCAGCGAAATCGCACGTGTCTCGGTCCCATACTCGTTGAGCCAGGCCCGCACGGCGCTCTGCACCCACTCAGTGCGCGCCAGCTCAGCGTGCTGGAGGACGACCCGAAGTAGCGAGTCCGCAACCGGCTCGGTCCCGTGCTCGGTGAGCCAGGCCCGTACCGCGCTCTGCACCCACTCAGTAGGCGCCAGCTCTGGCTGCTGGACCAAACCCCTGAGAAGTGAGTCCGCACGTGTCTCGGTCCCGTACTCGGTGAGCCAGGCCCGCACGGCGCTCTGCACCCACTCAGTAGGCGCCAGCTCTGGCCGCTGAACCAACCTTTTGAGCAGTGAGTCTGCAACGGTCTCGGTCCCGTACTCGGTGAGCCAGGCCCGCACGGCGCTCTGCACCCACTCAGTAGGCGCCAGCTCTGGCTGCTGGACCAAACCCTTGAGCAGCGAGTCCGCGCGTGTCTCGGTCCCGTACTCGGTGAGCCAGGCCCGCGCCGCGCTCTGCACCCATTCAGTGTGCGCCAACTCTGCCTGTTGTAGCACGACCCGAAGTAGCGAGTCCGCAACCGGCTCGGTCCCGTGCTCGGTGAGCCAGGCCCGTACCGCGCTCTGCACCCATTCGGTGTGTGCCAGCTCAGCCTGCTGAACCAACCTTTTGAGCAGTGAGTCTGCAACGGTCTCGGTCCCGTACTCGGTGAGCCAGGCCCGCACGGCGCTCTGCACCCATTCGGTGGGCACCAGCTCAGCGTGCTGGAGGACGACCCGAAGTAGCGAGTCCGCAACCGGCTCGGTCCCGTGCTCGGTGAGCCAGGCCCGCGCCGCGCTCTGCACCCACACGGTGCAATTCAGCTCTGATCGGCTACTTAGGTCGGTGAGCAGCGGCAAGGCGGCGCTCTCGTGACCGTGCTCGGTGATCCAGGCCCGCACAGCATCGAGCATCCACTCGTATTGCGTCGACTCTGCCTGGCCCCTGAGCACACCAAGCAATCGGTGCGCTCTGAGCGTGGTGCCGTGCGAGGCCAGCCAGGTCCGTACCGCGCTCTGCACCCACTCTGTTCGCGCCAGCTCCGCCCTCCGGACCAAACTCTTGAGCAGCGACTCAGCGGTGGTCTCGGTGCCGTGCTCGGCGAGCCAGGCTTGCACCGCCATAAGCACCCACTCGGTACAAACTGAGTCTGATCGCCAGATCAACGAATTGAGCATAGGGCAGGCGGCGGCCTCGGTGCCGTGCTCGGAAAGCCAAGCCTGCACTGTGGCCGTCACCCACTCTGTGCGCGCCAAGTCCGGCCGTCTCACTAGCCCGGTGAGCACTCCGTGCGCACCAAGCTCCTGGCCGTGGGCGAGAAGCCAGCCTCGCAGTGCGTCCAGTACCCAATCTGGTTGTGCTACCTCTGGCCGCCTAACGAGCGCGGTGAGAACCTGGATTGCGGTTGGCTCAGAAGCGTTCACTTCGAGCCAGCCCTGCGCTGCGTCCAGCACCCATTCCGTCTGGGCCAGATCGCGGCGCTTCAACAACCCGGTGAGTAGTGAGGTGGCGGCGGGTGTGGCCCCGTGTGGGGCAAGCCAGTCCTTCACCGCAGCCAGCACCCACGTGGTTTGAGCCAGGCTCGACCGCTTCAGCGTGGCGGCGAGCACCGGAAGGGAAGACTGCTCGGTGCCGTGTGTCATCAACCAAGCGCGCGTCGCTGCGGGTACCTCCTCGCTTTGCGCCAAGTCCGCCCGACCAAGGAGCCAAATGAGCATGGGCGCAGCTGCTCGACCGGTGCCGTGCATCGCGAGCCATTCCCATTCAGGGTCGCCGACGGCGCGAGCCCACGAACGCCTAGACAGGAGCCTAAGCACGCTCGTCGCAATGGCGCCGTCCGGAGTTTCGATGATTCGTTGGCGGATGCGCACGGCTGCTCTTTCGACCCAATTGTCGATGGATTCGGCTCTCTCGGACGCGGAGAATCCGGAACTGTCGTCGGGGTCGGTCACGTAGCGTCGCAGATTCGCGATCAGGCTTTGGAGCGCATGGGGCTGGCCAAGGCATCCGTCAAAGACTGCGGCACGCATTGCCGTGCTTCCGTTGTGAATATCGCTGTCAACGGTCTCGGTTACGAGATGATCAACCAGAGTATCGTGGACGGCCAATATCTGGCCATCAGTCTCAGAAAACCAGCCCAATTCGAACAACTGTCGTTTCGTGCGCTCGGCAAAGAGATCCGGTTCGTGCACTCGCATCAACTCCGCAGCCGACGCGCAGTTATGGTGAACAATTCGACCGCGATTCGGTGTGACAACTGCTAGGGCTGCCGCCACGCATAGTGGCGTGGAAAGTTCTCGCAGATCGGCGATCCTCCGAGGACGGTGGCTTGTGTATCCGTCCTCGTCAAGCCGCTTTCGAAGCCAATCGGTTAAATGCCCGCTGCGTATTCTGTCGGTGTTCGTCGGCGTGAGCTTCCCACTCAAGGCCCGCCTCTCGAGTTCGCGGGCGATAATTGTCGCGACCATCGGACGCTTCCCAATTAGACGACGGAACTCCAGGACGCCGAGCAGGCCAGCAGCGGTGGGCGCTAACGCTAAAGCGATCGAGAGCGCAACGTGCTCTTGATGCTCGTCACTGTCGTCCAAAGGAACCACGTTGCATGCCCCAATAGATGGCGACGAGGCAATCCATCCAGGGCGTGCTGCAGCCAATATCGAGATCCGATTCCCCGCCTCGAGAACGTCGGGAACTATCTGGTCCGCAAAGTCCGCGAGCTCGATATCGTCGAGTTCGTTAGGATAGTCAATGACGACCAACACAGCCCGATCGCTCGCGAGCGCGGCCATGCTGAGTTCTGCGGCTGACGCTACGGGACGCCGAAGAACGTGGATGACGTGCCACCCGACGCCGCTGGCCTGAGACGCGACCTCAACCAACAGCCGCGTCTTTCCCGAGCCGCCAACTCCTTCGAGAAGGATACATTCACCGTCGCCACTCTTCAGTCTCGCCCAAAGATTGTATGGATGTGCCGGGTGATCAATATTCGGCGCGATATAGTGGTGTGCATCTAACGCGGGCGCCCCCTGACGCCTCCTTAACAGCGACAGGTATCGCCCGTGACTAGCGAAGGCGCGCGACGTCCCCTGAAGTATCGATGTCGAGAGTAATTCTTCAACGAGACCCACGGACGTCCGAAGTTTCGTGATATCCGCTAGTATTTGCCGCTCTGGCCAACTAGCGAAACGAAGCGAAGCATTTCTAATGCCCTCCCGGAGGTAGGCGCCGACCCTAGCCGCGTCTTGGGCGTCTAATATTCCTAGCGATTTTAGTTGATCATCGGCAAGGTGTTCCGATAGATCATATTCTCCGCCACGATCAATCCAAGCAATGAATTCCGGTTGCTTAGCGACCTTTAAAGCGGTAGGGCTGGCGCGAGAAAGTGATAGTTGCTCAAACTCTTCAATTATAGCGACCCGAAAAGCACGATCCCGTAGGGCGTCACGAATTGATGCGGACCCCTCGCCGCTCGCAGCGCCCCATCCAAGATTGATGGCCTCGGCAACGTCGAATGCCAATCCCACAGTGCCTCCCAGCTCGGCTGACCAAAGCGCGGTACCTCGGCAGGATAGCTGAATCCTTACAGTCTGACCGAACACCACTGAGTTAAGCGGCTCTTCTTACTTGAGGTTGGGTGGCTGAGTCCGCCGCCGATCAGGAGCATGCGTAGTCGGTAGTTCTCGCGGTTGCGGAACCGGCGTGCGACTAGGCGGTGGAGTTCGATCAGACCGTTGATCGCTTCGGTGCAGCCGCTCGATGATCGGCCGGTCTAGAAGTAGGCCAGGAACGCGTGGCGCCATTGCTGCAAGGTGCGTCCGAGGCGTGCGATCTCGGGGATCGGGCAGGACGGGAAGGCCTCGATAATCTTCTCCGCGATCTTCCTGCCCTTGGCGGTGTCGCGGTGCTTGTAGGCGGCGCGCAGATCCTGGGCGCACGACCACGCGATCCAGACCTGCAGGTGGGCTGCTTCGTTGGCAGCGATGGCCTTCTCGAACCTGGCCCACTGCTTGTCGGTGAGCTTTTGCGCCCCGGCGCGCAGGAGCTTCTGGATGCCGTAGAGCGGGTCGCCCTTGCGGCCGCGGTGCCCGAGGGTCTCCTGCTGGACCCGGCGCCGGCACTCATCGACCGCAGCGGTGCCGAGCTTCACGACATGGAAGGCATCGAGGACCGCGACGGCGTCCTCGAGTTGGTCGTCGATCGCCGCCTTGTATACCTGGGACGGGTCGAGGGCGGCGACCTTCACCCCGGGCCGACACACGCCCACGCGCTCTTCGAGCCAGTCGGCGTAGGCCTTCCCGGACCGGCCCGGAACAAGGTCGAGCAGTCTGGCTCTCACCTTGCCCTGCTGATCTTTCGAGAGGTCGATCATCCCGGTCAGCTCCTTCGGCCCGCGCCCGCCGTCCTCGACCGGCTTGGTGGAGACGTGGTGCCAGATGTGCTTGTCCACGCCCAAGGACGAGACGCCCTCGAACCGTGCGGGGTCGGCGGCCATCTGCTCGAGCAGCGGCTGGATCGAGCGCCACACCGTGCGCCACGTCGTGCCGAGCTGGCGCGCCAGGCCGGCCACGGAGGCGTGCTCGCGGCGCAGCTGGTTGATCGCCCACCAGCACGCCCGGGTCGTCAGCAACGCCCGCGGGCCGGCGAGGTCGTCGTGCTGCTCGGTGAACGAACTGGCCGGGCACTTCTGCTCGGCGCAGCGCCACGTCCGTTTGCGCCAGATCAGCCTCACCGGGCGCCCGAAGCAGGGCACGTCGATCAGACGAACATCGCGCCGGCCGTGTGGCTGTGCGCGATCACCCCACAGACGCGGCACACCATCAGCTGCGCCGGTGTTTCGACCACGACGTGGACCACGCCGGCGTGATCGGCTACGTCGATGACGTGGAACCCAGCCAAGCCGACCAGGAGGTCGCAGCGGTCGCAGTAACAAGAGCGTTGAGAACGTGGGCGCGCGGTCGCACGCCGTAGGCTCGGACATCGTCGAGGCCTTCCGGGTTGAGCGGCTTAGTCACTGCCGATCTTGCAAGGCCCCGACCCCTATCCGGGTCCAGGCGCTCAGGTCGTGTCGCTCACTACCCCAACCGCAGGTAAGAAGAGTCGGAAACCCATCCGTGTAATTTTTCGTTGCTAAGTGCGTCTTTTCCCCGCGTATGGGCGCAGCTGAAGTGCACGGATCTGCCGATGTGCGTGTGCCCATGCAGTCGGGTCGTGTGCCTGACAACGACTGACCGATCGTGCTCGAGCACACAACCCTGCAGACATGGCAGTGACAACGAAGTAGGCCCACCCGAGAGTGGAGTCGTGTGCCTCAGAACGCATCATGGACCGTCTTGAGGCACACGACCCCACGCCTCGGATGACAAACCCGGACGCACACGGTTCTGCCGCCGAGAGTGCGCACGCGGCCATCCGATGCTGCCGCTGTTGGGGTAGGGCATCGTCCCGATTACGTACCCGACTGGCCGGGCTCGTACGACTCTGACT
>NZ_BAAGQD010000008.1:0-1438 GCF_054783655.1 Nocardioides salsibiostraticola | reverse complement strand
AGTCGGGCTCTTCTGATGCATGTGTGGGTGCGGTAAGCGCGTCTAACGAGGCGCACGCCGCTCTCTGTCTAGGTTTCTGAACTGTCGAAGGACCAGAAACCGAGCATAGGAGAACGGCGTGCGTGAGCTCAGCCTATGGCGTGCTTTGTTGGGCGTTGAGAAGACAGTCATCGAAGACATCGAGTTCGACCAGGTCGCCGGTCAGATCGTGGCGCATGTACGCCCCGCTGCCCGTGCCCGCGGCCGTTGCGGGCGCTGCCAGCGGCGCTGCTCGGGCTATGACCCCGGCCGAGGACGGCGACGATGGCGGGCCTTGGACCTGGGCACCATGACCGCTTTCCTCGAGGGCGACTCCCCACGCGTGACCTGCCCGGTCCACGGTGTGGTGGTCGCGCACGTGCCGTGGGCTCGTAACGATGCTGGCCACACCCTTGCCTTCGATCAGACTGTGGCCTGGCTGGCCACGGTGACCTCGAAGTCGGCGGTCACCGAGTTGATGCGCATCGCGTGGCGCACCGTGGGCGCCATCATCGCCCGGGTCTGGGCCGATACCGGTGGGAGGGTCGACCTGTTCGCTGGCCTGAGCAGGATCGGGATCGATGAGATCTCCTACCGGCGCGGACATCTGTTCCTCACCGTGGTCATCGATCACGACACCGGACGGCTGGTCTGGGCCGGGGCCGGGCAGTCCAAGGCCACCCTGCAGAAGTTCTTCGACGCCCTCGGGCCCGAACGGTGCACCCAGATCAGCCATGTCTCGGCCGACGCCGCGAAGTACATCGCGGACTCGGTGGCCGCCAACTGTCCCCAAGCCGTCCAGGTTGCCGACCCCTTCCACGTCGTGAAGTGGGCCAACGACGCCCTCGGCGAGCTGCGGCTCCAGGCCTGGCGTGATGCCCGACGCGCGCTGCGGGCCAACCCACGTCGCCGGGGCCGGCCTGCCAAGAGCGAGCCACCCCATCGCAGCGCCGATCTGGTCAAGGCGCTGAGCCGGTCGCGATACGCCCTGTGGAAAAACCCCGAGAACCTCAGCCCTGGCCAACAGGCCAAGCTGGAATGGATCGCCAAGACCGACCCCCGGCTCTACCGCGCCTACCAACTCAAAGAAGGCCTCCGCGTGGTCTTCAAGCTCCCTGTCGAGCAAGCCGCCATCGCCCTGGACCGGTGGTGTCGTTCGGCTGCTGCGTGTCGGATCCCGCAGTTCGTCGAGCTCCAACGCACCGTGCGTCGACAACGCACCCCGATCCTCGCCGCGATTCAACACGGCCTTTCCAACGGGCGTACCGAGGCGGTCAACACCAAAATCCGATTACGAACCCGCATGGCCTTTGGCTTCAAAGACCCCGACGCCCTCATCGCCCTGATCATGCTCAGCCTCGGCGGCCACCGACCACACCTCCCCGGACGAACATGACCCACACATCAGTCACAAGAGCCC
>NZ_BAAGQD010000007.1:0-78030 GCF_054783655.1 Nocardioides salsibiostraticola | reverse complement strand
GTGGATCTCGAGAATCACGCGCAGCAGGCGGTGGCCCGGTAGGGACCAGGGGTGTACCGGCAGCTCATCTGGAACCACCGACAACCCGATGGTGCACCAGTGAGCGCCAGCGAGGAGCCTCGAAACCCGGTTCCGTCAACGCGAACCCGGCCATGTCAGGAACCAGGTTTCGAGGCTCGGGCCTGGCGGCCCTCACACCTCAACCACCGTCAGGGACGGCTGGGGCTCAGCGGCTCGCGCACCTCAACCACCGTCAGGCCGCCGCGCCGCGCCGGATCCCCACCCCGCACGCGATAATGTGAGCCACGATGACCGACCAGCCCACTCCCGACTCCCGACACGCGCTGTCCTTCGGCGCCGTGGCGGACTCCTATGACCGCGGCCGGCCGGGTTACCCCGCCAGCGCGGCGAAGTGGCTGACCTCCCCCGAGCAGGTCTCGGTCCTCGAGCTAGGAGCCGGCACGGGCAAGTTCACCGCTCAGTTGGTGGCTCTGGGACACGATGTCCATGCGACCGACCCGGACACGGAGATGCTCGCCGTCCTCGAGAGCCGCTTCCCCGACGTACGCACCTCGCTCGGCAGCGCCGAGGAGATCCCGGCCCCCGACAGCAGCTACGACGTGGTCATCGCCGCCCAGTGCTTCCACTGGTTCGATCTCCAGCGCGCCATCCCGGAGATCGTCCGAGTCCTGCGCCCCGGCGGTCGGCTCTCGGTGGTGTGGAACGAGCGCGACGAATCGATCCCGTGGGTCAAGAAGTTCGGCCGCCTGATCGGTGCCGACGAGCCGCGTCCCAAGGACCATCATCTGCCCGAAGCAGCTCTCAAGGACTCGATGAAGTTCATCATGGTCGAGAACGAGCGCCACAAGCACTGGCAGACCGTCAACCGCAAGACCATCTGGGACCTGGTCCGCTCCCGCTCCCACATCGCCGTCCTCGACGAGGCGGCGCAGGAGGAGAAGAAGGCCGAGCTGATCGACTTCTACGACGGGTACGGCCGCGGCATGGACGGCATGCAGCTTCCCTACGTCGCCAACTGCTTCCGCGCCCGGGTCGTCAAGGTCCGCAAGCCCGTCCCTTCACCCGCTGAGGCCGCTGCGGCCGCCCGGTCCACGCCCGCAGCCGCCCGCCCGGCTCCTCGTCCCTCGACGGGCCGCACGGTCGAGGCGGATCTCCTCCGCCCGTTGGCGATTCTGGATGCGTCGAGCCTCAACCAGAACACCTCCACCAAGGAACCGTTGCCCGATCTGGCTCCTCGCACCGAGGAGTCCAGGGCCCCTGGCGCCCGGCTCAGCGACGACACCGTCGAACGGGTGCGTCCCGTTGACCCGCCGCGGGATCGTCGCGATGACGACGACGACGATGATGACGACGCGATGTTGTTGATCGACTTCCGCTGACGCTTGACTTGCGAAGGGCACGCACCTGGTGGATGGGATTCGCGAGTTAGTGGCTCATCGGTCGGTCAGCGCTCGCAACCGCTCTCGATTTCCACGGCGCACCGGTCGAGACCCGTGGAGCCGCGAGCCCGGTCACGGCCGACGCCGCCGTAGAGGCGGTCGGCCCCCGGGCCACCGAAGAGGCTGTCGTTCCCATTGCTCCCGAAGATCACGTCGGGACCGGCTGCGCCGACGAGGATGTCGTCGCCACCACCGCCGCTGATCCGGTCGGCGCCGTGGGCGCCGTTGATGATGTCGTTGCCGGGTCCACCGAACGCCTCGTCGTCGCGGCCCCCGAGTTGGATGCCGTCCGCGCCCTGGTTGCCGAACCACCGCTGGCTGACTTCTCCGGTGCAGTTGAGTTCTGCGAACCCGCTGCCGGCGTAGATCTGGTCCGAACCCCGGCCGCCCTTGACGACCGCCCGGCACGCTGTCACCCGGAAGATGCTGTTGGCAGCATTGCCGATCACCGTGGCGTCGCGGGCCACGACCTGGACCTCGGCGGCGATGCCCTTCAGTGAGATCGCGGGGGACTCATCGATCCGCAGCAGATTCTTCCTCAGGTCGACCCGCTGCTCACCTCCTCGACGCTGATGGAGTCGCGTCCGGTCCCGGTGAGGATCGGCGCAGTGAACGTCGGGCTGCGCAAGGTGAGGCGGTCGCCACCGCTGCCCAGGTCCACGGAGCCGACAACACCGGTAACGAACACGCGATCATGGCCGTCCCCCGTGGACACCGCATCCGCGCCATCGGGAGCCGTCGACAAGCTTTCGCCCGTGGTGACCACGTCGTCGCCTCCGGCGCCCACATAGGTGTCGGACCCGCGACCCAGATCCGCTTCGACCTGCGCGAACTGCTTGAACGGGCTGCCGCCTTCGATCAGCACCGAGTCGTCTCCGTCCCCTACCGCGAGGATGACGTCGTACTTCTCACCCCGCACGCAGACCAGGTCGTCACCGGCCAGCGTGTCCACGACGGTCCGCGCATCGGGGAGATCGATCAGGACGACGTCGGGCCCAGGGGTGCCCACGACGTTCCGCTCGGCATCAGTGGGCATGATCGTGACCGGCTGACCCTGACAGGTCTCACCGGCCGAGGTGGCCGCGCCGACGAACGGGGGAAGGACGCCGAGCGCGAGGACGACAGACCCGGCTACCGCGAGCCGAGGGGTGAGACGCATGCGGCGGTCGTAGGTCAGCGCTCGCACGAGCGCCTGATCTCGGCGACGCACGTGTCACGGCCGGCATGACCGACGGCCTTGTCGCGCCCCGCGCCGCCGTAGATGCGGTCGTCACCGGTGCCTCCGAGCAGGGCGTCGTTCCCGTTGCCACCGAAAACCACGTCGGCTCCACTGGCTACGTAGATCCGGTCATTACCGCCTCCGCCGCTGACGCGGTCGTTGCCCCTGGCGTCGTCGATGATGTCGTTGCCGGGTCCGCCGAAGATCTCGTCGTCCTTGAGGCTTCCCCGGATTTCGTCGTCACCCTGATTGCCGAACCAGCGAAAGGTGCCACCGGACGAGCAGTCGGAGATCCTCTCCTGGAGTCGAGAACTCACGAAAATGTCGTCCCCCCGACCACCCTTGACGCGTGCCTTGCATGCGGACACTGAGAAGAAGTTGTCGTCACCGGCGCCGAGGACGTCGGCGTTCTCGACCCGGAGCCGTAGCTTCACCACGCCACGCAGGTCGACCCCTCCCGAACCGTTGACCCGGAACCGCTCGCCGCGCATGTCGACACGGGCATTCATTCCCAGGACCGCGAGGGTGTCGATCCCGTCGCCGGCGTCGATCCCCTCGCTGAGCGTGACCTCGTACAGGTCGATGTAGTCGTCACCGGCGCCCATGTCCACGGCACCCACCAGTCCGGTCACCTTGAGGCGATCGTTGCCGTCGCCGGTGGTCACCGAGTCGCCGGTGTCCCGAGAGAACGACTCTCCGGCTGCCGTCACGTCGTCCCGACCAGGCCCACCGACGTACGTGTCGATCCCCTGGCCCAGGGAGGCCCGCACCGAGGAGGATGCAGCACCCTCCTCGACGACGACGGTGTCGTCTCCGGCTCGCAGTTCCAGGGTCACGCTGTAGCCCTCACCGCGCACACACACCACATCGTCACCGGAGGCGGTGTCCACCGAGGCCGTGCCCACCGGGAGATCGATCACCACCACGTCCGGGCCGGACGTGCCGACGACGTCGGCCCCGTCCTCTGTGACGACCATCGTGGCCGGCTGGCCCTGACAGGTCTCACCGGCTGAGGTCGCGGTCCCCACGAACGGCGGGAGTACGCCGAGCGCCAGGACGAGGGACCCGGAGATGGCGAGCCGAGAGGAGAGGTTCATGCCGTGACGGTACGCCGCCGCTCGTCGTACGACCTAGCCTTTAGCTCGCGAATCCCGTGCACCAGGTGGGTGGAACTCACGAGCCAAGGCCGTGTATCGCTCACAGACCAGATCGACGATCGACGAGTGCGCCCCCATCACGTCGGCGACCACGGTCCCGGGCGGCAGGTCACGCCCGGCACGGTCGGCGAAGAACCCCGGCGAGAGCAGGTACGGCGAGACCGCGTCCCCCGGTCGGACCACCTCGGAGGGTCGGTGTCCGATCCCGGTGAGCGTCGCCAGGGACACCGGGGCCACCCAGGCGCGCGCGAGCAGGTCGACCGCGGCCATCTGATCAGCCGTGGCTGCCGGGTCGCTGGACCCCGCCGCCACCATCACCAACGGCCTGTTCCGCACCGCCCCCGCCTCGAGGAGCCGCGCCACCTGGGCGTCGGCCAGCAACGGGTCCGGACCGAAGGAGGGTCCCAGAACAACCGGGGCACTCGCCCCGGCGACGGCTTCGGGTAGGTCCTTGGTCATGTGGAAGCCGGTCGACAGCAGCAGCGGTACGACGACCGCCGGCCCTTCGAGACCAGTCATCACGTCGGCCAACAGCGGGTCGCACAACTCGACGTACGCCGTCACCGCCGGCACCCCGAGCCGAGCGGCAGCCGCGTCGGTGATCCGCGCCGCCACCTCGTTCCCGCTGCTGTTGCGGGTCCCGTGCGCAACGGTCACCAACATCGGCCTGGTCATCGGTCTCCCTCACTCATGGATCTCACGTGGGAAACGGTAGACCGCCCCGCCTCCGCCGACCCGCGAGTCGGCGCTAATTGACGCCTCAAACTGCCTGAGTCGGCGCTAGTTGCGTCAACTTGCGCCGACTCACCGATCGTCGCAGGCCAGGCGGTAGCCCCGCTTGACGACGGTCTGCACGCTCCGGGTGCCCAGCGAGGACCGCAGCCGGGCCACCGCCATCTCCACCGCATGCTCCGAACCGGCCGTTCCGGACGGCAGGGCGGCGAGCAGATCGCGGCGGGACACCACGTGACCGGGATTGACGAGGAGGGCCTGGAGGACCGCGAAGGGTGCCGGCGAGAGCCGCACCTCGGCGCCGTCGAGCACCACCGTGTCGCCGTGGAGCAGCAACGTGTGACCGGCCAGGTGCAGGGTCAGACCGGCCGCTCGCGACGGCAACTCGAGCTCGACCTGTTTGATCATCGCCGCGAGTCGGGAGCGTTCGGGGTAGATCGAGGGCACACCCCACATCTCGAAGGCGGCCGCGGTCACCGGTCCGACACAGCAGGCCAACGTCTCGGCCTGCATCGCGGACACGACCTCGTCCCGACGGCCCGTCGAACCGGCGGCATCCATCAGCGCAGCCACCGCCGGGGCGGAGGTGAAGGTGACCGCCTGCAACTCCCGATCGGCGATCTGGTCGATCAGGTGGAACATCGGCTCGGGGTCCTCGGCGCCCATCGTCCGGTAGACCGTCACCGTGGTCACCTCCGCACCCTGCCGCCGCAGCGCGTGTGCGGCCATCGACAGGGACTGGCCGTGCTCCTGGACCACGATCCGCTTCCCGCGCAGGTCGCGACCGCGCAGCCGGTCGAGGACGTCGTCGAACTCCTCCGACGCAGGCGACCAGAGCTCCCGCAGACCGCGTCGACGCAGGGCCCCGACGCTCTTGGGTCCACGGGCGTAGATCTCCGCCTGCCCCAGATGCGCCAGCAGGTCATCGAGCAGCCCCCAGGACTCGGCCGCACCGAACCAGGCCCGCATCCCGATCCCGGTCGTGGCCAGGAAGATGTCGACCGGGCGGGCCAGGACGTCCTCGGTCGCCGGCCTCAGGGACGCGTCCTCGACCCGGTTGGCGGCCATGGACAACACCGGCGCCCACACGACCTCTGCCCCCCGGCGCTCAAACAGGGTGACCTGTTCCTCGGCCTTGCGCGCGGCGGTGACGCCGATCCGGAACCCGGAGAGGGGCCCGGGGCTGCCGGGCAAGTCGCTCATGAACCCATTGTCCCCGACGTACGCCGCTCTCCCACGAGGACGACCCCGTGAGCGTCGACACCCACGTCGTACGTCGCGACCGCGATCTGCGAACCGGCGGGCGCGTCCAGGCAGATCCCGGTGCGCAGATCGAAGGACTGCTTGTGCATCGGGCTCGCCACCACCGGAACGCCTCCGCGGGTCCCGACGATCCCTCGGGCCAGGACCGAGGCACCCGCGCAGGGGTCGTAGTTGGACAGGGCGTAGAGGTGATCGTCGTGGGTGCGGAAGACCGCCACCGCCTCCCCCCGCACCAGGGCGGCGACCCCGCCCTCGACCTCGATCTGGTCCAACAGGCACACGACGGTGCCGGTCACCGAGCGAAGATTCACGCCCGCATCCACCTCGGCGCTCATGGGGCACCCACCGGGATGGTGTCCCCGAGCGAGACCGGGCCGGCCGGCTCTCCGGGCCGGATCTGGCCGCGCTCCTCAGTGAAGGTGATGTGGGGATCAGGAGTGCCCGGCGCGTTGACGAAGGACACGAAGCGTTCCAGTTTGTCCTCGTCGTCCAGGGTGGCCGCCCACTCGTCGACGTACCCGGTGACGTGGCGGGCCATCGCCGCTTCCAGTTCGGAGCCGAGGCCGAGCACGTCGTCGACCACGACCTGCCGCACCCGTTCCAGTCCTCCCTCGAGGCTCTCCACCCACGGGGCGGTGCGCTGGAGCCGGTCGGCGGTTCGGATGTAGTACATGAGGTAGCGGTCGAGGTAGCGCACCAACGTCTCGGTGTCGAGGTCACCGGCAAGCAGGCGGGCGTGCACGGGCGTGGCGCCCCCGTTGCCGCCGACGTAGAGGTTCCAGCCCTTCTCGGTCGCGATCACCCCGAAGTCCTTCGACCGCGCCTCCGCGCACTCGCGTGCGCAGCCGCTGACCCCGCCCTTGAGTTTGTGGGGTGATCGCAGACCCCGGTAGCGAAGCTCCAGGGCGATGGCGAGGCCGACGGAGTCCTGGACGCCGTACCGGCACCAGGTCGAACCGACACACGACTTCACCGTCCGCAACGACTTGCCGTAGGCGTGACCGGATTCGAATCCGGCATCGACCAGGCGTCGCCAGATCGCGGGCAGTTCCTCCATCCGGGCGCCGAAGAGGTCGATCCGTTGGCCACCGGTGATCTTGGTGTAGAGCCCGAAGTCGCGGGCCACCTCGCCGATCACGATCAGACCGTCCGGGGTGATCTCGCCACCGGGGATCCGGGGCACCACCGAGTAGGTGCCGTTGCGCTGGATGTTGGCGAGGTAGGCGTCGTTGGTGTCCTGCAGGGTCCGGTGCGCCTCAGCCAGCACGTGCTCCCCGATCTGGCTGGCCAGGATCGAGGCCACGGTCGGCTTGCAGATGTCGCAGCCGCGACCGGTGCCGTGCCCCTCGAGGATCTGCTCGAACGAGGTGTAGCCGTGGATCGCCACCACCTCGAAGAGCTCGGCGCGGGTTACCGCGAAGTGCTCACACAGGCTCCTGTCGACCGCCAGACCCTGGGCCGCGAAGTGTTTCTCCACGATGCTCTTCACCGTGGTCTTGCAGGACCCACAGGTGGAGCCGGCCTGGGTGCAACGCGTCACGCACGCCGCGTCCGCGCACGGTTCGTCGCCCAGGCTGACCGCCTCGATGATCTGGCCCTTGGTGACCGTGTTGCAGGAGCAGACGACCGCCTCGTCGGGCAGCTCTACCCCCGCGGAGCCGCTACGCGGAGGAAGGATGAGTTCCTCAGGGTTGTCGGGGAGCCTGATCGCGGTCGCTGCGCCGTCGTCCCCACTGGAGACCATCGGTCGCAGGACGCCGTACGCCGAGGCGTCCCCGACGAGCATCCCGCCCAGCAGGACGTACCCGTCGCCGGCGGCGGTCTCCTTGACCACGAGCTTCTTGTAGTGCCCGGCGACCGCGTCGGCGTAGACCAACTCCAACGCGCCCTCGGTGACGGCGAACGCGTCGCCGAAGGAGGCGACGTCGACCCCCAGCAACTTGAGCTTGGTGGACATGTCGGCCCCGGTGAACGCGCCCGGACCGCCGAGCAGCGCGTCGACCACCACCTCGGCCATCGCGTAGCCGGGTGCGACCAGTCCGTACATCACCCCGCCGGGGGCCGCGCACTCCCCGATGGCCCAGACGTGCGGGTCGCTGGTGCGGCACTGCTCGTCGACCAGTACGCCGCCACGCGGGGCCACGTCGAGCTCGGCCGCTCGGGCCAGGGCGTCGCGTGGACGGATCCCCGCGGAGAAGACGACGATGTCGGCGTCGATCGGGTCCGCGTCCCGCAGCCCCAGCCCGGTCACGTGGGTGTCACCCAGCACGCCCTCTGTGGCCGCACCGGTGTGGACCTTCAGCCCCAGACCCTCGATGTGACGGGTGAGCGTCGCGCCACCGACATCGTCGACCTGGACCGGCATCAGCCGAGGCGCCATCTCCACGACGTGGGTGTCGAGTCCGAGTTGGACCAACGCGTTGGCCGCTTCGAGCCCCAGCAATCCACCGCCGATGACCGCACCCACACGAGCCCCCACGGCCGCCTCGCGGATCGCCTCGAGGTCCGCGATCGTCCGGTAGACGAAGCAGCCGGGCAGGTCGCGACCCGGGATCGGGGGGATGAACGGCGCCGCACCGGTGGCGAGGACGAGTTCGTCGTAGACCAGGACCTCACCGTCGGCGAGTTGCACGGTGTGGGCGTCCCGGTCGATCGCCGTGGCCTCGGTGTCGAGGACCAGCCGCACCCGGGGGTCGTCGTACACCCCGCCGGGCAGGAGGGAGAGTTCATCGGCGCCCACCTCGAAGAAGGAGGTCAGGGCCACCCGGTCGTAGGCGGCCTGAGGCTCCTCGCCGATGACGACCACGTCGTACAACTCGGGGAGACCCCGCTCGATGGCCGCCTGCACGAAGCGGTGGCCGACCATGCCATGGCCGATCACGACCAAGGTCCTGCGGGTGTTGACCGCGTCTCGTTCGCGGGGCGGGGTGATGTGGTTCATCGGGTCTCCTGGGTCGATCCGGTGAGGGTGGGTCGGGTAGCGAGCAGTTGGCGTACCGACGGCGCGCAGCCGCCGCAGCCGGTGGTGGCGCGGGTGGACTCCCGGACCTCGGCGAGCGAGCCGCAGGCCCGGATGGTTCCGGCCGAGACTCCGGCGCAGGCGCAGATCTCGGCGTCGTCGGGCAGACGGGAGGGAGGGGCGACCTTGTCGCCGATGAGGAGCGCGCCCGGCTCGTGGGCGGCCAGGCGAGTGCCCCGGTCGTAGTACTGCGTGATCAGACCGATCCGGGACAGGTCCCCGACCAGGGTCGCGGAGACGATCACGCCGTCGAGAACCACCAGCCGTCGATGCGACCCGAGGATCGGGTTGGAGACCTCGACGACCTCGCCCGCACTGCTCGGGTCACCGAGCACGGCGACGTCCAGGCCGGTGGCGCGCAACCGGGCGACTGATCGACTGCCGCGGTACTGAGCTTCGGCACCGGTGAGGTGAGCTGCCAGCAGACCAGCCTGCTCCCAAGCCGGCGGGACGAACCCTGTGGTCACACCCTGCCGCTCGCTGAGCCGCTCGCTGGGCCGCTCGCCCGGGCCGTCCAGCAGGTGCTCGGCGCAGTCTCCGAGGGCGTGGATGTCGGGGTCGTCGATGCTGGCGAGTTGGTCATCGACCAGGACGCCGCGGCGGACACTCAGGCCGGCTCCTCGCGCCAGCGCCGTCGACGGGCGACCGCCGGCGGTGAGGACGACGAGGTCGGTCTCCAAGGTGAAGCCGTTGTCGAGTTGCAGCCCCACTCCACTGCTCGATTCGCGCAACCGCACGGCGCGGGCTCCGGTGTAGACGGTGGTCCCGAGCCGGGTGAGTTCTCGTGCCAGGACACCGCCGGCCGCGGTGCTCAGTTGGGCCCTCAACACGTGCTCGCCGCCCTCGACGATCTCGGTCTGGAGTCCCCGGATGCTCAGAGCCCGGGCGACCTGGAGCCCGAGCAGCCCCCCGCCGACCACGACCGCTCGACGGGCGGGGGTCTCACCGGTCGGCGTCGAGATGGCGGCGTCGAGGCGCAGGCAGTCATCCAGGCTCCGGAAGGCGTGCACGCGGTCATGCAGACGCCCGTCCACTCGGATCAGACCGCGGATCGGAGGCAGGGTGGGGATCGCCCCCGTCGCCAGGACGAGTCGGTCGTAGGGCAGGCAGGTTCCGTCGACGAGCATCACCTCACGCCGCTCCCGATCGATCCGGAGGACCCGGGTGTTCAGCCGCAGATCGACGTCGTGGTCGGCGTACCACCGAGGCTCCCGCAGGGTCAGCGCATCGACCCGGTGGGTGCCCTCGAGGACCGCGGACAGCAGGATCCGGTTGTACGGCGCGTGCGGCTCGTCGCCGAGCACCGTGATGTGACCAGCGCAGTCGCGGGCGAGGAGTTCCTCAACCAATCGGGTCGACGCCATCCCGCTGCCGATCACGACGATCCGTTCGGGGGCGCTCATGCGCAGCCTCCGGTCTGTCGGGTTGTGTGCCGGAGCACGGGCCCCGGGTCGGGATAAGGCACACGACCCGATCGGCCGAGGGCTGCACTGGCGACCTCCCTCGGGTTGTGTGCCTGAGCGCGGCCCCTGGGTCGGGATAAGGCACACGACCCGCCACCCGACAGCACAGGTGGAATCCAGATGTCCCGACTCATGCGCGCACCGCCGCGGCGCAGACCTTGAACTCCGGCATCCGACTGGCCGGGTCGAGGGCGTCGTTGGTGAGCCGGTTCGCGCCGACCCAGTGGAAGGGCACGAAGATCGTGTCGGGGCGGATCGTGTCCCTCACCCGCGCCGGCGCCTTCATCTCCCCCCGCCGGGTCGAGATGACGACCTGGGCCCCGTCGACGGCGCCGATCCGGTCGGCCAGGGTCGGGTGCAGCTCCACGAAGGGCCCCTCGTCGGGCAGGTCCCGGATCCGGCGGGTCTGGGCGCCGGACTGGTACTGCGCCAGCACCCGACCGGTCGTCAGGTGCACGGGATAGTCGTCGCACGGCGTCTCGGCCGGGCCGTGATGGTCGACCGACACGAAGCGCGCCCGCCCGTCCGGGGTGGCGAAGGAGTCGGTGAACATCCGCGGCGTTCCGGGATGCTCGGGGGTAGGGCAGGGCCAGAAGACCCCCTGCTCGCTGCGGATCCGGACGTAGTCGATGCCTGCGTAGTCCGCCTTCCCACCGGCCGAAGCCCGTCCGAGCTCGGCGAATATCTCTTCCGGGTCGGTGCCGAACGGGACCGGCGATTCGAGCCGTTCAGCCAGGCCTGAGAGCACATCGAGGTCGCTGCGCACGCCCTCCGGCGGGGCGACGGCCTGCTCCCGCAGGATCACCCGGCCCTCCAGATTGGTCATGGTCCCGGTCTCCTCGGAGAACTCGGTCACCGGAAGCACCACGTCGGCCATCGCTGCGGTTTCCGACATCACGAGGTCGGCGACGACGAGAAGATCCAGAGCGGCCAACCGCTCGGTGACGTGAACGGCGTTCGGGGCGGAGACGACGATGTTGCTGCCGAAGACCAACAGCCCGGACGCCCCATCGGGGGTCCCCAGCGAGGTCAGCAGTTCGTACGCCGAGCGCCCCTTCCCCGGGAGGCTTTCGGCCGGCACGCCCCAGACTCCGGCCACGTGGGCGCGCGCCTCGGGATCGTCGATCATCCGGTAGCCCGGCAACTGATCGGCTTTCTGTCCGTGCTCGCGACCGCCCTGGCCGTTGCCCTGCCCGGTCAGGCAGCCGTAGCCGGCGTACGGCGTCCCGGGGAGCCCCAGCGCCAACGCCACGTTGATCCATGCCGAGACGGTCGCCGTGCCCTGGGAGTGCTGCTCGGCCCCTCGGGCGGTCAGCACGATGGCCCTGCCCGAGCCGCCTCCCGGCGACGCCGCGGCGATCAGGGCGTCGGCCAGCGAGCCCAGCTCCTCGACGGATACTCCCGTGATCCGCTCGACGCGTTCGGGCCACCAGGCCGCCGCATCGCGTCGTACCGCGTCGAAGCCGGTGGTGCGGGCGGCGACGTACTCCTCGTCCACGGCGCCGGCCGCGATCAGCAGATGCAACACCCCCAACGCCAGCGGCAGGTCGGTCCCGGGCACCGGTTGGACGAAGAGGTCGGCCCGCTCGGCGGTGCTGGTCCGCCGCGGGTCGATCACGACCACGCGACCGCCGCGCTCCCGCAGCCGGTCGAGGTGGCGAGCGGCGGGAGGCATGGTCTCGGCCAGGTTCGACCCGACCAGGATCAGCAGGTCGGTCTGCTCGAGGTCGCTCAGTGGAAAGGGCAACCCCCTGTCGACTCCGAACGCCTGGTTACCGGCGGTCGCTGCCGAGGACATGCACCAGCGGCCGTTGTAGTCGATCTGGGAGGTGCCGAGCGCCACCCGGGCGAACTTGCCGAGCTGATAGGCCTTCTCGTTGGTCAACCCGCCTCCGCCGAAGACGGCGATCGAGTCGGCACCGCCCTGGACCTGCAGGTCTCGGACCCTTGCGGCGACCACGTCGAGCGCCTCGTCCCACGAGGCGGACCGCAGCTCACCGGTCTCCCGGTCGCGCAGCAGGGGCGTGGTCAACCGTTCCCGGTGCCCCCGCAGTCCACCGGCGCTCCATCCCTTGCGACACAGGGCCCCTTCGTTGACCGGGAACTCCGGCCACTCGCTGACCTCGAGCGCCTGGTTGCGCGCCCGTCCGGTGGGCGCGGTCAGGGTGAGCCCGCACTGCAACGAGCAGTAGGGGCAGTGCGTCTTGGTGGGCACGGTGTTCCGTTCTGGTGCTGAAGGGGGTGGGTCTCGACAGGCTCGACCAACGGCGGTGGTGGACGAGCCTGCCGAGGGTCAGACGCCGGCGTGGGTGTGCTCGGCGCCGGCGGTCCGTCGCAGGTAGACCGTCCAGCAGACGACGGCGCAGGCGACGTAGTAGAGCGTGAAGACCATGAAGGCGCCCTTGGTGGCCGAGAGCGGGTTGTCCACCCAGGGGGCCGCGAAGCCGAGGGGGATCAGGAAGCCGCCAAGAGCACCTGCCGCACCGACGACGCCGAGGGTCGCCGAGGCCTGCTTGGTCGACTCGACGATGGCGCGGGCTCGGCCCGGGGTTCCAGCCTCGGTGGTGCGCTCGACCTTGGCCCGCCAGATCGCGGGGATCATCTTGTACGCCGAGCCGTTGCCGATGCCGGTAGCGGCGAAGACACAGAGGAAGAAGCCCAAGAAGTAGGGGAACCAGGTTTTGTTGTCCAGGGCGATCGCGGGGTCGGCGGCCGGGTTCGGGGTGAGCTGGGTCAAGGTCCACAGCACGGCGAGGGTGAAGCCGATCATCGCGAGGAACGAGTAGAGCGTGATCCGGGCGCCGCCGTACTTGTCGGCCAGCCAGCCACCGAAGGGCCGAGTCGCGGAGCCGACGCCGGCCCCGAGGAAGGCGTAGTAGGCGAAGAAGATCCCGGTGCCCAGCGGGGCCGGCTCGGGGACCCAGAAGTTGAGCTTGATCAGCAACGGCATCGCTGCGGAGTAGCCGATGAACGAGCCGAAGGTGCCGATGTAGAGAAACGCCATGATCCAGGTGTGCGGCTCCCGGACGACCTGGAGTTGCTCGCGGGGCTTGGACTGCGCAGTGCCGAGATTGTCCATGAAGAAGTACGCCGCAGCGGTGGCGATGACCGCGAGGCCGGCGTACACCCAGGCGGCGCGCTCGAGGTTGATGCCGCCTTCGCTGGCCTTGACCAGACCGAAGATCCCGGCGCCACCGACCATGACGGGCAGCAGCAGCTGGATGATCGAGACGCCCAGGTTGCCGCCGGCCGCGTTGAGGCCGAGAGCGGCACCCTTCTTGGCCGCCGGGTAGAAGAAGTTGATGTTGGCCATCGAGGAGGCGAAGTTGCCGCCACCGAAGCCGGCCGACGCGGCGATCAGGCAGAACACCCAGTACGGCGTGTCCGGGTTCTGCACCACGACCGCGAAACTCAGGGTCGGAATGAGCAGCATCGCCGCACTGATCATCGTCCAGTTGCGGCCACCGAACTTGGGGACGGCGAAGGTGTAGGGCAACCGGAGCAGGGCTCCGACCAGGTTCGGTATCGCCACCAGCAAGAAGAGTTGCTGCGGGGAGAAGGAGAAGCCGCTGGCGACGAGGAACGCCGCGCTGACGCTCCAGATCAGCCAGACCGAGAAGCCGAGGTGTTCGGCGAAGATCGACCAGATCAGGTTGCGGCGAGCGACCTGCTTCCCGCCGTTCTCCCAGAAGTCGGGGTCCTCGGGACGCCAGTCCTCGATCCAGCGGCCGGTGCGACGCCGGGGTGGGGCAAGAGGTTCGACCGGTGGTTGGCTGGTCAGGGTCATCGTCGTTTCTCCAGTGTTCACAGGGCGCTGGGCCCGAGACGGGGACTTGCTGGTGGGGATGACAGCCATGGAAGCGCTCCGAGGTTTCCGGGTTGTGTCACTTCTGGGAACGAGGGAATCAACTTGTCCTCACGACCTCACAGGCCTCACACCCTCACGACCACCCTCCACCGCCATATGACTCCGGTTTCCCCGCGAGTCGGCGCTAATTGACTCTGGAAGCGGCCCGAGTCGGCGCTAGTTGCGTCAACACGCGCCGACTCGGCGTGGACTCGACCTCTCCGCCGTTCCCGCTCGGCAGGTCGTGCCCGGGTGATCGGTGAGGCACGATGACCCCATGGCGCGCATGTGGCGGCGGACACACCTCGGGACCGATGCGGACCGAGCGACCTTCCGCGCCCTGCACAGCGCGTCCCTGGCCTCGCCCGCACTGCGTGAAGGTCTGAACACCGAGAGCGCCGAGCGTTCGGTGCGGCACCTGCGCAACCTGCTCGGCGTCACCTCGTTGGCCCTCACCGACACCGTGACGGCGCTCGCCTGGGATGGTCCCTACGACCACCATCGCCAGCACGTGCCTGCATTGGTGACCCGCACCCTGGACCGCGGCGCCACCCACAGCTTCGGTCGGGGCGACGTGGCCTGTGGCCGGTCGGGATGTCCGATCCGAGCGGTCGTGGTCAGTCCGCTCGTGGTGGAGGAACGCGTCGTCGGCACGGTCCAGGCGTTCGCACCGCAGCCCACCGCAGGCCTGGCTCGCGCCACCGACGAGGTGGCCGGCTGGGTCTCGGGCCAACTCGAACTCGCCGAACTCGACGCCTCGCGCAACCGGCTGATGGAGGCGGAGGTCCGGGCCCTGCGCGCCCAGATCAGCCCCCACTTCATCTACAACTCCCTCGGTGCGATCGCCAGCTTCGTACGCACCGATCCCGACCGCGCCCGTGAGCTGTTGTTGGAGTTCGCCGATTTCACCCGCTACTCCTTCCGCCGCCACGGCGACTACACGACCCTGGCGGAGGAGTTGAAGTCGATCGAGCGCTACCTCCTGCTGGAGAAGGCCCGCTTCGGTGACCGCCTCGACATCACCCTGAGCATCGCGCCCGAGGTGCTGCCGGTGGCGGTGCCCTTCCTGTGCATCCAGCCGTTGGTGGAGAACGCCGTACGCCACGGGCTCGAGCGGCGCTCCGACGACGGCGCCGGGCACATCCGCATCATCGCCCGCGACCGTGGCCAGGAGTGCGTGATCGAGGTCGAGGACGACGGGGCCGGCGAGGACCCGGAGAAGGTACGCCGCGCCCTGGCCGGGGACTCCGCCGTGGACTCCGTCGGGCTGGGCAATGTCGACGCCCGGTTGCGCACGACGTACGGCGACGACTACGGCCTGGTCGTCGAGACCGCCCCCGGAGCCGGCACCAAAGTCACCGTCCGGGTGCCCAAGTTCGCCACCGGGGTGAGCGCGTGAACGCCGCCTCCCCCGACGCCACCGGGTTGCGGCTGCTGGTGGTCGACGACGAGCGCCCCGCCCTCGACGAGCTCGCCTATCTGCTGCGGCGTGACGATCGGGTCGCCGAGGTGCTGACGTGCGACTCGGCCACGCAGGGGTTGCGCATTCTGCGGGAGGAGGACGTCGATGGGGTCTTCCTCGACGTCTCGATGCCCGGCCTGGACGGCCTCGAACTCGCGGCGATCCTCGGCCGCTTCCGCCGACCTCCGCCGATCGTTTTCGTCACCGCCCACGAGTCCCACGCGGTGGAGGCCTTCGAGTTGCAGGCCCTCGACTACGTCCTCAAGCCGGTCCGCCCCGAGCGTCTCGCCGAGGCGGTACGCCGCGTGATCGAGGGCGCCGAACGCCCCGCCGAACCCGCTCAGGAGACCCAGATCGCGGTCGAGCGTGGCGGTGTCACCCGCTTCATCGACCGTGCCGACGTGACCCACATCGAGGCGCAGGGGGATTACGCGCGTCTCCACACCGCCACCGACTCCCACCTGGTCCGGGTGTCCCTGGCGAGCCTGGAGGACCAGTGGGGTCCGGCGGGATTCGTGCGCATCCACCGGTCCTCCCTGGTGGCCCTCGCCCACGTCGCAGAGGTCCGGGTCGAGGACGGGCGCTGTCGGGTGGTCGTGGGCACCGATCCGCCCGCCGAACTCGCCGTGAGCCGCCGACACACCCGCGCGCTGCGCGACCTGTTGATCCGGAACGGGTCGTGAGTGGCTCGTGAGTGGCTCGTGAGTGAGAACAGACCGGCCCGCGTGCGGGTCACCGGACCGGCCCGCCGCAGCGCCGTGCCCCGGTCCCGCGTCGGCGACATCGACGACGAGACCCCGCTGGGCGACCTCTACCTGGGGGCGCTTCTGCGCGAGCAACTCCTGCTGGCCCTGCGCATCATCGCGGGGCTGGCCCTGACGGTCGGCGTGATGCCACTGCTGTTCCACCTGGCGCCCGGACTGGCCGATGTACGCCTGCTGGGGGTGCCGCTGGTCTGGCTGGTGCTCGGGGTGCTGGTCTACCCCTGGTTGGTGTTCCTGGGCTGGCGGTACGTCCGCCGGGCCGAACGCAACGACGCCGACTTCACCGACCTGGTGGGCGAGCTCGAACGGTGAACGTCTCGACCATCCCGGGCTTCGTGGCCGTCGTGGCCGTCACCCTGGCGACCCTCGCCATCGGCACCTGGGGGCTGCGCCTGTCGCGTACGACGAGCGACTTCTTCGTCGCCTCCCGGTCGGTGCGCCCGGCCCTGAACGCCTCGGCGATCGGTGGGGAGTACCTCTCGGCCGCCTCGTTCCTCGGGGTGGCCAGCCTGGTTCTCACCTTCGGGGCTCAGATGCTGTGGTACCCGATCGGGTGGACCGCCGGCTATCTCATGCTGCTGGTCCTCATCGCGGCCCCGCTGCGTCGGTCGGGGGCCTACACCCTGCCCGACTTCGCCGAGGCCCGACTCGGATCGCGGCGCGTGCGCGCCGCCTGCTCGACGCTCGTGGTCGCGATCGCCTGGCTCTACATGATGCCGCAGTTCCAGGGGGCGGGACTGACCCTGACCGCAGCCCTCGACGCCCCGCTGTGGGTCGGCCCGGTGACCGTGGGGGCGATCGTGCTGGTCAGCGTGGCCTCGGGCGGCATGCGCAGCATCACCTTCGTCCAGGCCTTCCAGTACTGGCTGAAGCTCACCGCCCTCCTCCTGCCCCTGATGGTGCTGCTGATCGCGATCCAGGGCGACGCCACCGTCGCCTCGACGGTGGACCTCGACAGCCTCAGCGCGGTCGACGGGGACTCTTGGTCGCTCCCGTTGGGCGATCTCGGCGGCCGGAGCCTCTACACGACGTACTCCCTGATCGCCGCCACGGTGCTGGGCACCATGGGTCTTCCCCATGTGGTGGTCCGCTTCTACACCAACCCCGACGGGCGCGCGGCCCGCCGCACCACCCTGGTCGTGTTGGCGCTGCTCGGCGCGTTCTACGTCCTGCCGCCGGTGTACGCCGTCCTGGGCCGGATGTACGGCGCCGACCCCGGCCGGTCCGACACCCTGGTGCTCGATCTGCCTCGCCTGATGCTGCCAGGCCTGGGCGGCGAACTCCTGACCGGACTGGTCACCGCGGGCGCGTTCGCGGCGTTCCTGTCGACCTCCTCCGGGCTGGCCATCGCCGTCGCCGGCGTCCTGACCCAGGACGTCACCGGTCGACCTTGGGGTCGGCAGAACCAACACCGACTCTCCGGACCCACCGCGTTCCGCGTGGGCGCGCTGATCGCGGTGGCGGTGCCACTGGTGGTCTCTCTTGCCACCCCGGACCTGTCGGTCGCCCGTGCGGTGGGTCTCGCCTTCGCCGTCTCCGCCTCCACCTTCTGCCCGCTGCTGGTGCTCGGCATCTGGTGGCGCCGACTCACCGGCGTCGGCGCCGTGGCGGGGCTGGCCGTCGGGGGGATCGGTTCGGGTGCGGGGGTCGTCTACTCCCTGATGACCCGGGACGGACCCGAACCCAGCACGTGGACCGCTGCGCTGCTCGCGCAACCGGCCGCCTGGTCGATCCCGCTCGCCTTCGGCGTGATGATCGGTGTCTCGCTGCTCACCCAGCACCTCGTGCCCCCACACGCGCGCCGCTTCATGGTGCGTCTGCACACTCCCGAAGCGGTCAAGCTCAACCGAGGCTGACGCTCGCGCCTCCCCACACCGCCGGTCGCCCTCGACCGTTCACCGGCCGGGATCGACCGCTTACCGACGCGCGTTGTCCGCTGACCGATTCGTCGTACCTCACCTCTGTCGTCGTGACGTGGGCCACTCCTAATGTGACCGGCGTCCCACCGGGACCCTCGACGAAAGGCGACGACGATGTCCAGCACCACACCTCCCGAGCACGAACAGGCGGCGCGGCACGATCCCGTGTACGACGCCCTGTCGCAAGACCCCGAGTTCATCGAACTGCGCCGCCGCTACCGGAGCTTCGTCATCCCGGTGACGGTCGGCTTCCTGGCCTGGTTCCTGCTGTACGTCGTCATGTCGAACTGGGCCGGCGGCTTCATGGGCCACAAGCTCTTCGGCAACATCAACGTCGCCCTGGTCTTCGGTCTGCTCCAGTTCGCGAGCACCTTCGCCATCGCCTACGTCTACAGCCGCTACTCCACCAGTCGGCTCGACCCCCTGGGTCACTCCCTCAACGAGCAGTACGAGAAGGGCAAGCGCTGATATGAACACCCAAGTCCTCACCACCGTCCTGTTCCTCTCGGTGGTCGCGCTGACCATCGGCATCACCGTGAAGGCCAGCCGTTCGACCTCCGGCACCGCCGACTACTTCGCCGGCGGGCGCGGCTTCTCGCCGCTGCAGAACGGACTGGCCATCGGCGGCGACTACATGTCCGCCGCCTCGTTCCTCGGGATCTCCGGGATCATCGCGCTCTCCGGGTACGACGGCTTCCTCTACTCGATCGGCTTCCTGGTCGCGTGGCTGGTCGCGCTCCTGCTGGTCGCCGAGATGCTGCGTAACTCCGGCCGGTTCACGATGGCCGACCAACTCGCCTTCCGGATGAACCGCACCCCGGTCCGGATGGCCGCTGCCACCTCCACCGTGGTGGTCTCGATCTTCTACCTGCTCGCCCAGATGGTGGGCGCCGGCGTACTGGTCGCGCTCCTGCTCGGGGTCGACAGCCAGGCGGTGAAGAACATCGTGATCCTGGGGGTCGGCGTACTGATGATCTTCTACGTCACCGTCGGCGGCATGAAGGGCACGACGTACGTCCAGATCGTCAAGGCGATCCTGTTGATGACCGGTTCGGCCCTGATCGTGTTCCTGGTCCTGTTGCAGTTCAACTTCAACCTCTCCGACCTGCTCGGTGCCGCAGCCGACAACAGCGGCAAGGGTCAGGCCTTCCTCGAACCCGGTCTGAAGTACGGCGCCGACCTGACCAGCAAGCTCGACTTCGTCAGCCTGGGCCTGGCTCTCGTGCTCGGCACCGCCGGCCTGCCGCACATCCTGATCCGCTTCTACACAGTTCCGACCGCGGCGGACGCCCGCAAGTCGGTGCTGTGGGCCATCGGCCTGATCGGCGTCTTCTACCTCTTCACGCTGGTCCTCGGCTTCGGTGCCGCGGCCCTGCTGGACACCTCCACGCTCGATGCCTCCGGAAACCTGGCGGCACCCCGACTCGCCGAGGAAGTCGGCGGCGGTGCCGGATCCACCGGTGGCGCGATCCTGCTGGCCCTCATCGCGGCGGTCGCCTTCGCGACCATCCTCGCCGTGGTGGCCGGCCTGACCCTCACCTCGTCGGCCTCGGTGGCCCACGACGTCTACAACAACGTGTTCCGCAAGGGCGAGGCCACCGAGGCCGAGGAGATCAAGGTGACCCGGATCGCCGCGGGTGGCATCGGACTGGTGGCGATCCTGCTGGCCATCCCCGCCCAAAGCCTCAACATCGCCTTCCTGGTGGCGTTGGCCTTCGCGGTGGCCGCCTCGGCGAACCTGCCGACGATCGTGCTGAACATCTTCTGGCGTCGGTTCAACACCCGCGGGGCCCTGTTCAGCATCTACGGCGGGCTGATCTCCGCGGTCGGCCTGGTCGTCTTCTCCCCGACCATGTCGGGCTCGGAGACCGCGCTGATCTCGGGGGCCGACTTCGCCTGGTTCCCGCTGGCCAACCCCGGCATCGTGTCGATCCCGCTGGGCTTCCTGCTGGGCATCATCGGCACCCTGACCCGTCGCGAACCGGCTGCCGAGGACCGGTTCACCGAGCTCGAGGTACGGGCCCTGACCGGCGCCGGCTCCGAGAAGGCGGTCGTCAACCACTGATCCAGCTCCATCTCCACCCCATCCCCCTCACCAGTCGCCGAGTCGGCGCAACTTGACGCGCAGAAGGCGCCGAGTCGGCGCTAAGCGTGCAACTAGCGCCGACTCGGCGACCGACCTGCGGCCAACCGTGGTTACGGTGAGATCGAGACCACACCCCAGACCTGCCCGTACGAAGGCCGAGGAGACAAAGCCATGAGCGACGACACCCTGTCCAACCTCCTCAAGGAGGACCGCCGGTTCGAGCCACCCGCCGAACTGGCCGCCAACGCCAACCTCACCGAGGAGGCCTACGCCCGTGCGGAGCAGGACCGGGAGGGTTTCTGGGCCGAGCAGGCCGAACGCCTGACCTGGGACACCCGTTGGGACCGCGTCCTCGACTGGGACAACCCGCCCTTCGCCAAGTGGTACGTCGGCGGGAAGCTCAATGCGGCGTACAACTGCGTCGACCGGCACGTCGAGGCCGGCCGTGGGGACAAGGTGGCGTTGCACTTCGTGGGTGAGCCGATCGACGACAAGCGCGACATCACCTACGCCCAGTTGAAGGACGAGGTCTCCCAGGCCGCCAACGCCCTGATCGACCTGGGCGTCAAGACCGGTGACCGGATCGCGATCTACATGCCGATGATCCCCGAGGCGATCGTGGCGATGCTGGCCTGCGCCCGGTTGGGTGCTCCCCACACGGTGGTCTTCGGCGGCTTCTCCTCCGACGCCCTGGCCACCCGTCTGGTCGACTGCCAGGCCGAGGTCGTGATCACCGCGGACGGCGGCTACCGCCGCGGTTCGGCCTCCGCCCTCAAGCCGGCCGTCGACGAGGCCCGCGGCAAGGCCGAGGAGCAGGGGCACACCGTCCGCAACGTGCTCGTCGTACGCCGCACCGGGCAGGACCTGCCCGAAGACTCCTGGACCGACGGGGTCGACGTCTGGTGGCACGACGCCGTGGGCGGTGCCTCCACCGAGCACACCCCGGAGGCCTTCGACGCCGAGCACCCGCTCTACGTCATGTACACCTCCGGCACGACCGGGAAGCCCAAGGGCATCCTGCACACCACCGGTGGCTACTTGGTCGGGGCGGCGTACACGCACTGGGCGGTCTTCGACCTGAAGCCGGAGACGGATGTGTACTGGTGCACCGCCGACATCGGCTGGGTGACCGGCCACTCCTACATCGTCTACGGACCGCTGGCCAACGGCGTGACCCAGGTGCTCTACGAAGGGACCCCCGACTCCCCCGAGCGCGGGCGCTGGTGGGACATCGTGGAGGAGCACAAGGTGTCGCTCTTCTACACCGCCCCCACCGCGATCCGGTCGTTCATGAAGCAGGGACGCGAGATCCCCGACCAGCGCGACCTCTCCTCCCTGCGCCTGCTGGGGTCGGTCGGTGAGCCGATCAACCCGGAGGCCTACGTCTGGTACCGCCACGTCATCGGCGCAGACCGCACCCCCGTGGTCGACACCTGGTGGCAGACCGAAACCGGGATGATCATGATCAGCCCGTTGCCCGGGGTCACCCACGGCAAGCCCGGCTCCGCCATGATCCCGCTGCCCGGGGTCGCGGCCGCGGTCGTGAACGAGGAGGGTGAACGGGTCGAGAACGGCTCCGGTGGCTACCTGGTGCTCACCGAGCCGTGGCCGGCGATGTTGCGCACCATCTGGGGCGACGACGAGCGGTACCAGGACACCTACTGGTCACGCTTCCGCAAGGAGGGCTTCTACTTCGCCGGCGACGGCGCGAAGCTCGACAGCGACGGCGACCTGTGGGTGCTCGGCCGCGTCGATGACGTCATGAACATCTCGGGACACCGCCTGTCGACCACCGAGATCGAGTCCGCCCTGGTCTCGCACCCCAAGGTGGCCGAGGCCGCCGTGGTGGGGGCCAAGGACGAGGACACCGGCCAGGCCGTGTGCGCCTTCGTGATCCTGCGCGACAACGCCGGCGACGGCGGCGAGTCGATCGTGGAGGACCTGCGCAACCACGTCCGCACCCAGATCGGCCCCATCGCCAAGCCCCGGCAGATCATGATCGTGGCCGAACTGCCCAAGACCCGCTCGGGAAAGATCATGCGTCGCCTCCTGCGGGACGTGGCCGAACACCGCGAGGTCGGCGACGTCAGCACCCTGGCCGACTCTTCTGTGATGGACCTCATCTCGAAGGGTGCCGAGTCCGGCAAGGGCGAGGACTGAGCGTTCCGGCGGACGGGTCCCCGGTACGCCGGGGACTCCGTCGGAGTACGCCGCGTGAGGGGGTTCATCCACAGCTCACCCCCACACGTGGGCCGATCCTGACCCGGGTCGGTATCGTGGAGTCCGGTGAGCCGGGAAGTCTGGTCGGCACAGAGTCGTGCATGCCCCGATCGCCACCCATCGACGAGCCACCGAGGATCACCACGTGACCGATCACCAACCCGAGCAACAATCCGGAACCCGTCTTTTCGGGCGGGGGTCGTTCACCGAGAACTCCCGGATCGCGGAGATCCTGCGCGCCGAGACCACCGGCGGGATCCTGCTGATCATCGGCGCGGCCATCGCGCTGGTTTGGGCCAACCTCCCCGTCGCGGACGCCTATTTCGCCCTGCGTGACTACAAGATCGGACCGGAACTCTTCGGCTTCGATCTCAACCTCAGCCTGGGCACCTGGGCCGCCGATGGGCTCCTGGCCATCTTCTTCTTCGTGGCCGGACTGGAGCTCAAGCGTGAGTTCGTGGCCGGCGACCTGCGTGACCGACGACGAGCCGCACTGCCCATCGCCGCCGCAGTCGGCGGGATGGCCGCACCGGCCCTCGTGTTCACGATCATCAACCTCGGCACCGACACCCTGAAGGGTTGGGCCATTCCGACGGCCACCGACATCGCCTTCGCAGTCGCGGTGCTCGCCGTCATCAGCTCCCACCTGCCCTCGGGGCTGCGCACCTTCCTGCTGACCCTGGCCGTGGTCGACGACCTGCTGGCCATCACGATCATCGCGATCTTCTACACCGACTCCCTCGAGCCGCTCTATCTGTTGGCCGCACTCGTGCCGATCGGTGCGTTCGCCTACGTCGTTCAGAAGCGCCTGGTTCTCCCCTGGCTCCTGATTCCTCTGGCGCTCGTCGCCTGGGTCCTGGTCCACGAGTCCGGGGTGCACGCCACCGTCGCGGGTGTGGTCCTGGGCTTCACGGTCCCGGTCATCCGCAGCCAGGCCGCCGGCGGCCCCGAGGCCGGACCGGGCATGGCCGAGTACTTCGAACACGCCGTCCGCCCCCTGTCCGCCGGTTTCGCCGTCCCCGTCTTCGCGTTCTTCGCGGCGGGCGTGGCGGTCGGAGGCTTCAGCGGGCTGGGTGACTCGCTGTCCAGCAAGGTCGCGATCGGCATCGTCGCCGGTCTGGTCATCGGCAAGGTGGTCGGGATCGCAGGCTCGACCTGGGTGCTGCACCGATTCACCAGCGCTCAGCTGGACGACGAGCTCTCGTGGTGGGACGTCATCGGTATGTCGATGCTCGCCGGCATCGGTTTTACCGTCTCGCTGCTGATCGGCGAGTTGGCCTTCGGGACCGGCGAGACCGACGACCAGGTCAAGGTCGGAGTCCTCGTCGGCTCCCTGATCTCGGCGCTGCTCGCGACCGTCATCCTGCGCGCCCGCAACCGTGTCTACAAGCGCCTGACCTACGCCGAGACGCTCGACGTGAACCAGGACGGCGTACCCGATGTGTACGAGCAGCACTGGGACACCGGTTCGGGCGACGACGCCTCCGGAACCAGCAATGGGTAAGGTTCCCCACTAGCGGCGCCCCTGCGGCGTCGGACCATCGCCAGATCGACGACGCGAGGAACGACTACATGGCAACCGAGAAGACCGCGCTGAACGGGGCCGAGGAGCCCACGATCGGCCGACTCGTCAACGACGCCACCCAGGATCTTTCGTCCTTGATCCGCAAGGAGATCGCGCTCGCCAAGAGCGAGCTGAAGGTCAGCATCGGTTTCGGTGCCGTCGGAGCGGGATTGTTCGCCGCCGCGGCATTCCTGGCGGTCCTGGCCGTCATCATGTTCTCGGTGGCCATCGCCTACTTCATCAACTGGAACGGCTCCGGCCTCGCGCTGCACTGGGCGTTCCTGATCGTCTTCGGCTTCTACCTCCTCCTCGCCGGCCTGTGCGTGTTCGTCGGCATCAAGAAGGTCAAGAAGGTGGGCCCTCCGAAGAAGGCCATCGCCCAGGGCAAAGAGATCCCCAAGGCCCTCAAGGGCCAGCGCACGCCCTGACAACAGCCCATCGAGCCGCCGCCCGGGATTCCTGGTGCGGCGGCTTCTTTGTGCGCTGCGACGGTCACCGCCGGGTCCCCATGCAAAAGGTCCCAGAGAAAAGGTCCCCGAAATGCAGAAGGACCCGCTATCCGCATCCCCCGACGCGTCAAGCAGGTCAACTTCTGTTCTGGAGCCAGGATCTTGATCCCCCCGGATCTTCCTCCGACTCTTTGTCAGCCCTATCCCCCCGGATCTGGCTGACTGATGTAACTGTAGGGGGCCGCTTGCCACGCCCTCAGAACCAAACGTTAACGACTTATCCACGAATTAGTAACAAACCGGGTCGCTCCTCCACCGACCCTCCCCACCTCCGCCGTGTCCGATCAGGTGGCGCAGTTGCCCGTCGAGACGGGGTCGGTGTTCTGCCGGCCGAAGGTGGCGCTGTCCGCAACCTGGTCCGCGGTCAGGGCGTAGCCGGTGTCCTGGTCGGTGACCGAGGCCGCGAAGACCACTCCGACCACGTCCCCACCGGAGGACACGATCGGCCCACCGGAGTTGCCGGGACGCACGAGACCTCGGACCGAGAAGACCTCCCGGATCACCGCTCCGTTGCCGTAGATGTTCGGCGAGCGTAGTTTCTGCTCCGAACGGATACGACCGGGCTGGACGTCGTACGGTCCGTCGAGGGGGTAACCCAGGATCGCCACCCCGTCGCTGGCCTCGGCGCTGAGGTCGAACTGAAGGGGCTCCACGGAAGGGGTCGACACGGCCAGGACCGCGACGTCCAGGTCTGGGTTGTAGTAGACGACCTTGGCCGGCTCGCTCGAGCCGCCGATCAGAACCTCCGGATCGTTGATCCCGGCCACCACGTGGGCGTTGGTCATCAGGCGGTCCTGGGCGTAGACGAAGCCAGTGCCCTCGACGCCGCGGCCGCAAGCGTTGGTGCCGCGGATCTTGAGAACCCGCGTTTGGGCGTTGACGACATCCGGGTCCGTCAGCAGGCGTTGGGGGCCAGGACCGACCTCCACGATGCGTTCGGGGGCGAACGGCTCGAGGTACTGCGGGAAAAAGCCGGTGCCGACCACCGAGTTGAAGGCACCCAGGGTGCGGGTGGCGGCCTGGGGCAGGGCGGTGTCGACCTTGGCCAGCACCGCGGAGCCGCGGACCAGGGGCGTGATCGCGCCGATCCGCGATCCCGAGATGGCCACACCGAGGGCCCAGGCCACGATCAGCACCGCCACCGCACTCAGCGCGGCACCACCGACCGCGTCGACGGCCCGAGCGGGCTGCCAGGTGATCTTGTCGCGGATCCGGGCGCCGGCGTACTGCAGCGTGGCCTGGCCCAGGGACGCCGCCAGGATCACGATGAACAGGGCGCCCAGGGACACCGTCAGAGACGGGTCGGAGCCCCCGAGGACCACCGGGGCGAGCCAGACCCCGAACAGCCCGCCCGCCAACAGGCCGGTGGTGGCGAAGGCGCCGGTGACGAACCCCTGCCAATAGCCGGAGAGTGCGTAGGCAAGGACCAGGACCACCAGGATCCAGTCGAGAACATTCACCTGGCAGGGCCCCGTTCGATGAAGTCGGTGTTGGCCTGCACGTTGAGGCTGGTGGGCTGCCCGACCAGCATGTGCTCGGGAAGATCGTGGTGGGGCAGGTCCGGCAGTTCACCGGTCCAACCGAGGAAGTCGAAGAGCCGCGAGATGATGCCGGCGGTGAAGCCCCAGAGAATGACGTCCTTCTCGTCGCCGATCAGGAATCCTGGCCCCACCCATCCGCTGGGGTGGCGTACGGCGATCCGCAGGCTCGGGTCGGTCAGCTCGGAGATCGGCACACGATAGACCGCGTGCACCTCGTCGGGGGAGACCACCGAGACCGGGCAGGGCGTGCGCCAGTAGGCCAGCAGGGGGGTGACCGCAAAGTTGCTCGGGGGCAGCCACAGCTCGGGCAGCTCCGCGAAGACGTCGACCCCGGTGGCCTGAAGTCCGGTCTCCTCCTCAGCCTCCCGCAACGCGGCCTGCCGAGGGGTCTCGCCGGGATCGATCGTCCCGCCCGGGAACGACACCTGGCCGGGATGGGACCGCATGTGGTGGGCGCGTTCGGTGAGCAGCAGGTCGGGTCCGTGCTCGCCCTCCCCGAAGAGCATCAGCACGGCACCGCGGCGTGGGTCAGAGTCCTCCGGGGGCATGAAACGGGTCAGCTCGTGCACGGTGATCGAGCGGGCCCCCGCCTCCACGGGCCGCAGCCATTCGGGCAACTCGCCGGCGGCGTCGCCGCTCTGGTCCCGACCGTGGGTGGCTGGGGCGTTCATAGCGTGACTCCCAGGTGCTCTTCGACCAGTCCGACGAGTTGCTCGACGCTGGTGATCTCGGCGTACTGCATGTTGGTGACGGTGCCCTCGGCGTCCACGAAGGCCAGGAAGGGCAGGCCGCGGGTGGCCGGGAAGGGCGGGGCAGCGTCCAGGTCACCACGCGAGTCGTCCAGGAGTCGGTAGGTCACCCCGGTCTTCTCGACGAGGCTCTCCGCGGCACCACGGTTGGGGTCCTTGTGGTCGATCCCGATCAGCTCGACCTCGGCGCCGTACTGGTTGTGGAAGTCCTCGAGGATCGGCATTTCCGCTTCGCAGGGTCCGCACCAGGAGGCGAAGAGGTTGACCACCAGGGGTCCGGTGAGTGTCGACAGGTCGGTCTGCGGGCCTGCGTCGGGGGTGTCGAAGTCATTCAAGGACACCTCGGGCAGCGTGGTTATCTCCGGCCCGCTGGTGCTGCTGGCACTGCTGCACCCGGCCAGGGCGAGGCTCAGGGCCAGGGCTGCGACGACCCGGCGTCGAACAGACAGCGTCCTCGGGTGTCTCATGCGGGGCCCTCGGTCTTGACCAGCATCGCGGCGGCGACCGGGTCGATCGGCCCCTCACCGTAGGAAGGGCACCAGTGGGCGACCGGGCATGCGCCGCAGGCCGGCTTCTTGGCGTGACACACGCGCCTGCCGTGCCACACAAGGTGGTGGCTGAGCATGGTCCAATCATGCTTGGGGAACAGTGCTCCGATGGCGTGCTCGACCTTCACGGGATCGGTCTCGTCGGTCCACCCCAAACGTCGGGCGAGGCGGCCGAAGTGGGTGTCGACGGTGATGCCGGGGACGTCGAAGGCGTTCCCGAGGACGACGTTGGCGGTCTTGCGGCCGACGCCGGGAAGCTTGACGAGGTCCTCGAGTCGACCCGGCACCTGGCCCTCGTGGTCGGCCAACAGCGCGGCGCTGAGCTTCAGCACGCTCTCGGTCTTGGCCCGGAAGAAACCCAACGGCCCGAGGATGGTCTCGAGGTCCTCGCGTTGGGCGGCGGCCATCGCCACAGGGTCGGGGTACGCCGCGAACAGCGTGGGGCGGACCTTGTTGACCCGCTTGTCGGTCGTCTGCGCACTGAGCACGGTCACCACGAGCAACTGGAACGCATCGTCGAAGTCGAGCTCGCAGTGGGCGTCCGGGTAGGTCTCGGCGAGCATCCGATTCGTCTTGCGAGCGCGGCGTACCAGCCCTGTCTGAGTCTCGTCGGCAAGCACGAGAGCAGCCTACGGGTCGCCTCCGACAAACGTCGGGTGTCCACTGGAGTAGACCCGGCATTGTCCTGTGACCCATGCCACTGGATAGGATCACGTGCACCCTGTGGCCGCACACCCCCTCATAGGAGGATCCGTGGATAACGACGTACTCCGTCAAGCCCCTTTGTTCAGCGCTCTGGACGACGAGGCCGCCACCGCCCTGCGCGCTTCCATGACGGACAGCCGGCTCCGCCGCGGTGAGGTCCTCTTCCACGAGGGCGACTCCGGCGACAAGCTGTACATCGTCCTGGACGGCAAGGTGAAGCTCGGCCGCACCTCCGCGGACGGCCGCGAGAACCTACTGGCGATCCTCGGCCCCGGCCAGATGTTCGGTGAGCTGTCGCTCTTCGATCCCGGCCCGCGCTCGGCCACGGTCACCGCCGTCACCGACTCCGCTTTCGCCTCCCTGTCGCACGAGGACCTGCTGCGGTGGCTCGACGGTCGCCCGATGGTGGCCCGCGGCCTCCTCTCCCAGTTGGCGGCCCGCCTGCGCAAGGCCAACGACGTGGTGGCCGACCTGGTCTTCTCCGACGTCCCCGGCCGAGTCGCCAAGGCACTGCTGGACCTCGCCGACCGCTTCGGCCGGACCGCCGACGACGGCGTACACGTCCACCACGACCTCACCCAGGAGGAGTTGGCCCAGTTGGTCGGCGCCTCCCGCGAGACCGTCAACAAGGCCTTGGCCGACTTCGCCTCGCGCGGTTGGCTGCGACTGGAACCCCGCTCGGTCGTCATTATGGACGTCGAGCGCCTGTCCAAGCGCGCCCGCTGAGTCTCACCTCTCTTTTGGGGTAGTCCCTGACGTTTATGCGACGTACGCCGGCGTGTCGTCGCACAAACGTCAGGGACTATCCCGATTTTCAGCGTCGGGCGAGATAGGCCAACTGGGCGCGGACGGAGAGTTCGGCGGCACCCCACAGAACGGGGTCGACGTCGGCGTACACCTTCTCCACCACGGCCCGGGGGAACTCGTCTGCGGCCATGCCTTCAGGGTGGGGCCGATCCCGTAACGAAGCCACGGCGGCCTCGACCTGGGCCAGGCGCTCGGCGCGGTGCGTGCGGTAGTAGTCGAGCACCGGCAACGCCTCGGCGATCACCGGACCGTGTCCGGGCCAGATCGACTCGATCTCGTGCTTGTCGGCCAGGGCGTGGAGTCGGTCCAGTGAGTCGAGGTAGGCCCCGAGTTCGCCGTCGGGGTGAGCGACCACGGTGGTCCCCCGACCCAGGACGGTGTCCCCGGTCAGCACGGTCCGCTCGGCGGGCAGCAGGAACGACAGCGAGTCGGCTGTGTGGCCGGGCGTACCGATCACGTGGACCTCCAAACCATCGACCTCGACGACGTCGCCGTCCCCCAGGCCCTCGGAGCCCAGGCGGTACTCCGGATCCAGCGCGCGTACGCCGCACCCCACCCGCTCGGCGAACTCACGGGCCGCTTCGGAGTGATCCAGGTGGTGGTGGGTCAGCAGCACAGCCGCGACGTCACCGGCCACCTCGGCGACCGCGTCGAGGTGCGTGATCATCGACGGCCCCGGATCGACGACGATCGAGCGGGCCGCACCCGGCTCGCGCAGGATCCAGGTGTTGGTGCCGTCCAGGGTCATGAAGTCGGCGTTGGGCGCCAAGATGCAGCGTCCGCGTTCCCCGAAGGAACCACCGGTCCAGCGATCGGCGATCGCCTCACTCATGAAGGAAACCGATGCGCCACCATCGGCCGCAGCCGCTCGGGCAGGGACAGGGTGAAGCCGTCCCCCAAAGGTTCGACCTCGGGGCAGAACATCTCCAGAGAACGCCCACGACTCTCCTCGAGCACCGCGTGGACGCTCGAGTGTTGGGCCACGTCCAGGCAGGTCAGGAAGGTCGGAGGCAGCATCATCATGTCCCCGCCGTCGGCAGCGGCAGCAGCGTCGGCCGCCGTCATCCAGGTCACCTCGGAGGACTCGGAGGAGACGTCGCGCGTGCGTTGCCCCTCGGGCAGCACCGCGGCGAAGAACCAGGTCCGGTAGCGCTTCGGCTCGAAGGTCGGGGTCAGCCAGGCGTCCCAGGCGCCGAGCAGGTCGGTGCGCAGCACCAGGCCCCGGCGATTGAGGAAGTCGGTCATCGACAGCTCGCGTGACTCCAGGGCGACCCGATCGGCCTCCCAGTCATCCCCGGTGGTGTCGGCCACGACCTCGTCGGCCGAGGCGCCCGCCAGGAGCACGCCCGACTCCTCGAAGGTCTCCCGCACCGCGGCGCACACCAGGGCCCCGGCGAGGTGCTCGTCGCACCCGAGGGACGTGGCCCACTCGGCGGGCGAGGGCCCGGCCCACGCGACGGTGGTGTCGTAGTCGCGCTTGTCGACCCCGCCTCCGGGGAACACACAGAAGCCGCCGGCGAACTCCATCGAGACCTGGCGGCGCAGCAAGTACACCTCGGGCGCCTCATGGGCGCCGGGGCGCAACAGCACCACGGTGGCGGCGTTGCGCGGCTCGGCGGGCGTACGGGTGCCGTCGACGAACTCAGCGGCGAGATCCACCGTCGAAGCCTGCAGCGGGACCGGTGGCAGCGGAATCCTCATCGTCATCGGGCTCTCCTCAACTGGCCGCGGCGACGCGGACCATGACTTCGACCTCCACGGGCGAATCCAACGGCAGGACCGGTACGCCGACCGCGGAGCGGGCGTGGACGCCGGCGTCGCCGAAGACCTCACCGAGCAACTCGGAGACCCCGTTGGCCACACCGGGCTGGCCGGTGAAGTCAGGGGTGGAGGCCACGAAAACCACGACCTTGACCACCTGCTCGACCAAAGTCAGGTCGCCGATCACGGACTTGATCGCGGCGATCGCGTTCAGCGCACACTGCTGGGCGCACTCGACGGCCTCATCAGAGGTCACCTCGCCGCCGACCTTCCCGGCCGCCATCAGTTCACCCGAGCGCATCGGGAGTTGCCCAGAGGTGAAGATGTGGTCACCGGAGCGGACCGCGGGGACGTAGACCGCCACCGGCGCCGCGACCTCCGGGACCGACAGGCCCATCTGCGCCAACCGGGCCTCGGGTCCCACGGCACTCATGCGGGGCTCATCCCTCGATCGGGCGCTTGAAGTAGCCGACCAGGTTCTCCGGGTTCATGCCGGGAGCGATCTGCACCAACTCCCACCCGTCTGAACCGAAGTTGTCCAAGATCTGCTTCGCGGCGTGCGTGAGGATCGGCGCGGTCAGGTATTCCCATTTGGTTCGCGGCTGCGTCATGTCTCGCACCTTACTCGGACCCCACCGACCATCGCGGAGGGGCAGACTGTCACCCATGGCGTACGACGAAGCGATGGCCGATCGGGTTCGCGAGCGGATCGAGACCGCCGACATCCTCACCGAGAAGAAGATGTTCGGCGGGCTGGCCTTCCTGCTCAACGGCAACATGGCGCTCGCCATCGGCGAGGAGGGCCGGATGATGGTGCGGGTCACCCCCGAGCAGTTCGGCGTACTCGTCGAACGCGATCACGTGACCCCGATGGCCATGGGTGAGCGGACGTCCAAGACGTTTCTCCGCGTGGACGCCGAGGCCCTCGTCGAGGACGACGACCTCGAGGAGTGGATCGGGTACGGCGTCGCCCTGGCTTCGGCGTTGCCGCCGAAGTAGGTGAGGTGCGAGGAGCGCCAGCTCAGACGATCAGGTCGGGCTCGGTCTTCTCGCGGACCTCGTCCTCGGTGACTCCGGGGGCCAACTCGACCAGGTGCAGGCCGTCGGGCTCGATGTCGATGACGCACAGGTCGGTGATGATCCGCTGAACGACCTTGCGGCCGGTGAAGGGCAGCGAGCACTCGTTGACGATCTTGTAGGACCCGTCCTTGGCGACATGCTCCATCAGCACGATGACCCGTTTGGCCCCGTGGACGAGGTCCATCGCGCCACCCATGCCCTTGACCATCTTGCCGGGGATCATCCAGTTGGCGATGTCACCGATGGCCGAGACCTGCATGGCGCCGAGGATCGCGGCATCGATCTTCCCGCCGCGGATCATCCCGAAGGAGGTGGCGGAGTCGAAGTACGACGCCCCCCGCCGCAACGTGACGGTCTCCTTGCCGGCGTTGATCACGTCGGGATCGGCTTCGCCGTCGTAGGGGTAGGCCCCCACCCCGAGAATGCCGTTCTCCGACTGGAGGACCAGCTCGACGTCGTCGTCGACGTAGTTCGGGACGAGCGTCGGCAGGCCGATGCCGAGGTTGACGTAGGAACCGTCGGTCAGTTCGGAGGCCGCCCTGGCGGCCATCTCCTCGCGGGTCCAACTCATGACTTCGCCTCCCGGGGGCCTCGTGTGGTGACACGTTCGATGCGCTTGTCGGCGGCCTGCTCGGGGGTCAGCTGGACCACCCGTTGCACGAACACACCAGGGGTGTGGATGGCGTTCGGGTCCAACTCGCCCGGCTCGACCAGTTCCTCGACCTCGGCGATGGTGACCCGTCCCGACATCGCGGCCAACGGGTTGAAGTTCTGTGCGGACTGGCGATAGATCAGGTTGCCGTGCCGGTCGCCCTTCCAGGCACGCACCAGGCCGAAGTCGGCCACGATGGCCTCCTCGAGCACGAACTCCTTGGGACCGTCGTGCGTCTCGAAGGTCCGGGTGTCCTTGGGTGGCGAGGACTTGGTGACGTTGCCCTGGTCGTCGTACTTCCACGGGATGCCACCCTCCGCGACCTGGGTTCCGCCACCGGTCGCGGTGTAGAACGCCGCGATCCCGGAGCCGCCGGCGCGCATGCGCTCGGCCAGGGTGCCCTGCGGGGTGAGCTCGACCTCGAGCTCACCGGAGAGGTACTGGCGGGCGAACTCCTTGTTCTCCCCGACGTACGACGCGGTCATCCGACTCAGACGCTTGGCCTCCAGCAGGAGCCCCAACCCCCAATCGTCGACGCCGCAGTTGTTCGACGCTGCATGCAGATCGGTGACTCCCGATTCGAGCAACGCCTCGATCAACACCGAGGGAATGCCACACAACCCGAAACCACCGACCGCGATCATCGATCCGGACCCGATGTCCGCCACGGCTTCCGCGGCGGTTGAGACGACTTTGTCCATGCCGAGCACCGTAAGGCATGGCGCCGACGATGTGATCAGGGCCACGCGACTGACCCACAGTTCGCTCCTACTGGGTTCGGCTCACGGGGCCAGACAGTATGCGTAGAAGGTGGCGGTCTGCGATGAGGCCGTGTCGTTCCGCATACCCACCGACCAACCGGTCGTTCCTACTGCTCGGGAGTCCATGACCTGCATTTCGTATGCACCGGAGAACCCGCCACCAATGACGGTCTCACCCGCCAGGCAGTACTGCACGAGAGAGCCAGCGGATCCGCCGCCGACGCCCAGGCTCTTCGAGCGTCTTGTGATCGTCCCCAGCTTCGAGGAGACGATCGACCCGTCGGCCACCTCCGGGTTGGGATAGGCCCCGGAGAGGCCGCCGCCGGCGGATCCCACCGGGGGCGCACTGTCTGCACTGGCCGCCGAGGGGACCTGCCCGAGGGTCGACTCCTTGACCTGTTTGCCCGTCAGGGCATCGAGTTTGACCTTGTTCCCCTTGATGGTCTTGGCCTTCAACGCTTTGTTGGCCACCGTTCCGTTCTTGATCTGGTTGCCGTTGATCTTGACCGCCGCGTAGCTGGTGCCCCCCATGGAGATGACGAGGGCCAACAGCGAGATCAACAACGGCAGCGACGGTCGACGCCTGCGCGAACCTGGGGTCGAGGACGAGGTAGCGGAAGCGGGCATGATGACTCCTAGGTCGATTCAGGGGTGGACCCTCCTCTCTACGCTGGCACTCTGGGGTCCGCCATGACCCGAAAGGGCCAGGGGCAACTGACCCAGATGGACGCTGCGGGTGGCCTTCTCGGGGCCCTGACCTTCACGCGTCCGTCGCGGCTCTGTGTCCCGGGCCACGAAGGCGGGCCCCGATACTCAGCAACGCCCACGGGTGTGGGTGCCACCTTCTAGGCTTGTGCACGTGAGCGACCCCGTGACACAGACTCGCCAGGATTCCAACCAGGATCCCTGGGCCAAGGTTCGACTGCACGTCGTGACGGGCAAGGGCGGCACGGGCAAGTCCACGGTCGCCGCGGCACTCGCCCTGTCCCTGGCCACCGACGGCAAGAACGTTTTGCTCTGCGAGGTCGAGGGCCGCCAGGGGATCGCCCGGATGTTCGACCTCGACCCCCTCCCCACGGTGGAGCAACGCATCACCACCGGGCTCCCCGACGAGGAGGGCCGCCGGGGCGTCGTACACGCCCTGCACATCGACGCCGAAGCCGCGCTGCTCGAGTACCTCGCCCTCTACTACAAACTCGGTCGCGCCGGACGTGCCCTCGATCGATTCGGGGTCATCGAGTTCGCCACCACGATCGCGCCGGGGGTGCGCGACGTACTCCTGACCGGAAAGGTCTTCGAGGCCGTCGAACGCAACTCGCGCAACAAGGGCGCGATCCAGTACGACGCCGTGGTCCTCGACGCCCCGCCGACGGGCCGCATCGTGCAGTTCATGAATGTCAGCAACGAGCTGGCCGGGCTGGCCAAGGTCGGGCCGATCAAGAGCCAGGCCGACACGATGATGACGCTGTTCCGCTCGCCGCGCACCGCGGTGCACCTGGTCACCGTGCTGGAGGAGATGCCGGTCCAGGAGACCAGCGACGGGATCGCGGAGTTGCGGGCCGTGGACTTCCCGGTGGGCGGCGTCATCGTCAACCTGGTCCGCCCGCGAGACCTGGCCGACCGTGACCTGGCCGCGGCCACCAACGGAACCCTGGATCGTTCCGCGATCACGGCGGACCTCCACGCCTCCGGGATCGACCTCGGGTCGTCCGAGGACGACCTGGTGGACAGCCTGGCCCATCTGGCCCACGAGCACGCAGAGCGGCGGACCCTCGAGGACTCCCAACGGCTGCTCGTGGAACAGATGGGGGTGCCGACCTACGAACTGCCGCGGCTCTCCCAGGGGGTCGACGTCGGCGCGCTCTACGAGATCGCCGCCATGCTGAAAGAACAGGGACTCCGATGAGCAAGGCACGCACGCGGGTCGGCCCCGCAACTCCCCACCGCACCGGGGCCACGGCTCCGCAACTCGACATCGACGCCCTGATCGATGACCCGGGCACGGGCATCATCGTGTGCTGCGGGTCCGGCGGGGTCGGCAAGACGACCACCTCGGCCGCGCTGGCCCTGCGCGCTGCCGAACGAGGTCGCAAGGTGGTCGTGTTGACCATCGACCCGGCACGACGCCTGGCTCAGTCCATGGGAATCGCCGAACTCGACAACACCCCCCGCCCGGTGTCCGACATCGACACCCGTGCCGGCGGGAAGCTCGACGCCATGATGCTCGACATGAAACGCACCTTCGACGAGTTGGTCGAGGGTCAGGCCAGCCCCGAGAAGGCGGCGGCGATCCTGGCCAATCCCTTCTACATCACCCTGTCCAGTTCCTTCGCCGGCACTCAGGAGTACATGGCGATGGAGAAGCTCGGGCAGATCCACGCTGATGCGCGTCAGGACGGGAGCTATGACCTGATCGTCGTCGACACCCCGCCCTCACGCTCGGCGTTGGATTTCCTCGACGCTCCCGAGCGGCTCTCCAGCTTCCTCGACGGCCGCTTCATCCGCCTCATGCTCGCACCTGCCCGGGGCCCGGCGAGGATCATGACCGCCGGACTCGGTCTGCTGACGAACGCGCTGACCAAGATCCTCGGCGCCCAGGTGTTGCGGGACCTGCAGACCTTCGTCGCCGCCATCGACAGCGTCTTCGGCGGATTCCGATTGCGTGCTCAGAAGACCTACGCGTTGCTGCAGGCCGACGAAACGGCCTTCGTCGTGGTCGCGGCTCCCGAACCGGACGCCCTGCGCGAGGCGGCGTACTTCGTGGAGCGGCTCAGTCAGGACGCGATGCCGTTGGCCGGTTTGGTGATCAACCGGGCCAGTTCGTCGCCCGACGCCGATCTCTCCGGCGACGAGGCGAGCGCCGCGGCCGACCGGTTGCGCGCCAAAAACCCGCAGTCGTTGACTGCGGGTCTGCTTCGCCTGCACGCCGACCAGTCACGACTGGTGGCGCGTGAGGCACTTCTGCGCGAGCGGTTCGCCGCGGCGCACCCGAATGTCGCCAGTGCCGTCGCGCCGGCGCTGGCGGGCGACGTACACGACCTCGACGGGCTGCGCCGGATCGGCGCGCTGCTCGCTGGGGCCACCGACTAGCGAACTGGTCGATGGGCCCCTGGGGGGGTCGGTCTCAGACGGAGGCGGAGACGACAGCGTCGGCGTTGCTCTCGAGCCGGGCGCTCTCGAGCACGGTGCGCCACGACGCAGCTGGGCGACGACGCAGCAGTGCCCGCCGCTCACGCTCGGTCATGCCGCCCCATACACCCCACTCAATCTGGTTGTCGAGTGCCTCGGCGAGACATTCAGTGCGCACGGGACAACCCGAACACAATTGCTTGGCTTTGTTCTGCTCCGCGCCGCGGACGAACAGTTGGTCCGGGCGGGTGGCCCGGCACGCGGCGCGAGGCGCCCAATCTTCAACCCACATGAGGTAACCCACATCCTGTGATGGTGCGATCAGGGTTGCGTCCCCATAGACGCCCCACTCCCTGACTGCTGATCTAAAGGTAAAGAAGATCAGTCTTATTCAACAGACGTCAAACGACCCAAGTTGTCTAGTCACGAATGACTAGTCATATCGGACTAAGCCGCCCCAGGGTCTGCGGGCGAGGAGGCCTGTGGGCTGGTCAAACGCCGGAACTGGGCGGCGCTACTGGCGCTCCCGTATCCTGGGCCGCATGTCTAGGCCCCCTTCTGAGCGTCCAGCCGCGTCCCGAGTGCTTTCGCACCTGGGCGTCATGGCCGTCGTGTCCGTCGTCCTCGGTATCGTCGTCGCCGGTCTGGCGATCCCGTTCGCCGGGGTGTTGGGCTTCACCACCCGGAACGTCGCCGACACCATGGACGAGTTGCCGGCCGAACTCCAGACCGAGGCGCTGCCGCAACGCACCCGGGTCGTGGACGGCCAGGGCAATCTGCTGGCCACCCTGTTCGACGAGAACCGGGTCAACGTCTCGCTCTCGCAGGTCTCCCGGCCGATGGTGCAGGCCATCGTCGCCATCGAGGACTACCGGTTCTACGAGCACGGCGCCCTGGATGTGAAGGGCACGCTGCGCGCCCTGGTGACCAACCAGGCCAGTTCCGGCGTCGTCCAGGGTGGCTCCTCGATCACCCAGCAACTGGTCAAGTTGACCCTGGTCCAGCAGGCCGACTCCCCCGAGGAGGCCCTCGCGGCCAAGGAGGAGACCTACGCGCGCAAGATCAACGAGCTGCGCTACGCCATCGCGTTGGAGCAGCAGCAGTCGAAGGACTGGATCCTCGAGCGCTACCTCAACACCGCCTTCTTCGGCGACGGGGCCTACGGCATCCAGGCCGCCGCCCGCCACTACTTCGACGTCAACGCCAAGAAGCTCAACGTCAAGCAGTCGGCGATGCTCGCCGGTCTGGTGCAGAGCCCGACCGCCTACGACCCGTCGAAGTACCCCGACCGGGCCACGCAGCGCCGCAACATCGTGCTGGACCGGATGGCGCAACTGAACGTGATCCCCGACCAGCAGGCCGACAAACTGAAGGCGCGCAAGCTCGGGCTGAAGTTGCAGGACACCCGACAGGGTTGCCTCAGCGCTCGGGTGCCGTTCTTCTGCCAGTACGTCGTGAACTATCTCGAGAAGGACAAGGCGCTGGGCAAGACCGTCGCCGATCGTCGACAGCTCCTGAACACCGGCGGACTGACGATCCGTACGACGGTCGATCTCGACATGCAGAAGGCGGCCGACGAGGCCGTCCGCGGTCGCGTGTTCGCCACCGACTCCGCCGTCGGTGCGCTGGCGCTGGTGGAGCCGGGCAGCGGCAAGGTCCGCGCGATCGCCCAGTCGCGGCCGATGGGCTTCGACAAGAAGAAGGGCGAGACGTTCCTGAACTACGCGGTCCCCAAGGAGCTCGGGGACTCCAACGGCTTCCAGGCCGGCTCCACGTTCAAGGTGTTCGTCCTGGCCCAGGCCCTCGAACAGGGCCTGCCCCTGTCGACGACGTACGACTCCCCCGCCGTGAAGACCTTCAACCTGGCCGACTACAAGAACTGTTCGGGCGCCCCGAGTTTCGGAGCCGGCAGTTTTGAGATCCCCAACTCCACCTCGAGCGGGCTGATGAACATGTACACCGGCACCCGGTTGTCGGTGAACACCTTCTTCATGCGCCTCGAACAGGACACCGGCGTCTGCGATCCGTACCGCCTCGCCAAGTCGATGGGGGTCCGATTGACCAACCCCACGGGAGACGCGAACGGGCTCGGCGCCGAGCGAATCCCCAACTTCACGCTGGGCACGGCCAACGCCAGCCCCCTGGAGATGGCCGAGGCCTACGCGACGTTCGCCGCTCGCGGCGTGCACTGTGACTCGCGCCCGGTGACCTCGATCCTCGACGCCAACGGCAACAAGATCAAGGACTACGCCGACTCCTGCCAGCGGGTGTTGCAGGAGTCGACCGCAGATGCGGTCAGTGACGTCCTCCGCGGCGTGATCGAGGGTGGCTTCGCCGCTGCGCAGGCCCTCGACCAGCCCGCGGCCGGCAAGACCGGCACGACCAACGACGGCAAGTCGGTGTGGTTCGTGGGTTACACCGCCAACATGGCGGGCGCGGCGACGATCGGTGGCGCCAACGAGTTCGGCACCCCGATCGGTCTGGCCGGTCAAACGGTCGGCGGCGGCTTCATCCCGAGCGCCTCCGGTTCCGGATTCGCTGCGCCCATCTGGGGGGACGCGATGAAGGTCATCGACGACAACCTGGCCAACGAACCGTTCATCTACCCCAGCGCCACCCCCGGGGCCGGCCAGACCTCGGTCCCGGCGCCCGCGGCTCCGGTCGCGCCCGCTCCGCCCACTAGTTCTGGGGGCAACGGCAACAACGGGAACGGCCGCGGAGGTCGCGGCTAAGGCCTTCACCGGCACCTTGGACGAGAAAACTCATGCTTGGACGAGAAAGTTTTATCGTCCAAGCATGAGTTTCACCGGCCGGCCGGTGAAACTGGCGCGCCCGGACTACCCGAGCTGGCGGCGTACCTCGGCGGCGACGGCGGCGCCATCGGCCTGGCCCTTGACCTGAGGGGTCACCACGCCCATCACCTGACCCATGGCCTTGGGGCCGGCGCCGGCGACCCCGAGCTTCTCCACGGCTGCGGAGACGACGGCGCAGATCTCCTCCGGCGAGAGCTGGGCCGGGAGGTAGTCGGCCAGGATCACGCCCTCGGCGCGCTCCTTGGCCGCCATCTCGTCGCGACCGGCCTCCACGAAGGCGACGGCCGCCTCACGGCGCTTCTTGGCCTCGGTCGAGAGCACTCCGATGATGTCGTCATCGCTGAGTTCGCGGGCCTGCTTGCCGGCCACCTCGGCGTTGGTGATGGCGGTGAGCACCATGCGCAGCGTCGAGGACCGCATCTCGTCGCGGGCCTTCATGGCGGCGGTGAGATCGGTTCGCAGTCGGTCCTTGAGAGCACTCATAGGGGCATTGTGACAGCCTTGCCTCGTGTCCCTCCTTCCCCTGTTGCGATGGCAGAGTCTTGCGCGGCTGACCGCAGGCGGCGCGGCCGCGGGTCTCGGGGTGACGGCGTACGCCGCCTGGGAGGCCCGCTCCTTCGTCCTGCGTCGCGTCGAGGTGCCGATCCTGCCGCCGGGCATGGCTCCACTGCGGGCGCTGCACCTGAGTGACATCCACATGACCCCCAACCAGGGCCGCAAACAGGAGTGGCTGCGCACCCTGCGCGACCTCGAGCCGGATCTGGTCATCAACACCGGCGACAACCTCTCGCACCGCGACTCGGTGCCGATCGTCGCCGACTGTTTGGGACCGCTCCTGGACCGACCGGGGGTGTTCGTCCTGGGGTCCAACGACTACTACTCCCCCACCCTGCGCAACCCGCTCCGCTACCTCACTGCCGATGACGGTTCCCGCCACGTCTACTCACCCCAACTGCCGTGGCCCGAACTCACCCGCGGCTTCACCGACGCCGGTTGGGTGGACCTCACCAACACACGCGCCCGGGTGAAGGTCGGCGACACGACCATCGCGTTCGCCGGCGTGGACGACCCGCACCTGGAGTACGACCGCCTCGACCTCGTCCGCGGCCCGGCCGACACCGAGGCCGACGTCCGTCTGGGAGTCACCCATGCGCCCTACCTCCGGGTGCTGGACCAGTACGCCGCCGACGGGTACGACGCCATCATCGCTGGCCACACCCACGGCGGGCAGGTCTGTCTCCCCGGTGGCCGGGCGCTGACCACCAACTGCGACCTGGAGCCGGCGCGCGCCCGGGGCCTGCACCGGCACCCTGCCGACTCCCGCGACGGCGACCCGGAGTCGTCCTGGCTCCACGTCTCGGCCGGCATCGGCACCAGCCCCTTCGTCCAGTTGAGGCTCGCCTGCCGTCCCGAGGCGACCCTGATGACGCTGGTTGCGCGCGTCTGATCGGCAGCGGTGCCCGGGGCGGCGGTGAGTGAGAAGCCGTTCGCGCGCCCCATTCGGCTCCCTACTCACCGCCGACCCGAGCCACCACGGCCCCAACCGACGCGGGCTGGGTCGCCGCAGCCAGCGCCGGTTCCGCAAGCGGGATACCGCTCCGGTATGCTCAGGCACTGTTGGTCGACCCTCGGGTCAGCCATGATCGGGCTGTGGCGCAGTTTGGTAGCGCGCGTCGTTCGGGACGACGAGGCCGCAGGTTCAAATCCTGTCAGCCCGACAGATCGACTGCGAGAGCCCCGGATTCCTCCTTGAGGACCGGGGCTCTTGTCGTACGCCGGGCATTCGGCGCTGCGGTAGGCGAACGCGTGCCAAACTTGGGCCATGGCCGACGACGACAAGAACCTCGAACCCAACCTGGAGCTACCCAAGCTCTTCGGCCGGAAGAAGAGCGGCAAGGCCGACGCCGCCTCTAACAAAGGGAACGCCAAGCGGGAGGCCCAACCGGAGACAGAGCTGGAGTCGGAGCCGTCTGCGCCCGTAGCCCCGGCCCAGCCCGCCGCGCGCACCACACCCGCCACCCCGACCCCGGCCGAGGTGACGCCTGCGACGGAAGCGGAGGTGCCGCCGCGGCGCCCCACGGCCCCGGTCAGCGCCACACCCCAGGCCCAGTCGGTCGCGCAGATGCCCGATCCCGCAGCAACCGTCCCGACCACCGAGCCCGACCCCACGCCAGCCGTCTCGGCCCCGGCCACCGCCGAGACCTCCACCGTCACCGCGGCGCCAGTAGGTGGCGGCACGAAGGACAAGGTCAAGCGCGGCCTGCCCACCGTCGCGCTGCCGTCGTTCCCACGCCGCAAGCCTCGGGGCACATCCCCCGACGCCGCGTCCGGACCCAAGTCCTCGCTGCCGAGGATTCCCCTGCCACCGCTCAACGGGCGGATGGCGGCCGCTCTCACCGGCGCCGTGATCGGCCTCGGGCTCGTCCTGTCCACCGCGGGAGTCCTGCGCGGCTGTGATGCGATCCGCGGCACGAAGAGCTGCGGCGGCGCTGGGGGGTTCGCCCTCCTGGTGGTCCTGATCGTGCTGGCGGTCTACGTCGGCGCCCTGTTGCTGCGCGCCTTCGGAATCCCCGACCCCGGGAGCACCAGCTTCCTCGCCGTCGGCATCGTCGTCGTGCTGTCCATGGTCGTCTTCATCGACAGCCTGTTGGACTGGTGGATGTTCCTGCTCATCCCCGCGATGAGCGCCGGGGCCTACGCCCTGTCGCACTACATCACCACCGCGGTGGTCGAACCGGCCATGGATCAGACCCGCGACCAGCGGGTCGACTGACCCCCCTCGATCGAACAGCGCGCCTCGCCGCCCCTGACCCGGGGCGGCGGGCTCAGCGAGCAGCGAGCAGTTCGGCGATCTGCACGGTGTTCAGGGCCGCGCCCTTGCGCAGGTTGTCCCCGGAGACGAACAACGCCAGTCCCCGCTGATCCGGGACGCCTTCGTCCTGCCGCAACCGACCGACGTACGACGGATCCCGTCCGGCGGCGGCGAGCGGCGTCGGGATCTCGGCCAACTCCACCCCGGGTGCGTCGGCGAGCAGTTCGCGGGCGCGATCAACCGGGAGGGCGCGGGCGAACTCGGCGTTGATGGCCAGTGAGTGACCGGTGAAGACCGGCACCCGCACGCAGATGCCGGAGACCAGCAGGTCGGGGATGCCGAGGATCTTGCGCGACTCGTTGCGCAGTTTCTGCTCCTCGTCGGTCTCACCCGACCCGTCGTCCACCAGCGCCCCCGCGAGGGGCAGCACGTTGTAGGCGATGGTGCGTTCGTACTTCACCGGCGCCGGGAAGTCGATGGCTGTGCCGTCGTAGGCCAGCTCGGTGGCCTTCTCGCCGGCCGCCGACACCTGGGAGGACAGCTCCTCCACCCCGGCGACACCGGACCCGGAGACGGCTTGGTACGTCGAGGCGATCAGTCGGACCAGGCCCGCCTCGTCGTGCAGGGGCTTGAGGACCGGCATCGCGGCCATCGTGGTGCAGTTCGGGTTGGCGATGATGTTGCCGCCACCCTCACCCAGCGCGATCTCGATGTCACCGGGGTTGACCTCGGAGACGACCAACGGGATCGAGGGGTCCCGACGGAAGGCCGAGGAGTTGTCCACCACGACGACCCCGGCTGCGGCGAAGACCGGAGCCAGGGCGCGGGAGGTGGTCGCGCCAGCCGAGAAGAGGGCCACATCGAGCCCGGCGGGGTCCGCGGTCGCGGCGTCCTCCACGACGACGTCGCGACCGGCGAAGGTCAGCGTCGTCCCGGCGGAGCGGGCGGAGGCGAAGAATCGGATCTCCTCGATGGGGAAGTCGCGCTCCTCGAGGATCTGACGCATCGCGACGCCGACCTGACCGGTGGCGCCGACGATGCCCAGGCGGAGCGGCCGCAGGCCGCTCATCGGCCGGACCCGCCGTAGACCACGGCCTCGACGTCGCGGGAGTCCAGGTCGAAGGCGGTGTGGGTGGCCCGCACGGCGTCGTCGACCTGCGACTCGGCCACGATGACCGAGATCCGGATCTCGGAGGTGGAGATCATCCCGATGTTGACCCCCACGGAGGCCAGTGCACCGAAGAACTTGGCGGTCACCCCCGGGTGGGAGCGCATCCCGGCGCCGATCAGCGACACCTTACCGACGTGGTCGTTGTAGAGCAGTTCCTCGAAGCCGATCTCGTCCTTCAGGGTGGTCAACGCGTTGACCGCGGTCTGGCCGTCGGTGCGCGGGAGGGTGAAGGAGATGTCGGTGCGCGCCGTGGCGGCGGCCGACACGTTCTGCACGACCATGTCGATGTTCACCTCGACGGCCGCGAGGGCCTCGAAGATCCGGGCGGCCTCGCCGACCTTGTCCGGGACCCCGACAACGGTGATCTTGGCTTCGCTGCGGTCGTGCGCGACCCCGGCGATGATGGGCTGCTCCATGGGCGCGGCTCCTTCTGAGGTATCTGTCGATAGGTCTTCGGACGGCTGTAGGGGCCCCGCGGTGAGCGGGCGCTCAGGGCCGACCCAGGTGCCCTCCTTCTGGGAGAAGGAGGACCGGACGTGGACGGGCATGTCGTAGCGGCGGGCGTACTCGACACACCGCAGGTGCAGGATCTTCGCCCCGGATGCCGCCATCTCCAGCATCTCCTCATAGGAGACCCGGTCGAGGCGACGGGCGCTGGGGACGATGCGCGGGTCAGCGGTGAAGACTCCATCGACGTCGGTGTAGATCTCGCAGTAGTCGGCCTTCAGCGCCGCAGCGAGGGCAACCGCCGTGGTGTCGGTGCCGCCACGACCCAGGGTGGTGATCTCCTTGGTGTGCTGGCTGACTCCCTGGAAGCCGGCCACGATCACCACGTGACCCTCCTCGACGGCGGTGCTGATCCGTCCGGGGGTGACGTCGATGATCTTGGCCTTGCCGTGCACCGAGTCGGTGATCACGCCGGCCTGGGAGCCGGTGAAGGACCGAGCGGTGAAGCCGAGGTCGGAGATCGCCATGGCGACCAACGCCATCGAGATGCGTTCACCGGCGGTCAGGAGCATGTCCAGCTCGCGCGCCGGGGGCATCGGGCTGACGGCCTCGGCGAGGTCCAGCAGGTTGTCGGTGCTGTCCCCCATGGCCGAGACCGCGACAACGACGTCGTGGCCGGCCTTCTTCGTCTCCACGATGCGTCGGGCGACCTCTTTGATTCGACCGGCGTCGGCCAGGGAAGACCCGCCGTATTTCTGCACGACAATGCCCAACGGGCTCACTCCAAAGATCGGGGAAGACGTTGCTACAAGGACGTGCTGATCCTACCGAGTGGGCAGCGTCAGGCCTGCACGTCGTCCAGCACAGCCTCGGCGGCGATGATCTGAGGGATCTCCGCGTCGTTGTCGACGTCGAGACGATCGTGGGAAACCACCGAGAGCAGGGCGTTCAAAGCGGCGCCGGCCAGGTTGCCCCACGATGAGACGTAGGAGAACTGCCACCACCACAACGCCTCGTCGACATTGCCCAGTCGGTAGTGCCGCAGACCGTTCTCGAGGTCCGCGGCGATGCTGGTCAGATCGTCGGAGAGCTGACTCTCCACGACCTCCGGGACGTAGGGGTCGAACACGAAGCTGTAGGTGTCGAGGTTGCCCAGCATCACCGCGAGCGCGAGCCGCATCTCGTCCAGATCGGCCTCCGCCCCCACGTCGGGCTGGTACTCACCGCGCGGGGAGAAGTCCTGCTGGGCGCCCAGGCGCGCACCGGTCAGCAACACCTGGCTGATCTCGAGGAGCATCAAGGAGATGCCTCGTCCGGTGTCGGCCTCCACTGCGATGGCCCGCAACGCGATCAAGAAGCCGGCGACCGACCCGGCGATCTCCTCGGCGAACTGCGCCGTCTCGGCGTCGGTGCTTTCCATGCGTTCGTTCATTCGGCTGCTCGCCTTCCCACGAATGCTCGGCCCAAGGTGACCTCATCGGCGTACTCGAGATCACCACCTACTGGCAGTCCACTAGCCAACCGTGTCACATGCAAGCCCATAGGGCGTAGCAAACGCGTGAGGTACGTCGCGGTCGCCTCCCCCTCGAGGTTCGGGTCGGTGGCGAGAATGAGCTCGGTGATGGCCCCGTCGCTGAGCCGGGTCATGAGCTCCTTGATCCGCAACTGTTCCGGACCGATCCCGTCGATGGGGGAGATCGCCCCGCCCAGCACGTGATAGCGACCCTTGAACTCGCGCGTCCGCTCGATGGCGACGACGTCTTTGTACTCCTCGACGATGGCCAACACCGAGGGGTCCCGACGGGGGTCCCGGCAGATCCGGCACTGCTCGTCTTGGGAGACGTTGAAGCAGATCGTGCAGAACTTTACCTTGTCCTTGACCTCGATCAGGGTCTCGGCGAGACGGCGTACGTCGGTCTCCTCGGCCTGAAGCAGGTGGAACGCGATGCGTTGGGCGCTCTTGGGTCCGATCCCGGGCAGTCGCCCGAGTTCGTCGATGAGGTCCTGAACGACGCCTTCGTACAAGTTGGCTCAGAATCCCAACTGGCCGAGGCCGGGGAGTCCGTCGCCGCCGGGCCCTGCGCCGCCACCGGCCAGCGGGCCGAGGAGCTCGCCGGCCATCGCATCGGCCTGGGACTTGGCGTCGCGGTACGCCGCCACGACCATGTCGCCGAGATCGGAGAGGTCATCGGCGTCGGCGCCGTCGAACTGGCCGGACTTCACCGCCACCCCGATCAACTCACCGGTGCCATTGACGGTCACGGTGACCGCGCCACCAGCGACGGTCCCCTCGACGGTCGCCTTCCCGAGCTGCTCCTGGGCCGCCTGGAGCTGCTCCTGCATCTGCTGGGCCTGCTGGAGGAGGGCGCTCATGTCGAAGCCGCCTCCCTCCGCTCCGCCGGTGAGTGCGTCGAACGGGTTCTGAGTCATCGTGGCGCCTTCTCTGTCGTGGTGTCTGTCGTGAGTCTGGGTGGGGTGGTTGTCGGGGTGACCGGTGAACTGAACGGGGCTGATCGGGTCGCTGGACACTGCATCACGAGTGCGGGATCTCCTCGATCATCTGTGCTCCCAGCTCGCGGGCCAGCAGATCGGCTCCACCGGCCTCGTCGGCGTCGGCGTCCGCGTCGTCACGGTGCGCTCCGGCGTCCGCGGCGGCCCGCTCGGGCGCGGCTGAAGACTCCGCTCCGGCCGGCCTGGTCTGCTGGATGGCCTGTCGCGCCGCCGCCACCGAGGCCGCATCGGCTTGGCGGTCGGGCTGCTGGGGTGGACCCGCCTGCTCCTGAGCGCCTTCTGGAGGGGCTGCTGGAGCGGCTGGCGGAGCCTCGTCGTCCATCCAGGCAGGGGGTCGCTGCTGATCGGCAGGCGGGGCCTCCGGTGCTGGCGGGTTCTGGGTCGCCGGGGGAACCTCGTCCAGTGGCCGCGGAGACCGGGACGCCGGCGGGGCGGCCTCGGGAGGCGGCGCCTTGGTGGCGTCGGCCCCGGGATCCACGATCGTCTCGATCTTCCAGTCGGCGCCGACGACGTCGATTGCCGCCTGGCGCACGATCTCCGCGCTTCCTCCGGAGTCGAAGGAGTCGCGGGCGCCGGAGTTGGCGAAGCCCAGGGTCAGCACCCTCTGGCCCACGGCAACGACCTGGGCATTCTGGGTCAGGTGGATCCAGGTGACCCGACGGCGCTGCTTGGTGGACTCCACGATGTCCGGCCACAGGCGGCGTACGTCGGCCAGGGTGAGTCCGCCCGGACCCGTGGCCCCATCGGTCGTGGCCGACGGGGCGGGTTCAGGCACGGCCACCGGAACAGTCGGGGCAGCCTGCGGGGGCGGCGCAGCCGGGGCGGGCTCGGACGGCGGGGTCTCGGCGGCCGGAGCGGGTGCCTCCGGCATCACCTGTACCGGCGCGGCCGGCTGCTCCACCGGCGGGCGGCTGGGAGTCGGTGTGGGCACCTCGGGCTCGGCCGCCACGGGGGCCTCCGCGCGCTGGGTGCTCATCGGCGCAGGGGTGTGCTCGGGTCGGTCTTGCGCCGGGAGCGGCACAGTCGCGGTCGGTGAGAGCGTGGGGGTGGCGGTGGGAGCGGCTGCGCTGGGGGTGCCCGAGATCGCGCTGCGACGCTCCAGCCGGTCGAGCCGCGCCAGCACCCCCTGGGTGGTGTGGTCGGCCCCGGGCAGCAGCACGCGGGCGCAGATGAGTTCGAGGAGCAACCGGGGCGCGGTCGCCCCGCGCATCTCGGTCAGTCCGGTCGCGACGAGGTCGGCGGCACGGCTCAACTCGGCGGTCCCGAACCGGGCCGCCTGGGCGACCAGTCGTTCCCCCTGGTCCTGGGAGACCTCCAGCAAACCGGTGGCAGGAGCGTCGGGCACGGCCGAGACGATGACGAGGTCACGCAGACGGCGCAGCAGGTCCTCGGTGAACCGACGCGGGTCCTGACCGGTCTCGATCACCTTGTCGACCACCCCGAAGACCCCGGACCCGTCACCGGCCGCGAACGCGTCCACGACGTCGTCGAGGAGGTTGTCGGGGGTGTAGCCGAGCAGGCCGCTGGCCAACTCGTAGGTCACGCCCTCCTCGCCGGCCCCGCCGAGCAGTTGGTCGAGCACCGAGAGGGTGTCCCGGGCCGAACCGGCCCCGGCCCGCACCACTAGCGGCAGGGCGGCCGGCTCGATGCTGACCTGCTCCTTCTCGCACAACTCCGAGAGGTAGCCGGACAGGGTGCGCGGCGGGATCAAGCGGAACGGGTAGTGGTGGGTCCGCGAGCGAATGGTCGGGATGACCTTCTCCGGCTCGGTGGTGGCGAAGATGAACCGCAGGTGCGGCGGGGGCTCCTCGACCAACTTCAGCAGGGCGTTGAAACCCTGCGTGGAGACCATGTGGGCCTCATCGATGATGTAGACCTTGTAGCGATCCCGGACGGGCGCGAAGAACGCCTTCTCCCGCAGGTCACGGGCATCGTCCACGCCACCGTGGGAGGCCGCGTCGATCTCGATGACGTCCATCGACCCACCCCCGCCTCGGGCGAGATCCCGGCAACTCTCGCACTCCCCGCAGGGGTCCGGGACCGGCGCGAGGTCGCAGTTCAGCGTTCGGGCCAGGATCCGCGCCGAGGTGGTCTTGCCACAGCCGCGTGGCCCGGAGAACAGGTAGGCGTGGTTCACCCGGTTGTTGGCCAACGCTGCACGCAACGGGGTGGTCACGTGGTCCTGCCCGATGACCTCGGCAAAGGTCTCGGGGCGATAGCGGCGGTACAGCGCCATACTCGCGGCTGCTGGGCTGGACGGGGGTGACTCCACGAACGCCACACTAACCACCCTCACCGACACGGCCACCCGCTCATCCACCGAAGCCCGGTCCGGGCGCCGCCATGAGGACCTGTGGACATGAAAAGGCCCCCCATGCACCCGACAGAGCTCGCTTACCCTTGCTGCCTTCCGGCCCTGGGGGAGTTGGGCAAGATGCCGCCACATGGGGGGTTGGCCCCAACCTTAGGCGATGTCCGCTGCGGGCGCATCACGGCCCGCCACCCGGTCGACGCCAGGGCGGCTCGGAACACCTGTAGCGAGGGCCATTTTCACACTCCCGGCCTCGCCCGGTAAGGTCCGCGACGGAGGATTCGCCTAGTGGCCTATGGCGCTCGCTTGGAAAGCGGGTTGGGTGTGAAAACCCTCAGGGGTTCGAATCCCCTATCCTCCGCCACTTTCTTTGAACGCCGACCCACTGGTGCCGCGACCTACGCTGTGGCCGAGATCTGCACTCGGGATTGACCGCAACGCAGGTCTAGCGTGATCGCCGGGTCACTCGTGCGGCGGTAGCGACACGACCTGTCCGGCGTAGCTCAGGCCGGCGCCGAATGCGATGAGTAGCGCCAGATCGCCTGCCTTGGCCTGGCCAGATCGGAGCATGGCCTCCATCGCGAGGGGTACGGACGCTGCTGAGGTGTTGCCCGCGTCCACGATGTCCGTGGCCACCGCCACCGACTCGGGGAGTTTGATGTTGCGGGCCAGGGTCTGGGTGATGCGCAGGTTGGCCTGGTGGGGGATGAAGGCGTCGAGGTCGTCGACCGAGACACCGGCGCCGGCCAGTGCCTCATGAGCCACTTCGGCCATCGCGAAGGGCGCCCAGCGGAACACGGCCGTCCCTTCCATCTGCACCACCGGGTGATCGGCGTGCCCGCCGTTGAGACAGCTGGGCGTCTGGTTGATGACGTGAGCCTTGGAGCCGTCGGAGCCCCAGGCGGTCGGGCCGATCCCGGCCGCCTCTGCTGTCCCCACGATCACCGCACCGGCGCCGTCGGCGAAGATGAACGCCGTGCCCCGGTCGGTGGGATCCATGAAGCGGCTCAGTTGCTCGACGCCGACGACCAGCACGTGATCCTCCGCCCCGGAACGCACCAGGGCGGACGCCAGGTTGAGCGCGTGGCAGAAGCCGGCGCATCCGGCGGAGACGTCGAACGCCGCTGCGGTCGACCCGAGACGGTTCGCAACCTGAGGCGCCGACGCCGGTGTGTGTTCCGGATGCGTCGAGGTGGCCACGATGACGCATCCGATCTGGTCGATCGACACCCCGGAAACGGTCAGGGCGCGTTCGGCTGCCGTGGTCGCCATGGTGATGAGGTCCTCACCCGGCCCGGCGAAGCGACGGGTCCTGATCCCCGAACGGCTCTGGATCCACTCGTCGGTGGAGTCCAGCTTCTCGCAGATCTCATCGTTCGTGACGACCCGTTCGGGCCGATAGACACCCAGCCCCAGCATCGCCGTGGACCTCATGTCGTTCGCCTGCTGAATCGTCATTCTCGACTCCGTTCTGGTTGTCGGAGCGGGACGTCAGGCTCCTTCGTGGAGCATAGGCGGGCCGGTCTCACACCGGCGGCGCCGAGTGGCCCCACACGTCATAGCGGGGGTTTGTCGGCACCTGCTGCCGACAAACCCCCGTCATCGTGGGCCCGCCCAGCCGACCGGCGCGACCAACAATCGGCCGGCCGTGATCCCTCGGACCGTGCGGGTGGCCACGACGGCCCAGGCAACCACCAGCCCCGTGTAGAGCACGACCGCCAGGACTGAGAAGGCATGAGCCCCAGTGGTGATCGCCAAGCCCGAGGTGCCAGTCACCACCGTGCCCACCGGGAAGGTGAAGGACCACCACGTCAGGGTGAACGGCAGCCCGCCGGGTGATCGGGCCGTTCGCACGGTGATGCTGACGGCCAACGCGAGCCACAGCATCGCGAAGCCCCACACGGGTAGGCCGTAGACCGGGCCCAGCGCCGCGAAGGCGTCGCCGTACGGCCGCGGCAGGGCGTTCGGCGCGGTCACGCCCAGGGTGTACGCCGCGGTGATCGACTGCCCCAACGGACCCAGCACGATCCAGAGGGTCGGCACCGCCGCCGCCGCTCCGACACCGTGCCGCACCAATCGCCCCCAGATCAGCGCGATCACGACCAGGCTCGCCAGCAACGCTAGACCGAACATGGCGTAGCAGGCCACCTGCAGCGTCAGCTGCCACTGACCGGCGGGAAGGTGCGGGATCAGCAGCGGGCCGGTGGCCGCGCTCACCATCGGGGGTACGACGGGCATCAGCCAGCCACCGAACGCCGAGTCGGACCCGACCTGGTGCGTGGTGAACATCTTGAGCGGCACCATCACCGCGGTCCAGAGGCCCAGGAGGGTTCCTGCCGACCACAGGACGGCGTCGAACCCGATCGCCGCGGTGGAACCGATCACGGGTTGCCCCACCAGGACGGCTCCGGCGCCCACGGTCATCAGGGCCATCGCCGGCGCTCCGTAGAAGTGCGCCATCGTCGGGCTGTCCAGGTGGCTGCGCGCCACCTCGGGGTGGCGCACCCAGTGCAGCGCCGTGACGGTGAGGACCACCGCGAGCAGCAGCACGTCCAGGACCCAGACACCCCGGGCGAAGCCCAGCAGGCCCGAGGCGACGACCGGCGAACCCACGGGCAGGGTCGCAGCGGCATTGGCCACGATGCCCGTGCCCATCACCGTGGCGAACCAGTTGGGTCCGACGTACGCCAGCGCCGACTGGCCGTCCAGGCCGGTGCGGAACCGGGACCACCCGATCGGCGGCGCGGGCACCCCCAGTTCGCGTTGGACGACATCGACACCGACGTAGGCGGCGTGATCCAGGTCGGTGAGCGTGGTCATGAGCCCAGCCTGACTCCGTGACGCCGGCACCAGTAGCCCCCTTCGAGGCGTGCATCCACAACCTCTGCCTGTGCCTGGACTACGGTTGAGCCTGTGAGTCAGCTGCTACCGGAGATCCCCGCCCTTCGCCTGCTGGTGGCCGTCGAGACCCTCGGCAGCATCGGCGCCGCGGCCCGCGACCAGGGCATCAGCCAGCAGGCGGCCTCCGAACGGATCCGGGCCATGGAGACCCAGGTGGGGCTCGCGTTGGTGCAGCGCGGAGCCCGCGGTTCACGGTTGACCGAGGCGGGGGTGATCGTGGCGAGTTGGGCCCGACGACTGCTCGACCTGGCCGACGAGACAGCCGCGGCCATCGACGGCCTGCGCACCGACAAGTCCCGCGGGTTGGCGGTCTGGGCGAGCACGACGGTCGCCGAGAGCCTGCTGCCCCGGTGGCTGGTGCAGCTGAGGCAGCGCCAACTCGACGCCGGCGAACCGCCCACCGCGGTCAGCCTGACGGCCGCGAACACGCGCTCGGTGCTCGAAGCGGTCCGGGCGGGAGCGGCCGACCTCGGTTTCGTCGAAGGGGTCGACGCCCCGTCCGGCGTACGCCACCAGGCCGTGGCCAGTGACGAGCTGGTCCTGGTCGCCGCACCGGGAAGTGCGCTGGCTGATTCGGGTGGGCGTGGCTCCCCTCCTCGGCCCCTGACCCCGGAGCAGGTGGCGAAGCTGCCGCTGACCAGTCGCGAACGCGGCTCGGGGACCCGGGAGGTACTCGAGGTCGCCCTGGCCGCCCACGGCCTGACCATGGGCGACGCGGTCATCGAGCTCACCACCGCCACCACGATCCGGGCGGCGGTGCTGGCCCGCAGCTCACCGGCGTTCCTGAGTCGTCGGTTGGTGGAGCGGGACATCGAGCAGGGTCTGCTCGTGGAGGTCCCGACCCGGGACCTGAACCTGACCCGGGTGTTCCGCGCCGTGTGGGTCGGCGGTCGGGTTCCCCCGGTCGGCCCCGTGCGCGACCTGGTCGCCATCGCCCGGCAGGACGGGGCACAGGACGGGGCACACGACGGGGCAACCGCCGACACGATAGGAATAGCCCCATGACCTCTGCCCGTACGCCGTCCCGGAACCCGTCCGGTGGGCCCTCCTGGCTCGGGATCGGAGCCCAACGAAGCGGCACCACCTGGTTCACCGGGCTCCTCCTGCAGCACCCGCGCGTCGCTCTGGGCACCAACGACAAGAAGGAGCAGCACCTGCTCCACAAGGTCGCGGACGGCCTCACACCGGCCGAGGATTACACCTCGTTGTTCCCCGCCGACGACCTGCTCCGCGGTGAGTGGACCCCGCAGTACCTCCGCCAACCGTCCACCGCGACCGCGGCGGCGAACCTGCTCCCCGGCGTACCGGTGTTCGTGTTGCTGCGCGACCCGTTGGAGCGCTACCGGTCCGCCATGCGTCTGTCGGCCGGACGGAAACGCTCCTACCCCTACCCCGTCCAGCCGATCCTGCAGACCTGGAGCGGCTTCTACGCCGACCAGCTCGACGGCTGGGCCTCGAAGATCGGTCGGGAACGGATGCACGTCGCGCTCTACGAGGACGCCGCGGCGGACCCGCAGACCGCCGTCGACGCTGCCTGGGGCCAGATGGGCCTGGACCCCGTCCCGCTGAGCTCGACCGAACGGAAGTCGTCCTCGACCAGCAAGGTCGACTGGGAATGGCCCGAGGGGTTGGAGGAGACGCTGCGGGGGATGTACCTCCCCCAGCTGCCCCGCCTCGAGTCCGACTGGGGGCTCGACCTGAGCCGGTGGTCCATCACCGACCGCTGACGCTCAACTCGTGCGGACGAGACGGGTCAGCGACGCCGCGACAGCACCGGGCGCAACAGCAGAGCGACGGCGAGCAGACCACCCGCCAGCAGACCGAACCAGACCGCGTCCTCCCGCACCTGGGCCAGGACATCCGGCTCGTCCGCGGCCACGACGGCGTCGGCTATCTCCTCGGCGATGTCCACCGAGTCGACCGAGCCGTCCTTGCGGGGGCTCAGTGGGCGCAATAGCGCTTCGACGGGTTGGGCGATCCCGGCGCCGCTGCGTAGATCGTGGGTCGGGTCCACCCCGGCAGATGCTCGTGACCCGCCCCCGGTGGCCGTGCCGTAGAGCCGCGCCAGGATCTGCTCGTTGCTCTCCTTCGGGTAGGCCGACTTGATGAGCGCCAGGATCCCGCTGATCTGGGCCGCCGCGGTCCGGCTGGAGGTCTCGGGCAACGCACAGGTCGCCCCGTTGAGCCCGTAGCTCACCCCACCGGCGGTCGGGACCGCGATGTCGATCTGCGAGTTCTGCAGCACCGAGGCGGCCGAGTCCTCACCCGGCGGGGCGGAGGCGCTCACCGCGACCACGTCGTCGTACCCCGCGGGCCAGACGTAGTCCCGGGCGTCGATGCCGGGGCGGATCTGCCCCTCCTCGTCGAGGAAGACCTCGCTACCGGCCTCCTCTGCGGCGGGCAGGTCGCCGGCGCTCGCGACCACGATCACCCCTGCGTCGCGGACCGCGCGCACGGCTGTCTCGAGGGTCGGGTCCGGACTACGCAGGGTGACCGAGACGTTCGCGACGTCGATGCTCAGGCGTCGGGCGTTCGCCGCCACCCACTCGAGTCCGGCGACCACCCGGGGGAGCTCCACCCCTGCCTGACCGTCGTCCGGGACCAGAGCGTCGTAGACCTGTACGTCGACCACCGCGGCGGCCGGCGCGATCCCGATGGTCGGCGGGTCGGACTCGTCCTCCGCCGCGCCCGCGGGTCCTTCCGACGCCAGTCCCATGATCAGGCCGGCCAACGCTGTCCCCTGGGCGTCGTCGATGCTCTGCGTCCGGGCCGTGAGGTGGCTGTCGATCACCCGTAGAGCAGGAGCCACCCCCGAGTCGAGGACGGCGACCGTCTGGCCTCGGCCAGCGGCGGTCCCGCGGTCGGCCAGCAGCTGCTGGGCCCGCGCAATCTGGAGCGATGCCAGCGCCTCGCTCGGCGTGGTCGTCGGCTCGGAGGCCGTATCGGACCGGATCTGGGAACAGTCCGAGCCATCGGCGTACGCCGGCGCGATGCCCAGCACCGGGGTCGCCCCCAGCACGCCGATGAGCCCGGCTGCCAGTCCGAGTCGGACCGGCATCACTGGTCGCACGTCGGCGCACGCGGGTCGCGGGCGGGAGGACACAGGGCCGCGTCGACCGACAGGGACACCCCGCGGTCGAAGAGGTCGAGCCAGGAGTCGGGGATGACGGGGGCGTCCACGTCGGCGAAACCGAGATTCGCCGCCACGTCGGGCCCGACGAGTTCGTAGTCGAAGCCCCGGTCGTCTATCAGGTGCGGCTCCCCCTGGTTCGGGTTGTCGAAACCTCCGGAGCGGACCAGGGCGCCGAAGCCCGGCTCCACCACCGGGTCGCTCAGGGTGGGGGCGAGCTCCTCGGGCAGTGCTGCCTCATCGGTGGGGTTCGAGGCCAACAGCACGACCGGGGCCTCGTCACCGGGCTCGAGGACCGCGCAGTAGGACCCCGTCACGTCCTCGAGGGTCCCCTCGGGCCAGCGCGCCGAGCGGTAGGGCGGGTCGACCGACGGGACGCCGGGGGCGCCGTCGACGGCCAACGGTCGCGGCTGACGGCTGGCGGGGCCCTGCGCCGTCCCGGTGTAGACGATGGCTGCGAACTCGCTGAGCTCCGCGGCACCGGAGGCGGTGAGGACGAGCGTCAGCCCACCGACCTCGTAGTAGTCGCCGATCCGGCTCCCGCCGGGGAGGTCCTGCGCACCGTCGCCGGTGTACTCCTTCCCCGCCTGCGGGAGGGGGATGCTGGAGGCGTCGAGCCGACCGCCGGCGGGGAAGAGTCGCAGCCAGGTCGCCGGCACCTCGACCGGATCCGACGTGGGGATCCCGAGCCCCGCAAGGATTCGGTCGCGGTCCTGGCCCAGGCGGTAGGAGTAGGCGCGACGGGGACCGAGCGTGTTGTCCTCGAACTGCTCCTGTGCCTCCGCGATCAGGTGCGTCGTCCCGCCAGCGCGGACCACCAGTCCACCCCTCGGGGCCGGGTCGACCGCAGGGGTGCGCGCGAGGTTCGCACGGATGCCGGCACCGTCGTCGGTGCAGGCCGTCCACCCCCGCTGGATCAGGTCCTCAGCCCTCGGCACCGGCGAGGGGGCACCGAGGATCCCGATGAGCGCTCCTCGCTTGACCTCCTTGAGGTCCTCCTCGGACACCTCGTCGACCTCGTCCACCGCCGACCCGAAGATCAGTTGCGCCGAGGCGTAGTTGATCACCGGGCGCAACTCCGGTTCGCCGTCCTCGGGGTAGTCGAAGATGACGTAGTTCTGGCCGTCCGCCTCCGAGCGCACCAGCCCGGGGTCCTTCCAGTCGGCCCCCGGCCGGTCGGAGAAGAAGCCGCCGATGGCTCCGCCGGCCAGCAGCAGAACGGTGAGCGCGACACCTCCGATCAGGGAACGACCGGGCCGGGCCGGCTCCACCTCACGCCCCCCGGGGGCGCCCGAGACGAAGGCGGTGACCAAGCGCCGGCGGCTGAAGGAGTACGCCTCGACCAGGTCCTTCTTGGTGGCCATCAGCGCGAACCGGGGCGCGTCATCACACCAGACCCAGTGATGCGACGAGCAGCGGGAGGAGGGACAACAGCGCCGCGGTCTCGACCACGTCACCCAGCCGTCCTCGCCGCACCGAGGGCGGCGAGGGCACCAGAGTCACCGCCATGAGCGTCGCACCGGTCCCGGCCAGCAACACCGCAGCGGGACCATGCCACTCCTCGCGAAAGAACAGGACCGCGACCGCGACGGCCGCGACGCCGAGGACCCCGGAGGTCAGCCCGATCAGGACCTCCGAGCCGGTGCGGTACTGACGCGTGCGCAGCATGACGATCAGGGACGCCACCACGGCCAGGGCCAGACCGGTGATTCCCAGGCCGACCGCGAGGGGGGCGACCACGACGAGCAACAGTCCGACGGTGCCCGAGATCGCGAGCAGGATCTCGTGGGCGACCAGGGCGTCCGCGGCGACCCGGTCAGGGTCGATGGGTGCCGGATCGGCGGTGATGTCGGCGGGGGTGAAGAGTTGTTCGACGCTCGTGCCGGTCATACCGAGCGCGAGCCAGGGAAACACGCTGCCGACGATGACGACGAAGGCGAGGGCCACGACCAGCACCTGCGCGGGAGCGAGGTCGAAACCGTTGCTCAGGAGCCCGGCGCCCAGCAGGATCGCCCCCACCAGGGCGGGCGGCAACACCAGCGCCTTGCTCCGACCCAATCCGATCAGACAGATCAGACCACTGATCAGGGCGCCCCCACCCGCGTATGCCGAGGGAAGTCCGAAGGACAGCTCGGTCCCCGGGGCGAAGAGCAGGCCGGCCACGGCGGCGTACCCCGCGGACATCCAGGCCACCGCCACGGCCGCCTCAGCCTCGCCCTGCGCCCGGGAGAGCACGATGGCGCCGGCGGCCAGCGCCGCCGAGACCACCGCTGCGGCGGCTGCCGCGAGCGGCGCATCACGCTGGATCAGCAGGGCGACCGCCCCGAGGCTCATCAGGAGACTCGCAGCAACCAGGGCCGTACGCCGACCCGCCGCGGGCTCCCACGGCTTGAGGTCGTTCTCGACCACATCGGTCATCGCCTCGACGACGTCGTCGTAGATGCGTTCGGGGGTGTCATCCACACCGGCGCTGACGGTGAGCAGCCCACCGTCCTCGACCCCTTGCATGGTCAACCCCGAGTCGTCGGCCAGTTGCCGGCCCTCGGAGGTCACCACGCGGTAGCCGGCGTAGACCGTCCCCGGGTCGAGCAGACCCACGCTGCGCGCGAGTTCGGGCACCAACTCCGCCACGGGCACCGCACCGGGGAGCACCAGATCGACCCGGCGGGATCCAGAAGTCACCGTCACCCGGATCAGTCCCGAGGCACCGGCCGCAACCTGGGTCATGGAGAACTCCTCGAAGAAGGATGTCGGGGGGCAACGGGTCGGGCGCACGCGGTCGCCGCGAACCCGCGGGGATCCTAACCCGCGACGGACGCGGCTGGCCCCGGGCGAGCGGGGGTCAGCAGACGCAATCGGGGGATCGACCCCCCGATCCGGGTCGATCCCCCTGGCGCAGGCGCACCGTTGGAAGCGGTCAGCCGCCGAACTTGGCCGCACCGCGAGCGTCGGCCCGAGTGAACTCCGCGCTGGACTCCTCCACCGCACGCTGGGTGTCGTTGAGGAGCAGCTTCATCTCGTTGATGGCGTTGTCCCACTTGGCCTTGGACTGGTGGTAGGCGTCCTTCTGGCCACCGTTCCAGTCGCTGCGCAGCGGGGCGAGCTCCTTCTCGAGGTTCTCCAGACGGGTCTGGATCTGGTCCATGGTGGCGCGGATGTCGCCGGCGGCCTGCTGGAGTGAGGCGTGGTTGATGCGGATCTCGGACATGGTCGGTGCTCCTGAAGTCGTGGGTGTGGTGCTCAGCGGTTCAGCGGTTGGTCTGCGATGGGTGGCGTCTGATCGGCGTGGAGGTGACTCAGCCGAGCCGGTTGGCCAGGCTCGTCATCGACGCGCTCTGTACCTCATCGGTTTGCAGGTTGTCCTTCTCCGTCAGGGTGAGGGACTCGGCGAAGTCGTCGAGGGCGCCGACGATGGTCCGCTGACGCTCGGCCCATGCGGTGTGCAGACGGGTGAAGGCGGTGCCACCCTGACCCACGAACTGACCGGACATGCCCTGGAGCTTCCCGGTCATCTGGTTGCTGATGCTCATGAAGTCGGCCTTGGCATCGGTGACCATGGAGGCCGCCCTGGTCAGGGTGCCTTCGCCTTGGCCGAACTCGTTGTGTCCAGTAGTCATGGTGACGCTTCCTGTTCTGTGCAGCCGGGCCGCACGGTGGTGGGTGTCGCGTTGCTGGTGCTGATGCCTGTTCGTGTGGTGCTTGCCGTGGGGGTCCGGCCTGGCGTCCGGACACTGAGGGTGATACCCCCGTTCGGGGTGGTTAAACATCGACTTTCACAGCTCGATGAGACTGCGGAACACCCCCGACGCGACCACCAGAGAGGCAAGGGCGAGGGCAGCGGTCAGGCCCTCGGCGACCTCGGCTCGTCGCGACCACCACGCCGAGCGCCAACCACGACCGGTGGCGACCGCCGCCAGGACCACGGTCGTGCCGACGGCCAGCCCGACCACCCCGATGGTCGTCACCATGCTGGCGTCGAAGTCGCGGACGAGGTCCGCGAGCAGCGCTCCGGAGCAGACCAGGCCCGCCGCCCGGAGGAATCCACGGGGCGCTCGGTGTCGATAACTGCGCGCTGCGAGTAGGAGTGCCGCCCCGGCGAACCCGACCAGACACCGGGCCCCGACCCGGTCGAACTCGGCGGTGGCGGAAGTGAGTAGGAGCGGTGCCGAGGCCGCCGCCACGACCAGCACGGCCACGCTGGAGGCGGTGAGCAGACGGGTGCCGCTGCGTGCGACGGATTCCATCGCGGACCTCGGCACGACGATCCGACCCCGGCGACCCCTGGGTCGGTCCCGGGCCGACCAGGCGGAGACCGCCAGCCGCTCCAGGTCCAACAGGAACTGATCCGGTACGTCGATCGCGACGCCGGGCACGAAGCGCGCGGCGAGCATGGCCGCGAGCAACAGGACCGCCCAGACCACCTGGGGGTCGAGGTCGAGCAGCGCGGCACCGGTGGCGACCACGAAGAGCCCGACCCCGGAGAGGATCCACACGCGGAGGACCTCCTCGGCGTGCGGCGCCAACGCCCTGCCCACCGCCGCTGTGACCGCCGCGGCCAGGGCGGCGATCCCCACAGTGGTGGGCAGGCGAACCGGGTCGGGGTCCCAGGCCACCGCGAAGGCCGCAGCGGCGCCGAAGACCGGCGCGACGGCGACCCGTTGGGCGGCGTACCGACCGATGGGCAGCAGGCCCAACACCGCGCCAGCGAGGAGCAGGACGAGCGTGGCCGTCACCGTGGTCCCGTCCGCGGGCTGGGAGGCGGCGTACCAACCGGCGAGACCGGCGCAGGCGGCACCGAACGAGAACCCGAGTGCTCCCACTGCTCCGGATTCGCTCCTGCCGGGACCTGAGTCGTCAGTAGCGCCCGACAACGGCGTACGTCTCCCTGACTCGCCCCCACCCGGCGGCGACAGCGCGACGAGGACCGAGCCCGAGGTCACCCCCGCGTCGATCAGTGGTTCGGTCGCGAGGGGATGGCCGTGCCGGTCGACGATGGCGGGACGGTAGGACAGGTCCGCCTGCTCGGCGTACTCGCGGGACAGATCGACGCCGGTGGCACCCGAGGGAACCACCAGGTCGATCGATCCGGCGGGCCCGTGCACGCTGATCATCAGGCTGTCACCCACGGCCCAGCCGCCGACCGGACCCCCGGTCGGCTCCCTGATCAGATCGTTGGTCCACTGCGTCGCGCTCACCGAGACCTCCTCGCACTCGGCGTCAGCGTAAGCCCTGTCCGACGAGGCCCGACAAGCTTCCGCGCGGTGTCGGTGCCCGTCGCCTACGATCGGCGCACCAACCAGCGCGACGGAATCGGGACGATGTGAGCACCACCCTCGGAGGAGCACGGGTCGACGAGCCGACCATGCCCGGCGGATCGATGACCCTCCAGGCGCCGCCGGCGATCCAGCCCAACGAGGGCGCCTCGGGTGTGGTGATGAACGCGATCCCGATGCTCGGGAGCCTCGGCTCGATCGTGGTGGTCGCCAGCATCGGCGGAAGTGGCGGCAACGGTGGGCGCAGTTTCCTTGCGGCCGGCATGTTCCTGTTCGCGACCCTGGGCTTCATCTTTGTCCAGATCGATCGGCAACGGAAGCAGCGCACCCAGCAGGTCACCGGCTCCCGGACCGAGTATCTGCGCTACCTGGCCGGGGTCCGCGCGATGGCCCGTGACGCGGCGGACAAGCAACGACGCGCCCTGACGTGGCATCACCCCGAACCCCGCTCACTGCCCGCCCTGGCCGAGGATCGGTCCCGGGTGTGGGAGCACTCGTCGACCGACGCGCAGTTCCTCCAGGTCCGCTACGGCGTCTGCGCCCAGCCCCTCGCACTGGAGCTGGTGCCTCCCGAGGGGGCACCCATCGACGACGTCGACCCGGCGGCAGCCTCCGCCCTCCACCGCCTGCTGACCGTACACCGGATGCAACCCGACCTGCCAGCCTCGATCGATCTGCGGGCCTTCGACCGAATCGAGATCTGCGGCGACGAGGGGCCCGCCCGGGCGCTGGCGCGGGCGCTGATCTGCTCCGGGGCGACCTTCCAGTCGCCGGACCAGCTTCTCATCGCGGTGCTGACCGCTGAGGAACACCTCGCACACTGGGACTGGATCAAGTGGCTGCCGCACGCGCAGAGCCAGCGCCGGTCCGACGCCGTCGGAGCCAGCCGGATGGTGACCACCTCGTTGAGCGAACTGGCCGACCTGCTGCCGACCGACCTCAGCGAGCGACCCCGGTTCGGCGCCGACGAACTCGCCCCCACCCCTCACATCATGCTGATCATCGACGGTGTCGAACTCCCCCCGGGCAACCACGTGGTTCCGCCCGACGGGCTGCACGGCGTGACGCTGATCGATCTCCCCGAACGCTGGACTGCGCTCGAGGACTCCACCCGGCTGCGCCTGCAGATCACCGACACCGCCGCCGGTGGGCCTGCTGCCACACAGGGAAGGGTCCCGATGGAGGCCCTGCTGTTGCGTCAGGATCCGGTGCGCGCTCACGCCGATCAGTGCGACCTCGCGACCGCTGAGGCCCTGGCCCGACGCCTGATGCCACTGCGCACGGTCTCCTCGGGAGCGTCGGACACCGGCTCCGGCGAGATCACCGGCCCGAGCGACTTCATGGATCTCCTCGGACTCGGCGACGTCCGCCGCTTCGAACCGACGCCGGCCTGGCGTCCGCGGCCGGCCCGTGACCGGTTGCGGACCCCGATCGGGTTGGGCGAGGGCGGTGCCCTGGTGCACCTCGACATCAAAGAGTCCGCCCAGCAGGGCATGGGCCCCCACGGTCTGTGCATCGGGGCCACCGGGTCCGGGAAGTCCGAGTTCCTCCGCACCCTGGTGCTCGGACTGGCCATGACGCACTCCCCCGAGCAGCTCAACATGGTCCTGGTCGACTTCAAGGGTGGTGCGACCTTCGCCGGCATGGCCGACATGCCGCACGTCTCCGCGGTGATCACCAACCTGGCCAACGAACTGACCCTCGTGGACCGGATGCAGGATGCCCTGTCCGGGGAGATGGTGCGACGCCAGGAACTGCTCCGCGAGGCCGGGAACTACGCCTCGGTCCGCGACTACGAGAAGGCCCGGGCGGCCGGCGAGGACCTGGCCCCGCTGCCGTCGCTGTTCATCGTCGTCGACGAGTTCTCCGAGATGCTGTCGGCCAAACCGGAGTTCATCGACCTGTTCGTGGCGATCGGTCGATTGGGTCGCTCGCTGGGACTGCACCTGCTGCTCGCCTCCCAACGGTTGGAGGAGGGACGTCTGCGTGGCCTGGAGTCCCACCTGTCCTACCGGATCGGGCTGCGCACCTTCAGTGCGCAAGAGTCCCGCGCAGTGCTCGGCGTACCCGACGCCTATGAGCTGCCGGCCGTCCCCGGGTTGGGGTACCTCAAGCCCGATCCGACGTCGATGGTGCGGTTCAAGGCGGCCTACGTCTCCGGCCCACCGCCGAACCGAGCGCGCGTACGCCGCGACGAAGGTGGACACGTCCAAGGCATCTTGCCCTTCACGATCTCCGAGGTCCTCGACCTCCACCAGCACGAGGACCGCGACGACTCCAGCGACCCCGATGTGGGGCTGGCCACTCGGGCCGCTGCGGAGCAGGAGAGCCAGGAGACGTTGCTCGACGTCGCGGTCGAGCACATGGTCGGCCAGGGACCCGCGGCCCATCAGGTCTGGCTGCCGCCGCTCGACGTGCCCGACACCCTCGATGCGTTGATGCCTGACCTCGTGGAGGATCCGAAGCTCGGTCTGGTTTCGCCGTACTGGCGGGCTCAGGGCGGGTTGAGCGTTCCCCTCGGCACCGTCGACCGGCCGCGCGAGCAGCGAAGGGACACCCTGAGCGTCAAGCTCAGCGGAGCCTCCGGGCACGTCGCAGTCGTCGGCGGCCCCCGAAGCGGGAAGAGCACCCTGCTCCGCACGATCGTGACCGCCACGGCGTTGACGACCACCCCAGCCGAGTCACAGTTCTTCGTCCTCGACTTCGGCGGGGGCACCTTCACCCCGCTGGCCGAACTGCCGCATGTGTCGGGTGTCGGCACCCGCTCCGAGCCCGACGTCATCCGTCGGATCATCGCCGAGGTTTCCGGGATCGTCGACCGGCGGGAGGCCTACTTCCGCGGCAACAGCATCGACTCGATCGAGACCTACCGCTCCCGACGGGCGCAGGGTCGCGCCGACGACGGGTACGGCGACGTCTTCCTCGTCATCGACGGCTGGGGCACCCTGCGCGCCGACTTCGACGAGATCGAGATGCAGATCCAACAGTTGGCGAGCCGGGGGTTGACCTTCGGTCTGCACATCGTCACCGCCGCTGCGCGCTGGTCGGACTTCCGGGCCGCGATGCGCGACCAACTCGGCACCCGGCTCGAGCTGCGGCTGGGTGACCCCATGGACTCCGAGGTCGACCGGAAAGTCGCTGCGCTGGTGCCCAACGGGCGACCCGGGCGGGGACTGACGGTCACCAAACTGCACTTCCTCGGCGCGTTGCCCCGACTGGACGGCGACCCGGACGCGGAGACTCTCGGCGACGGGGTCGAGGCCCTCATCCATCGGATCTCCGCCGCGTGGCGCGGGCCGGCCGGGCCCAAGCTCCGGTTGTTGCCCGAGCTGATCGGACTCGATCAGGTGCGCCAGATGGCCGGCGCCGCCGCGCAGCCCGGCGCCCAACCCGTCGCGCCGGGCGCCCAGCGCTTGTTGCTGGGGATCAACGAGAAGGAACTCGCCCCGGTCTCGGTGGACCCCGACACCGAGCCTCACCTGCTCATCCTCGGCGACGGCCAGTCCGGCAAGAGTTCGGTCCTGCGCGCCTACGTCCAGGAGGTGATGCGCACCCGGACCCCCAAGGAGGCGCAGATCGTCGTGGTCGACTACCGGCGCTCGCTGCTGGGCGAGGTGCCCGAGGAGTACCAGGTCAACTACCTGACCTCGGCCACCCAGGCTCAGCCGGCCCTGCGGGATCTGGCGGACTACCTGGAGAGCCGGATCCCGGGTCCCGACGTGACCCCGGAGCAGCTACGGAGCCGGTCCTGGTGGACCGGCGCGGAGGTCTTCGTGGTGGTGGACGACTACGACCTGGTGGCGACCCAGCAGAGTTCCCCGGTGGCGCAGCTTCAACCCCTGTTGGCCCAGGCCCGTGATGTCGGGCTGCACGTGGTGGTGGCACGTCGTACCGGTGGCGCTTCTCGTGCGCTGTACGAACCAGTCATCCAATCCCTGCGCGACCTGGCCATGCCCGGGTTGATGCTGTCGGGCAACCCCGACGAGGGCCCGCTGCTGGGCAACCTGCGCCCGCAGGCGGCCCCGGCCGGGCGGGGACGACTGGTCACCCGCGACCGCGGTGTGGAGGCCCTGCAGATGGCCTGGACCGAGATGACGTTGTGAGCCGGTCTAGATCGCTGGGGGCAGGGCGATCGATCAGGCAGTAGTCTGCGCCGACGCGCGGGGGCCGTCCCAGCGCCCCACTGGGTCGATGCGACCCAGAAGCCGAGGTTTGTTGTGAAGTCTCCTGCGCTCGCGGCCGCGTTCGCCGCCACCCTGCTCCTCACTGCGTGCGGCAGCGACGACCCGACCGCGGCGGCCGAGGACTCCAGCGCAGCGTCGGGATCCGAGACCCCCGTTGCGGAGGTCCCCGAGACCCCGCGACCCGAGCAGGAGATCGACCTCGACGACGACAGCCTCGCCGTCCTCGACGTCTATCAGATCCTCGAGGGAGACACCCTGCGCAGCGACGCCGACCCCGAGCACCTCGCCGTGTTCGAGCGCTTCGCCGAGGTCATCCCACCCGAGCTCCGCCCCGAGGTCACGCACTTCGTGGCCATCGACCAGGAAGCCTCCGACGGCACCGACGGGGCCATGCAGCATCCCGCCGACGACGACGGCATCCCGGTCTTCGAGCAGACCTACATCGCTCTGGACACCACCGGCCCCTCGGCCGGCGCCACGCTGGACCGCACGATGGTGCATGAGTTCGGCCACCTGCTCACCCTGCGCGCCGGTCAGATCACGCCGTTGACCGATGAGGAGTTCGAGTCGGACGCCGTGATCGAGTGCGAGGTCTACGCGAGTCCCGAGTGCCCGATCGAGGGCTCCTACCTCTATGACTACTTCACGCAGTTCGAGTACGACGATGACTCGGAGTACTTCGACGACGAGTACCCCACCGAGTACGCCGCGACCATCCCCACCGAGGACGTCGCCGAGGTCTTCGCCGAATGGGTGCTCGACGACGGCGCCCCCTTCACCGTCACCGACGGGGACGTCGAACGCGACGTCGAGCCGGGGACGGTTCTGGAGGAGAAGCTGGAGTTCTTCGATGCCTACCCCGAGGTGGTCGAGGTCCGGGAGAAGATGCGGGCCGGGTTGGGCGTGGCCTGACCCCGGCTGTCCCTCACGGCCGCCGTCCTGGCCAGATCAGTGCGTGTGGATTCCGGGTCCGTTGATCTTGAGCCCGGGCAGGTCGTCGAGGCTGTAGGTCATCTCGTAGGTGCGGCGGTAGCCCGTGTGCTCGACGAGCCAGCCCTGCGGCGTACGGCGGTAGCGGTCCTCGTAGAACGCGGCGCCCTCGAGCATGAACCGAAACTCCTCGATGATGACCTTGTCCTGGAGGTACCACCGCGCGGTGGCCGTGTCTCCGTCCACGGCGATCTCCGGGTGGTGGACCTGGTGCAGGGTCAACATGCCCGGCCCCATGTTCTCGCGCATGAAGGTCACCAGGGCATCGCGGTCCTCGAAGACCAGGCCGTTGTAGTCCGCGGTCGCCTCGGGCAGGAAGCAGGCCTCGAAGTCCTCCCACTGTTTGGTGTCGAGCGTTCGCAGGTAGCGGTACTTCAGTTGCTTGATCGCCTCGAGGTCCTCAGGTGTCGTCATGGGGCCTGAGGTTAGCGTTGGGAACCCACTGGGACACTGGTCCGTGTGACTCACCGGGACCCAGACTGCACACACAAGACCCTCGCCGACCCTCTCGCACTGCCCCACGGGGAGCCGGTGTCGAACCGTTTCTTCCTGGCCCCGCTGACGAACAAGCAGAGTCACGGGGACGGCACCCTCAGCGAGGACGAGTACGCCTTCCTGGTTCGCCGGGCAGCCGGAGGTTTCGGACTGACCAAGACCTGCGCGGCGTACGTCGCTCCTGCCGGTCAGGCGTGGTCGGGACAGCTCGGTGTCTCTCGCGACGAGCACCTGCCCGGGCTGACCCGCCTCGCCGACGGTCTGCGCGCCACCGGGACCCGGTCGGCCGTGCAGTTGCACCACGGCGGTCGACGCTCGGACCCGGCCCTGCACGGTGGGGACAACGTCGCGCCGTGGGACGACCAGGCGAAGCAGACCCGCGCGTTGACCACGGCCGAGGTGGAGCAGGCCATCGAGGACTTCGTCGCCGCCGCCGAGCGGGCCGAGCGGGCCGGCTTCGACGGGGTCGAGGTGCACGGCGCCCACGGCTACCTGATCGGGCAGTTCCTCGACGGGCGACACAATCTGCGCGAGGACGGGTACGGCGGATCGTTGGCCGACCGTAGCCGGGTGCTCTTCGACGTGCTCGAAGGAATCCGAGCGCGCACCGGGCCGAACTTCCAACTCGGCCTGCGCCTGACGCCTCAGGGGGCAGGGATCGTCCTGGACGAGGGTCTGGCCGTGGCGGAGCGCGCGATGACGTGCGGACTGATCGACTACCTCGACATGTCCCTGTGGGACGTCTACGGCAAGGACACCGAGGGTGACCTGGTGATCGACCGGTTCGCCGCGTTGCCTCGTGGCGAGACCGCCCTCGGCGTCGCCGGCAAGATCCTCAGCACCAGCGACGCGTGCTGGTGTGTGGAGCACGGCGCCGACTTCGTCACCATCGGCACCGCCGCGATCCTGCACCACGACTTCCCGATCCGGGCCAGTGCCGACGCCGGCTTCGTCAGTGTGACCCCGCCGGTCTCCCGGGAGCACCTGCTCGCCGAGTCCGTGGGCCCGTCCTTCGTGGAGTATCTGGCGGAGGGCTGGGACGACTTCGTGCTGTGAGCGACCAAGTGGTCGCCGAAGTACTGACAGAACGGTCCGAAATCGGTTCGGATCGGCCGATTTCGACCGATTCGGCTTTGTACTGTCAGTAGTTCGGTCGGCCCTTGGATGGGCTCGGTCGAGAACAGCTGAACGCAGGCCCCAGTTGAACTGGGATGCACGTCACAGCCGGTGGAACATGCTTGTAACCAGCAGTCCATCTCCCGGCGACATCTGCCGGTCACGCTTACCCCTCCGAGCACCCGCAATTGCGAGAGAGGGGTCCCACTCATGGACACCACCACCCACCAGGCCACCCCCGCCGACGACTTCGACAATGTCCTGCAGCGTCGCTACGCCTTCATCAACCGCCACGCCCAGGGCCTGACCCAACTGATGGACCAACGCGACGACCTGCGCGGCGTACACGCGCTGGCGGACCTGGTCGACGACGCGATCCGCTGGACCGCCTGACCCCGGCACTGGTGGGGCGTGGAGGTTGGACGAGGAAACTCATGGTTGGACGATGAAGTTTTCTCGTCCAACCATGAGTTTCACCGGCCGGCCGGTGAAACTCACCTCCGGCCGGTCCGGAACATCCCCCGCGCGATCTCGCGGGCCGCGGTACTCATGAAATTCTTGAACGCCCGGGACTGCACGACGTCGGAGACGATCCCGCCGTCCTCCTGCTGGGACTTCTTCGAGGTCGAGGTTCGCTTCGGGACCGGAATCTTCCGCTCACTCGCCTTCTCGGACTCGGCCGCCTCAGACTCAGCAGCCTGGGCTTCTTGAGCCTCCTCGGCCTTGGCCGCACCGGCATCGAGCTTGGCGGCCAGCATCTCGCGGGCCGACTCGCGGTCGATCGCAACGGCGTACTTCGCGTGCCGTGGGCTGGCCTGGACGACGGCCTCCATGGCCGCCGGGTCGCTGGCCCCCATCAGGGACAGCGGTGCCCGCAACAGGGTCCACGCCACGGGGGTCGGGGCGCCTCGTTCGTTCATGACGGTGATGACGGCCTCGCCGATTCCAAGGCTGGTGATGACCTCACCCAGGTCGTCGTAGGCACTGGTCGGGTAGGTGTTGACCGTGGCCTTGAGCGCCTTGGCGTCGTTGGGGGTGTGGGCACGCAGTTGGTGCTGGACCCGTGACCCGAGCTGACCCAACACCTCGTCGGGGACGTCGGTGGGGCTCTGCGTCACGAAAAACACCCCGACCCCCTTGGACCGGATCAGCCGGACGGTCTGAGCGATCTGGTCGAGGAAGTCGTCCGAGGCGTCCTTGAACAACAGATGCGCCTCGTCGAAGAAGAACACCAGCTTCGGCCGGTCGATGTCGCCGACCTCAGGCAGGTCGTGGAAGAGATCGGCCAGGAGCCACATCAAGAAGGTGGAGAAGACATCGGGCCGGTCCTGCAGGTTCGGCAGTTCGACCAGCGAGATCAGCCCCTTGCCCTCCGGCGTGACCTGCAACAGATCCGCCGAGTCGAACTCCGGCTCACCGAAGAAGGCGTCGGCGCCCTGGGCCTGGAAGTTGATGAGCTCCCGCAGGATCACCCCGGCCGTCGCCGATGAGAGTCCGCCCAACTCCTTGAGTTCGTCCTTGCCCTCGTCGCTGACCAGATGACCCACGACCGCCCTCAGGTCGGCGAGGTCCAGAAGCGGCAAGCCCGCGAGGTCGGCGTAGTGGAAGACCAGGCCCAGGCTGGACTCCTGGGTGTCGTTCAGACCCAGGACCTTGCTCAGCAGAGTCGGTCCGAACGCGCTCATCGTGACCCGCAGCGGGATCCCGATTCCTTGGCCACCGATGGCGTAGTACTCGACCGGGAAGCCCGTCGCCTCCCAGGTCTGACCGACCGAGGCCGCCCGGGCATCGATCTTCTCGCCCCCTTCACCGGGGGTCGCCAGACCGGACAGGTCTCCCTTGATGTCCGCGGCGAAGACCGGTACGCCGTTGGCGCTGAGCTGTTCGGCCAGCAACTGCAGGGTCTTCGTCTTGCCGGTCCCGGTCGCTCCGGCCACCAGTCCGTGACGGTTCACCATCGCAAGAGGGATGCGGATCCGGGTCTCGGACAACTCGTCCGCGGAGAGCATCAGCCCGCCGAGTTCGAGCGCCGGTCCCTCGAAGGTGTAGCCGGGAGCGACTGCCTGCACGATCGGGTTGTCGGTCATGACCACCAACCTAAAGCCAAATCCCGACGCCGCGGAGCCCGCCCAGACCAGTGGTCGCGTTTATAGTCGTTCGGTGATCTTCAAACGGGTGGGCGAGGGACGTCCCTACCCCGACCACGGGTTGACCGCCCGCGGCTGGGCCGCGGTTCCCCCGAGCCAGGTCCGGCTCGACGAACTCGTGACCACCAAGGACACCCTGCGACTGGTCGCGCTGCTCGACGAGGACTCCACGTTCTACGGCGATCTGTTCGCCCATGTGGTGTTCTGGCGCGGCGATCTCTACCTCGAGGACGGTCTTCATCGCGCTCTGAGGGCGGCGCTCCAGCAGCGCAACGTCCTGCACGCCCGCGTGCACCGTTTGCCGGACTGAGCAGCCAGCAGCGCCCTCGCCCCTTAGGCTGGCGACATCATGTTGATCTCCCGCCTGCGCACGACACTGACCCTGGCTGTCCTCGTCGGCCTGCTCCTCTTCGGCGTGACCTACGGGTTCTCGGCGGTCACCGAGCCGTTCCCGAACCGCGCCGAACCGCCGGTGTGCACCGATGTGGCCATCGACCAGGGCGAGAAGATCTTCCCCGAACAGGTGACGGTCAGCGTCCTCAACGCCGGCTCTCGATCAGGACTGGCGGGCCGGACGATGAGCCAGTTGGCCGACGTCGGCTTCGGGCGTGGTGACGCCCTCGATGCCCCCGATGGCACCGAGGTCCGTCGCGTCGAGATCTGGACCGACGAACCCAACAACCCCGACGTACGCCTGGTCGCGACCTATTTGGGCACCGATCCGCCCATCGTTCGCCGCGACACCGTGGCGGTCGGGGTCAACGTGGTGGTCGGTGACCGCTTCGACGAGTTGCGCAAGGGCCGGAAGGGTTTCAAGGCCAAGCAGGACACGTCGATCTGCAGTCCCCCGGTGGCCCCGGTGCTCGAGGACCCGGCGCTCTAGTCAGTCCTCGACCAACCACTGGGCCAGGCGTCCGCGGGCGCTCACCTGCCGCAACCGCCGCTCGGTCTTCTCCCGCACCTTCCGGGGACTGACCACCAGGAGTTCGTCCCCGTGTCGCAGGACGGTACGCCGCTCGGGAACCAGCGTCTCGTCGTCGCGGATGATCAGCGAGACCGATACTCCTGGCGGGAGCCGCAGTTCCCCGACCTCGACGCCGTGCAAACGTGAGACCGGGCTGATCGTGATCTGCAGCATGTCCGCCGCGACCCGGTCCAGGGGCGCCACCTCGAGCTCCAGGTCGCGTGGTTCGGAGCGTCGGGCCACCCGGAGTACCCGTGCCGCGGCGGGCAGGGTCGGACCGGTCACCAGGGTGTAGACGATCACCAGGACGAACACGATGTCGAAGAGTCGACCCGAGCCGTCGACTCCCTCACTGAGGGGGATGGTGGCGAGCACGATCGGGACGGCGCCACGCAGGCCGGCCCACGAGATGAACGACAGCTCTCGCCAGGGCATCGGTTGGGCGATCGCGGCGATCAGCACCGAGATCGGGCGGGCCACGAAGGTGAGAATCAGCCCGGCGGCGATGGCGACCCCGACGGTCTCCAGGGTGATTCGGCCGGGCGAGAAGAGCAGGCCCAGCATCACGAACAGCCCGATCTGGGAGAGCCAAGCGATCCCCTCGGCGAAGGACCGGGTGGCGGCCCGGTGCGGCAGTTCGGAGTTGCCCAGGACCAGTGCGGCGACGTACACCGCTGCGAACCCGCTGCCGTGCAGGCCGGCGGAGGTGCCGTAGGCCAGCAAGGTGAGGGTCAACACCGAGATCGGGTACAGCCCGGAGGCGGGCAGCGCGGCGCGTCGCATGACCCAGGCCCCGCCGAAGCCGACGGCCAGACCCATCGTCACCCCCACCGCCAACTCGAACAGCACGATCCCGAAGGTGCCCAGGGCGCCGTTCTCGGCGACCGCACCGGTCGAGATCAGGGTCACCAGCACCACGGTGGGTGCGTCGTTGAAGCCGGACTCGGCCTCCAGCGAACCGCTCAGCCGAGCAGGCAGCGGCACCTTGCGAAGTACCGAGAAGACAGCGGCGGAGTCGGTGGGCGAGGTGACCGCTCCGAGGAGAACCGCCAGTTCCCAGGGCAGATCGAGCAGGAAATGGGCCCCGATGGCCACGATGGTGATCGAGGCGCCGACCCCGATGGTCGCCAGCGACAACCCCAGGCGCATGGACGGTTTGGCCTCACGCCAGTTGGTGGTCAGGCCACCCTCGGCCAGGATCAGCGCGAGGGCCGCGAACCCCAGGGCGTGGGCCAGCTTGGCGTCCTCGAAACCGATCCCGATGCCGGACTCCCCCAGCCCGATACCGATGGCTAGATAGATGAGCAGCGTGGGGAACCCCGAGCGGGAGGAAACCCGGACCGCGAGAATGGCCAACAGGGTGACCGCAGGCCCCCACAGCAAGAAAGTGTCGAGCTGTTCGAGGTCGAAGCTCATGGGAACCTGCTGGCGGGTGTCGGCGGGCGTCGATCCATCGGGGATAAGTCTAGTGGGTCCCGGCCCCGCGAGTCGGCGCGTCTTGTTGAAGTAGCGCCGACTCGAGCGATTCTCGCGATCAATTAGCGCCGACTCGCGAGGAAAACTGGAACATGTTCTAGATTGGCCCCCATGTCTGACGTGAAGCAGGGGACAGCCATCCCCGAGGTCCTGCCCGACTCGACCCTGGCGAACCCCGCAGTGGAGCGGTACGACGTGGTCGTCGTCGGCTTCGGCATCGCCGGCGGGTGCGCGGCGCTCGAGGCGGCCCGGGCCGGGGCGCGGGTGCTGCTTCTCGAGAGGGCCGCCGTCCACGGGGGCACGTCGAGCATGTCGGGCGGTCACTTCTACCTCGGCGGCGGGACCGCGGTGCAGCAGGCCACCGGGCACGAGGACAGCGCCGATGAGATGTACGCCTACCTGATGGCCGCCGCGAAGGACCCCGAGGCTGAGAAGGTCCGCCTCTACTGCGACGACTCCGTGGAACATTTCGACTGGTTGGAGACACTCGGTTTCGAGTTCGAACGCTCCTACTACCCGGAGAAGGCCGTCATCCAGCCCGGCACCCAGGGGCTCATGTTCACCGGCAACGAGAAGGTCTGGCCCTACCGCGACCAGGCCCGGCCCGCTCCCCGTGGCCACAAGGTGCCCGTTCCCGGGGACACCGAGGGCACCCGGATCGTGATGGATCTGCTGCGCGAGCGCATCGACGAGGCCGGCGTCGAGGTGCGCTTCGAGACCGGTGCGACCAATTTGGTCGTGGCCGATGCCGGGGAGGTCGTGGGGCTCGCCTGGCGCAGCTTCGACCAGTCCGGGGTCGTGGCCGCCGCCTCGGTCGTGATCGCCGCCGGCGGGTTCGTGATGAACCCGGACATGCTGGCCGAGCACACCCCCGCCCTGGCGAACACGAAAATCTTCACCCTCGGATCGACGTACGACGACGGGTTGGGCCTGCGTCTCGGGACGTCGGTAGGCGCGGAGTTGAAGCACATGAACGAGCCCTTCATCACCGCTCCGGTCTACCCTCCGTCCTCCCTGGTGCGTGGCCTGATCGTCAACGGCGAGGGGCAGCGCTTCGTCGCGGAGGACTCCTACCACTCCCGCACGTCCCAGTTCGTGATGGAGCAGACCGGGTCGGCGGCGTACCTCATCGTCGACTCCGAACACGTGGAGTACCCCGAGATGCCGCTGGTCCCGCTCCTCGACGGGTACGAGACCGTGGCCGAGATGGCCGTCGGCCTCGGGATCGACGAGACCGCGTTGGCCGCGACCCTCGAGCGCTACAACTCCATGGTCGAGGCCGGGGAGGACGAGGACTTCCACAAGGCCCCCGAGTGGCTGGCCTCGCAGGGCGTGGCGCCGTGGGCGGTGTTCGACATGCGTCTGGGGAAGGCGCTGTACGCCGGGTTCACCCTGGGCGGCATGCGCGTCAGCGTCGACGGTGAGGTCCAACGTCCCGACGGGTCCACCATCAGCGGGTTGTACGCCGCGGGCGCCTGCGCCTCGAACCTGGCCCAGGATGGCAAGTCCTACTGCTCGGGCACCCAACTCGGTGAGGGTTCCTACTTCGGTCGGCGTGCCGGGCGGCACGCCGCCGCCCACCGCTGACCCGCGAGTCGGCGCTACTTGACGCGCTGAGGGGCTCGACTCGGCGCATCTTGTGCAACTAGCGCCGACTCGGCGTCCGGCTACGGTTCACCCCATGATCAGTCCCACCCCCGCGTCCTTCCAGGTCGCCAGTCGTGCCGGCGTACCGCCCTTCCACGTGATGGATCTGTTGGCCGCCTCCGAGGCCCGCGCGCGCAGCCACGGGGACCTGGTGAACCTGCTGGCCGGGCAACCGAGTTCGGGCGCCCCTGCTGCGGTCAACGCGGAGGCGATCCGGTTGCTGAGCTCCGGTGAGTCGCTGGGGTACACCCCCGCCGCCGGCATCCGCGAGCTACGGGAGGCCATCGCCGGTCACCATCGCAGGGTCTACGACATCCAGGTCGATCCCGACGAGGTGATCGTCACGACCGGATCCAGCGGCGGTTTCGTCCTTGCCTTCCTGGCCGCCTTCGAGATCGGCGACAAGGTCGCCATCGCCCGACCGGGCTACCCCTGCTCCCGCAACGTCGCGGAGGCCCTCGGCCTCGAGATCGTCGAACTGCCCACCGGCCCCGACAACCGGTTCCAACCCACCGTCGAGCAGGTCGCCGCCGCCCACGCCGAACACGGGTTAAAGGGTCTGATCCTGGCCAGCCCCGCCAACCCGACGGGCACGATGCTGCTGCCGGATGAGCTCGCCGCTCTCACCCGGTGGTGCACCGAACACGGGGTCCAGCTGCTCTCGGACGAGATCTACCACGGTGTCGAGTACGCCCCGTTGACCGGCGGGGAGTCCCTGGCCCGCAGCGCCTGGCAGACCAATCGCGACGCGATCGTCTTCGGCAGCTTCTCGAAGTACTTCTCCATGACCGGCTGGCGGATCGGGTGGATGCTCGTCCCGGACCGGCTTCGCCGCAGCGTCGACATCCTCACCGGCAACTTCACGATCTGCCCGCCCACCATCGCCCAACGGGCCTGCGTGGCGGCGTTCACCGAGTCGTCGTACGCCGAACTCGACGCCCACGTCCGTCGGTACGCCGACAACCGGTCCCTCCTCCTGGACCGGCTCCCCCACCTGGGGCTGGACAAGCTGGCCCCGGCCGACGGCGCCTTCTACGTGTACGCCGACGTCGGGCACCTGACGAACGACTCGATGGCCTTCGCCAAGGACCTGCTGGCCCGCACCGGGGTCGCCATCGCGACCGGCGTCGACTTCGACACCCTCGACGGGCACCGCTTCGTGCGGTTCAGCTTCGCCGGTCAGCGCTCCGAGATCGAGGAGGCGCTCGACCGCTTGGGCCGCACCTGGGCGTAGCGACGAGTCGGCGCATCTTGACGCTGCAGAACGCGTGAGTCGGCGCATCTTGACGCCGTACGACGCCCGAGTCGGCGCGTCTTCAAAAACTAGCGCCGACTCGGCCGGAAACGAGAGTCAACAAGCGCCGACTCGCGCTCAGGGGATGGCGGCCAGGGTCGGCTTGTTGATGCCGAGTCGCTTGACGAAGCCCTTGCGGATGAAGCCGTTGCGGACCCGCTGGGGGTGGTCGCCCACGCGCTTGTTCCGCACGACCTTGCCGGTCCGGTAGGAGATCTTGGAGACCTGGTCGGTCCCCGACCACGAGATCAGGCAGAACCGGCCGTCGGCGCTGGGCGTGACCCAGTAGGGCTTGCCGTTCTTGCGCTTGACCAACTTCTCCTTCGTGCGCGACTTCACGTCCACCACGACGGCGTAGTCGGACATCGTGCCGGCGACGCAGATCCGGTCCCCGTCGGGGTTCGCGGCGATGCCGTGGTGGGCGGAGTCGAGGAGGTACTCCTCGCGCCGCAGGTTCGGGACCAGGTTGGGCAGGCGGCGTACGTGGGTGATCTTCCCGGTCCTCCGCGACATCTGGAGGTAGCCGTGGAAGAACGAGACCTGGAAGTAGATGCGCTTCTCATCCGGCGACAGCGTCAGGGGGCGTACGGCGGTGCTCACCTTGGTCAGGCCACGGTCATCGAGGGCCTTGCGCAGGTCATATCGGCGCTCGACCTTGTAGGTCTTGGCGTTGACGATCATGAAGACCCGCTCGTCCTTGGTGGCGTCCAGCGCGGGGTCGTCGAGGGGTGAGTAGACCATCCCGATGCTGGCGTGCAGGATCCGTTTGCCCCCGTCGATGTAGACGTTCTCGTGCGGCGAACCGCCCGAGGCGAACCGGCCGACCTCCTTGCCGTCGCGGACTCGCAACGCGTGCACGACGTTGCCGGTCGAGGCGCTGACCACGACCGTCTTGCCATCCGGTGAGATCGCCATGTGGTCCGAGCGTTCGCCGGCGACCTCGAAGCGCCACACGATCTTCTTCGTCTTCAGGCTGATGGCCACGACGTCGGCGAAGGAGGGCCGGGAGATCACGACGAGTTTGCCGTTGTTGGAGGAGTACATGTCGTCGACGAACTGGTCGTGGCCCTCGCCGATCAGGGTGCGGATGGCGAGGAAGTACCCCAGGTCGTAGGGGTTCGTCATGATCTCCCGCATCCGCTCCGCGTAGTCGGGGATGACGTTGAGGGTGCCGAGTCGGCGCAGGGTCCGCGGGTCGAGGACGTCGGCGGTGCCGTCCCAGTTGTTGCCCACAAAGATGGCGCGACGCTTCTTCGACTTCTGGCGCTTCTTCAGCGCGCCGGCCAGGGGTACGACGCTCGCGAGGTCTGGACCGGCCACCACCGCACGTGCGGGCCCAGACGCCGATACAGGCGCGGGCGCGCCGGCCTGGGCGGGTTGACCGGCGAGCACGCTGCTGATCAGCCCGATCGCCAACCCGGCTGCGATTCCTCGACCGCGCATACGGCGTACGCCGCTAACTGTCCCCATGACCCGACTCCTGCAACCTCGATACGACCTCGACCCTTCCTGCCCATCTTGCCTCCACGCAGGCCGCCTGTCAGCGGGTCTCGTGGGACGATCGTGTCCGACCAGCCACGAGCCAGGGGAAGGGACTCGAACCGGGGATGTACGGCGACACCCAGCAGATGCGCCGGTACGCCGCTGCGCTGCGCGAGCAGGGGACCGACGTACGCCTGCTCGCGGATCAACTCGTGGCTCGAACCGAGGCCATCGGGTGGGTCGGCAGAGCCGCCGACTCGATGCGGGAAAGGGTCCGCGATCGCGCCAGCCACCTGCGCGCCGCTGCTGCGCGGCACGAGACCGCCGCGGTCACCCTCGAACGTCACCTCGCCGAGGTCGACCGGCGGACCGAGGCCATCGCGACCCGCGAGAGGAAGGGGCGACGCCTGGTCGAGGAGGCTCGATCCCGAATGGCGGCAGGGGCCCGCCACGACGAGCAGCCCGACCGTCCCATCGACCCCGATCCCGACGACCTGACTCTCGTCACCCTGACGCTGCCGCCGACGGGCCACCGCGACTGGCTCACGCTCGAGATCCCGGGGCTCTGACTATGGCGACCGTCGATCTGTCCACGCCGCTCCCCCCGACCGGGGGACCGTTGGACAACCTGCCGCGGCGGGTGACCTTGACGCTGCCCGAGTTGCGCCTGGTGGCCCGGGCCGCCGGCGGAGCCCCGCTGCCGTTCGAGACCCCTTCTGGGTCGACCGACGAGCCGTCGGTCGGTGGCACACTCGGCGGCGCATCCGGAAGGGGGCTCGAGGGACGCTTGGGCCAGACTCGCGGCAGTCGCGAAGCCGAGGCGTACGCCGCCGCACTCGCGTCCCTGCGCAAGCCCGAGGCGAGCCTGACCCGGCGGGGATTGATGGTCGGCGACGAGATGGATGCCGCCCTGATCGGTGCGGTCGGTCTGCTCGCCACTCCCTCGGTCGCGGTCGATCTGGACGTGGCTGCGGGAGCGGAGGCCGACGAACCCGGCACCCAGGTCAAGGCGTGGCACCGGCAGAGCGGCACCGCCGTGTCCTCGCTGGCCACCGCCGATGGTGTCGTGTTCGAACTCGCCTGGTTCCCGGCGGCGCAGTGGGCCGAGGAACTCAGCCGGGCGGCGATGATCCCGGAGCACCTGAGGCTCGCCCCCTCAGGGGCACCCCGCATCGACCTGCCCTTCGAGCTCCTGGACGCGGCCGCCGAGGCCATTCGCTCCGGTCGATCCGACCTCCTACCGGTGCTGGCCGCCCAGGTGACCGGGACGCTGTTGCGGGAGCCCGACCTGGTGCGGATCCTGCAGGCACTCAGCGGCGAGGCCCGGGGGCGGCTGCGCGCGATGGTGGCTCGAGTGGATGCCGATCCCCGCCGACCCGCCGGCGAGGCATCCGAGACGGTGACCGGCGTGGTGTCGTGGACGCTGCTCGCCGACGGTTGGCGATCGCTGCGCACCCACGAGCGGGACGGCGCACTCTGGGTCGACGTCCGACCGGTCCGACCGAACGACCTGGCCGGGGACCTGACCCCCGCCCTCGCGGAGGTCGAGCGATGACGGAGAGCCGGACACCGGGTCCGCGCGAGCGCGCGTCTGCCGACCTCACCGATCGCTATGACCGGATGACCCGACTGGCGGGGTTGTTCGACGAGTCCGGTGGGCTGATGCGAGCCCGCGCGGCCCTCGGAGCCCGGATCCTTCACGACCCGGCCTTCCTCGACAGCACCGAACTCTCCGGCGCCAGCGCAGCGCGTGCCGAGGAGGACATCCGATCGGCCACCACGGGTCAGCACGGCTTGGCTAACCGCGCGATCGAGCTCGACGCGGACGCCGTCGTCCTGCGGGCCACGGTCCAGACGTACCGCTGGATCGACGACCTCCAGGTGGCGGCGTACCAGACCCTGGGTGCGATCGCCGGGCGGGCCGTGGGCTACTTCGCCCCGCAGGTGGAGTTGGGCGGCGAACTGGTCTCTGCGGGGCTGATCGAGACCGACGACCTGGATCGGGAGGGAGTCGGGGCCTACCTCAACGAGTTGGCCGCCAGCAACCCCGAGTTGCTGGAGCACGTCTCCGGTGGGGGCGGTCTGCTCGGCGACCTGCCGATGCGGTCGCTGCTCACGGTGGGATTCCTATCGGGTGAGTCAGCCGGTGCCGCCGGCGTCGGCGGGCTGCGGGCCTGCGGGGTGGCTCCGCTGGCCACCGACTTCGCCTCAGCCCTGCGTGACGTCGGTGGCGGCCTGCTGCGCGAGCCCGATGTCGAGGTCGAGCCGGCGGCGTCCACCTCGGGTGTCGGCTCCATGGCTCCGACCGGGCTCACGGGTCTGATGGCAACCCTCGACGCATGCGCCTCACTGGTGCACCATCGGGTTGTCGGTGGTTCCAGATGAGCTGCCGGTACACCCCTGGTCCCTACCGGGCCACCGCCTGCTGCGCGTGATTCTCGAGATCCAC